>JAWPMR010000001.1:3176601-3811922 GCA_033344815.1 Paracoccaceae bacterium | reverse complement strand
TCAATCGTGGCGCCTTGGCCGAGGTGAAATGTTCGGACAATTAGGGATCTTGATGGAAAAACCACGCCGGGTGGAGGTCCGTGCCATGGCACCGTCAACGCTTTTGGCATTGGACGAAACGCGCTTTCGCCGCTTGCTCAAACGCAGCAAGGCAATGCGTAACTCGGTTAACTTGAGCGCCAGGAAGCGCATGATCGACCCGTCGGCTCTTTTGTTGGACTGACATATGTCAGAAATCGTGGGTCCAGTTGGGGCGGTTTCCCGAGCGCGCCCCTTTGGACCGCCATCACCACCGGGGCGTAGATGACGACAACAACGATGTAGCACCCGAGACAAGGGACCGTCGAGGAGTCCGCAGTGCCATATGCCAACCCTGTGCAGCGGATAAACGTCAGATCACTGCCGATGTAGAGATGTGCGACCTATTTCTTCAGGCTTTCGTCATGCGACCGGATCAGCTTGTCGAGCAGGGCTCGGATAAATTGCGGCGCTTCTTGTTCACGACTTTGATCCGGGTGCCGCCTAAAGCGGAGCACTCGCGCCCCTGCGTTTAAGATTCTGGCGCAGAACAAGAAACTGATGAAATACCTGCTTGAAGGCCTTGCGATGCAGGCACCAAAAAGTCGGCAATGGATCTGAATTCTGAACATAGTTGACGCATCAGCCAGGCCTTTTCAGGCTTCGGCGCGCCTCTGCCCCTAACCGCCGGCTAGTTCGTTCGCGGTTGAGATATCCAGTCCTACAGAGCTTAAGCAAATGGCAGGGGTGGTAGCCCCGCCTGCCCGTTCGTTTCAGGCTGGCTGACGCAAAGCGGCGCGCCGCAAGACCAAGCCTACCTGCCAAGGCATCGATGAAGCGAATGACGTTGGCTGGACCGACCTAGTCCTCGACGGGGGCTAGCAGAAGTAACGACTGGTGACGGTTTGAGCCAATGAAATATCGCATTTCTCAAGGTATCAAAGCCGCATCAGTTTGGTACGAGGTGATATGGAAAAGATCGTTTTTGCCTTGGCTCAGACACCTGGCACGGGTTCAGAACCGAGCGTATTTGGGCTGGCAGTATGGGCGACAAGACGATCAAGATCGGAAACTTACCTTTCTTTGTCGAAGGGTTCGGTTATTGCGACGCTGTTGCGACCAGGCTGATCGAGGGTCAAATTGTCTTTGACGGGTTAGTTTCAGCGTCCGGTAACTCAACGTACCGCATGGTAATCCCGAAGAAAGAACACACTAACGCGTCATTCGAAACTTCTTGGACGCCAGTCAAGCCTCCTGTTTGCTGTGATTGAACATGGGGGTTTTGGCTATGAAGGCTGGTAGATCCTCTTCGCACATTCCGCAGTATCAAGCAGCGTTGTCTCAGTTTCAATTGGATCGGGCCGTGTGGCGTGTTCAACGACTTCCAAATGCCAAAGCGCGTCTTGGCAATGCAGTATTGGCCTGCAAGGGCAAAGCAGACAATCCTCAACATCTGGTTTTTTGTTGCCATGCCAGCATACCGTTCTGGGCGATTGTCGCGCTCTGATCCACCCTGAAAAAGGTGATGCGCTCTGAAAATCCACGTCAAAAATGAATGCGTGCTCTGGAAAACTCGCTCAAAACGAGTATTATTAACTTTTATTTTAAATTTGTATTTGGAGATTACCGTGACTGACGCACTCACTGAGCTTGGTTCTGCGAAATCTGATGATGTGAACCGAGAAATCAAAAGGCAATGGAGTCTTTTGCTGAATGATAAGGATACGCGCAAGCTGGCCGAGGCGCGGGGCGTTGATCTGACGGTAATTGATGATTTGGGACAGGAACCGCCTGTGGTTGCTGCGCCAAAGGAGGAAGGAAACCGCGCAGATGTCATGACGGCGATTTTGATCAAAGTCGGCAGCGCGGTAGCGACCGCCGTTGTAATGGAGGCACTCAAGAAGGCTTGGAAGCTTATGATCGAACCCCAGATCAAGAAACGCTTTTCTACCGACAAGGAACCACCTGTGGCGGGAAGCTGACCGTTGGGCCGGATTACTTATGTCGAAGACACCCAGCTTGACCTTCGGGCACGCAAACGTCTGGCTGCGTGGATTGTCCACCTCGTTGGACAGGCGCACCTTATCGAATTCTCTGAAGACCACACCCCGGACCACAAGAATTATGCCCTCACAGTCAAAGCCCAGATCGATTCAGCATTGCACGAAGATGGCGAAGCGCCTGAACCGATCAGCCTGATTGATTTTCTGGAAATGTATCTCAAGCGGGTGAAAGCCCATACCGCCGCGCATGAAGCAGAAACATTCGTATCTGCGCGCGAAAAAATGGGAGCGATGGTTGAGGCTTTCGATTGTGGTCAGTGTGGGGTTGAAAACAAATGGTGCAAAGGCGGAGAGGCGGACCTGTTCCAGTTTCAGCATGAGACCGGCGGACGGTGCCTCGATTTCCTGCGACAGATAACGCGTCGCTTCATCAGGCAGGCAGAGCTGGAATATCAGCGGCTGCTGGCCGATGGAAATGACATCGAAATCGTACCGCCAATCATGCTGGCCACCGTGCGCAAGAAAGACGCTGCTGGCACGTTGCCAGTAGATGGCGAGTTTCGCCAACCAAATGGCAAGACTGATGCGGTCATGCAGGTCTATTTACCAATGGATGATGCGCTTGGCGACGCAATCCACTCATTGCCTTATCTGATTTTTCATGAGGTCTTTGTGCATGGCGCACAGGGTGCCGCATTGAATGGGGCCCGTTTTCAGGTCGATCAGGATTGCGCCTTCACGGAAGGTGCTGTTGATGCGGTGGCGTGTGAAATCCTGCAAGCCGAGGTCTTGAGTGATAAATCCGCCCTGCCTAAACTTTTGCAGCCAATGGCCAACGCGTTCTGGCAGGCCAGTTATGAATACCACCTCAACAGATACAAAATGCCGGAAGTCGGTGCCAACGATCCGGGCGATGACATCCGAAGGGCGCGCGCTAGTGGTCGCAATGACATCTATAGGTTCCTCGTCTACCTTCGCAAGCTGGGCGGCAAGCCCAAAGGCTGGGCGGAACAAGTCATCCTTACCCTAAATCTCTATATGACGCGTGAGGAGCGGAGCACGTTTTATCTGCTTATGAAGCAGGCAAAATACCGGGAAGAACATCAAATTGCCCTGATTGATCCCCTGCACCAATTTATCATGAACAAGGATGTGGCAGCCATGATGCGCACGATAAGGCGCAATCTGGGATTAAAAATGCACGTGCATTAAAAATATTGACTTTAAACTCATTTGCATGTTTAATCGGAGTGTGATCCGTTGAAAGGCGCAGGCAATGAGTGGAGAGACGTACAAGATACTCGCTGGTATGCTGGCGCTGGAGGAGTTCACCGGTGCACAGCTTGCCAAGGCGACGGGCGTCAATCCACATACGGTCAATTCATGGTTACGGCGAAGTAGCAATAAAGGCCGCTACGTCGTCTCACTGGGAACGAACAGCCCTAGTCGCGGACGTCCTCGGAAAATTTGGAGGTTGCGCGACGAGGAGGCCGATGCCATTCGCCAGGAATTGGGCGCTCTTGCCGGCCTCCCGCAGACCGAGCGCGAGCTGTCAGATGCTGAGAGCGCGCGTCGGGCATTTGAAGATCCCGACATTCGCCGTGACATCCACTACCATCTTTCCCAGGCCGAGCGTGCGGAGTTTAAAGAAGAACGGGATCATGCGCTGAAAAAAGCGTTCGAGTGGTATGATTTTGAAACGCAGCGACTGAAAGAGTGGACAGACTCCGGCTATGTGCCGCCCGAGGCTGTGGCTGAGGAAATGGCGCGGCTCAATCGCCAGATCGCAGGCATGAAAATCTCTGTGGAGAAACTTGGCAGTATTGCGATGCGCGGTGTCGACGGTTTCGCGGATTGGTTCGAAGAGGCCATCGAGCATTGGTTTAGTGACGAGGCTGCGCGTCAGAAAGCGTTTCATCCACTGGTGCCAACGCAGTCTGAAAATGACAACCCAAGAGAAGACCTGCATGACACGCTTTGGATTATTTTGGAGACTGCCGAGGAATGCTCGATCATCCGTCAGGATTACCTCATCTGCGGATTGTTAATGGCAATGGCCCGCATTGAAAATGCCAATGCCTATCTGGTCATAGCGGATGTTTTTTGCAAACTCGGGTATGACACTGTCGGTCGTGCCCTGCATGCGCGGCTGAATGCGGCACATGGCAATGAGCGTACACAGCGCTTCATGCATCAGGCACTGATCGGTTTGGCAGAAGACCCGGCAATGCTGCAGGATAGTATCATAGGCAACTGGGTGGATAGCCTGATGTCCCACCGGCTTTATAACCCTTTCTTGTGCCTATCCTTGCTCCAGTGCCTTGAGCGGCGTGATCAGGTGGACCTGATGCGGCTCGCGCGGGAAAAACGGTACGAGCTGCGACAATTGCGCCAGATCATTGAAGGCAACAGCGACGCATGGGACCAGATCAATCGGGGTATATCTCGCGATCAGGGCGAATTTACCCTTCAGATTGATCGGATGTTGTCGCTCGGAAATGCATTGCAGGAGACCGGTATGAGTGAATTTGCGGCTGCTTTTGAACAGCCGAAATCCAATGCCCTAGCCGACCGCTTCAAGGCCTTCTTTGCACCCGGGCACACTGACCATGTCCTCGCCTGACTCAGAGGCGCCTGACGCCACCGGTGAAAGGGCCCGAACCGGCAATGCCGGTCATGAGTCGGGCCGCTACCTGGCCGGTGCCGTTGATCTTCAAAATTCGGTTGATTTTAATGGCGATGACGCTGAATTCGCCAAGGCACACGGCGAGATTCGCTATGTCTTTGATGCGAATGTGGTTCGGTTCTTCCTGAACCCGTTCAAGTCAGATGAATATCTGAAGATCAGCTCGCTGGAACGACCACCGGTCCAAACCATGCAGGCGCTGGCGACGGTTACCGCGGAGTTTCTAATGTCGCGCCAACTGGCGGGGCAATGGGGTGCCTCACCCATGATTTCTCCTGCGCATGCAGAAGAAGTCGCAGATCACGCGCGGCATTTGGGGCAGCAGGCAAGGCGTCAGATCGAGGGCAGCCACACGCATGAGATTTCCCGGACAATCGTACGCCTGATGAACAGTCGCAAAAGTGAGAGTGCTCTGCGCGAGGCGATTGACGAAACACTGGACCCGCTTGGCGGAATCGGTGAACTTTTGGCAAACGAGGCGTTTGAAGCGCAGGAGTTCACCCGCGTCATTCATGAAAATCTGCTGCGACCGTTGCACCTTGACGATATGGCCAGCCCCAAGATTATGGCCGTCACTGCAGATGACACGCAGAATTTGCGGCACCATTTGTTACTGCATCGCACTGGCGGCGAAAAAGCCTCTACTCAAAGACTTGTCACAAGAGATGCTGAAACGCTTTTGCAGGTCTGCCGTTTGAATGTCGAAGCCCAAAGACGATACGCGGCAGGCAAAATGCGCCGGCGCGTCCGATACGTTTTGGTGACTTCAGATCAAGGCTTGCATAACGCGGCAATCGACTGGCTTGCGCAGTCAGACACCTTCGGGGGCTTGGATTTCCCGCTGCGCCGGCTGGGTCAGTACATTCCGTTTCTGAACACCAAGGATATGCCCAACCAGGTGAAGTCCGTTGGTATCTTTGAGGATGTCAAACGAGCCGTTACCGCCTTTTTGCTGACGGTATGGGGGCAAGTCGGACAAGCCCCGCGCCCATTGCCGCGCTGGGACCGCCGATCAAGTTCCGACAATCATTCGCAGTTTCACAGTACGATGGCCGAACTGGCCGAAAAAATGGCCCGCAGAGCCGACCTCGATCCTGCTTATCAAAAAACGCTGGAGGAGTTGAAAAAACTCTGGGAGCGGCTGTCGCGTGAAACCGTATTTTTGAACGCTAAGCTGTTGGGACGTCGCATCGAAATCTTCAATGCGCTGTCAAATTTCCTTGTCGAAGCCGACGATGTGCGCACCGCCGTGCTTGATCTGATTTCTGACACTTTGTCCGGGGTGGAATTGGCGCATGCAAAGTTCAGTGTTCAACACACGCTGGCAGCAATCGTCGAGGAACTGCGTGAACAGAACGCGCATACAGCCGCACCCCGGCGCGGCGTGGCGGTGCCGCTGTCACGGTTTCAGGATGTGATAGAGGAACCATTGTTCGCGTTCCTGACGGGTTTTGTGGCCAAACCTGACACCGACCGTCTGGACGAGATCATCACCAAGGTGGAAACGGTGAAACCACATCGCGCTTTCTTTTTTGCCGCGACCGTCGCGTTCTGGGCATCCCGTTGGGACAGCGCGGAGTTCTTTATTGACCGTGCTCTTGAAACCGCGCCGTCAGAGCCCGATCCGAAAAGACCGCACGAACTGATTGACTTGCGATACTTTGCTCATGTCATCCGCCGCTTTTCCATACTTGATATGCCGCTGGAACGCCCCCGGAAAAGGCTTCCAATCCTCAGAAATCTGGTGCAGCCAGCCTGGACACTGCTCCATGAGGCAGAAGATGCGCGCAGCAGTTTTCTGATATGTCGCTCGGAACTTGAGCTTTCCATGATCTATCTGTCGCTTGCTTATGGTGAACATCTGGAGCGGGACCAGATGGACATACCAGAGGCAAATGAAGCACAAAAAAACTCCTGGGAACATGTTATCAGGGCTTTGGAAGCGCTCGCCGAATTGGAAGAGCATCCCGACCGGGAAGTAATGCATCTGCTCAGCGTCGAGATGGTGATTTCCGTCTCTGCCAACATCCTGTTTGAGCGCCTTTATACAAGCAACAAGACCGATAAAAAGTATGTTTCGGAGTTTGAACCCTTCGTAACACAGATTGACAGCCACCTTAAACGAATGGGTGCCACACTCCCGGAAATCTACTCGGTGCTGCCAGATATCATGCAATTGATCTATGAGACCGACAAAGAGAAGCGAAGAGAGGTGGCAGAGGATGTGATGCAGCGCATTGCGAAAATCATTGCGACCAAGGGCAATGCGACCCGCATGGATCAAGAAACGTCAGAGGTGTTCAACAAGAAGCTGATTGCTTTCACCATGGCTTAGCTACCTACGCCGGCGTGAGATGGATTTCCTCTGCAATCCTTGAGACTGTCAGCATCATCAAGGCGCGAGATCCCGGCGCTCGCCAGTGCCACGCAGGGCACGAAACTCGATGCGACCCTCGGCCGCTCTACCGTCACTGCAACTGATCCCGCGCGCTGGCGGCACATACGTTTTGGTTCTACTTCCGTAAGTGCTGTCACCGAAGGTACTGGCAACCTTTGGAAAAACGCGATCTCTGGTCACCGCCGTGCAATTGACCGCCAAGTCAAGATAAGACGGATGCCAGCACCATCCTGCCGAAAATTCGCGTCAATACCATTCAGCAAAACCTGCAGCGATGGCCTCTTTCTGATTTCATCAAGCCCGTCCCTTGCATTCTCCCATCATCCGAAACACATCACGGGATATGTCGGCAATTTTTGATGCTTTGATTGGAATGATTGACGCGGCGCGCATCAACCAAATCTGGCGTCAAGCCAATGATCAGCGATGTTCGGACCCTGTGTTTGCACTTCATAGAAAAGCGCTCGAAGCGCCCGGTGAAAGCAAAGCTCGGGGGAAACCGCCAAATGGCCGTCGGGCTAAATGATGCTTGGACTGTGGGCATCGTCCAAGACCAGCGCGCCTTGGGCAAGACGCTGCGCATCTTGGCGCTTTTTGACACGCACTTCCGCCTGTGTGGGCCTGCCTACCTGTGTTTGTATGGCAGAGCGCAGATGTCGTGCACGGGCGCGAAAGGGTTTGTCGCCAGACCTCGCGATCCGTTGAAGCTTTGCAGTCCAACAAACAACGGCAAATCGCTAATTGTGCTTGTGAAGCAAGTGAGCAAACTGAACCCTCTGCGGTTTTGCTGGATACATATATTGGCAGCCGCGATCAGAGGGGTGCAGGCGCCGTTCAGCAGCTCGGCGAACGTAATTGTCCTGATCCTAAGCATCGGGGACGAACCGGTTGTCTTGGGACATCGCCGCCTTTCAAGTGACGGTCCAGTGAGTAAAAACTGTCGATACCGAGAGCCACATAGCCAAATCCGCGCCATGCGGACAGGCCTGGAAAATCGGGCATCCAAAGTGGGCCAGATCCTGATACGCGAAACGGCGAGTTCGCCTTGTCCGAAGCCGAATCCGGCAGGTTGGCCATGAACGACTTTGATACCCACTCTCTTTACGCAAGACCATACGCACGGCACGCGCATATAATTCGTCCAGACCTCCTCTCCCTAAGCTCTCCTTTGCCAAATCCCAATATCCTGACCGCCTGAGGGCCTCCGACAAGAACAGCAGGTTCAGCTTGTATTTAATCCTTTAAAAACAGAACGAATGGCCGACGGAGCACCTGATTTGACGACGTCAGACTTGTCTTCGTGAGAACACTGAGGTTGCAAAGATCAACTGACCGCTGGCGCTCTCCGCAAAATGCTCGAGGATGGAGATTTCAATCCCCTGATAAAGAGCATCGGTCAGCTTGCTCTGATATCCCTCCAAATATGCCTTACAAAGCGCTCAGTTGGTATCCCAGCACTACCAGCCTGTTGACAATAGGCACTTTCGAAACCTCATTCTTTCGCATAGGCAGTGTATTGTGTCTGATCTAGCCCAAGAAATTCATCCGCTCTTTCATGGAGCACCCCAAACGACCGAATTCCGCAAACTGCGCAAGCGGATAACGCGTTTGGTGCGCGAAGCGGTCGAGCAATACGGCATGGTTGAAGAACGTGATGCGCGTTGGCTCGTCTGCCTGTCTGGCGGCAAGGATAGTTATACGCTGCTTGCAGCACTGCACGAGTTGAAATGGCGAGGGCTCTTGCCGGTCGACATCCTGGTCTGCAACCTCGATCAAGGGCAGCCCGGGTTCCCGGCGACGGTGCTGCCGGAATTCCTCGAAAAGATGGGCGTACCGCACCGGATCGAATACCAAGACACCTATTCCATCGTCATGGACAAGATACCGGAAGGCCGGACATTTTGTGCGCTGTGTTCACGTTTGCGCCGTGGGAATCTTTACAGGGTTGCACGAGAGGAGGGGTGTAGCGCCGTCGTCCTTGGCCACCATAGGGATGACATCTTGGAAACCTTTTTCATGAACCTTTTTCACGGCGGGAGGCTGGCAACAATGCCGCCAAAACTGGTGAATGATGAGGGCGATCTATTTGTTCTTCGTCCGCTTGCACATGTTTCAGAGAAGGATTGCGAGCGATTTGCCCAAGCCATGAACTACCCAATTATTCCCTGTGACCTGTGTGGAAGTCAGGATGGACTGCAGCGGCAGCAAGTTAAACAGATTCTTGATGACTGGGAAAAGAACAGCCCCGGCCGACGACAAGTCATGTTTCGGGCGTTGATGAATGCACGCCCTTCGCACTTGCTGGATCCAAAACTCTGGGACTTTTCACAGCTAGCACGCGGCACCAGCCTGAATGACAAGACTGTCCAAGGGGACACAGAATCGCAGGAAAACTAAAAGCGTTTCGCACATATTCGCGCACAGAAATTCGTGTCTGAGCAATGATATGCACCGACAGACTCCCAGGCTAGCAATGCAGATTTCTTCCGTCTGGTGCGATTTCTGTTTTGCATAGCTGATGTAGATTCTGTCTGTGATGACCAAGCACGACCGCTTCCCACTCCGCGCGCCATCCAGCAAAGGTTCCCCCGCAAGGATGAACACGGCGCACAAAAAGATCTGGCCCTCGGGTGTCTTGCTTATGACGATGGAAAAAGTGTCCTGGTATCCGATCCGGTGCGGTACCACCATTCGCTTCAGGCAACTTCAGCAAAATTGCCGTTGGAAAACCTGGCCGGCCCAAGTTACAGGCGAAGAGTTCGCCTCGGAGGAAGCTGCACAATTCCAATTCATAAAGCATCGCAAGCAAGGTGTAGCTGTCCTTGCTGTCACACAGGCAAAAAAGCCTGCGTCCTTAACTTCCTTGAACCATCCCAGATCTCTCGACGGCTTCGCGGACATGACGCACGATCCAATTTTCTATGCTTGTGGAATTCCGTCGACTGCGGCGCACTGAAACATAGGGATGATTTTCTTCAGGGTCATATCGCAAGTGGGAGGGCGTGGTGCGAAGACAGCACTTGGAAAAGAGGTCTTGTGCTTGACAAAAACAGTCGCGCAAAGGCGCGGACCAGCTGAGCGTGCAACTTGTCATTCGTGAAATCCTAAGCCGTCTCGATAAATCGTGCTGGTCTGTTTTTTCAGATGCGACGCACTTGGAAGCCCAGAGGTATGTCTGCGTTGGATACATTTTTATTCAATCCAGTCGCACTTGAAACACCGCTGTTAACCGAAGTGTCATTGGTAGCTGCATAATTTGACGTCAATTGTGCAAGAGGCACCGGATTGAATAGGACGTCGTATGGCAAAGGTTTTCAGTGAAAACTGGTCGCAATTTCGAGAGAAAACCGCAAGTTTCCTTATGCGACCTGCAACGATTGCGTTCTTGCCTGCCGCGTCTCTTGGCATCTACTGGGCCGGTGGAGACAGGGCCCTGATGAGCGCAGCGGTGATTACGCCGCTCATTTACCTCGTCGTCGGCGGACAGACACGCATTCGCGCCATTTTGGGAAAAACCAGGACATCGGCTGGTCTGATTGATCGGCGGAGTTTCGAAAAAATCTCCAAGGAAGTTTTTGAAAAAGCCCAGGAAACAACCCTGACCAGCGCAATCTTCAGGATCGAAATCGACGATTTTGAGGAACTTATAGACCAGTATGGTCAATCCGCAATCGATGCAGTCGTCAAACGCGTTGGTGAACGTCTGGTTGCAATTTTCAGAGACGATGACGCGATCACACAGTCGGGAGACAGCAAATTTTCGATTTGCCTGGAGCCGGTGCGTCAATTGGATCTGGAGTTGTGCATTCAGCTCGCAGGCCGCATGCAAGCGACCTTGGAAGAACCGATTTCCATTGATGGTACCGCAGTTTACATCACGTCTTCCGTTGGATTTTGTCAACATAGCCGTGTTCGAAACGGCTCATCCGAGAAATGGGTGGTAGCGGCAAGCGCCGCGCTGCGCGAAGCCCAAAACCACGGCCCCAGCGCCATCAGAGCCTTTTCTGAAGAGATGCGCAAAAAATCAGAAACCAAGGCGGAATTACGCGAAGAAGTCGCCAACGCTTTGGAAAGCGGCCAGATTATACCGTGGTTCCAACCACAGATCTCAACGGATACAGGGCTCGTCACCGGGTTTGAGGCCTTGGCAAGGTGGATCCACCCTGAACGCGGGATGATTTCTCCGGTGGATTTCTTGCCCGCAATTGAGCAAGCCGATATGTTGGAACGCCTGGCGGAAGTCATGATGTTTTGGGCGTTCAATGCGCTCAAGGACTGGGACAACGCGGGCGTTGTGGTCCCCAAAGTGGGAGTCAATTTTGCAGGGCCAGAGTTAAAAAATCCCAGGCTGGTGGATAAAGTGAAGTGGGAACTTGACCGATTTGACCTCACACCCGATCGCCTGACGGTGGAAGTGTTGGAAACGGTTGTCGCCGGTGCCCCCGAAGATGTGATTACGCGCAACATCAATGGGTTGGGTCAGCTTGGTTGTAGCGTCGACCTGGATGACTTTGGCACAGGGCACGCGTCAATTGCCTCGATCCGGAAATTCTCTGTCAGCCGTATCAAGATTGATCGCTCTTTTGTCATGAAGGCGGATCGGGATCCGGAACAGCAACGCATGATCAGCGCGATTTTGACAATGGCCGAACGACTGAATGTGGAAACACTCGCGGAAGGCGTTGAGACGGTCGGCGAGCACGCACTTCTGGCGCAACTGGGATGCGATCATGTTCAGGGTTTCGGCATTGGCAAACCGATGCCATTTGACCAAACTCTCGACTGGATAGCTGCGCATAACGCAAAATTGCAGGATGTGCCGCGTATCATTGGCAACCGCACAGGGTGAAGGTGTTATAGCGCCCGACAATCAGATGCTCGATCAATATTCGAAACCGTTTTAGGTCCGGCGGTCAGAATTCGAACAAAATCCGCGATTCCGCTTGACCTTTGTGGCTGCACTCTGTTGAACCCACGCTGATATCAAACAGATCAGGTGGCTGTCCCTATGGACGATCAGAACAAGAACCTCATTCTTGCAACGGCACTCAGTTTCATTGTTATTCTGGTGTGGTTTGTTCTTTTCCCCCCACCAGAACCTGAAGTGCCGCTCGATACGTTGCCGGCGGAGCAAGCCACAAACTCCAACGGGACAGCAATCCCGGCCGCGCCGGAATCGACCGCCGCAGCGCCGCTCAGTACGCCCACACAATCGACCGACACGTCACTTGAGAATGCGCCTCGCGTCCCAATAGAAACGTCACGCATCACGGGTTCGATCTCCCTGGTGGGAGGACGTATCGATGATCTGAAACTCAAGGATTATCAGACCACGCTGGCCGAAGATGCCACCATCGTCACGATGTTGTCTCCTCAAGGCACCAATGACGCTTATTATGCGTTGCAAGGCTGGGCTGCCGGCGCTGGGATCGAACCTTCCGCCGTACCCGGGCCCGAAACGGAATGGTCCTTGAGCGCGGGCGAAACTCTTGGCCTTGACCAGCCAATTACATTGACATGGGATAACGATGCCGGGCAGGTGTTTTCGCGCACCATATCGGTTGATGACAACTATATGTTTTCGCTCACACAATCTGTTGCGAACGCGGGTGACGCGGCGATCAGCGTGGCCCCCTATGGCATGATCGTTCAGCATACCACACCAGATGATCTTGAGAACTTTTTCATCCTTCACGAAGGCGCCGTTGCAATAGCCAATGAAGAATTGACAGAGACCGATTGGGATGAGATCGCAGAGGCCGAAATGGACCCAAAGTGGGGTCGTCAGGCAATTGTGAAAGAAGACGTCACTTCAGGCTGGATTGGCTTTACCGATCACTTCTGGCAGGCAATTCTGATACCGCTGGCAGGCCAGACATTCGATCAGGCTCTCACCTATGATGCGCGAACGGACGTTTACCGCGCCGTCACGCGTATGCCGACCCAAACCATCGAAAGCGGGTCTTCCTTCGAGATCACCACACAGCTCTTTGCAGGTGCAAAGGAATGGGCAATGCTGCGTGAATACGAATCCACCGGTGTGCCAAAATTCATCGATAGCATCGACTGGGGCTGGTTCTTTTTCCTGACAAAACCAATTTTCTGGCTGCTGCATGAGTTGAACAAACTTATTGGCAACATGGGCTGGGCGATCATCGGTTTGACGCTGATCATCAAGGCTATTCTTTTCCCATTGGCTTATAAATCCTACGTTTCCATGGCGAAAATGAAAGAGCTTCAGCCGCAAATGGAAAAACTGAAGGAAGAGGCTGGCGACGATCGTCAAAAAATGCAGCAGGGCATGATGGAGCTGTACAAGCGGGAAAAAGTAAACCCGGCGGCTGGATGTCTGCCGATCCTGTTGCAAATCCCAATCTTTTTCTCACTCTATAAAGTGATCTTTGTGACCATTGAATTGCGTCACGCCCCCTTCTTTGGCCCGTTTCAGGATCTTAGCGCGCCGGATCCGACATCCCTGATGAACTTTTTTGGGTTGCTCCCGCTCAATGGGCCCGAACCAGGATCGATCATGGCGCTGATCTTCATTGGTATCTTGCCGCTTTTGCTCGGCATCTCGATGTGGTTGCAACAAAAGCTGAACCCGGCGCCCACGGATCCGACGCAGCAGATGATTTTCGCATGGATGCCGTGGGTGTTCATGTTCATGCTGGGTAGTTTTGCAAGCGGACTCGTAGTCTACTGGATTGCAAACAATACGATCACATTCACACAGCAATATTTGATCATGCGCAGCCAGGGATACAAGCCGGACGTGTTCGGGAATATCAAAGGCGGTTTCGCTAAAAAATCCAAACCGGACCCGGACGGATGAAAATCACTCATATCCTGCGCCATCCCCTCAAAAGCCATGGCCGGGAAGCGCTTGACGCAGTTGTGTTGAGCCCGGCACACGCCATGCCTTATGATCGGCTTTGGGCTGTGGCGCATGATGCGTCCAAAGCTGATGGCAGCGCTTGGGCGCCTTGTGCAAATTTCAGCCGTGGTTCAAAAGCGCCGGGATTGCTGGCGATTTCCTCCCGATTGGATGAGGAACGGGAAATCCTAAGCCTGTCTCATCCCGACCTTCCGGATCTGAGCTTTCATCCGGACACGGAGGCGGATAAGCTCATTGAATGGGTTATGCCTCTTGTGCCGCAGGACCGTGCCCTGCCCGACCGGATCATACGACTTGATAATCGCGGCTTCACAGACAGCGATTTTCCCTCCGTGACCCTGTGCAATCTGGCGTCGCACAAATCCGTAGAAGAACAGATGGGGCAAGACCTCTCAATCCACCGTTGGCGCGGCAATGTCTGGTTTGATGGTGCCGAACCTTGGGTGGAATTTGACTGGATGGGTCGCGATGTCCGCATCGGCGAGTGCATCTTGCGCGTGCGGGAACGGACGGATCGGTGCCTTGCGACCACGGCGAATCCCGAGACCGGCGAACGCGATGCCGACACGCTTGGCGCTTTGAAACACTGGGGTCATCAGGATTTCAGCGTGCGCGCAGAAGTGATCAAGGGCGGAAACATCGCACTTGGTGATCCCATCGAGGTCCTGTGATGCAACTGCCCTTCCCCGTTGTTGAAGAACCTGATGCCATAACGGCTGAAAAGGGACGGTTGCTTTTTGCAGGCGAGACCGACTTCGTCAAAGGTGTGGTTGCGATGTCCGGTTTGCCAGACCCAGACCGGATGGAAGTTTGTTTTGCCGGGCGTTCCAATGTCGGCAAATCTTCCCTGATCAATGCCTTGACCGGCCGCAAGGGTTTGGCGCGCGCCTCAAACACGCCGGGCCGGACGCAGGAGATCAATTTTTTCACCGCTGGCGATGCGCATTATCTGGTGGATTTGCCCGGCTATGGCTATGCCAATGCCCCCCTCGCGGTAGTTGAAAAATGGCAACGTCTGCTGAAACAGTATTTGTCCGGTCGCCAGACCCTGCGCCGTGCCTTCGTGCTGATTGATGCGCGTCACGGCGTCAAAAAAGTGGATAGCGAAATTCTCAGCCTTCTCGACAGTGCTGCCGTTACGTTTCAGGTCGTGCTTACAAAGGCGGACAAGGTCAAAGAGGTTGAACGCGCCAAAGTGCTCGATCAGGTGCGCGGTGCTTTGGCAAAACACCCCGCAGCCTTTCCCGAGATTGTGGTCACCTCCAGCGAGAAAGGCTGGGGCATTCCCACCCTGCGCGCGATCATCGCCACATTGGAATAGGCGGGCGGCTTGCACCCCGGCGCGCCTGCGCTCATAACCACAGGGATCAAGGCCCAAAGATGAAGACGCAAGATATGAACCGCGATTGGATTGCCACCGCCAGCACCCTCAACAAGGCACTGCCGTACCTGCAACGCTATGCCGATGCGACCGTTGTCATTAAGCTCGGCGGTCATGCCATGGGCAGTGATGAGGCCATGGATGAGTTCGCGCGCGATGTTGTGCTAATGCGCCAGGTTGGGGTGAATCCGGTTATCGTGCATGGCGGCGGACCGATGATCAATGCGATGCTCGACAAGTTGCAGATCACGTCGGAGTTTGTGAACGGAAAACGCGTCACCGATGCGGCCACCATGGAGGTGGTTGAAATGGTGTTGAGCGGTCTGGTGAACAAACGCATCGTACAGGCGATCAACGTTCAGGGCGGGCGCGCTGTGGGCCTTTCAGGCAAGGATGGCGGCTTGATCACCTGTTCGCAGACCGATCCGGAGTTGGGCTTTGTTGGCACGCCAGATGTGGTAAATCCCCGGCTTTTGCGGGATTTGACGGACAAGGAATACATCCCGGTCATCGCGCCCTTGGGCATGGGCCATACCGGGGAGACCTTCAACATCAATGGCGATACCGCCGCAGGGGCCGTTGCGGCTGCGCTGAAGGCGGATCGCCTGTTGCTGCTCACGGATGTTGCAGGCGTCAAGAACACCGCTGGCGAGGTGGTCACTGAACTCAGTGCGGGCCAGATCCGCGATATGACAGCGGACGGCACCATTGCGGGCGGCATGATACCAAAGACCGAAACGGCATTGGACGCCATCGCGGGCGGTGTCCGGGCAGCGGTCATTCTGGATGGGCGCGCGCCCAACGCCTGCCTGTTGGAGTTGTTTACCGAACATGGTGCCGGCTCGATCATTCGCGCAGACTGACGCAGATGTGTCATGCTGTCGCTTGGAGCGCGCGGCACTCTGCATTACATGTACCTCATGGAAAACGAAACCCTCATCCGCCTGGGCATTTTTCTCGGCCTGTTTGCGCTTCTGGCGACGGTGGAAGCCCTCGCGCCGCGCCGGGTGCGCAGCCAATCTCGTAGCCACCGTTGGGTCACGAACTGGGGCATTACCCTTGCAAATACCTTGACGCTGCGGGCGATTGCCTTCGCCCTGCCCCTGCTGGCGGTCGGCGCTGCGCTTGATGCAAACGCGCAAGGCTGGGGGCTGTTTAACGCCCTTGGCTGGCCGGTATGGTTGGAATTCATCCTTGCCATCCTGATTTTCGATTTCGCGATCTGGCTGCAACATCTGATCACCCATAAGGTGCCGCTTTTGTGGCGGTTGCACCAAGTCCATCACGCCGATGTGGATATGGATGTGACCACCGCCATTCGCTTTCATCCGGTTGAGATAGCTTTGTCGATGCTGTTGAAAATCGGGCTGGTGTATCTGTTGGGGCCTGCCGCGCTGGCCGTTATCGTCTTTGAGATCATGCTCAATGGCACCGCGATGTTCAATCACGCCAACATCCGCCTGCCGCTTTGGCTTGACGCGATTGTGCGGCGCGTTCTGGTCACGCCCGATATGCACCGTGTGCACCATTCCGTGCACCGCGCAGAACATGACAGCAACTATGGTTTTGCCCTCTCGATCTGGGATCAGATGTTCGGCACATATATCGCGCAGCCCAAAGCGGGCCATGACGAAATGCAGGTCGGCCTGCAATGGCAGGACGATCGTCCCAGTCGGCTGGGCTGGTCGCTGTCCTTGCCCTTTTCGCGCAAATGATACTGGAGACGGTTACGGCACAGATCACACCCTCCGGGCTGTTTGTCATGGGGGCACTTCATGAAGGCGCGGGAACGCTGGTGTTGCTGGGGGCTGATCGCGGGTGCTGGCCGAACTTCAAACGGGCACGGGAGTACCGCGACGGTCGACCCGATCCCCTTGACCGGTGGTCCAAACGGATCATTGGCGCCGTTGCGCGCGAGACGGGTGCGAAAGATACATATCCTTCTGACGGGCCGCCCTATGCGCCCTTCATCAGTTGGGCTATGCAGACTGGGCGATTTTTTCAGAGCCCCACCGGGATGATGGTGCATGATACGGCTGGCCTGATGATTTCGATCCGTGGGGCGTTGCATTTTGACACGCGCTTGGATCTTGAAACCCCCGAGCGAGTGAACCCATGTGACAGCTGCTTTGAGAAGCCCTGCATATCGGCCTGTCCGGTCGGGGCACTGTCCGCGACGCAGGACTATGATGTTCCGGCGTGCAAATCATATCTGGACACTGACCCGGGACAGGATTGCATGACCAAAGGATGCAAAACCCGCCGCGCCTGTCCAGTTTCCATCGCGTTTGAACGCGCACCCGAACAATCCGCCTTTCATATGATCTCTTTCAAAGGATGACCCCATGCGCCGCCTGATCCTGATGCGCCACGCGAAATCTGACTGGGGTGCAGGTCTGGAGGATCACGAACGCCCCCTGAACAAGCGGGGAAAGGCGTCAGCAGCAGCGCTCGGGGGGTGGCTACGGCGTCACGCAATTGTGCCGGATTGCGTATTGTGTTCCTCTGCGGAGCGGACGGGGCAAACCTTGTTTGGCTTAAGACTGCCCGAAGCCGTACCGATGACGTTCACGAAAAACCTGTATCTGGCCGAGCCCGAAGAGATGTTGACGCTCTTGCGGCGGTGCGAACAGGCCTGCGTTTTGATGATCGGGCATAACCCCGGTATCGGCGAAATGGCGGCACGGCTGATGGATGATCCGCCAGAGCATACACGTTTCTTTGATTATCCGACCGGCGCGACCCTGATCGTCGATTTTAGTGTAGACAGCTGGAACGACATCGGCTGGCACAAAGGCCAGCCGATTGAATTCACCGTGCCACGCGATTTAGCGTAAGGTGGCCTGAAGCCCACCCTACGGGTTCAATGGCCGAGAATCTGGCTCAGGAACAACTGTGTGCGTGGTGATTGCGGGTTGTTGAAGAAGGCTTCCGGCTCGTTCTGTTCAACGATTTGTCCTGCATCCATAAAGATCACGCGGTTGGCCACCTGACGGGCAAAGCCCATCTCATGGGTCACGCAGAGCATCGTCATACCCTCCTCCGCGAGCTCGATCATGGTGTCGAGCACCTCCTTGATCATCTCCGGATCCAGCGCGGATGTCGGCTCATCAAACAGCATGATCCGGGGCCTCATGCAGAGCGAACGCGCAATCGCCACCCGCTGCTGTTGCCCCCCGGACAGTTGACCCGGATACTTCATCGCCTGATCGGGGATTTTCACCTTCTCCAGGAAATGCATCGCGGTTTCTTCGGCCTCTTTCTTGGGCGTCTTGCGCACCCAGATCGGGGCCAATGTACAGTTTTCCAGGATCGACAGATGCGGGAAGAGGTTGAAGTGCTGAAAGCACATGCCAACCTCTGAGCGGATCTTGTCAATGTTCTTGAGGTCAGAGGACAGCAGCGTGCCATCCACTTCAATGGACCCCTGCTGGTGTTCTTCGAGCGCGTTGATGCAGCGGATGAGCGTCGATTTGCCGGACCCAGATGGGCCGCAGATCACGATGCGTTCGCCGCGATTAACCGTCAGGTCGATGTCGCGCAGCACGTGGAAGGTGCCGTACCATTTGTTCATCTTGCTGATGGTGATGGCGATCTCGTCAGAGACCTGCATTTGTGTTGCTTGTTCAGCCATTGTTGCGGCCTTTCTTGTTGAACCCTGTTACGATCAAAACGTCAGCGGGTGTTAGCGATGGTCGGTCGCGAGGCGACGTTCCAGCCATTGTGAGTATTGCGAAATACCATAGCAGGTGACGAAGAAGAGCAAGGCTGCAAAACCCAACAGTTCCCAGTAGACACCGTTCCATTCGGTAGACGCCAGGATCGGCCCCCGGATCATCCCCAAAACGTCGAACATCGAAATGACCGACACCAGCGTTGTATCCTTGAACAGACCCACCGCAATGTTGACGATACCCGGGATCGAAATCTTCAGTGCCTGCGGCAGAATGATCAGACGCGTGGCCTGCGCATAATCCAGCCCCAGACTGTCCGCCCCCTCATATTGCCCTTTGGGCAAGGCTGCGAGGCCGCCCCGGATCACTTCGGCAATATAGGCCGCCGAGAACATGGTGATCATGATCACCACGCGCAGGAACAGATCCACAGTGGAGTCCGGCGGGAAGAAATAGGCCAGCATGACGCTTGCTACGAACAACAGTGTGATCAGTGGCACACCCCGGATGAACTCGATGAAAACCACGCAGACCAGCTTGATCAGCGGCATGGAGGACTGACGTCCCAATGCGAGGGCAATTCCGATGGGGATCGACAAGGACACACAGGTCACCCCCAGCATCATGTTCAGCATGAACCCGCCCAGATCCCGCGAGGGGACCGCGCGCAGCATGGCGTTGTCCGACGCGCCTTCCGGGATCAGTAAGCCACCGACTTGCCAGATCACGAGAGCTGCGGCGATACCGCCAAAGAAGCCCGCCGCAAAGCTGCCCGCGACAAAACGCTGATAGACCGCAAAGCCACCCATAACGCCAACAAGTGCCAGAAGTGGCACAAAGATCGTGCCGCCCCAGATCAGATAGAAGGCGATGAACGGATAGAGCGCCGTAAAGGCCAGCAGCTTGCGCGGCAGGTCGAAAAACAGCACCGGTGCGACAGCCACGAACAAGAGCACGAAGGCCAGTGAGGGGCGCCAGTACAGATCAGACGGATATTTAAATCCAAAGATCAGCTGAGGCCAGCGTTCGGTCAGCACCGCGAAACAGGCCCCCGTTGCCCCGTCGAGAATCTCGCGACACTCAGAGAGGCTGTTGGCGTTCCAGACACCGTTCAGAATCCACGGCACAGAGGGCGTCAGGATCAGATAGATGAAATAGGCCGCCACAATGGTCAGCAGGGTATTGGCCGGAGTCGCGAAAAGGTTCTCGCGCATCCATTTGACCGGGCCCGTCGCCGCATAGGGGGGGGCTTGTTCGGGGATTTCTTCTGTGCGCACGAAGGCGACGGAATGAGCATGTGTATCTGACATGGATCAGCGCTCCTTCAGCTTAACAGAATTGTTGTAGACGTTCATGATCGCAGAAATCGACAATGAGATCGTGAGATAGAACAACATCAGCAACAGGACGCATTCGATCGCGCGGCCCGTCTGGTTCAGCGTGATGCCCCCCAGCGTCGCGGTAACGTCCGCATAACCCACAGCAATCGCGAGGGAAGAGTTCTTGGTGATGTTCAGGTATTGAGAGATCAGCGGCGGGATGATTACCCGCAAGGCCTGTGGCAAAACCACCAGGTTCATCACCCGACCGGGGCGAAGACCCAAAGCGGAGGCGGCCTCGGTCTGGCCTCTGCTCACGGCCTGAATGCCTGCTCGCACGTTTTCTGCGATGAAAGCCCCGGTGTAGATCGACAAGGCGAACCACAGGGCAATCAGCGGTGCACCAACCTGAATGCCGCCACTGAAATTGAACCCGCCCAATACTGGATAGTCCAGGCTGATCGGACGACCGAGCACGAAGAAAACCAGCAAAGACGGTACAAAGAGGATCGCAAGGCTCGGCCAACCTGTCGGCAACAACTTACCCGTTGCATAGAGCAGGTTCGTGGCATAGCGGCGATAGGCAAAGACACCGACAATGGACGCAATGAAGGTCAATACCACGACCATGGACCCCGGACCCCAGACCGGCGCGGGCAGATAAACCCCCCGGTTGGTAAAGGCGATGGACCCCAGCAGCATTGTGGCCTCAGGCTCGTCGCCTCTAAAGGCGCGCGGCGCCGGCATAACGGCCGTCATGATGGTGAAAATGATGATGATCCAGATCAGAACTGGAATATTGCGGAAAATTTCCACGTAGAAAGACATCAATTTCGACACAAGCCAGTTATTGGACAATCTCAGAACACCCGCGAGAACGCCAAAAACTGTTGCCGTGACACAAGCCAGAAAAGCGACCAGCAGGGTGTTCAGAATACCTACAACAGCGGCGCGCGCATTGGAGGACTGGCTGTCATATTCGATCAGGGTCTGGTTGATGTCATACCCGGCCGGCGAGCCTAGAAAATCATAGGCGATATTGAGGCCGGCGGCGGCGAGATTTGTTAAAAGGTTATTTGCCAAATAGGCAAAAGAGACAATCAGCACCAGCAGCGCAATCGCCTGGAATGTCAGCGAACGATACCGCGTATCGTTGATCAACATAGACAGGCGGAACGACGCCCGTGGTGGGTCGGTCAGTGTCGTCATTGAAATTTTCCCCGTGGTTCCGACCTTGATTTTAACGGGCACTTTGCGCGCCTCGGTGGTCGGGTCGTCGTATTATGGGTCGTCAAATGCATGGTCGTTAAAAGCGAAGGGCGCAGGAGATACCTGCGCCCTTGGCCGTTTGGATTTTAGCGGAAAGGCGGCGAGTAGATCAGGCCACCGTTTGTCCACTGGGCGTTGAGCCCGCGTGCCAGCCCGATTGGCGTTTCTTCACCGATGTTCTTGGCAAAGACTTCACCGAAGTTACCTTCAGCGGCAATCGCGCGCTTGGACCATTCAGCGTCCAGACCGAGCATTTCGCCCAGCGTGCCTTCGGTTCCGAGCAAACGTGCAACTTCGGGGTTGGCTGTATTGGCTGCCATTTCATTGACGTTGGCCGATGTCACGCCCAGCTCTTCAGCTGTGATCAGCGCGTTCAATGTCCAGCGTACAACATCTGCCCATTCGTCATCGCCGTGGCGCACGAGCGGACCCAGCGGCTCTTTGGAGATGATTTCTGGCAGCAACACGTGATCAGCGGGGTTTTCGAATGTGGCACGTGTGGAGGCCAGACCCGAAGCGTCCGTGGTGTATGTGTCACAAGCACCGGCCAGGTATTGCTGCTGGCCTTCGGCGTTTGTTTCGATTGGCACAGGCTCATAGCTGATGTTGTTGGCGCGGAAGAAATCCGCAAGGTTCAGCTCGGTTGTTGTACCTGTCTGGATACAGACCGTGGCACCGTCCAGCTCTTTGGCTGAGGACACGCCGAGATCTTTTGGCACCATGAAGCCTTGGCCGTCATAGTAATTTACGCCCACGAAAGTGAACTTCAGATCGACATCGCGGCTGAAGGTCCATGTGGTGTTACGAGCCAGCATGTCGATTTCGCCGGAGGCCAGAGCCGTGAAACGTGTTTTACCCGTTGTCGGGACAAATTCGACCGCATTCGGATCGCTCAGCACGGCGGCTGCAACAGCGCGGCATACCGCAACGTCAAAGCCTTTCCATTCGCCGTTGGCGTCTGGTGCCGCAAAGCCCACAAGACCTGTGGTCACACCACAGTTAAGTTTGCCGCGTGCTTGCACGTCTTCCAGCGTACCGGCAGCAGCCGCACCAGCTGCAAGACCAGCAATGGTGAGCGCGCCGAGAACTATAGATTTTTTCATTTTTACCTCTTCCTGATTTTCCGCCGTTTTTGACGGGTCGTCCGGTTTATTTTCAACCGAAGTCTGTATTGGATTAACACTGTCCAAGTGGGCGTCATACTGGGCGGATTCAAGCAATAACGTCAAGGGTTGGACGTCTAAAATCGCGGCCTCCCTTACGTTAGGTCCCGTATTGCGCGAGAAGACAGCTAAGAATCAGGCGTTGAGAGGTCAAAAACTGCTTTTGCATGCTCAAAAGCTCTTTGTTTCACAGCCGCTGCAGCTTCTGCTTCGTCATCCGCGCCCCATTGTTCGGCCTGCCAGATTTCATCCAGACGGGAAATATCCCAGATGGCCTTTGTTTCCTGAACATTCTGTGTTGCGGCAAATGCGAGAATCAGCGAGCCGGACAGACTCACAAGGTCATGAAAGGCGGCCAGCTGGAACGCGCTGAGGGCATGAACCCGCTCGGACAGCCGTGTCAGAACCGGGCCGTCCTGAGCGATATGCATGACGCCGGAACGGGCCTGTAATCGCGCGCCCAAAGTCTGTTCGGCCCAGTCCAGAAACGGATCCCACTGCGCGTTTTGACGTGCCACCAGTTCGACAGGTTGTTCGGCGCGATAACACAAAAGGTCGCTGTCCCCGTAGGCCGCCAACATGTCCGCAACCTCGCCGTGCTGCACCGCGACCTTGTCCAGTGCTGCATTGGCGGTTTGTGTAAAAGGCATCGACATCGGGTTGATCTGGTCGATCTGGGCGTCCCATTCTGCCGCGATAGCTTGCGCAAATCCGCGGCTGGGTACCAGAAGCGCGCGTTTGGCCGGGGTTTTCACCGCCCGCCCGTCCAAAGCGATGCCAAACCCGTGCTCGCCCGGCACAACCGCTGCCGATTTCCAGAATCTCTTGGCCTTCCATTCGCTCATGTGCCAGACCGCCAGACCGCATCCAGCGCGCCATCAAGTTCGGAAAAATCACTCAGGATCATGCTTGCCGCGCGCAGGGCCGTTACCGGGTGATATCCCCAATCCACGCCCAGACCGTGCACGCCCGCCGCTGCCGCCATTTCCATATCAAAACTGGTGTCACCGATCATGACCGTTTGATCCGGGTCTGCCCCGGCCTCAGACATGGCCTGATGGATCATCGAGGGGTGAGGTTTTGAGGGGTGGAAATCAGCGACCTGCTGGGTCACGAACACGCCTTCCAGCGCATGTCCTTCGATCAGTTTGTCCAAACCACGTTTCGACTTCCCGGTCGCCACACCCAAAATGATATCCTCGCGCGCGCGCATGCGCATCAGCGCGTCACGCGCCCCGGGATAAAGCGGCGAAGATTGCGCCGCGCCTGTCTTGGCACGCAGATCCATGTAAGCGTCCTTGTAGGCCTGAACCATGCGTTCATGATCCGCGCCCGGGGCCAGTCGCGCCATGGCCACGTCCAGCGACAGGCCGACGATGCCCAAGATCTGCGCGCGCTCTGGTGCGGGCAGGTTTACGCTATCAAACGCACGCCCCATCGCTGCCAGAATATCGGCCTGACTGTCGACCAGCGTGCCGTCCACGTCGAAAATCACCAGCCTCATTCAAGCGCCTCAAACGGGTCTTCTGCCGCGAGGTCTTCGGTCCAGCCAAAGGTGTCCCAGCTTTGCGCCATGTGATCGGGCATCGGCGCGGTCACGGTGATCATCTTGCGGGTCTCGGGATGCTCAAAGCGCATCATGCGCGCGTGCAGGTGGAGTTTCTTGGAAATGATCCCGCCCAGTTGCGCGCCCCAGCCATCGCCCATGTTTTCCTGACCTGATCCGCCGTATTTGCCGTCCCCGATGATCGGGTGCCCAATCTCGGCCATATGCGCACGCAACTGATGCGTACGCCCGGTCACCGGTTCCATCGCGACCCATGCCGCGCGCGAGGCGACCCGGTACAATGTCGCATAGAGCGTATGGGCGCGTTTTGCGCCGTACGTGCTTTCAATGTCGCGCGGGTGCACGGCGATCATCTTTTCGCCCTCACCGCCACCGCCCCGGCCCGGTGCCTTGACCAATCCGTATTTAATTTCACCGAGGTAAGGCGTTGGCACACCGGCCACCAGCGCCCAGTAAATCTTGCGCGTTTCGCGGTGGCGCATCGCCGCTGTCAAGGCCTTGGCCGCCATCCGCGTGCGCGCAAGTAGCAACACACCGGATGTGTCCTTGTCGAGGCGATGCACAAGGCGCGGTTTTTCATCAAACCCGAATTTCAAAGCCTCAGACATGCCATCCACATGGCGCAATTGCTTGGAGCCTCCCTGGGTCGGCAATCCGGGCGGTTTGTTGAGCGCGATCACCTGATCGTCCCGGTAAATCACACAGGACTGGATCAGTTTCACATCTGCGTCCGAAACGCGCGCACGCGGTTCGGGTGCAGGCGCGGCCTCAGACGGCAACGGCGGGATACGCACCTGCTGGCCCACTTCCACACGCGTTGATCCTTTGACACGGCCCCCATCCACACGGATTTCGCCCTTGCGACACATCTTGTCGATGCGCCCCTGGCTGATCTGCGGGAATTGCTTGCGAAACCACCGATCCAGCCGTTGATCGCCGTCATCTTCCTGAATAGTCAGGGTCTGAACCCGGCTCATAGCATTATGCCTCGCATCACCCAAAGGCCCAGAAACAGACCCGCAATCGACAATCCAACAGACAGCGCCACATAGAGCCCCGCCATCCCGAAATTCCCCCGTTCCAGCAGCGTCACGGTCTCCAGCGAAAACGCCGAAAACGTGGTGAAGCCCCCCAGAAGCCCGGTCATGACAAAGGGGCTCAGATGCGTCAGCCCACGCTGCGCCGCCAGAACGACAAAGGCCCCCATCAGGAAGGAGCCCAGAACATTCACTGCGATGATCGCAACAGGCAATTCGGTGGGGCCAGCCACGCGCATGACCCCAAAGCCCCACAAAAAGCGCAAGGACGCACCAATCGCACCCCCCGCGGCCACCATGATCAGAGTTTTCATCATGCGCGGTCTGTCACGCACGCCCACGCAATTGTCAAGTTTGGCGCGCATCGCGGCCTTGCGTTAGCAGCTCATTTTTCCAATGACAATTTCCAATCCCGCGCAGCTTCGCTAGAAAGCGGACATGAGTGACCTTTTCGATGACCTGCCGACGTCTTCTGGACCGGCTCTGACGGAGGCGGGCGATCGCCCTTTGGCCGACAGGATGCGCCCTGCGCGGCTTGGTGACGTCATTGGTCAGGATCACTTGCTGGCACCGGACGCGCCGCTTGGGGCGATGCTGGCCGCCAACGCCTTGTCTTCGCTGATCTTCTGGGGACCGCCCGGGGTGGGTAAAACGACCATCGCACGACTTCTGGCGGATGCCTCCGACCGGGCCTTCGTGCAGATCAGCGCGATCTTCTCCGGCGTATCCGAGCTGCGCAAAGTGTTTGAGGCGGCCAAGACCCGGCAGCGTATCGGTCAGGGCACACTGCTGTTTGTTGACGAAATCCACCGCTTCAACAAGGCGCAACAAGACGGATTTCTGCCCCATATGGAGGACGGGACCCTTGTGCTGGTCGGCGCAACCACGGAAAATCCCTCCTTTGAGTTGAACTCCGCTCTTTTATCGCGGTCGCAGGTGCTGGTATTGCGCCGGTTGGAAACACCCGCGCTCGAAACCCTCATGACCCGCGCAGAACAGTTGTTGGGCACAACCTTGCCACTGACGGCAGATGCGCGAACCGCGCTTGTGAACATGGCGGATGGGGACGGGCGCGCGTTGTTGAACCTGATCGAACAGGCCGCGACCATCAAAAGTGACGCACCACTGCAGCCCAAGGAACTCGCCCAAAGGCTTCAGCGTCGCGCGGCACAATATGACAAATCAGGCGACGGGCATTACAACCTGATCTCGGCGCTGCATAAATCTGTGCGCGGCTCGGATCCGGATGCGTCCCTTTATTGGCTCGCGCGAATGCTGAGCGCCGGGGAAGATCCGCGGTTTCTGGCGCGCCGCATTACCCGCATGGCCGTCGAAGACATTGGTCTGGCCGATCCGCAGGCCAACCGCCTTTGTCTGGATGCCTGGGCGACCTATGAACGCCTCGGCTCGCCTGAGGGGGAATTGGCGCTGGCACAGGCGGTGATTTACCTCGCGCTAGCGCCAAAATCCAATGCGGCCTATGTGGCCTATAAACAGGCCATGAAACTGGCCAAGCAAACCGGCTCTGAGCCGCCTCCGAAACACATCTTGAATGCCCCTACGGACCTGATGAAACAGGAAGGATACGGTCAGGGCTATGCCTATGATCACGACGCAGAGGACGGTTTTTCAGGCCAGCACTATTTCCCCGATGATATGGCGCGCACCGTGCTTTATGCCCCGCCGGAACGCGGGTATGAACGCGAAATGAAAAAGCGGTTGGCCTATTTCGAAAAGCTGCGCGACAAACGACATGAGGACTGATCAGGCGGGTTTGACTGATGTGCCGCTCTGACTCTGATGCGGCCCCCCAGGGTCGGCAATTGTCGCGGCGCATCTTTCAAGCAAGGTGCTTTTCGAGCCTCTGAGATGCAACAGGACCGCGGCCCGAGCCATCTTGCATAAACCTGGCTGTTTTCCCAACCCGCGTCACACAAAAAAAACCCTTGTCCCGCGCGGGACAAGGGCGTTGCATGCCGCAATGATGCGAAATTCTTATACGTCGACAGCTTCGTCTTCGGCAGCGACGCGCGCCTTGTCCGCAGCACCTTTTGCATCGCGATCACGGTCCACGAATTCAATGATCGCCATCGGCGCCATATCCCCATAACGGAAACCGGCCTTGAGAACGCGTACATAACCGCCCTGGCGGTCTTTGTAGCGTGGTCCAAGTACATCAAAGAGTTTCGAGACGTATTGGTCTTGCTTCAATTTGCTGGCGGCCTGACGGCGGGCATGCAAATCGCCGCGTTTCGCGAGCGTGATCATTTTCTCGATGATCGGGCGCAGTTCTTTTGCCTTGGGCAAAGTTGTTTTGATTTGCTCATGTTCAATGAGCGAGCCTGCCATGTTCGCCCAGAGCGCCTTGCGGTGCTCATGTGTGCGGTTGAGGCGGCGGTATCCACGTGCGTGACGCATATTTCTTCTCCTAGATGTGCCCTCTACGGGCGATTTTACTTTGTCTGGCCGGCGATGCGTGTCACCAACTCTCCTTGGGGCAGATTGCCCGGGTCGTGATGGTGGCCCAAAGGCCCACCCTACGGCATGTCACCCGTAAGGTGGGCTTTCAGGCCACCGCCTTTTTTAGAATGAATCCTCGAACTTCTTGGCGAGGTCTTCGATGTTGTCTGGTGGCCAATCCTCGACATCCATGCCGAGGTGCAGGCCCATGCCCGAAAGGACTTCTTTGATTTCATTCAAAGACTTGCGGCCGAAGTTCGGCGTGCGCAGCATTTCCGCTTCGGTTTTCTGGATCAGGTCACCGATGTAGACAATATTGTCGTTTTTCAAGCAGTTCGCCGAACGTACCGACAGTTCCAACTCGTCCACTTTCTTCAGCAGAAGCGGGTTGAACTCAAGACCATCGTCCTCATCCGCGCGCGACGCAGACTCCGGCTCGTCGAAGTTGACGAAGATGCCCAGCTGGTCCTGCAGAATGCGTGCAGCGAAAGCCACCGCATCATCCGGCGTCAGCGATCCGTCGGTTTCCACCTTCATGGTCAGTTTGTCATAGTCCAGAACCTGCCCTTCACGGGTTGGCTGCACGTCATAGCTGACTTTTTTGACCGGCGAATAGATCGCATCGATCGGGATCAGACCAATCGGCGCGTCCTCAGGCTTGTTCTTCTCGGAAGACACATACCCCTTGCCCTGATTGACCGTCAGTTCCATGTAGACGTCTGCACCATCATCAAGGTGGCAAATCACATGCTCGCGGTTCAGAACTTCGATGCCCGCGGACTCCGAAATATCGCCCGCCGTGACAACGCCTGGACCTTTGGCCGAAATCGACAAACGCTTGGGTCCTTCGACTTCCATGCAGATGCTGACGCCTTTGAGGTTCAAAATGATGTCGGTCACATCTTCGCGCACACCGGCAACGGATGAGAACTCGTGCAACACGTTGTCGATCTGTACGGATGTGATCGCCGCGCCCTGCAACGATGACATCAGCACGCGACGCAGCGCGTTGCCCATGGTCAGACCAAAGCCACGCTCCAGCGGCTCGGCGGTGACTACCGCCTGACGTGCCGGATCATTACCCGGCTTTACGTCCAATTGTTGCGGCTTGATCAATTCAGCCCAATTCTTGTGGATCATGCGTCCCTCCATTCTTGTCAGCCCCCCATGTCCCTAAGGCGCAGACTCTCGAGGTTTCAAAAAAGCGAAATGGGGCCGTGCGAAAACACACGGTCCCACGTAGTAAAATTGCGATTAAACGCGACGGCGCTTGGGTGGGCGGCAGCCGTTGTGCGCCATCGGTGTCACGTCACGAATCGATGTGATGTTGAACCCGGCAGCAGCCAGCGCGCGCAAGGCGCTCTCACGACCAGAACCCGGACCCTGCACTTCGACTTCAAGCGTTTTCACGCCGTGCTCTTGTGCTTTGCGACCGGCATCTTCAGCAGCCATCTGGGCTGCGTAAGGTGTCGATTTGCGCGATCCCTTGAAACCCATGGTGCCGGCGGAAGACCATGCAATCGCATTGCCCTGCACATCCGAGATCAGGATCTTGGTGTTGTTGAAGGAGCTGTTCACATGCGCCACACCTGCTGCGATGTTCTTGCTGGCCTTTTTCTTAACGCGTATTTTATCACGTGCCATTGGTCAGACCCTCCCTTATTTCTTCTTACCGGCAATGGCCTTTGCGGGGCCTTTGCGGGTGCGAGCGTTGGTGTGGGTGCGCTGACCGCGAACCGGCAGGTTACGACGGTGGCGCAAGCCACGGTAGCACCCAAGGTCCATCAGACGCTTGATGTTCATCTGCGTGTCACGACGCAGGTCGCCCTCAACGGAATAATTCGCGTCGATGTGCTCGCGCACGGCCAGAACTTCGGCGTCAGACAGCTCGTTGATACGGCGGGAGGCGTCGATGCCAACAGCTTCGCAAATCGCTTTTGCGGAGGCGTTGCCGATGCCAGTGATATATGTGAGGGCGATTGGAACCCGCTTTGCAGTCGGGATGTTTACGCCGGCAATACGTGCCACGTGGGGACTTCCTTTTCGTTGCGGGTCCGTGATACCAGACCCTTTTTTCACAAACGAAGCCCGGGGCATGAACGGCACCGGGCATCAGCTGATCAGGTGATCCTGCAAGGACATGAGCAACACGCCCCACAGATTGATTCTCGCGAGAGATAGCGCGTGTTATGGGGTTTTTAAGATCGCGTCAAGGCGCGGTGTTTTTGGGCAACCCGTCGGGCGAAAACCCGTTTCGGAACGACAAAGATAGACGCCCAGTCCAACCACAGGTAGAATTGCGGCGTAATGCGTGTTCAAGTATGAGGATCTGTCGTGAAAAACCCAAAACAGCGTCGCATGACGCATGGCAAACGTCAGCCAATCCTCAGCCAGAACATCCCGGATCGCAGGGTCCCACATAACCGGCTGAGTGATCTGCAACACCAAGCCAACCGGAGCGCGACGACCCGGGCCTCGCAAGCCATCCAGCGGGAAGTGGATCGCAGCCCCATCACCCATAACGGCAGCTATGACGCAAAGGGTAATTTGCCCGGCGATGGCAGCGCAGATGTCGCAGATTGGGCAAAAGATCACTATAACGAGGTGAACAAGGGACCCGCAGCCGTGGATGACAGGCCGATTACGCATAACGCTGGATATGACGCGCACGGCGATCTGGCAGTGGACCGTAGCAACGAGCTTGCAAAACAAGCCTACCTTGATGAGCCGATGACCCTGATGTGCAGCATGGTTGATGGCAAAATCGGCAGCATCTATTTTGAAGGCGGGCGCGTCCGCACCACCCATACCAGCGGCCCGACAAAATCAGAACATGACAAGGATCGGCTGTTTCAGTTCAACATAGACCGCCGCGCCGCACATATTTTCTACACCCGCACCGGTGACAAAAAGCGATGGGAGAAGCACTTTAAAAAGGTCTCCCCCGGCCGGGTTTTCAACGAGTGGCTCGCGCACGCCCTCAAAGGCCAAGGGGTAACAGCCACGCCGGCCTGGGCCACGCCGATCCTGAGCCCTGACGATGCGCTGCCAGACGACGGTCATCAGGACGATGCGGGGTTGAAACTCTTTGAGGTCATGGTCAAAAGAAACGGTCGCCTCGGCAAACACCCCTCACGCGGGGCCCTCGTCAAGATGCAGATGAGCCTGACGCGCAAGGATCTGGCCATGCTCAAGAAGGTTGGCGAAACGGTTGCCAACAGCGACAATACTTACCTTGGGAACCAGCTTTTTTACAACTTCGTGAAGGCTTCACTGCCCGACCTGCTTCCCTTCATTCGAACCCCCGATGAGATTGTCGCCGAGGATGAGGAGTGGGAGCGGCAGCACCAACCGAAAAAGAAGAAAAAATGGTTTGGGCGATAGCCTGCCCAAGCGAGCAACCTGCATCAGGCCGTGACAGGCTCCTGCGCTTCCAAGACGGCTTTGATCTCGTCCTGTACCGCGTCAATCGCGCCCAGACCATCCACACGGGACAGCATATCCTTGGCATAGTAGTACCCGATCAGCGGCGAAGTCTGTTTGTAATATTCCATCAGGCGGGTCTTGAGGCTGTCCTCATTGTCGTCCGCGCGGCGCTTGAATTCGGTGCCGCCGCAATTGGTGCATTTGCCGTCCGCCGGGATCGGCTTGGTGTTGTCATTATAGACCTCACCGCACATGCCACAGGTTGATCGCGCGGTGATTCGCGCCACAAGAGCTTCATCATCCACGCGCATTTCGACCACTGAGTCCAAGGTCTCACCCTGCGTTTCCAGCAAGGTGCCCAGCGCATCGGCCTGTGCCAGCGTACGGGGGAAACCGTCGAAGATGAACCCGTTTGCCTTCACCGTCTCCAGCTTTTCGCGGATCAGACCAATCACGATTTCGTCCGTGACCAAAGCGCCGCGCGCCATCACATCGGCGACGATCTTGCCCATCTCCGTGCCGGAGTCCTTGGCTTCGCGCAGCATATCACCGGTGCTCAACTGCACCATGCCGCGTGTTTCAACAAGGTGACGCGCCTGCGTCCCCTTGCCTGCGCCCGGAGGCCCCAGCAATATTATATTCATCGGCGGACAGGGCTCCGTTTCTTGCGTGGTTTGCCACCCGATTTTCCGCGCAACTGCGACTTTTCAAGGAGGCCTTCATATTGATGCGCCAAAAGATGGCTTTGCACCTGTTGGATCGTATCCATTGTTACCGACACCACGATCAGAACGGAAGTACCACCAAAGTAGAAGGGGATCGCAAACTGTCCGCGCAGGATTTCGGGCAGCAGGCAGACCGCCGCCAGATACCCGGAGCCCAGCACCAGCACCCGGTTGACCACATATTCAAGGTACTCGGCGGTTTTCTTGCCCGGACGAATGCCCGGCACAAAACCGTTCTGGTTCTTGAGGTTGTCGGCCACATCATCCGGTTTGAAGCTGACGTTGAACGTGTAGAAATAGGCAAAGAACACAATCATCACGACAAAGAATGTCAGATAAAGCGGCTGGCCGGGACCAAAGTTCGCCAGCAACCAGGACATCACCGGATTGGTGGAATTGCCTGAGAACGTACTGATCGTGACGGGCAACAACAGCAGCGAGGAGGCAAAGATCGCCGGGATGACGCCTGACGGATTGACCTTGACCGGCAAGTGGCTGGAGCCACCGTCATAGACTTTCATGCCCACCTGACGTCGCGGATACTGAATATGGATCTTGCGCAGCGCCCGTTCCATGAACACCACGAACATGATCGTCGCCACCACCATCACCAGAACGCCGATGATCACCGCCGGGCTGATGGCGCCGGACCGGCCTGAGGCAAAGAACTGCGCCATGGCGGCGGGCACCTCGGCGATGATGCCGACAAAAATGATCAGTGAAATACCGTTGCCGATGCCGCGTGCGGTGATTTGCTCACCCAGCCACATCAGGAACATGGTGCCCCCGACCAGCGTGATCACGCAGGAGGCGCGGAAAAACATGCCGGGATCGGTGACAATATCGCCCGCTTCCAGGCTGACCGCGAGGCCATATGCCTGCAGCGTGGCCAGGAAAACCGTCCCGAAGCGCGTATATTGATTGATTTTCTTGCGGCCCTGCTCGCCTTCTTTCTTCAGCTGTTCCAGCTTGGGAACCATGGAGGTCAGAAGCTGAACAATGATCGAGGCCGAAATATAGGGCATGATCCCGAGGGCAAAAATGCCCATCCGCCCCAGCGCCCCACCGGTGAACATGGATACCATGCCGCCGATGCCCTGCCCGGCCTGCTCCATGAACTCGCGCAGGGCAACGCCGTCAATACCCGGCACGGGGATGAACGTTCCCAGACGGTAAACGATCAGCAGGCCAAGGGTGAAGAGGATACGGTTGCGCAGATCAGTTGCTTTTCCCAGCGCGGACCAGCTGGTGTTTGCAGCCATGCTTTCAACGGCAGATACCATGAGGGCTCTCTTTCGATACGTATACGCCGCCCGGGCCGTTTTCCGGCGGGGCGGCGTAAAGGAAAACTAGAATGCTTATGTAAGCGGCAAGGACGCCGCCCACAAGCCTATTCCTGCGGCTTAAGCCTCTGCTTCCGCCGCAACCGGTGCGGTTATGGTCAGCGAACCGCCTGCTTTTGCCACTGCGTCGACGGCGGATTTGGATGCGCCTGTGACCTCAAGGGTCAGCTTTGTGCTCACATCACCCTTCGCCAACACGCGAATACCGTCCAATTTACGGCGAATGAGGCCGGACTCGACCAGAACGTCTTCGGTGATCGTTGCGGAAGCGTCGATCTTTTTCGCGTCGATGAATTTCTGGATCAGGCCTAGGTTCACAACTGCGTATGATTTGCGATTTGGCTTGTTGAAGCCGCGTTTTGGCAGACGTTGGTAGAGGGGCATCTGCCCGCCTTCGTACCCATTGATCGCCACACCCGAACGGGATTTTTGACCTTTGATACCACGGCCACCCATTTTACCGGTGCCGGAACCCGGACCACGACCGACGCGCTTGCGTTTTTTGGTGGCCCCTGCGTTATCGGAAAGTTCGTTCAGTTTCATTGTCGCTTCTCCTTTGGCCGGATATACCCCCCAGCGACGGGAGCGGGCAAACACGGCGTTTCGATTCTATGTCACCCCATGAGGTGATCGTGGGCGTATAGACGGGGTTGCAGGACGGATCAAGGGTCAGTTTAGGTCCAGCGCAGGGGCAGCGGTCATCATCATCCACCACCGGCCAGAAAGCCCCCCTGCTCTGGGGCCCTCACATCCGGTCAATCAAGGGCAAAAAAAGACAAATACAGCTAAACCCACAGAGGTGATTTGCCCTTTGGACGCGATTCCAATGGGATGCGCCGCTGGTTGGCCTGCGACCTTGCCCAATACCGCTGATGCGGGTTTTGCAGCCCTTCCATCACATGAGCCTATTTAGAATTTCCGGGTCGCTATTGCCGTTCTGCCTCGACAGATCCCGGGTTCCTTTCAGAACAAAAACGTCGAGGTGTCGCACCCGTCCATTTGCGGAAGGCTCGGGAAAAATTTGAGGCGGTGGAGTAACCTAATGACGCAGCAATGTCAGCGATTGGTTCACTGCCTGCCTCGACTTGTTCTATCGCCACCTCTTTGCATATGTCATTGCGGATTCTGTGAAAACTCGTACCCGCGGCTTTTAGCTCCCGTTGAAGATTCCAGGGTTTCAGTCCCATGGTGTTGGCCAATTCTTCAAGATTGAATCCCGGGTCTGAAATACGTTGCCTCACGACTTCCCGCACGCGCGTCGGGATGTCTTCGGGCTGATACTTTGATAGATTTGCGGGACAAACACCGGCTGCAGGTTGCATCGTTCCAATGGTTCCTGCAAGCCACCTCGCTGGAAAACGAAGCGTCATCCCTTCTGATCCGTGCAGAACCGAAGTCTTTGGAAGCAAGTCATCCGGTATGAGAGACTGGTCTGAGGTGACTGCAACAACATCGCTAACCCGATATGCCTCGGCCATAGCCTGTTTCAGCAGCTCGACAAAGAAACCAATCGCAACGGCATCAGCGAAACGCGCATCAGATGACGCGCTTTTGGGGCGAAACAGCTTCCAAAGCGCGATACGACCTTGGACATCCAACCTGTAAATTGCGCTGCCTCCCTGATCTTCAGCCGTCGCGCAGAACTGAAGGAAGCATTCGAGAACAGTTATTTTTTCCGCGAACATTGGCAGTATCGCGGCCCAGCCGCCTTGGGCCATATAAGAACCCATGCGGGCGCAATAGCCGCAATCTCCGGCCACTTCACTGCCCCAACCCAAAAAACTGTATACGACATTCGCAGGGACAAAGGTTGTCGGCTTTTTCAAATTCTCGGGGTCAACACCAAGCTGACGTGCAATGCGCGCCTCCTCCATGTTACGTCGCAGCAAATCATCAACGAAGGGTTGAAGGAAGAGAATGCTCTGGCTGGGTTGTTTTCGGTGCTCCATTAGAAATCATAACACGAGCTCTGCAAAAAACATTCACCATACGACAGGAATCTACCAAGTCGTTGCCTAATGATTATCACAGGTACATTTTTGTTTGCTATTCTGTGGCGAGAGTAAATCCGTGGGTTAGCAATGAATTTCGCCAGCAAAAGTCGTCAAACCCTGTGCCATTTCAGCATGATTATCCTGCGAACCCGGCAGCACGTAAAACACTCACGAACATACGGCATCTGAATACAAAGGAGAACATTCAGTGAAATACCTGATTTCAGCATTGGTTTTTGCGGGCGCTCTTGCGGGCTCGGCCTTCGCCAGCGAAGAGAGCAAGACCTGGGACGCCTCGCCCGAGGCAAAGCAGTTCGTCATGGACACCATTGTCATTGGGATGCTGGCCAGCCCCTATGGCACCGGCTGGACCGAATACGAGCAGTTGCACGAGTATTTCGACCGTGCACGCGAGAACGGGATCACAGGCCACGAAATGACCCTGACCGCCGCCGACATGAATTTCGACACCCTGCTGGAGCAGCATTACCATTTCCGGGCCGCTATGGCGCAGCAGCCGGACAAGTTCGTGATCGTCAACGAAACCCGCGACATTGAGGCGGCGCATATTCAGGGCAAGACGGCGGTGATCTGGAACAGCCAGACAGCGACAATTCTGGATGGCGACCTGAAGAAAATGGCGCTCTTCAAGGACATGGGGATCAAGACGATGATCCTTGCCTACAATGATGTTTTCAGAACCGGCACCGGCCAGCTCTCCGCCCAGAAGGGGCTGGATATCGGGTTGACCCCATGGGGCAAGTCGGTGATCGACGAAATGGTGCGTTTCGGGATCATTCTGGATCTCAGCCATACCGGATCCAAGTCGGCCAACGACGCTATGGATTACATGGACGAGAACTATCCGGGCGTTCCATATGTCTTCACCCATTCCGTGCCCGCCGGTCTTTACAAGGACGAACCGGGGGCCACGCCGCAGGGCTGCTATCGCAACATTCCCGATGACGAAGCACTTCGGGCGGCGAAGTCTGGCGGCTATATTGCGCCGACCTTCACCGAATGGATGATGGACGGGATCTGGCCCGATGATATCTCGCCCAAGCAGGCGGCCGACATGATCGACTACTACGTCAAGCTGGTGGGCGTGGATCACGTGGGCATCGCGACGGACGATATGTTCTCGACCGAACTGGTGGTGGCGTTCGCCGAGGCCAATCCCAGCATGTATGACGACGGGGGCTACATGACCGATGCGTTCGATATTGGCGCGACCGGCAACGGCGAGCTGGCCAAGATCCTCGCCGCGATCACCGATGATCTCTGGGCGCGCGGCTATTCCAATGAAGATCTCGCCAAGATCTACGGTGGCAACAAGATGCGCGTCTTCGCGCAGGTCTGGGAAGGAAAGCCGCCGGAACAGTTCCTCGCGGAATACCCCGAGCGCCTGCGCCTTCGGGAAGAAATGAGAAAGGGCTTTTTTTCGCGCTGATCTTCCGGGCCCGGTCGCCTGATGGCCGGGTCGACCCGGAAACATCGCCGGGAACGGCGGCGATATTGTCGATGTATCAATGATCAGACAGGCAAACGCCTTCCTGCCGTTCCTGCTGGCAATGACCGCACAGGCAAAGATCACCGCCGATCTTGCCCCTGACGGCGGGCTGACCGATCCGCAGCTCCGCTTGGGTTTGCGACACAACGTGGCACCGGGCTGGTGCGAACGGAAAGAAACACTGGCGCAGGACGGATATCGCTTCAACTGCGACTATCTTGTGCTGGTTCAGCCATCAAAGGCGGACACCAGTGCAGCTGAGGCAACCAGCAGCACTTTCAGGTTCTATGAGAATTTCCAGAGCTTGGCAGAGCGGCATCTGCCCGCCTTCATACCCATTGATCGCCACACCCAAACCGGATTTTTGCCGCTTGACACCACGGCCACCCATCTCACCAGTGCCCGGACCACAACCCACGCGCTTGTGTTTATTGCTGGCACCCGTGTTATCGGAAAGTTCATTCAGTCTCACTGTCGCTTCTCTTGTGGCCGGATGTACCCCGCCCGCGGCAGGAGCGGGCAAACACGGCCTTTCGCTTCTACGTCACCCAGATAGGTGATCTTGGGCGCAAAGGCGGGGTTGACGCATGGATCAGGGGGCCGCTTAGGTCCCGCGGAATGGCAGCGGCCATTGTCACTGACCAGAAAGCGTCCTTAAAGCACTGTGGCGCTTGTTCCGTCGCATCTTGTCATGCAAGAGCCAGACAGACCTAGTGCTGCCCATTCAAAACTGCCGACTTGGCCATCGAACGCGGTGTCCAAAGAATGCGACGCTGGTTTGTCTGGAGACCTTGGCCAATGTCGTTGATGCGGACAGGATGAGCTTTTGGCGACCCGTGCGAGGATGACCGCTGTCGCATCCACGAGCTACGTGCTAATTCGCAAAAAAGGACAGAGCTTAAAACCAGCGTTTTATGTTAAACCGGTAAAAACGTTCGTCACCATGCTGAATATCGGCTTCGCCGCTGTATCCTAAGGAGTTGTATCATGTCCGACAATTACGTCGCTCTTTTGGGCACAAAAGGTGGGCCAGCGATCCGTCCGGGATCCACGATGCCGACATCTTCGTTGTATGTGTTGAATGACCAGAAGATCGTTGTCGACTGTGGGCTGGGCGTCACCAAAGGACTGGTCGATCAAGGTATGCAGCTGAAAGATCTGTCATTGGTCATAATCAGTCACCTGCATTCTGATCATTACCTTGAACTGGGGCCGCTGTTGCACACCGCTTGGACCGCAGGGCTAAAAACAACCGTAGAGGTCTACGGCCCGCCCGGTTTGGACGTCTATTGGGAAGGTTTTTGCGCGTCAATGAAGGCAGACATCGACTTGCGTATCGAAGATGAGGGTCGACCGGACTTGCGTGATCTCATCATCATCCACGCTATCGATTCAGGGCCCGTGGTATCCCGTGATGGCATCACGATCTCAGCCATTCGCAACCAGCACCCGCCCCTTGTCCATACCTTTGCATTGTCGTTCAAAACCGATGATGTGCACGTTGTGTATTCCGGCGATACCGCCCCAATCAAAGCGCTTGAGGATTTCGCGCGAGGTGCGGACTTGTTGATCCACGAGGCGATGCTGGAATCCGCCTTGCCTGCGCTCGTGAAACGCGTTGGAAACGGCAGTGACAAGTTGATGGCGCACTTGCTGCGCTCTCACACTTTCGCGCATGATGCGGCCAGGACGGCAGCGAACGCTGATGTCAAACGGCTTGCGCTCACGCATCTTCTTCCCTCCGATGACCCTGCCTATGGCCCACAGGATTGGCAAGACGCCTGTGCCGGGTACTACGATGGCGAACTTATTGTTGGCCACGACGCTATCCGCATCGCACTCTGAGACGTGTAACTGCGCAACGTCCCACAGACCGCGCCTGCCAGATGAGCCGGCGCATACCAATGACCCTCGTCATTGTTGCATTTGAAGGAGAGCCAGTTTTCGACTTTAAATAGCGCTCTTCAAAAATCATGTCCTTGTAGAAGACTTTGCGCCACTGCGGCGTTACCGGAGATTCATCCGCCATGCAGAACGGGTCAGTCTGTGCTGAGGGTTAACAGGCGTCCACACAAGAAAACGCCCCGCAGTTTCCCGCGAGGCGTTTTTAATCTTTTGAAGGCGAAACCCGGGGCTCCGCCCGTGAATTCCTCAAACGCTCCACTGGAACGTTTGCCGGTCCCGAGGGGCCGGACCGGAATTCACCCCTTTTCTTCGATGATCTCAACCATGTGAGAGATCGAATTTACCATACCGCGCACGGAAGGGGTGTCTTCCAGCTCGCGGGTGCGGTTCATTTTGTTCAGGCCCAACCCGATCAGCGTGGCACGCTGTTTGGCGGGGCGGCGGATCGGGGAGCCGATCTGTTTTACAACAATAGTCTTGGCCATGATTATGCCTCCTCAGCCACGGGTGCGGCCTCTGCTTTTTCTTCGCGCTTGGGCAGAATGTCAGCCACTTTCTTGCCGCGACGCTGCGCAACAGACCGTGGGCTCGACTCTTTGCGCAACCCGTCCATGGTGGCGCGGATCATGTTGTAGGGGTTTTGCGATCCGATGGATTTGGACACAACGTCCTTCACACCCAGCATTTCGAAAACCGCACGCATTGGACCCCCGGCAATGATCCCGGTACCTTCTGGGGCGGTCCGCATCACCACCTTGCCGGCGCCGTGACGGCCTTCCATGTCATGGTGCAGGGTGCGACCTTCGCGCAACTGCACGCGGATCATTTGGCGCTTGGCTTGCTCGGTGGCTTTGCGGATGGCCTCGGGGACCTCTTTCGCTTTGCCTTTGCCAAAACCAACACGTCCTTTTTGATCGCCGACAACCACGAGGGCTGCGAAACCAAAGCGCTTACCCCCTTTTACGGTTTTGGACACGCGGTTGATAGCGACCAGACGGTCGGCGAATTCCGGTGCTTCGTCACGATCGCGGCGTGGGCCACGACGGTTTTCACGTTCTGCCATTGAGAACATCCTTAAATTGCTGGGCAAGCGCCCGATTATGTCAATCCCAGTGGAACAATGTCCCCCGGATCATCGAGGCGGCACAGCCTGCGCCGCCTACGTTGTCTCAAACAAAGGGTGGCCTGAAAGCCCACCCTACGGTGTCTGCGGGTAAGGTAGGCTTTCAGGCCACCTTCCTTTTAGATCTTCAGACCACCTTCACGAGCGGCGTCGGCAACTGCCTTGACCTTACCGTGAAAGAGGAAACCGCCACGGTCGAAATACGCCTCCGACACACCGGCCTTTTTCGCGCGCTCGGCGATTGCCGTACCCACTTTGGTCGCTGCTTCGACGTTATTCTTGCCCACCACACCCAGCGCTTTTTCGAGCGTCGAGGCGGAAGCGATTGTGGCGCCTGCCACATCGTCGATCAACTGAACGGAGATGTTTTTGTTGGAGCGGTGAACCGACAGGCGCACGCGACCAGCGTTGACCTTGCGGAGTTTGTTCCGAACGCGCAGGCGGCGTTTCAGAAACAGTTGTCTTTTGCTGTTTGCCATCTGTGTGTTCCTTACTTCTTCTTGCCTTCTTTGCGGAAGACGAACTCGCCTTTGTAACGAATGCCTTTGCCCTTATAGGGCTCGGGTTTACGCCACTGGCGGATGTTCGCGGCGACCTGACCAACAAGCTGTTCGTCAATACCTTCCACAACCACTTCGGTTTGCTTTGGCGCGGTTACAGTTACGCCCGCAGGCGGTGTGTAATCCACATCATGGCTGAGACCGAGGTTCAGTTTCAATGTGTTGCCGGTCATCGCGGCACGATAGCCAACACCCTGAATTTCAAGCTCTTTCTTGAAACCCGTGGTCACACCGGTGACAAGGTTTTCAACCATCGTGCGGGACATGCCCCACTGCTGGCGCGCGCGCTTTGATTTACCGCGTGGCGTGATGGTCACAACATTGTCTTCAACCGTCAGTGTCACATCATCCGTTGCGCTGAACGTCCGTGTGCCCTTGGGGCCTTTGACTTCGATGGTCTGACCGCTGACTGATGCGCTGACACCAGAGGGCAGATCGACCGGTTTTTTACCAATACGAGACATCTTGCCCTCCTTAGAAGACGGTGCAGAGCACTTCGCCACCAACGTTGGCGCTGCGTGCTGCTTGGTCCGACATCACACCCTTTGGGGTGGAGACAATCGACACGCCGAGGCCCTGACGGACAACGGGGATGTCATTGACGCCCATGTAAACGCGACGACCGGGTTTGGAAACCCGCTTCAATTCGCGAATAACAGGTTCGCCCTCATAATACTTCAGGCTGATCTCGATGGCCGGATGACCATCTTCACCGGTGGTTTTTTCATAGCCCCGGATGTAACCTTCGTCCGCCAGCACGTCCAACACCCAGGCGCGCAGCTTGGAGCCGGGCGTCATGACGGTGGATTTGCCGCGCAACTGCGAGTTACGGATGCGTGTCAGCATATCTGCGATAGGATCGTTCATGTGATGCGCTCCCTACCAGCTCGACTTGACCATGCCGGGGATTTGGCCCGCTGAGCCAAGATCCCGCAACGCGATCCGCGAAATTTTCAGTTTACGATAATAAGCGTGCGGACGACCTGTCAGCTGGCAGCGGTTGTGCAAACGCACAGCCGAAGAGTTGCGAGGCAGTTTCGCCAGCTTCAGGGAGGCGCGGAAACGCTCTTCCATCGGCTTGCTTTCATCATTCACGATTGCTTTGAGATCCGCACGTTTCGCCGCGTATTTTGCGACCAGACGTTCGCGCTTCTTCTCACGCTCGATCATTGCTTTTTTAGCCATATCTAAATCCCTCCCGCGCTTATGAATTGAAGGGCATGTTGAAAGCTTTCAACAGGCTCTTTGCTTCAGCGTCGGTTTGCGCCGTTGTGGCGATCACGATGTCCATTCCCCAGTTCTCATCAATTGTGTCGAAATTGATTTCAGGGAAAACCAGATGCTCTTTGAGGCCCATGGCATAGTTGCCACGTCCATCAAAGGACTTGCCCGATACGCCGCGGAAGTCGCGGATACGAGGCATTGCAATCGTGGTCAGACGATCAAGGAATTCATACATGCGATCCCCGCGCAGGGTCACTTTCGCGCCCATTGGCATGTCCTCACGCACCCGGAAACCCGCGATGGATTTCTTGGCCGTTGTGGTCAAAGCCTTCTGACCGGCAATCAGCGTCAGATCAGCTTGCGCCGACTTTGCTTTCTTGCTGTCGCGGACGGCGGCGGCACCACATCCGATGTTCAGGACGATCTTGTCCAGACGCGGGATCTGCATGTCGTTCTTGTAGCCGAACTCTTCTTTCATCGCCGCACGGATCGTGTCGTGATAAACAGACTTCAGACGGGGTGTATATGTTGCAGTATCAAGCATCAGATCACATCCCCTGTTGTCTTGGCGAAACGCACTTTCTTGTCGCCGTCCATCTTGAACCCGACGCGCGTGGCTTTGCCCTTGGCATCCACATAGGCGAGGTTGCTCAGATCAATCGGCATCGCCTTGGGGATGCGACCCCCCTGGCTTTCCTGGGACTGGCGTGTGGCGCGGATCGAAATATTGACCCCGTCCACGATGGCCTTGTTGGATTTCGGATCAACGGAAGAAATAGATCCAGTCTTGCCCTTGTCCTTGCCGGCCAGAACGATGACCTTGTCACCTTTTTTCAGCTTAGCAGCCATGATTACAGCACCTCCGGCGCGAGCGAGATGATTTTCATGAAATTCTTGCCGCGCAACTCACGCACAACCGGGCCAAAGATACGTGTACCGATGGGCTCGTTGTTGTTGTTGAGGATGACGGCCGCGTTGCGATCAAAACGGATCGCGGTGCCGTCGTCGCGGCGGACTTCCTTGGCGGTGCGAACGACAACGGCCTTGCGGACGTCGCCCTTTTTCACACGACCGCGGGGGATGGCTTCCTTGACCGACACGACAATGATGTCGCCGACGGATGCGTATTTACGCTTGGAACCACCCAGAACCTTGATGCACTGAACACGGCGCGCGCCGCTATTGTCAGCAACATCCAGGTTGGTCTGCATCTGGATCATTTGGTTTCTCCCGACCTATGGGGGGCCGATGCGTGGCCAGATCCCCAGGGTTTCGATTAAGTTCGGTTATGCCTTACGCGTCAGCCGCGACGAGCACTTCCCAACGTTTGGTCTTCGACTTTGGTGCACATTCCACGATGCGAACTGCGTCGCCCGTCTTGAATGTGTTGTTCTCATCGTGCGCCCGGTATTTTTTGGACTTACGGATGGTCTTCTTCAGAACCGGGTGCGTAAAGCGGCGCTCTACGGATACAGTCACTGTTTGGGCGTTTGCGTCAGAGGTCACGACGCCGGACAGAATACGCTTTGGCATAGGTGCTCTCCTTATTCAGACGCTGCAGCAGCAGCTTTTTGGTTCAGAATGGTTTTGACACGGGCCGCGTCGCGACGCGCCTTGCGGATCTGTGCGGGGTTCTCCAACTGGCCTGTCGCTTGCTGAAAGCGCAGGTTAAAAGAGGCCTTTTTCAGATTGGCCAGCTCTTCACGCAGCTGGTCCGGTGTCTTGTCGTGCAATTCCTTGGCGTCCATCGCCCTATTCCTTTCAACATCACGGGAAGGCCCAACGCGCATCTCTTTGAAAGACACGCCAGGTCACCCTGATTCCCGTGGAGTTCATGATGAAGGGGCCGTATAGGCGCAACCCGCCAACATCGCAACCCCTTTCGGCCCGGAAATACCGGCCTCTCAGCCAGTCCCTCTTGTCCGGTGTGGCAACGCGGTCATCCGCTCAAGATCGGCCGCACTGTAGCAGGCGGGCACGTCGATAAATTCAACCAGCTGGATCTGCGGTGCCCCAAGCGCATTATCACGACATATATAACGCGCGTTGGTCGTGCTCAAAAGCTCACCGCCTGCGCCAAAATGCTGCCACATCACCCAAACCGAGTAATTGTTGGCGCGCGACAAACTCTGCGCCACAACATGGCTCTTCACCCGGCGTACACCCATCTCGTAATTCTTGCGGCACTGGTCTTTAATCTGGCGCAAGAAGGCCGCGTCATCAGCAAGGACAATAACCTCGCCATCAATATAAACCGCACCCGGATAAACATGGGTGCTGGCAACCGCTTCATACTCACCCGCCATGAAAGACCGCGCCATCGTCTCGAAAAAATCTTTTACTCCAACTTGTGTCACAACATCTCTCCCGCCTTCTGCGAAATATGCCCTTGCGTCGGGCCGCATCTGAAAAATTATCTGGTGATCAGCTGATTTTTTTTGATCAGTGAATTAAATGCACCATTGGGGTTGCAATACGCCTATGACGCGAATCCCATGGTCTGTTTGCGACACTTTGACGTCTGTTTTGGCCATGGCGAGAGAGTGACGTAACGGCAGAACATTCTTCCTTTTCCGCACGTCAAAAATGTTCATCCAACAAAACCATTTTACGCGCTCCGGCTGACGCTTTACGCTCTGGCGGGAATGCAGGAGAGATGACATGGATAAGATGATGCTGGCCGTGCGCGCGGTCCTGTCTAAATATATCACGTTTTCGGGGCGGGCCTCACGGTCGGAGTACTGGTGGTGGATTCTCGCCATTTTCCTGCTGTCCGCGCTGACGCAGCTGATCGACGCGCTGGTCATCGCGCCGATGTTGGGGATCGTGCCGGCGGCAGGCGACGACGCTTCCCAGCCGCTGAGCTTGATCCTGTCTCTCGCCATCCTGTTGCCGACTGTGGCTGTCGGCGTGCGGCGCCTGCATGACATCGGGCGATCGGGATGGTGGTTGCTCCTCTCCCTGATCCCGCTCATCGGCTTCCTGGTCTTGCTCTACTTTTATACCCGGCCCAGTGATCCGGAAAATGAATGGGGGCCGCCAAACCCGCTTTATTGATCCGTTTCAGCACGGAAGGTCACTGGTCCAGACCAAATGCCCCGCCACCCTTGCCAGCCGGCTGTGGTGACCCGATGTCCAACACGGCAGTCCGGCGCTGGCACGGTTCTAAGTCGCAGCCCGTCATGGCCGCGGAAGCAGGGGCAAAACCGCCGGAGGCGACTGTTTCGCGCACCCTCAGCACAACGGGTCGACCCAGGAAGCGGGCGGCGATGACAGGATTGGTCGGGTGTACCGGTTGGTGACCTGCCGCGACAAGAAGATCCAGACGCTGGCCATTGCCGGGCCATCGGGGCCGGGATTGCAGGCATCTCCGCGCCGGGTGCGGAAGGCGTTGATGCGCATAAGCATTGGCACCTCCCCCGTTCAGGCCGATCGCGGGTGATCTGTTAACATTCAGGCATCGCGCGCGGTGTTAATCGAGCAAACGGCGTACAATCGGTGCACAGGTTGTGTACGGCTTGTGTACCGATGTCACAGGGTCGAAAAGTGCAGTTTTACGGGCGTTAACCCGGTTTTCTGTCCCGAGTCGCGGTTTGGCCCGGTGCACAGGTCGCCAAAGGTTAAGATCATGCGCGGCCGCGCGCTCTCGCCAGTTGCGCCCGACTCGGCTAAAAGGCGGAGCATGTCAGATATCTCCTCACTCTTTGTGACCCGCCTCTATCAAGCCGCCCTGTCCGAGCAGGGCAAACCCATTGACCCGTCCGAGCTCGAGGCCTCCTGCTGGTCCATCGCCGAGGGCGACGAGGCCGGGCAGGAATGGTGCGACGAAAACGGCTTTCCCGGCTACACCAGCTATGCGTCCCTGACCGACCTGCCCTATCGTTTTCCGATCTTCAAAGATCTGGTGAAGGTGCTGAACAAGCACGTCAAAACCTTCGCCAAGGACCTCGCGTTCAACCTCGATGGGCGCAAGCTCAAGGTGGAGGACATCTGGATCAACATCCTGCCACCGGGCGGTATCCACACGGGCCACATCCACCCCCATTCAGTAATCAGCGGCACGACCTATGTGGCTGTCCCCGCGGGGGCAAGTGTGATCAAATTCGAAGATCCGCGCCTTGCCATGATGATGGCCGCCCCGACACGCCTCAAAGACGCCCGCCCCGAAATGCGCAGCTTTCACTACGTCACGCCCGAACCCGGCGAGGTCCTCCTCTGGGAAAGCTGGCTGCGCCACGAGGTCCCGCTGAACATGGCCGAAGAAGAACGGATTTCAGTTTCGTTCAATTACGGGTGGGGTTGAAGGTCCGCAATGCGGGACGAAGCAGGCATTTGCCGCGGCTGCGCCAAGGTCCGCTATGACAGCGGGTGACAGCCCGGCAGTCTTCGCCTAATCGTCAGCAAAACTGTAACAATTGCCTAGAGGAGAATGCCTGATGATTTCCTATGTTACTGTCGGTGCGGATGACATGAAACGTGCAGAACGGTTTTATTCTGCCTTCTTGCCAGCCCTCGGGTATAGCTTTGAAGAGTACCACGGGGACTTGAGCTACATTCCTCCGACCCAACCCGGTCAAAAACAGGTTTCGCCCGATTTCTACGTGAAGGCACCATCTAATGGTAGTCCCGCGTCGTCTGGAAACGGTTCGATGGTGGCATTTGAGATCAACAGCCAAACTCAAGTTCGAGAACTGCACGCAGCGGCGCTTGCTGCTGGTGGGGCTGACGAGGGCACGCCGGGTTTTCGCCCCACATACGGCTCCCACTTTTTCGTCGGCTACCTTCGCGACCCTCACGGAAACAAGGTTGCATTGTTCTGCGACAATCCGGACGAACCCGGACGAGACGATTAGAACTCGATACCGCCGACATTCATGCGGCTTGCAGCATCTCGCACTCTTTGGGTCTCTCTGCCGCCGTTAGATCGTTCGCAGCATGTCGCCAGAAGAATCACACAACCCTCTGTAAGTGCGGCCCAGAGCCGATATCCAGCAGCCAACTCAGATGCTGTGGTCGCAGCCCGCTTTGTGGACTTTTGCTACGAGCGCAAAAACCGGGCTACATCGAACTCACACATCTCGGACCTAGTTGCCCTTTGAATTCGGAACTTTGCTGGCGCAGCATTGCTTTGCACTTACGGCACGGCACTTGTTACAACGCAGCGCAGGTCACCGAAGCGGTCATTGAAAGCAGCGATGATCGGTGCAACCGAAACCGTTCTTTCGCCGCCGCTGGCTCGTATAAGCAAGGAGCGGATCAAGTGTGAGCTCGCCGCATTCGAACCAAAGCCGTTCTTAGGCATCTATGTACGATCGCCTATCATGAAATTACGGTTGCGATCTGATCCCATTGGTTTCGCGTTACGGCTTCTTGTTCCGCTATAAGCCAATAGGTTTCGTGATGATCCAACGTATCGTCGCTTAATCTTACCAAGCTACCTTCCGCGAGTTGCTTGGCGCACAGGGGCAAAGATCCGACGATTACGCCCAAGCCAGCAAGCGCTGCTCCAAGTGCGGATAGAAATGTGTCGAACCGATAGCTTGGAACAGGTGTCGTAGGAGAGTTAAATTGCGCCGCCCAGTCATTCCAACCGGGGCGCGCGCCGGAACAAGTGATGCGCGGCCAGTTTATCCAAGGGTCTGTGCGGCACGCCAGTTCGGGTGACGCCATTACCGCCATTTGTTCATTATACAACGGCAGCTTGTAAGTAGTTGGCCAAGACCCAGTCCCATAGCGGACCCCTATCACGCCGCTCTTTGGTGCATCATGTGCGCCCACCACCATGGTTTGAACCGACAAATCCCCGCCCGCAATGTCGCAAAATTGGCCCATGCGCGGTTGCAGCCACAGATCGATTACCGATTGGCTTGCAGAAATCGTCAGCCTTTTTCGTCCTGCACCGAATATTGCCTCCGAACTGTCGCGGATCGCACCAAGGGCGGATTGCACGTGGGGCAGCCACGCTTCGCCATCGGTTGTGAGGGTGATAGAGCGCGCCTGCCTTACAAACAACGCGGTGCCAAACAATTGTTCCAATTGGCCGATCCGCTGGCTAATCGCGGGCTGTGTCACACCCGTTTCTGCCGCTGCAGCTGTAAAGCTGCCGCAGCGCGCCGCTGCTTCGAACGCACGTATCCACTCAAGCGGCGGAAGTTTGAACTGAGCTTCATTCATTAGTGAAACCTACACTTAGCAAAGTAACTCTTAATTTGTATTTATACATTATTACAGTCAACTTGCCGCAAAAATTCATCTTTCCGAAAGGCACAATATGGCTTCTCTGAATATCGATCCAGCTGGGCAATTCGTAACGCTGCCGACCCAAAATGGAGATCTACGGTTTCACGCGATCTGGCTGCGCGACAATGCTCCGGACCCCGAAACCCGCGCAGTGGGCAACGGCCAGCGCTTGATCGCCCTACGTGACATTCCGGTCGATACGCATATTGCAGCGGCGGACCTCGTGGGCGAAAGCTTGTCGGTAAACTTCGCTCCAGAGGGCAAAACTGTCTCCTTTGATATCCGTTGGCTTGTGGCACATGCCTATGACAGTAACGTTGCGCTCGCGCGCGGCTGGACCGGTGACGCGATCGTAACGTGGGACGCGGACCTGATGGATGACGTCCCCACAGGTGATTTCACAGCGCTAGACGCGGGTGGAGATGCCATGCTTGACTGGCTGGGTCACGTCACGCGCTACGGATTTGGTAAAGTGGTCAGCGGCCCCGTCGAGGATGGCGCGCTGTTTCGCATTGTCGATTGGTTCGGACATGTGCGCGAGACGAACTATGGCCGAAAATTCGAGGTTCGCACAGAAGTCAATCCAACCAATCTGGCGTTCACGGGCCTTGGTCTGCAAGCGCACACCGACAATCCCTACCGCGATCCTGTTCCGACCGTTCAAGTACTCTACTGCCTCGAAAGCACGGCGGCGGGAGGCGAAAATATGGTGGTAGATGGGTTTGCTGCGGCCCTGCGCCTGCGGGATGAAAACGAGGATTATTTCAATGTGCTGGTCGATCATTGTGCGCGGTTTGAATACGCAAGCGAAGCGGGTGTTTGCCTGACGTCGCGCCGCCCGATGATTGAGCTGTCCCCCGACGGCGAGCTGATCGGCGTGCGCTTCAACAACCGGTCTATGGCCGCCGTCACGGACATACCTTTCGATAAGATGGCACTCTATTACGCGGCCTATCGCCGCTTGGGCGAAATCATCGATGACGAGGCGATGGAAGTCACATTCCGGCTTAACCCCGGTGAAGCGTTCATCGTAGACAATACGCGCGTCTTGCATGCGCGCAAAGGATATGCAGGCGCAGGCACACGCTGGTTTCAAGGGTGTTACGCCGACAAAGATGGGCTGCGATCTACTTATGACGCCATGCTTCGCGAAACGGCACTGGAGGCCGCAGAATGAGCACGCCGACTCTAACCAAAGATACCATCGTGGACTTTCTCGGTTCGATCTTCGAGAGACGCGGCGGCGAGGAATATCTGGGCGAACCTGTGAACATGGGCCAGCACATGTTGCAAGGTGCCACCATTGCGCAGCAAAACAACCAAACAGAGGAAATCATCATCGGCGCGCTGCTCCACGATATTGGTCATTTCACCAGCGAATTTGGCACTTTTTCGATGGAAGATACGGAAGACCGCCATCACGAGGATGCGGGCGCTGAGGTGCTGGAGCAGTTTTTTCCCCGCATCGTAACGGATTGCGCGCGCTACCACGTTGCTGCGAAACGCTACCTTTGCGCGACCAAACCGGAATATTTCAACCGTCTGTCGGAGGCATCGGTGCATTCGTTAAACTTGCAAGGCGGGCCAATGAATGCGGATGAGATTGCCGCATTTGAAAAAATCCCGAACGTCGAGCAGATCATCGCTGTGCGTTTCCTTGATGATGCAGGTAAGCTCCCGGACATGGAAACGCCGGATTTCTGGCATTTCGCACCAATCGCCCAGCGGTTAGTTGATCGCCACGCTGAAAATTCTTCACAGCCCTGACCGGTTACCGAGAAGTTTGAGTTCCTACTCATGGGTTGCTCAGTCGTTAGAGATTAGTTCGCTGGAATAGCCGCCCTTCTCGCCGCGCAGCGGCGGAGAGATTCACGCTCTTTCAGAATTTTCCGCGCTGCGAACGAACGCTGCGGAAAATTGTCACTTCTGCTTTGGGCTCGCTGCCGCCATTATATCAAGTGCAGCATCCTGTGATATCCAGGCTAGGTCAACGTCGGGTTAACGATGTGGGAGGGATTGGCGGATTAGAGGATCAGTCATGGAAACCCCAAACTTACCAGCCATTCGCGCGCTTCGTCCCGCTTGAAACAAGGGCCGTATCGTTGGGCAAAAGCGACCGCTGAAGCCAAAGCATGTCCGGGCAATCCGCGTTCGTCTTGAGCTCGCAGAAAACCACCGCGACCTCGCACTCTTCAACATGGCAATCGACAGCAAATTGCGCGGCTGCGATCTATGCCGCATGCAGGTCGTTGATGTGATGGCTTCGGGACAGATCAAGGAGCGTGCATCGGTGCTTCAAAGCAAAACCAAAAAACCTGTCCGCTTTGAGATTTCAGAAGGCACACGCGCATCAGTCGCGAAATGGATGGAGAACCCCCTTACGGTCGGATCTGAATATCTGTGGCCGGGCCGATTTCACGAGCGTCTGCATATCTCCACGCGCCAATATGCCCGGATCGTCCGCGACTGGGTCACATCGATTGGCCTAGAGGCAACAGCCTATGGAACGCATTCAATGCGCCGGACCAAGGTAACACAGATATACAAAAAGACTGGCAATCTCCCGGCCGTCCAGCTTCTACTGGGACACCAAGATGGACAGCACTGTTCGGTATCTTGGTGTTGAACTGGAGGACGCCCTGGCAATCTCTGAAGCCATTGAAATTTAAGAAACTTGGGCCGCTGATACAGGCGGCCCATCGCTGCCATTGACGGCTAGGTCGCGACGCTGCGGCGCGGCCCGTCGAATCGGCCATTCGCTGCGGCTGCAAAATATCAGCGCAAGCGAACCCACCGGTCTGCGTGATATTATAGACGTTCGCTGCGCCTTTGCCTATGGCTGCTTTCGACTTTTCCGACTGTATGGTTACGGCATCGACTTTGCCAATGGTCCCCTTTTCATAGATTTAGTTCATTCAGTCCCAGGTGGTGCTCGGGGCGGCGCCCCAAGGGCCAGTGAAACACACGAGATGACGCCTTGATGGGGAGATCATTGATGCTGGCAATACGTCGGCGCATCCGCCCATCCGCCGCGAATTCCCAGTTCTCTTTGCCATAAGCGCGGAACCAATGGTCGGCCTCGTCGCACCATTCATAGGCAAAGCGTACAGCGATCCGGTTTTCAGTCCATGCCCACAGTTACTTCATCAGGCGGTATTGATTTTCGCGTATCCATTTCCGCGTCAGGAACGCTTCAATTTCGGCATGTCCGGAAAGGAATTCTGAGCGGTTCCGCCACTGGCTAAAATCGGTATAGGCCTGTGTCGCCAATTGAGGGTTGCGGCTGTTCCAACCCTCCTCAGCGGCGCGTACCTTTTGGACGGCGGTAGTTTCCGAGAATGGCGGAAGCGGGGGGCGGGTCATGGGCTGTCTCCTAACAGATTGGATGATGTAGAGATCGCAGCACACGCGGGACGCGTGATTTGACCGGCCGAACCTAGTTGGCCATTTCCAATGGTCGCAAGAAGTGCCGGTCGTAGCGCCTGTTACACTCCATATCCTCGGCGAACTTGTATGCTTTCTGGCATTCACTGTCTGTAAGACTGCCTATACGATAGGCCTCGTAATCGGCCAACGATGGGAGAGAAAAAAGGCAGACAGCCAAGTCATTTGGGCTTTCGTGCGGCAAATAGTACCCATGATGCGTCCCACCGAATTTTTCGACCAGGGGAACCCAAGCACGTGCATATTCTTCGAATTCAGGGACTTTCGATGGATTCAGTTCGTATTGAACATAACAGGTTATCAACGGCTTTTCCTCGCAAGAGTCTGTTGCAATTTCGATGTACGGGTCTGTCATAGCTTCAGCTTTAGGAATGTTGTCAGGCGCGGCTGTTGAACCAGGATCAGCGAAGCCTTAATCTGCCTTACGAGGAAAACCCCGATGCGCAGCGATTTGACCAAGGTTTGATGACCACAACGGCTGTTCGGCGATGAAGGTCCTGAATTTTTCGGCCACCTCCGGCTCGCCTCGCAGAGCGCCCGCCGGAACGATTATTTTTTTGCCGTCGCCGCTGGATCATGGAACGCAAGAGCCACACACACGGCAGAACGATTTCGAGATATCCCGCCCTTGCATTTGGTAGGTGATGATATCATCGGCACCACTCAGCCAGTTGAACCCCTCTGCCGCCGTGAACAGATTTGATGCAAAGGCCGACCCAGTAATCTGTCTGCATTGATCACAGCTACATAGGAACATCCTGTCGAACGCGTTGACGACCTCGAATGCAACCGCGCCGCACAGGCAACTTCCCTTGATTTTCTGCATTGTCCTGATCCTTTTTAATCGGCATTGTCTATTTAAATGACCGGCTTAGGTCGCGATATCATCTCGCAGAAATCCGGCAATGGCTTCGATAATCTGGCTCGGCGCTTCGAGCTGCGGCATGTGCCCCACACCGGGAAGCGATTGAAACGATGCCTGAGGGATTCGTTCATGGAGCGCCTTCCCTCGTTCGATCGGAATCCACGGATCGTCCGCGCCCCATAGAATGGTTACCGGACATCGGATTTGATTGAACATCGGCTCGACGTCGGCGGTGAAGCGCTCGTCGGCTTGAGAGAATTGCCGATAAAAACTCCCGCGACCGTCTTCGTCGAGCCACGGTTCGACGAGCTTCGAGAAGCCTTTCCTGTCGATCTCGTTGACGAGAGCGCTCCGGATATAGGCTTCCACCACTGCCTTGTGGATATGCGGTGGCAGGCCAGTGAACGCCTCGACATGTCGCCCGACGTGATCGAAAAAATCTGACCCCCAAGGGCGCATTGCGACAACGTTCATCAGGGCATATTTCTCAAAATCGCAGCAATGCAGAAGATGCGCCAGCACCTCCGCGAACACGCTGCCCTGTACGTCAAGCGCCGTGGCCTTTTCGGGTCGCATATCGGATTGCCCGTAGCCCGGCATATCATACCAGTGGACGCGGTAGGTTTCAGCCAGTGCCGGAATGACGCGATGCCACGAAAAAGAAGACCACGGCCATCCATGCGCGAGAACGAGGTCCGGTCCATCACCGGCACTCCCGGCGGTAACCGAACCTGCGCTTGTCATAACGGTTTCGCCCAGCGACCAGCTCCCTTTAGGTTTCTGCATCGCTTCAATCTTTTGTGATGGCTTCAACATATTGACCAACGCACCGCAAACGATCCTCAGCCTGAGAAATCATTTTATGAACGGTGGTTTGTGCGGGTTCACGGAGCTGAACCAGATCAGCCGCTTCGCCGACGATCACAGCGGCAACGTCTGTGTCATCCGCCGCCCACGCGGCGTTGAAACGAGTTTGCTCCTCTTCAAGGTTTTGCGCGAGGCCATCGATGTCTCCGCTCCACAGCCGTGTGAAGGCATTTCTCAAAGCACGGTTGTTCCAGTTGGGTGGCCAATCCAGGCCGCGCGCCATATCAAACACCGAACTGCGCTCGGTTTCGTCGCCGGAAGCGCTGATAGCGGCTCGTTTGGAATTGTCACTGGCGAGAGATTCGTCGCTGGCAAAGAATCCGGTTCCGCACAACACGCCCGAAGCCCCAAGTGCCAGTGCCGCAGCTAGTCCGCGCCCATCGGCGATGCCACCTGCTGCGATGACCGGTATTTCCTTTGCGATATCTAATACCGCCGGAACAAAGGGAAATGTCGCCCGCGATCCACCATGACCACCCGCCTCAGTCCCTTGAGCCACGATGGCATCGACTCCAGCGTCCACAGCTTCGCGTGCCTGTTCCAATGTCTGCACCTGCACAATGAGCTTCGTCTGTCCTTCTCTAATTCTTGAGAGAAACAGTCGAAAGTCACCGAACGAGAGCATCAGCACTACGGGAGCACGCTCAAGAGCGAGATCAAGCAGATCAGGCTTTAGGGCCAACGACCAAGTGATAAAACCTACTCCGATCCGCGCATCCCCTGCAGCCTCGAACTCGCGCTTCAACCAGTCGGCATCACCATAGCCGCCGCCGATCAGGCCCAAGCCGCCAGCCTTGCTCACAGCAGCAGCTAGGGCACCACCGCTGACCCGCGCCATCGGTGCCAAAAGAACCGGATACTCGATGCCGAACAAATCGCAAAGTGGTGTGTTGATGGGCATTTTATTTACCCCGCCGCTTCGCGTCTGTATTGTTCGACCGGCAGACCACCAATCCGCCAATCTTCAAGCGCAACTTCATCGATGACGACAAAAGTTGTCGATGGGCTTTTGTCGAGCACCTGAACCAGCAAATCAGTAACGCCCCTGATCAACGCGGCTTTCTGATCAGGGGTGACGTCCTCGCGTGTCACCTTGATGTTTATGTAAGGCATATCGTTTCCTTTCAGATATCGCGTTCAGTGATTTGGAAGATTTTGGCCATGATCCGCCATGCCCCATCGGTGCGTACAAGGGTCAGGAAGTCGATGAAATCCTTGGTGCCGATGGAGCACCGCACGCGGGCAAAGGCCGTGTTTTTACCTGCGAACTCGATGGATTCGATCACATCACGCCGGGGTTCACCGCACGACGCCGGAGACATACGCTTTGCCACCACGTGGAAATATTCATCCATCGTGCGATAAAGCAGCGGTACCTTGTCCGCCGTTGCGTAAATCGCTTTCGGGTGAAAGACGATGGCCAGCCTTTCGGTATCAGCGTGGTAGAGACCGTCAAAATAAGTCCCCAACACATCGGTTACTGCGGCGAAATCGGTCATGCCGCTTGCTCCATCAGGCCCTCGGCAATCATCGCCTTGATCGAGGCAGGGCGCGCGGCGATACGGGCCACGTAGCTTTGGGTTTTCGGATGCGCGTCAAGGCTGACCCCGACGAAACCCGCCCAATTCAGCACGACAAATGCATAGGCGTCCGCGACGGTGAATGTATCGCCGAGCAGAAAGGCGCGACCGTCTGCGAGGCTACTCTCGATATGCGCGGCGCGGCGACCAACACCAGCTTCTGCCTTTTTGCGGGCCGCATCATCCAATTCAACGCCCGAGAAAAACGGGCTAAATGATGTGTGCAGTTCTGACGACAAGAAGTTGAGCATTTCCTGAAGCCGTGTGCGCGCCAGGGTGCCATTCGGCGGCGCAAGCCCGGCATCAGGTGACTGATCCGCCAGGTACTGAAGCACGGCAGGGTTTTCAGTTATGATATCACCGTCATTGGTGACAAGCGCGGGAACATAACCGTTCGGGCTGATCTTGCGAAAATCATCTCCCGCTTCGGTTTTGCCCGAATTGGTATCGGTCTTGTCGAGGTCAAACGAGACGCCAAGTTCATTCAGAATGATGTGCGATGCCATTGAACACGCACCGGGTTTGTAGTGAAGTTTCATCTGTCGTAGCTCCAGTTGGTTGGGGTGGTAGCCAAGAGATGACGCGATCGATAACCGTTGACAACTAGGTTTCTTCAAGATACCCAATAATCCAGTTACCCAATGGAAACCTAGTCACCTGATATGCCCCTCAAAGTTCGCAAGAACCAAAGCCCCACCCCGCCGCAGCCCTGTATGCTGACGCATTGCATGGCAGTGATTTCTGGCGCGTGGGCGGCCAACGTGATCTGGTCACTGCGTGCCGGCCCGCGCCGTTTTAACGAATTGCGAACCGACATTCCGCCGATCTCGGCCAAGGTCCTGTCTGCCCGCTTGACCGAGCTGGAGCAGCGCGGTGTGCTGTTGCGCAACGTGCAACCAACCTCGCCCCCATCCGTTGAATATGCCCTGACCGATCTGGGCGGTGAACTTGTGCCAGCCCTCGAGGCGATCGTGAAGGTTGGCCACCGCCTCAAGATGCGCGACGAAGGATGAATACCTGCGCCGTGACATGAGATTTATAGGGCTTGGATCAATTCGATCCGGTAGCCATCCGGGTCCATTACAAATGCAATGATCTCGCGCTCGGTCGTTCCATCCGGTGCCATCTTCATCGGGCCAGGCGCCCTGGCAATTTCAACGCCACGCTCGGCAAGGTAACTGACCACGCGCGCGATGTCTTGGACTTCCAACGCGATATGCCCGTACCCGGTACCGTGGGAATATGTGTTCTCACCCCAGTTGAAGGTCAACTCAATCAACGCGTCGCTGTCGGCATATCCGACAAAAACCAGCGCAAATTTCGCATCCGTAAACGTCTCACGCTGCACTTCTCGCATCCCGAGAGCGTCACGGTAAAACTGCAGAGACAGACCAAAGTCTTGAACGCGCACCATTGTATAGAGGATCGCGTTTGGGGTGTTTGTGGATTGAAGGTCAGTGCTCATATTGTGCACCTGAACGGCCGGAAGGACTGGAGACAGACATTATCCGCCCCCAGAATGTACATTTAGCGGCAGATTTCACCTTGGTAGCGGACCAACCCGATAAGGTTGTCAGTGTCGCGCAAATCGACAAGGCCGTAGCTATTGAATTGCCCTGAATAGCCCTTCATTGTGCCGCGCGTGACGTCTGGCTGAATGTCGTAGGTAATCTCGATCATAAAGCGACCTGGCTTGCCTGGTACCGCTGTCAGAATGCCCAGATCCTTTGTTTGAAACGCCCCGCCGTCATCACGACCAAAATAGTGTTCCATGTCCATCTCAAGGCCTGTCTCGGTCTCCCGCGTGGCTGTGATCTTGCCAGCTGCATTTTGAACAGTGCCGGTCAAAGCAGCTGAGATGATCGTAGGCTGGCCGTCACCTTCGCCAAAGAAGTTGGGGATAGCAACGCCACCCATTTGAAAGCAATCGGCGGCCATGGCGGCCGTCGACGACATCGCAAGCGCCATAATCGCACCAGAAAAAGAGTTCGATTTCATTTTGTTTCCGTTCAGTTGTGGGGGATTAGAGGTAATAGGGAGAGTTGAGGCCGCGGCTTGCGTCCTCGGTGACACGGGCGTCAAAGACGCGTGTGTAGAAAGCAGCGTTCAGCGCGGTCGCTGTTTTTGGGAATTCATTGATGGCAAAGTTCAACGCGTTTTTGACGGTGTCGAAGGCGTCCACTCCGCCCAGCGTGTTTGTGTTGTGACCGCTCAGCCAGATTTTGGACAGCAGACCGGTTTGCGCGCGCAAAACCGGATTGCGGTCGCGCCAGGGTGCCTTATCAAACGGAACGGCGACCTGCACTTCGGTGTAGACAAAGGCGCCCGGCTCAGTTGTGACCTGTCCACCGAAATGGGGTGCGCTCATGTCTGCACTGGCCTCAGCGGTTGCCTGATTGTCAAAGACGCGGGTGGTTTGGGCCACGCCAAGATCACGGGCCAGTGCCGGGAAAAAATCCGTGCAATACAGCAAGGCATCTTCGACACTGGAAAAACCGTAAAGCCCGCCAACCGAGTTGTTGCCCAGTCCGGAGAACCATGTTTTGTCTATAAATCCGGGTTGGGCGGCAATGGCAGCATTCAGCTTTTGCCAGGGGACGTCCACGAAAGGTACGGAAGCTTGTAATTCTGTATAAACGAAGGCGTTGGCAGTCATTGATCGGTAGTCCTTTTGTTGAGTCTGCGCGGGGGTGGGCGTCGAAAGCCCCAATACCGCGATGGGAATGGCCGCCAGTCCTGCGGTAAATCTGCGCCGTGAAAGTGGCTCAGCATTGCCGGGCGCATGCCGGGGCACACGTGAAGCCATGTCTTTATCTCCTTGCGAATAGCGGCACCTGCCTTGGTGGTTGTCTTGGGGTCCATACCAAAATATAACGATCCCTATATATTGCTAACGCGGCAGATATATACCGTCAATCAAAAAATATAACGTTCGTTATATTAGTGGTTAAAAATTTGAAAATACTTATGAAAAAGTCTGAAGAAACCAAAGCCAAATTGCTAGAATCATCGGGGAGAGCTTTTCGAAAGGAGGGCTATGCCGGGATTGGGGTCGACTCAATTGCGAAAGATGCGGGTGTTACATCCGGTGCATTCTATTCACATCTGAAATCCAAGAATGATGCTTTCCACGCGGCTCTTGTCGCAGGATTGGAAGAGGTTCTTGTCGAACTGCCTAAGTACCGCGAGACCCACGGTGACCAATGGCCTGTGGCTTTTGCAGATTACTATCTCGGACAGGGTCATCGGCTCGATCTTGAGGGGGGGTGTGCGATGACCAGTCTGACACCTGAAGTGATTAGGGCAGATGTGGAGGTTCAAACCGAATACGCTGCAATGATGAACCGCATTGTCGAAGAAATTGCGAAAAACCTTCCCAGGGATGTGTCTGATAGTGGACAAGAAACAAAGGCATGGGCGTTCCTTTCGGCGCTCATTGGCGGGCTTACACTGGCGCGCGCCGTAGGAGCGGGGCCTGCCGCTGAAGAAATTGAGCGTGCCAGCAAGGCCGTAGCTCTTGGAGCTGTCGGTTTCCCAACTGTCTAGATGTTACCAGATTTTACCGTTCCATGACGTCTGAACGCCGCACCAAATAGTCTCTTTTTGTTATTCATTAGTGTGTCCGCATCAACCTTTAAGCTCTAACCAAATTGGGCCAAGGTTATCCCTGAGGGTTTAAAAAATGCGATACGCGCGTTTGTGTCGTGACATATGGGAACGCATTGGACCGCAAAGAGCCCTAAGAGCGGGTGCTGCGCGAGGTACAAATGTTAGATTGTTGACAGTCACTTTGGCCTAGCGGTGACTGATAGATGATCGAAGCGAGGGTGGCAGTTAGCTGTGATTCAATTCAGCGCATTCGTTTGATTTCCTATTTTTGAGAAATATTAGCGACAGTCTGTAAATTCGTTTTTCAGCTCCTTAACCAGCATTCGCGCTGGCTTGCCAAGGACCTGCATTTGCGACCTCACAACATGAGCGACCTGTGTAGGCGGCTCGATACCTATAGTGACTTCTACCACGCCATAAAAAACGCGGGATTTCGACACCAAAGCATACCCAAGCGCTGCTCTGACGGCCTCGATGATCCCAGCAAAACTCGCACACTCCATAACCACGCGCAGCGGACGCCCCAGATCAGATGTGCAGGTTTCCAGCCAGTGGCAGTAGAAACAATTCTGGTCAAAAGCGATGAAAGGCAGATGGCTGTGTTTTGAAAGATCATGATCCTGTGGACCGATCCAAACCAGTGTATCCTTTTTTACGATTACGTCGATCTTCTGCACGTCACTCACAAACACCTGCACCACACCGATATCCAAGTTGCCGCTCACCAGCATCGCGTCGATGGTGCGGCTCTGTTCTACAACCGTTTTCAGTTGCACATCGGGATATTTGCGCGCAAACCGACCCATCAGATTTCCCAAGCCTGATGTGATCATATCCTCGGTGAACCCGAGTCTGATCTCGCCGACCAGATCTTCTTTGACGAGACTGCTGACTGCTGCGTCGTGCAAGCTGAGGATACGGCAGGCGTATTCATAAAGGCGACGACCATCATCAGTTACAGCCCCGCCACCCGTCGCGCGGTTCAGTAGCACCTTGCCCAAGCTCACTTCAAGCCGCTTGATCTTGTGACTGACGGCGGACTGCGAAAGCTTCAGCGCCTGCGCGGCCTTCGTGACGCCCTCGTTTTCCAACACAGCGCGCAAAGCCCGCATATCGGCGACCTCAACTTGAACCCCCCATAGCACCTCACATGACAAATTTAGATTGTATTATAACCCTCATTTATTTTCGTCATGTAGCCAGGTGGCCCATCATTGGTCAAACAGTTTGGAGAATTATCGTGCGTTCAATCGTCCCCGACGACACACTCATGAATGGCTACCGTGTGGCCCATGGCACCCATGGGACAGGCGAACCCGTTGTGCTCGTTCACGGCACGCCGTCATCATCCTATATCTGGCGGAACGTGTATCCAAAGCTGGTCGATGCGGGATACAAGGTTCACCTTTTCGACCTCCTTGGCTTTGGCCTGTCTGAGCGTCCTTGGGACCAGTCCGTCGACACATCTGTGTCGGGACAGGTGCCTATCCTGCACTGGCTTTTTGACGAATGGGGATTGGACACGGCTTACATTGTTGCCCACGACATCGGCGGTTCTGTCGGGTTGAGATTCGATTTGCTTCATCCCGATCAAGCGGAAACCCTGACCGTTCTGGACAGCTGCAAGTTTGACAGCTGGCCTTCGGCAGGCACCAAACAGCAGATATCCGACGGGCTCGAAGCGCTTATCGGGAAGACGGATCAGGAACACCGTGATAATTTTTGCGAGTGGCTTCTCACAACGGTTGAGAACAAAGAACCGTTCGACGCAGATGCGCTGAAGGTTTTTCTGGGATACATTTCTGGCCCTGTGGGACAGGCGAGCCTGTTTCAGCGTCAGATCAGCCATTACGATGCCAAGCACACGGTGGCAATCAAAGACAATCTAACCAGACTCGGCGAGCCTACGATGCAGATCATCTGGGGCGAGAAAGACGCATAGCAGGTCATAGACTGGGCGCACAAGCTTCATGCAGAGATCCCCGGTTCGGACCTACATATCGTGCCTGATGCCGGTCACTTCTTGATGGAAGACGAAGCAACAACCGTGACTGATCTGGCCGCAAAATTTTTTCGCGCGAAGCCCCTGAAGCAGATTGGATGAACAACGACGGCACATGATCCAATCTGGGTTCTTATCCTGACCCACTACTGGGGCGAAGACACACCAGACTTCGATGAGGAGCGTATCGCGGCCCGTGTGTCATACATTGCCCCGCATGTGTGCCAACTTCTCATTGCAGGAGCGACAGGCGAAGGCTGGCACTTTGACGACAATCAGATCATGCAGTGGGTGCGCCTAACCGCAAATGTTAATGTTTTTAGCGCAGACCACGCACTTCTGTTCGGGGTCTTCCTGTGCATCGCTACAGCAGATTTTCATGCAAGGCGCAGCATTGGTCAAATTGGGCCCCAAGCAGACACTCGAAATAAAAAACAAGCCCCCAGTGATCTCTCACTGGAGGCTCTGTAATTCTACCGGAGTGCGGCCCCGCAGGTTTTCTGCGAAAACCCGGCTCACACCACACGCGTCGCGCTACAGCGCGACGGTCACCAGTCTTCCCGGACAACAACGCGTGTTTTGATCGGCAATTTCATCGCTGCAAGGCGCAGCGCCTCACGTGCGACGTCATCGTTCACGCCGTCGATTTCGAACATCACACGACCCGGCTTGACCTTGGCCGCCCAACGGTCGACCGAGCCCTTACCTTTACCCATCCGAACTTCGATGGGCTTGGCTGTGACCGGCACATCCGGAAAGATCCGGATCCAGACGCGGCCCTGACGTTTCATGTGACGCGTCATCGCGCGGCGTGCCGCCTCGATTTGACGTGCTGTAACCCGCTCAGGTTCAATGGCCTTGAGGCCGTAGGTGCCGAAGTTCAGGTCAGACCCGCCCTTCGCCAGACCCTTGATCGAGCCTTTGAACTGTTTGCGGAATTTCGTGCGTTTTGGTTGTAGCATCTGTCATTCCCCCTTAGCGACGACCGCCAGCACCACGCGGTGCAGGGCCATCCTGGAGTTCCTGTGCTTTACGGTCGCGTGCAGCCGGATCGTGCTCCATGATCTCACCTTTGAAGATCCAGGTCTTGATCCCGATGATGCCATAGGCCGTCGCCGCTTCCACATGTGCGTAATCAATGTCGGCGCGCAGTGTGTGCAAAGGCACCCGGCCTTCACGATACCATTCGGTCCGCGCGATTTCAGCGCCGCCCAGACGGCCCGCAACATTCACACGAATGCCCAAGGCGCCCATACGCATGGCGTTCTGGACCGCACGCTTCATGGCGCGGCGGAAAGACACCCGGCGCTCCAGCTGCTGTGCAATGCTCTCACCGACCAGGGCCGCATCCAGCTCAGGCTTGCGCACTTCGACGATGTTGAGGTGCAACTCGCTGTCGGTCATCTTGGCGATCTTCTGGCGCAGACCTTCAATGTCCGCCCCTTTCTTGCCGATGATGACACCGGGGCGGGCGGTGTGGATCGTGACGCGGCACTTCTTGTGCGGACGCTCGATGATCACACGGGCCACGCCGGCCTGATGACATTCTTTCTTGATGAACTCACGAATACGCAGATCTTCCAGCAGAAGATCACCATATTCTTTTGTGTCGGCATACCAGCGGCTGTCCCAGGTGCGGTTCACCTGCAGGCGCATGCCAATCGGATTGACTTTATTACCCATTAGGCTTGCTCCTCAACTTGGCGTACGACGATCGTGATTTCCGAGAATGGCTTGATGATCTTGCCGAACCGGCCACGGGCCCGCGGGCGACCGCGTTTCATGGTCATGTTCTTGCCCACATAGGCCTCGGACACGACCAGTTCGTCCACGTCCAGGTTGTGATTGTTTTCGCCGTTGGCAATTGCGGACTGAAGGCATTTCTTCACATCCAGCGCGATCCGCTTTTTAGAGAACGTAAGGTCCGTCAGGGCCTTGTCCACTTTCTTGCCACGGATCATCGCGGCGACGAGGTTCAGTTTTTGCGGGCTCGTCCGCAGCATGCGCAGTTTTGCGCGTGCTTCGTTATCTGCCACGCGGCGGGGATTCTTATCCTTGCTCATTTGCGTTTCGCCTTCTTGTCAGCGGCGTGACCGTAATAGGTCCGCGTGGGCGAATATTCCCCAAATTTCTGACCAATCATCTCCTCGGAGACATTGACCGGGATGTGCTTGTGACCGTTGTACACACCGAACGTCAGGCCAACAAACTGTGGCAGGATTGTCGAGCGGCGCGACCAGATCTTGATCACTTCGTTGCGACCGCTCTCGCGGGACGCTTCGGCCTTTTTCAACACATAGCTGTCGACAAAAGGACCTTTCCATACTGAACGAGACATGAATTAACGCCCCTTCTTCTTGGCGTGGCGCGAGCGCAGAATGAGCTTGCTTGACGCTTTTTTCTTGTTCCGGGTTTTTGCACCCTTTGTCGGCTTGCCCCAAGGCGTAACCGGATGACGACCACCAGAGGTCCGGCCTTCACCACCACCATGCGGGTGATCGATCGGGTTCATCACAACACCACGTACCGAAGGGCGGATGCCCTTGTGGCGCATGCGGCCCGCTTTACCGTAGTTCTGGTTGGAGTTGTCGGGGTTGGACACGGCACCAACGGTGGCCATGCATTCCTGACGCACCAGACGCAGCTCGCCAGAACTCAGGCGGATCTGTGCGTAACCACCATCACGGCCCACGAACTGAGCGTAGGTACCGGCGGCACGGGCGATCTGCCCCCCTTTGCCAGGCTTCATCTCGATGTTGTGCACAATTGTCCCGATGGGCATGCCCGAGAAAGGCATCGCGTTTCCGGGTTTGATGTCCGCTTTTTGCGACGCAACCACCGTATCACCAACCGCCAGACGCTGCGGTGCCAGGATATACGCCTGCTCGCCATCTTCGTATTTTACGAGGGCGATAAAGGCTGTGCGGTTAGGGTCATATTCGATGCGTTCGACGGTTGCCGCCACATCCATTTTGTTCCGCTTGAAGTCAACGATCCGGTAGAGGCGCTTGGCCCCGCCGCCTGTGCGGCGCATCGTGATCCGTCCGGTATTGTTCCGTCCGCCGCTTTTGGTCAAGCCTTGTGTAAGGGCTTTGACCGGGCGGCCTTTCCAGAGCTCCGAACGGTCGATCAGTACCAGCCCACGCTGGCCCGGCGTCGTCGGTTTATACGACTTGAGTGCCATGTTGTCTGTCTTCCGTTTTGCTGTGCGGCGAGGCCCGATAAAGGGTGATCCCGCCTATGGTATGAAGGCCCCCGTAGGTGCCCGATTTAGAGGGTCTTTCGACCAAAAGACAAACCCCGGACGAATCCGGGGTCTTGCCGATGAGTTCACCTATTAAAGACCGGGGCACAGGTCAAGCACCCATAGTGACAAAAGGTCGACGTCGCGTGGTTTTCCCACGCGGACCCTGCAAACATCGCCGGTGGCGCGTTTGCTGCTGACGGATACAAAATATCTACTTTGAAGAGGACTTTCGTTTTGCCCTACGACGCGCGTTCAGGTCACTCAGATTTTGCATCAGCGCCGGGCCCAGAATTTTACGTGCCAATCGTTTTGCACGTCTGTTTTCAGGCCCTTTTGCGCCATGCTTCGAACCCCCATAAAAATTTGTCTGTCTCATGAGATCGAGCCTCTTAGCAAAAAAAACTTCCTCACTTTGATCTGCGGGCCTGTTGTTCGCCTTGGCATCAGGCTTTCTCAAATGTGCAAAAAATTCTATGCCCATTGATGGCGAAATCTCTACCACCTCAAGATCAATCAGCCCGAGATATTTCAAATCCCTGACCATCAACTCGAAGCTCTCGCCAAAAACGACGCTGCAATGGGTATCGCGATAAGATCCCGGCTCATCAATATCAGATAAATACTGATCATACGCCGCCTTCAGGTTTCGAACAGGTATAAAGCGATTTACCTCAAGGGAATGCGGTGCGTGGTTCGAAGCGTGGTCAAACAAATTTTCGGGTGATGGTTGGGTTAAACCACGGTGATAGGCGCTCAACCAGTCAGATAGGCGGGTGGGCATCCTGAAATGATCGAAACAAGCCCTACAGTCCGGAATTGCCATCGTAAGCACACCGCCCGGCACCAATGCTTCTGAACAGCCTTGCAAAAAGGAAATCGGGTCGGGCAAATGCTCGAAATTGTGAGAAGAAACGATGTAGTCTACTTTGGAACACAGATCTTTCGATCTTACAATGTCCAGCAATTGAGAAGCATCGGAAACCAAGTCAACTTCCTCGATCTCCGTGATTCTATCATCTGGTATATTCGGATCACCACGCGCGTTTCCACGAAGCTTGTCCGTGTCGAAAACGTCAACGATAAGAACATTGTAACCGTCAGCTTTGGATACCGTAGGATTAAAATACGGTGCAACCTCTATTCCAAGGGCGTCTTTTGTTACAAATCTGCGGAGTTCATCCAAGCGACCCATTGAAAACCCTGCTTATGCTGGCATCTTAATAAAAAAAACCCCGATTCTTTTCAAAACCGGGGTTCAAATGCATTTAGTTTGCAATTTAAAGACCAGTTGACACGTCAATCGTGTTGCCGGCTTCCAGCGTCACATAGGCCTTCTTTACGTCTTTGCGACGGCCAAGCTGGCCCCGGAAACGCTTGGATTTACCTTTTGTGATCGTGGTGTTGACGGCTTTAACCTTCACACCAAAGAGCGCCTCAACGGCTTCCTTGATCTGCGGTTTGTTGCTGTCGATCGCCACTTCGAAAACAACCGCGCCGTTCTCGGACGACATGGTGGCCTTCTCGGTGATGATCGGCTTGCGGATCACATCGTAATGTTCTGCTTTGGCGTTCATTTCAAACGAGCCTCCAGAGCTTCGACACCTGCTTTTGTGATCACCAGAGTGTCACGCTTGAGGATGTCATATACGTTTGCGCCCATTGTCGGCAGGATATCCAGACCTTCAATGTTGCGCGCGGCTTGGGCGAAGTCTTCGTTGACGGAGGCCCCGTCGATGATCAGCGCGCGTTTCCAGCCAAGGTTTTTCACCTGTTTGGCCAGAGCAGCGGTCTTCCCATCAGATGTCGCGTCATCGATGATAACCAACTCGCCCGCTTTCATCTTGGCAGAAAGCGCATGGCAAAGACCCAGTTTGCGGAACTTCTTGGTCAACTCATGACCGTGGCTACGCGGGGTTGGACCCTTGTAAACACCACCCCCACGGAAGATCGGAGCAGAACGCGCGCCGTGGCGTGCGCCGCCGGTGCCTTTCTGGCGATAGATCTTCTTGGTGGAATAGCTGACTTCCATCCGGGTTTTGACCTTGTGCGTGCCCGCCTGCGCGTTATTTCGCTGCCAGCGCACGACGCGGTGCAGAATGTCTGCACGCGGTTCAAGGCCGAACAGAGCTTCGTCCAAATCGACAGAACCGGCCGTTCCGCCGTCCATTTTGATGACATCGAGTTTCATGCGTCACCTTCTTTCTTTTCTGCAGCTTCCGCTTCAGCAACCGTATCGGTTTTGGCTTCAGCGGCTTCAGCGGCTTCCATTGCAGCTTGCTCTTCTGCGGCGGCGGCGGCTGCGGCGGCTTCTGCCTCAGCGGCAGCAGCGGCGGCGGCTTCTTCAGCGGCTTTTTCAGCTTCAGCAGCGGCGGATTTCAGAGCGGCTGGCAAAATGGCATTCTCAGGGAACGGTTTTTTGACCGCATCCTTGACAGTAACCCATCCACCTTTGGAACCCGGAACAGCGCCTTTGACCATGATCAAGCCACGATCCGCATCTGTGCGCACAACCTGAAGGTTTTGCGTGGTGACGCGGGCCGCACCCATATGACCAGCCATTTTCTTGCCTTTGAAAACCTTACCGGGATCCTGACACTGGCCTGTGGAGCCGTGCGAACGGTGGGAAATCGACACACCGTGTGTGGCACGCAGACCACCGAAATTGTGGCGCTTCATCGCACCGGCAAAACCCTTACCGATGGAGGTACCCGCAACGTCGACGAACTGACCTTCAAAGTAGTGGTTCGCGGTGATTTCTTCACCCACACCGATCAGGTTCTCGGCATCCACACGGAATTCAGCAACCTTGCGCTTTGGTTCGACCTTTGCGGCTGCAAAGTGACCGCGCATGGCTTGCGATGTCCGCTTGGCTCTGGCCGAACCGGCACCAAGTTGAACAGCGGAATAGCCGTCCTTCTCAGAGGTACGCTGGGCAACGACCTGAAGTTTATCGAGTTGAAGAACGGTCACAGGGATCTGTTTGCCGTCTTCCATGAATAGCCGGGTCATCCCGACTTTTTTTGCAATAACGCCTGAGCGCAACATGAAATTACCCTCCTGAGGCTTATGATTGCAGCTTGATCTCGACGTCCACGCCAGCAGCCAGGTCGAGCTTCATGAGCGCGTCCACAGTCTGGGGGGTCGGATCAACGATATCCAGCAAGCGCTTGTGCGTGCGGATTTCAAACTGGTCACGGGATTTCTTGTCAACGTGGGGTCCACGCAGAACGGTGAATTTTTCAATCTTGTTCGGCAACGGGATCGGGCCGCGCACAGATGCGCCGGTCCGCTTGGCGGTGTTGACGATCTCTTGTGTAGACGTGTCCAGAACACGATAGTCAAACGCCTTCAGGCGAATGCGAATATTTTGGCTTTGTACTGCCATGGTTTTCTTGTCCCTTAAATCGGGTCTTGAAACGGAGAGGAAGAGAGGCCTCATCGCACCCCTTCATCGCGTCGTGATTGCCTATCTGGACCCAGTCCCGAAATGGCTGGGGTGCCGAATATGATCCGGCACCCCGATTGTCTAGAGTAAGTTGGAACCTTACTCTGTGATTTTGCTGACGACGCCGGCGCCGACGGTGCGGCCGCCTTCGCGGATCGCGAAACGCAGGCCCTGCTCCATGGCGATCGGCGCGATCAGCTCAACACCAAAGGACACGTTGTCGCCCGGCATCACCATTTCGGTGCCTTCTGCCAGCTGAACCGTGCCCGTCACATCCGTTGTGCGGAAGTAAAACTGCGGACGGTAGTTTGCGAAGAACGGCGTGTGACGCCCACCCTCATCCTTGGTCAGGATATAGGCTTCGGCTTCAAACTTGGTGTGGGGCTTCACGGAACCGGGCTTGCACAGCACCTGTCCCCGCTCAACGCCTTCACGGTCGATCCCGCGCAACAATGCGCCGATGTTATCACCAGCTTCACCACGATCCAGCAGTTTGCGGAACATTTCAACGCCCGTGCAGGTGGTTTTCGCCGTGTCGCGGATGCCAACGATTTCAATCTCGTCACCCACGTTGATCACGCCACGCTCAACACGGCCCGTCACAACAGTCCCGCGACCGGAGATCGAGAACACGTCTTCCACAGGCATCAGGAACGGCTGGTCAATCGCACGCTCCGGCGTCGGGATGAACTCATCCACAGCCGCCATCAGCTTCTTGATGGATTCTTCACCAATCTCAGGGTTGTTGCCTTCCATCGCCGCCAGCGCCGAGCCGGGGATCACAGGAATGTCGTCACCAGGATATTCGTAGCTGGACAGAAGCTCGCGGATTTCCATCTCAACCAGTTCCAGCAGTTCTTCGTCATCGACCTGGTCGACTTTGTTCATGTAGACAACCATCGTCGGGATGCCGACCTGGCGACCCAGCAGAATGTGCTCGCGGGTTTGTGGCATCGGGCCGTCAGCCGCGTTCACCACCAGGATCGCACCATCCATTTGCGCCGCACCCGTGATCATGTTTTTCACATAGTCCGCATGGCCCGGGCAATCGACGTGGGCATAGTGACGGTTTTCGGTCTCATATTCCACGTGTGCCGTGGAAATCGTGATGCCACGGGCTTTCTCTTCGGGCGCACCATCAATCTGGTCATAGGCCTGAAAATCGCCAAAATACTTCGTGATCGCCGCCGTCAACGTCGTCTTGCCGTGGTCAACGTGACCAATCGTGCCAATGTTTACGTGCGGTTTATTACGTTCAAACTTTGCCTTTGCCATGGTGGCCTCCTTAGGTGTTCTGCCGGGCGGATCGCCCGTATTGTGTCGATTGGCGGTCAACCGCCGGATCTTTGTGATGCGACGCCCCCGCAGGGGCAGCGCAATTTAAGCGAATTTGGCCTGAATCTCGTCAGAGATATTTTGCGGCACGGCCTCGTAGTGGTCAAACTGCATGGTGAAGTTGGCACGACCCGACGACATCGACCGCAAGGTGTTGATGTAGCCGAACATGTTTGCCAGCGGCACGAATGCATCGATCGCAATTGCATTGCCGCGTGTGTCCTGCCCTTGAACCTGACCGCGACGCGACGTGAGGTCGCCAATGATGCCGCCCGTATACTCCTCAGGCGTGACCACTTCGACTTTCATGATCGGTTCGAGCATCTTCGCGCCGGCTTTTTTCATGCCTTCGCGCATACCCATCCGAGCCGCGATTTCAAACGCAAGCACCGAGGAGTCAACGTCGTGGAATTTACCCTCGATCAAGGCCACTTTGAAGTCGATCACGGGGAAGCCCGCCAATGGACCGGAGTCCATGACCGATTTGATCCCTTTTTCAACACCTGGAATGTATTCCTTGGGCACCGAACCACCGACGACGCGCGATTCAAAGGAATACCCTTCGCCTGGCTCTGTTGGTGTGATGATCATTTTGACTTCGGCGAACTGACCTGAGCCACCAGATTGTTTCTTGTGTGTGTAAACGATCTCGGCTTCGCGGCTGACCGTCTCACGGTAAGCTACCTGCGGCGCACCGATGTTGGCTTCAACCTTGAATTCACGCTTGAGACGATCCACGAGAATATCGAGGTGAAGTTCGCCCATGCCCTTCATGATCGTTTGACCGGATTCGAGATCAGTTTCCACGCGGAAAGAAGGATCCTCAGCTGCCAAACGGGCCAAACCAGTGGACATCTTTTCTTGGTCAGCCTTGGTTTTGGGCTCGACCGCAATCTCGATCACCGGATCTGGGAATGTCATCGTTTCCAGAACAACAGGGTCATTGACCGCGCAGAGCGTGTCACCGGTTGTTGTGTCTTTCAGACCCGCCAACGCGATAATGTCACCTGCAAACGCTTCCGTGATTTCTTCACGATCATTCGAGTGCATCATCATCATCCGGCCAACGCGCTCTTTACGCTCCTTGGTCGAGTTCAGAAGAGTGTCACCTTTATTCAGCACACCCGAATAGATGCGTGTGAATGTCAGGGTCCCGACAAAAGGGTCATTCATGATTTTGAATGCCAGCGCCGAGAACGCCATCGCGTCATCCGCACGGCGCGCGATGTCACGTGTTTCCGTTTCATCACCGGGTTTGAAGCCCATGTAATCCACAACATCCATCGGCGATGGAAGATAATCGATCACAGCGTTCAACAGCGGCTGCACGCCTTTGTTCTTGAATGCAGAGCCGCAGAGAACCGGAATGAATTTGATTTCCAGCGTGCCAGCACGGATCAAACGACGCAGCGTCGGGACGTCCGGCTCTGCACCGTCCATCAAGTATGCTTCCATCGCGTCGTCGTCCATTTCGACGGCGGTTTCGATCATCTTACCGCGCCATTCGTCGGCCTGCGCCTTCAGGCTGTCGCGGATTGGCTTTTTAACCCAGCTTGCACCAAGGTCTTCGCCTTCCCAGACCCATTCTTCCATGGTGACCAGGTCGATCATCCCTTCGAGTTCGGTCTCGGAACCAATCGGAATCTGGATCGGGCAGGGTGTCGCACCTGTACGGTCTTGGATCATGTGCACGCAGTTAAAGAAATCAGCGCCAATCTTGTCCATTTTGTTAACAAAAACGATGCGTGGCACCTTATAGCGATCCGCCTGACGCCAAACGGTTTCCGTTTGTGGCTCAACACCTGCGTTGGCGTCCAGAACAGCAACGGCACCATCCAAAACGGCCAACGAACGCTCAACTTCAATCGTGAAGTCCACGTGACCGGGCGTGTCGATGATGTTCATGCGGTGCTTGGGCGTGTCAGCCGTTTCACCGTCTTCCGTGCGTTCCCAGAAAGTTGTTGTCGCAGCGGATGTGATCGTGATGCCGCGCTCCTGCTCCTGCTCCATCCAATCCATAGTCGCGGCGCCATCATGCACCTCGCCGATGTTGTGGGACTTCCCTGTGTAGTACAAGATGCGTTCCGAACAGGTTGTTTTACCGGCATCAATATGGGCCATGATGCCAAAGTTGCGGTATCGGTCGAGCGGGTAGTCGCGTGCCATGGGGCTGCTTCCTTGAGGTATCTATAAACGGATTATCGCGCCCAATTGAGGGCGCGACAGGTTTACCAGCGGTAGTGGCTGAATGCTTTGTTAGCGTCGGCCATTTTATGAGTGTCTTCGCGTTTCTTGACGGCGGTGCCGCGCGATTGAACAGCGTCCATGAGCTCGCCTGCAAGACGCTCTTCCATGGTGTTCTCGTTGCGCGAACGTGCCGCTTTGATCAACCAGCGGATTGCCAGCGCTTGGCGACGCTCGGGGCGCACTTCAACGGGCACCTGATAGGTCGCGCCACCAACGCGGCGTGAACGTACTTCAACGGAGGGCTGGATGTTTTCCAGCGCTTCGTGGAAAACCTCGATGGGTGCACGTTTGATCTTTGTTTCAACGCGAGTCATCGCGCTGTAAACGATCCGTTCTGCGACCGACTTTTTGCCGTCGATCATCAGGTTGTTCATGAATTTTGTCAGAACCAGATCACCATATTTGGCGTCTGGAAGGACTTCGCGTTTTTCGGCTGCGTGGCGACGGGACATACTCTATTCCTCTTACTTCGGACGCTTCGCGCCGTATTTCGAACGACGTTGTTTACGGTCTTTGACGCCCTGGGTATCCAGAACACCACGCAGAATGTGGTAACGGACACCGGGAAGGTCTTTGACACGGCCGCCACGGATCAGAACCACAGAGTGCTCCTGAAGGTTGTGGCTTTCGCCCGGGATGTAGCTGATGACTTCAAAGCCATTGGTCAGACGGACCTTGGCCACTTTCCGCATCGCCGAGTTCGGCTTTTTCGGTGTGGTGGTGTAGACACGCGTGCAAACGCCACGCTTTTGCGGGCATTCCTGCAAGTGCATGGACTTTGAGCGTTTAATTTTTGGCTGCCGCGGTTTGCGGATCAGCTGTTGGATCGTTGGCATTCCGGTTCTTTCCCCGTGTTGCTCACATGTGTGTGCACGAGGACGCCCCCCATGCGGTTTATACTTTATCGCGGGCGCGTCCACCAACGACGTCGAAGCGCCCAAGGCGCCTTGTAGTTCATGCGCCCATGGCGCAAACCGAAAAGACCGCCACGTTTCCGTACCGAGGAAACGACGCGGTGGGGTTACAGAGGATCGGGCCGATAGGGGGCCGGATCGTGACCACTTCAGTTTTGAATTCGGCGCGCAGGAAACAGTCCTGCCGTCGAGATAGCGGGCGTATAGAAGGAGTCGTAGGTGGTGTCAACAGCCCTGACTTGCATGTCACATACTATAATTCCGTCAGCTGTCGCTACAGTCCAGCAGTCGATCAGTGCCGCATCATCCGATTTTCCCGGTAGAGCGTAAAAACACCTGTTGCAACGATCACAGCCGCTCCAAAAAGCGTCAGTGGCGAGGGCCATTCACCAAAGAAGATCAGCCCGAGTATCAGCGCCCAGATCAACCCGGTATAGCGAAATGGCGCAATGAAGGAGACATCCCCGGCACGCATCACTTGAACGCTGAAAAAGTATCCGCCCACAATGAAAAGGGAGGACCCTCCGATCAGAAGCCCCAGGTCGGGCGTGACAGGAACCCATTGGATTGTCAGGGAGGCCGCCCCGGCGGCGACGAGGACGCTCAACGAGGCAGAAAAGGTTACCACCAGCGATGGCACCCCAGACGACAACTTGCGGGTCGATAGATCACGTGCGGTGACGCAGAGAACGGCAATCACTGCGTAAATCGACCAGATGGTGAACCCTTCCGATCCTGGTCGCACAATCAAGAGCATCCCGCAGAACCCAACCGCGATAGCGCTCATGCGTCGCCATCCGACGACTTCCCGAAAGATGATCGCAGATCCAAGCGTGACCGTTAACGGCAGCATCTGAAGTATTGCCGTAACATTCGCGAACGGCATGTTCAGCAAAGCAGTCACAAAGAAATAGGCCGCCCCGACCTCGGATAAGGATCTCAAACCGATCAAGACCCAGTCTCGCCCGGCAACCCGAGTTTGGAAAACACCCTGAGAATACGCCAGACCGCCAATCATCAGCGTTGCAAAAATACCGCGCAGCGCCAGCAGTTGGAACAACGGAACGTCCCCGCCGGTGGCCTTGAGCAAGGCATCATTTAACGTGAAACACGCCATGGACGCCATCATCAAGAGGCAGCCGACCAGATTGGGTGACATGCCATGCATGATGCGGTGGCGTGCTTTCATTGCTCACCACCTGCTTTGAAAAACCTGCGAGCAACTCTTGCCATCAAAACGGAACCGGCAAGGGACTAATGTCCGCTAAAAACGAGGGTTTGTAATGGCAACAACAATGCTCTGATCCGAAGGCCGGCCGCGTGCACGACCCCAACGGTATCGACCACATGCAGAAACAGGAACTTGCCCATTCCGATCGAGGGATCCTGAAGTGCCTCATGGTTGTCCGTATAGGCATTGGCCATGCATTGGCTCCCGGGCGGGATGCCATCGGCCTGACCCGGATAAATTGGCTCCAGAAAGGCGGTGATGGTGCCCGGCGGCCCACTGCGCACAAAATCGACCAGACTGTCTGATGGCCTGATCTGACCGGTCGCAATCACGTCCTGAACTTCGACAATCACCATCGGGATAATCGTGAAAGGTTTCGACGCGCAGGTCATCTCAGCGACACCTCCCTGTTGGACCACTTGTGCCGAAATCTGGGAAAATCCGGCCTGGAACCGCCCGCGACCCGCCTCGACAGGCACCAAAATCCCGGCTGGTCGCAAGATCGGATTAATAATGTCCCCTACGCGTAGGGTGAATTGTTCAACCACGCCATCGACGCCAGCGTATACAGTCATCTTGGCGACTTCTGTCTCAGCTTGCGCCAATGCAGCCTCTGCACTGGCGCGCTGCGCTGGCAGTTGAATGTCCAGTTGCACGTTGATGGCATTTACGTTGGACATTGCCGCATCAACTTCGCCCTGCCGCACGGCCAATTCGTTGCGCAACACTTCAACGTCCCGTTCGCTAACGACCGTCGATCCACGTGCCTGCAAAGCGGTTTGACGTTGAAAGTCTTCTTCCGTTTGCTGATAGGCGGCTTGCGCCTGAGCGACGACTGCGTTTGCAGTTGCGCGTTGCGCGGTGGCCACATCCGTTGCAGCATCCACTTCGATGATCTTGCGTCTTGCTGTTTCTGCGGCGGCATCCTGACTGGCGCTATCCAGACTGAAAATCGGATCTCCGGCTTCTACCTCTTGGTTGATCTCGACATAGACCTCATCAACGCGGCCCGCCGTCTCGGAAAGGATGGTCACGGTCCGAAAACCAGACGCCACATTGCTGGTGCTCGGGTGGTAATAAAAAACAATCGTAATAAGACAGGTCGTCAACATTGCGCAAAGTGTGATCCCCAACCGCAACTCGTACCAGAGCGTAAAGAACGTGATTTCCTTTCCCCAGCGTTTGCCTTGCTTGTAGCGCCGATAAAGAAAATCCGGGAGTATCGTGATCAGTGAAGAAAAGATCAGTTCAAACATGCTCTACCCGTCTCTATTGGAAAGGTTTTGCAGGGATTTGGCGATCGAATTCAACGGCGTGGAGATGTCCGGTGGACGGAAAGCGGCAAGAACCAACGCAGCGACCCAAAACAGGTTATTATGGGTAAACAAGGCCAGAATGCAAAGAATGCTGATCAATTGCACCTGTGTGCTGTCTTTCTTGTGTCCCAAGTGCTCCGGCAGCGAATGCAGCGTGAAATACGCAATCCCAAAAAGTAAAATCGCTCCGAGAAGAAACACGACCATGATCGTAAAGAGGTAATCAGAACCATCCGCAGCTGGGAAATAACGCGGCAGGTGATGCGGCGCCAATGGGTGAATGTCTTCGGTCATCAAATTGCCTTCTGTGCTCTAAGTCGAACTTCGATCGTCCCAGCTCTAATTGTCCTAGCCAGTCTTTGGGGATATTGCCATCCGGATTCCCCAATTTTAACCCTAATTTCATGACGCGGGGCATCGTAGACATAGCCTGCCGGGCCACGGACCGCTAAAAACCAAAAGCAACAGTATTATAAAAAAAGCCCCCGCGTCTCAAATGACACGGAGGCTCAATCGCTTCATCCAGTCGCGTTCTTAGTCGCGGCTTTCCTCGTGAGGGTCGATGACAGTGTCAAAAACGCCTGCACCCACTACATCGTCTTGTGGTACCGGGGCGGCCAATGCTGCCGCCGCTTCTGCTTCTTCGCGACGCGCGTCAATCACGACGTTGTCGCGATCTTGCGCCACACGGCGAACTTTCATCGTTGCACCACCGGTCCCGGCTGGGATCAAACGACCAACAATTACATTCTCCTTGAGACCCACCAGTTTGTCTTTCTTACCTTGCACAGAGGCTTCGGTCAGAACACGCGTGGTTTCCTGGAAGGACGCCGCCGAGATAAAGCTGCGCGTTTGCAGGCTCGCCTTGGTGATGCCCAACAGGATCGGTTCGCCTTTGCAAGGACGTCCGCCTTTGGCCAGCGCCTTTTCGTTGGCGAGGTCAAACTCCTGCTTGTCGACATGTTCGCCCTTGAGCAGTGTGGTATCTCCGGAATCCTGGATCTCCCACTTCTGCAGCATTTGCCGGACAATGACTTCGATGTGCTTGTCGTTGATTTTCACACCTTGCAGACGATAAACGTCCTGCACCTCGTCGATCATGTAGTCCGCCAAGGCTTCGACACCCATAATGGCCAGAATGTCATGCGGAGCCGGGTTACCATCCATGATGTAATCACCCTTCTGGACGAAATCACCTTCCGCAACCGGGATGTGCTTGCCCTTGGGCACCATGTACTCGACCTTGTGATCCGGATCTTCCGAGGACTCAATCGCGATACGGCGTTTGTTCTTGTAGTCTTTGCCGTAACGAACATAGCCGTCGATTTCCGCGATGATAGCGTGATCCTTGGGACGACGTGCCTCAAAGAGTTCAGCCACACGTGGCAGACCACCGGTGATGTCCTTTGTTTTCGCACCTTCACGTGGAATACGCGCAACAACGTCACCGGCTTTGATCTCGGAACCATCCTCAATGGACAGAACCGCATCGACAGACATCGGATAGGTCACCGGATTGCCCGCGTCATTGCGGACCGGCTCGCCATCGGCATCCACCAGAATGATCTCTGGCTTCAGCTCGTTGCCTTTGGCAGCCGAGCGCCAGTCGATCACGATCTTCTGTGTCATCCCGGTTGCGTCATCGGTCTCATCTTTGATCGCGATGCCGGACACAAGGTCGACGAATTTGGCCATCCCGGATTTTTCTGCAATGATCGGGAGCGTGTAAGGATCCCATTCGAACAGTTTATCCCCGCGGGTTACTGTCTGCTCATCGGTGACGAACAGCTTGGTACCGTATCCAACCTTGTGGCTGGCACGTTCGTCGCCGTTCTCATCCTGAATGATGAGCTTCATGTTCCGGCCCATGACCATGATCTCGCCGGAGGCATTTTCCAGCGTCAATGCGTTGTCAAAGACGACTTTGCCGGAATGGCTGGCCTCAAGGAAAGACTGTTGTCCGCCCTGAGCAACACCGCCGATGTGGAACGTACGCATCGTCAGCTGCGTGCCAGGCTCGCCGATGGATTGAGCGGCGATGATACCGACCGCCTCGCCAGAGTTGACCATTGTGCCGCGTGCTAGGTCACGACCATAGCACATGGCACAAACGCCCTCTTCCGCCTCACAAGTCAGCGGGCTTCTGATACGCGCAGATGCCACGCCAGCGTCCTCAACCGAGTCCGCCATGCGTTCATCAATCAACGTGCCAGCCGCGATCATCACCTCGTCGGTACCCGGACGCATGATGTCCTCAGCAACAACACGACCCAGAATACGCTCAGACAAGGACGAAACGACCTCACCATCGTTGACTGCGGCCACGGCGGTGATCGAGGTTTCAGTGCCACAGTCAGGCATACGTACGATGCAGTCCTGCGCAACATCCACCAGACGACGTGTCAGATATCCGGAGTTCGCTGTTTTCAGAGCGGTATCCGACAGACCTTTACGCGCGCCGTGTGTGGAGTTGAAGTACTCCAGAACGGTCAGGCCTTCTTTGAAGTTCGAGATGATCGGTGTCTCGATGATGTCGCCGTTCGGCTTGGCCATCAGACCACGCATCCCGCCGAGCTGTTTCATCTGTGTTACCGAACCCCGCGCACCGGAGTGGGCCATCATGTAAACCGAGTTCGGTTCCATTTCAGCACCCGCGTCGTTGCGTTGGCTGGCAGAGATCGAACCCATCATCGCGTCGGTGACCTTGTCGTTACACTTCGACCAGGCATCGACCACTTTATTGTACTTTTCGCCCTGAGTGATCAGACCGTCCATGTACTGCTGTTCGAAATCCTTCACCAGCGCACGTGTCTCTTCGACAATGGGCCACTTTGAATCAGGGATCAGCATGTCGTCCTTACCGAAGGAAATCCCGGCTTTGAACGCTTCGCGGAAACCCATTGTCATGATCTGATCACAGAAAATAACCGACTCTTTCTGGCCGCAATACCGATAAACCGTATCGATGACCTGCTGCACTTCTTTCTTGCGCAACAGACGGTTGACGAGATCAAACGGCGCTTTGGCATTCAGCGGCAAAAGCGCACCCAGACGCACGCGCCCCGGTGTGGTTTCAAACCGCTGCATCACTTCCATGCCGTTTTCGTCAATCTGCGGAATCCGGGCTGTAATTTTGGAATGCAGGTGCACCATCCCGGCGTCCAAAGCGTGCTGTACTTCCTCAACGGATCCGAAAACCATGCCTTCGCCCGGCATGCCTTCCCGCTCCAAAGTGGTATAGTACAGGCCCAAAATCATGTCCTGCGACGGCACAATGATCGGCGCACCGTTCGCTGGTGACAGAACGTTGTTCGTGGACATCATCAAGACGCGCGCTTCCAACTGGGCTTCCAGCGAAAGCGGCACGTGCACAGCCATCTGATCCCCGTCGAAGTCGGCGTTGAAAGCCGAACAAACAAGCGGATGCAATTGGATCGCTTTACCCTCAATCAACACTGGTTCGAACGCCTGAATGCCCAAACGGTGCAGCGTCGGCGCACGGTTCAGCATCACGGGATGTTCGCGGATCACCTCATCGAGGATATCCCAGACTTCGGGCCGCTCTTTTTCAACCAGCTTTTTGGCCTGTTTCACGGTGCTGGAAAGCCCTTTGGCCTCCAGGCGCGAATAGATGAACGGTTTAAAAAGCTCGAGCGCCATCTTTTTAGGCAAGCCACATTGGTGCAGCTTGAGTTCCGGTCCCGTCACAATTACGGAACGACCGGAGAAGTCGACGCGTTTACCCAAAAGGTTCTGACGGAAACGACCCTGCTTGCCTTTCAGCATGTCAGACAGCGATTTCAACGGACGCTTGTTGGCACCCGTAATCACACGACCACGACGGCCATTGTCAAACAGCGCATCTACAGATTCCTGCAACATCCGCTTTTCGTTGCGCACGATGATATCAGGCGCGCGCAGCTCGATAAGACGTTTGAGACGGTTGTTCCGGTTGATCACCCGACGATAGAGATCGTTGAGGTCAGACGTCGCAAAACGACCGCCATCCAGCGGCACCAGCGGACGCAACTCTGGTGGGATCACGGGGATCACGGTCAGAACCATCCACTCCGGGCGGTTGCCGGATTCAAGGAAGGATTCAACCACCTTCAGACGCTTGATGATCTTCTTGGGTTTCAACTCGCCAGTGGCTTCTTTCAGATCAGCGCGGAGCTGGTCTGCTTCGGCCTCAAGATCGATAGCCGCCAACATTTCACGGATCGCTTCAGCACCGATGTTGGCGGTGAAGGCGTCCATTCCATAGATGTCTTGCGCGTCCATGTACTCTTCTTCGGTCATCATCTGACCATAGGTGAGTTCCGTGAGACCCGGTTCGATAACGACGTAGTTTTCAAAATAGAGCACGCGTTCCAGATCGCGCAGCGTCATGTCCAGCATTAGACCGATGCGGGACGGCAGCGATTTCAAGAACCAGATATGCGCAACCGGAGAGGCCAGCTCAATGTGACCCATCCGCTCACGGCGGACTTTTTGCAGCGTGACTTCCACGCCGCATTTCTCGCAGACAACGCCGCGATACTTCATGCGTTTGTATTTGCCGCAGAGGCATTCGTAATCCTTGATCGGGCCAAAGATACGCGCACAGAAAAGACCATCACGCTCCGGCTTGAACGTCCGGTAGTTGATGGTTTCGGGTTTTTTGATTTCCCCGAAAGACCACGACAAGATGCGCTCTGGCGATGCCAGAGAAACCTTGATTTCATCGAACACCTTGGGCGGTGTCAGCGGGTTAAACGGGTTGTTTGTCAGTTCCTGGTTCATTTTCAAATCCTTGAAAGGGGAGCATGGGAGGAAAGTGGCCTAAAGCCCACCTTACGGATCGCGCCGTAGGGTGGGCTTTTGGGCCACCGTTATTCATCCTCCTCCGCGTCCAGGAGTTCCATATTGAGGCCGAGGCCACGGACTTCTTTGACAAGAACGTTGAAGCTTTCGGGCACGCCCGCTTCAAAATTGTCCTCGCCTTTGACGATGCTTTCATAGACTTTCGTCCGCCCGGCCACGTCATCCGATTTCACGGTCAGCATTTCCTGCAGGGTATATGCAGCGCCATAAGCTTCCAGAGCCCAGACCTCCATTTCCCCGAAGCGCTGCCCACCGAACTGCGCTTTACCACCCAAAGGCTGTTGGGTGACCAGCGAGTATGGACCGGTAGAACGCGCGTGGATTTTATCGTCCACAAGGTGGTGCAGTTTCAGCAGGTATTTAACACCGACAGTCACAGGGCGCGCGAATTGCTCACCCGTACGACCGTCAAACAGCACCGATTGACCGGATGTGTCAAAGCCCGCCCGTTTGAGCGAGTCGTTCACATCGGCTTCCTTGGCCCCGTCAAAAACCGGCGTCGCAATCGGCACACCGCGCCTGACGTTCCCGGCAGTTTCGATCAGAGTTTCCTCATCCATGCCTGCGATGCCTTCTTCATAGATGATTTCACCGTAAGCATGGCTCAGCGCATCACGCACAGGCGTCAGATCACCAGAGCGACGATATTCCTGCAGAGCTTCATCCACATTGATCCCAAGGCCACGTGCCGCCCAACCCATATGGGTTTCAAGAATCTGACCGACGTTCATACGCGAAGGAACGCCCAGAGGATTCAGACAGAAATCAACAGGTGTCCCATCCGCGAGGAATGGCATGTCCTCCATAGGAACCACTTTGGAAATAACACCTTTGTTTCCGTGACGACCGGCCATTTTATCGCCCGGCTGCAGCTTGCGCTTCACCGCTACGAAAACCTTGACCATCTTCATCACACCCGGGGGCAGATCGTCGCCGCGGCGGACTTTCTCGACCTTATCCTCAAAACGGGCATCAAGCGCACGTTTCTGGATCTCGTATTGCTCGTTCAGAGCTTCTACGACTTGCGCATCCGCTTCGTCTTTGAGCGCCAATTGCCACCACTGACCGCGGGTCAGCATCTGCAACAGGTCTTCGGTGATCTCGGAGTTCGAGGAAACGCCTTTGGGGCCCTTAACCGCAATCTTACCCATGATCATCGACTTCAGACGCGCATAGATGTTGCGATCCAGGATCGCGAGCTCATCATCGCGGTCACGTGCCAGACGTTCGACTTCTTCGCGCTCGATCTGCAGCGCACGTTCGTCTTTTTCCACGCCATGTCGGTTAAACACACGCACTTCGACGACCGTGCCAAAATCACCCGGTTTCACGCGCAACGAGGTATCGCGCACGTCAGAGGCCTTTTCACCGAAGATCGCGCGGAGGAGTTTTTCTTCCGGGGTCATCGGGCTTTCACCTTTGGGGGTGATCTTACCCACAAGGATATCGCCTGGCTCCACATCGGCACCGATATAGACGATGCCCGCCTCGTCGAGGTTGCGCAGGGCTTCCTCACCGACATTCGGGATATCGCGGGTGATCTCTTCTGGCCCAAGCTTCGTGTCACGCGCGGCGACTTCAAATTCCTCGATGTGGATCGAGGTGAAGACGTCATCGCGGGCAATCCGCTCGGAGATCAGAATGGAGTCTTCGTAGTTATAACCATTCCACGGCATAAAGGCGACGACGACGTTCTTGCCAAGCGCCAACTCCCCCATATCGGTGGACGGACCATCAGCAACCACCTGCCCTTTTTGAACCGTGTCACCCACTTTGACCAACGGACGCTGGTTGATGCAGGTGTTCTGGTTGCTACGCTGGAATTTACGCATGCGGTAGATGTCCACACCCGCGTCCCCCAGTTCCAGATCGGCAGTTGCGCGAATAACGATCCGTTGCGCATCCACTTGGTCGATAATGCCGGCGCGTTTCGCCATAATCGCGGCGCCCGAATCGCGTGCCACAACCTCTTCAATGCCCGTACCAACAAGAGGTGCTTCGGCTTGTAGTAGAGGTACCGCCTGACGTTGCATGTTGGAGCCCATCAGGGCCCTGTTCGCGTCGTCATTTTCCAAGAACGGAATAAGCGAAGCCGCAACCGAGACCAACTGTTTCGGGCTGACGTCGATCAGATCCACACTCTCCGAAGGTGACAGAGTGTAGTCGCCCGACTTCCGTGTAGAAACCAGATCGTTGACGAATTTCATGTCCCCATCAAGGTTGGCGTTCGCCTGCGCCACAGTGTGACGCATTTCCTCGGTTGCGGACATATACTGCACTTCGTCGGTGACCTTGCGGTTTTCGACTTTGCGATATGGCGTTTCGATAAAGCCATATTTGTTCACGCGGGCGAAAGTTGCCAGCGAGTTGATCAGACCAATGTTCGGCCCTTCCGGCGTTTCAATCGGGCACATCCGGCCATAATGCGTGGGATGCACGTCGCGCACCTCAAAACCCGCACGCTCGCGTGTCAGACCCCCTGGCCCGAGCGCAGAAAGGCGACGTTTGTGCGTGACTTCCGAAAGCGGATTGGTTTGGTCCATGAACTGGCTGAGCTGCGAGGAGCCAAAGAACTCACGCACCGCAGCCGCAGCTGGTTTTGCGTTGATAAGATCTTGCGGCATTACCGTGTCGATCTCGACCGAAGACATCCGCTCTTTGATCGCGCGCTCCATGCGCAACAAACCAACGCGATATTGATTTTCCATCAACTCACCGACAGAGCGCACGCGGCGGTTCCCAAGGTGGTCGATGTCGTCAATGTCGCCGCGCCCATCACGCAGATCGACGAGCGCTTTGATGCAGGCCACGATGTCCTCGCGGCGCAGCGTACGCTGGGTGTCTTCAGCATCAAGTGCCAGACGCATGTTCATTTTCACGCGGCCCACGGCGGACAAATCATAGCGCTCGGAATCGAAGAACAACGTATCAAACAGCGCAGAGGCCGCTTCAACGGTGGGCGGCTCGCCTGGGCGCATGACGCGGTAGATGTCCATGAGCGCGGTGTCGCGGTTCATGTTCTTGTCCTGCGCCATGGTGTTGCGCATGTAGGGACCGACATTGACGTTGTCGATGTCCAACAATGGGATCTCGGTGATACCAGCATCGACGAGCTCTTTGGCCGTTCCACCAATGAGCGTGCCGTCTTTGTCGTACTCCAATGTCATCTCATCACCGGCTTCGACGTAAATCGCGCCGTTTTCTTCGTTGATGATGTCTTTGGCGACAAATTTGCCCGCGATATGCTCGTAAGGCAGCAAGAGTTCGGTTACCTTGCCCTCGTCGATTAACTGCTTGACGGCCCGTGGCGTGACTTTCTTGCCAGCTTCAAACAGGATTTCGCCGGTTTTTGCATCCACCAGATCATAAGTCGGGCGAGTTCCGCGCACGCGATCCGGGAAGAACGGGGCGACCCAGCCCTTATTCTTCTTCAGCTTGTAGGTCACTGTGTCGTAATACGCGTCCATGATCGCTTCCTGGTCGAGACCAAGCGCATAGAGCAGCGTTGTCACAGGCAATTTGCGACGACGATCGATCCGGGCAAAAACGATATCTTTTGCGTCGAATTCAAAGTCGAGCCAGCTGCCGCGATAGGGGATGATGCGGCAGGCAAAAAGCAGTTTGCCGGATGAATGCGTCTTACCTTTGTCGTGATCGAAAAACACACCGGGCGAGCGGTGCATCTGAGACACGATGACACGCTCGGTGCCGTTCACAACAAACGTTCCGTTGGGTGTCATCAAAGGCATATCACCCATGAACACGTCTTGCTCTTTGATGTCTTTTACGGACTTCGCGCCTGTGTCTTCGTCCACATCAAACACAATGAGCCGCAGCGTCACTTTGAGCGGCGCGGAATAGGTCATGTCACGTTGCTGACATTCCTCAACATCGTATTTCGGCTTTTCCAGCTCATATTTGACGTATTCCAGCACGGAGGTTTCGTTGAAATCCTTCACAGGGAAAACGGATTGGAAAACGCCCGTGATGCCCTCGCCGTCCGTTGGGACGTCAGCATCGCCGGAGTTCAGGAAAAGATCGTACGAGGACTTCTGGACCTCGATCAGGTTCGGCATATCCAAAACTTCACGGATTTTGCCATAATATTTACGTAAACGTTTCTGGCCAAGGAACGATTGAGCCATAATAGGTGTCACCTTTCAGAGTTCTCACCGGTCAAGGATGCCGTCGGGCCACGGCACCTCGCCCATACGAGACGATACGTTTCGGTCTATTCGTGGTCGCCGTCCCACCGGCGGCCTCCCGACCATTGAACCGCATCTTGGAAAAAGCCTTGGGCAAAAGGCCCTTTCCAAGACAGGTTAAGCTGGACCCGAAAAACTCAGGCCCAGCTTTATTTTTCTTGGGGTGTCGGGGTTCCACAAAAACCCCCGCCGCGCCCTATCAGAGCCCGACCCCCAGTCCGAACGACTTACGCCAGTTCGACTTCTGCGCCTGCTGCTTCCAGCTTGGCTTTGACTTCCTCGGCTTCGGCTTTGTCGACGCCTTCTTTGATCTTGCCGCCTGCTTCCACGAGATCCTTGGCTTCCTTGAGGCCCAGACCCGTGATGCCACGGACTTCTTTGATCACGTTGATTTTCGATGCGCCCGGGCTCTTCAGGACGACATCGAATTCCGTTTTTTCTTCCTCAGCAGCGCCTGCACCGTCCGCAGGGCCCGCCATCATGACAGTGCCACCGGCTGCTGGCTCGATGCCGTACTCGTCTTTGAGGATTGTCTTCAGTTCTTGTGCTTCAAGCAGGGTCAGACCAACGATCTCTTCTGCCAGTTTTTTCAGATCAGCCATGTTTTAGCTCTTTCCGTTTACGATATGTGTGTTCCAACGTCGCGATTTCAACCCGACGCCGATTTGACGATGTGCTTCAGGCAGCCGCCTTGTCCTCAATCGTGGACAAGATGGATGCGATATTGCTTGCAGGTGCGCCAATGGACCCGGCGATATTCGAAGCAGGTGCGCCCAGCATGCCCGCGATTGTGGAGATAAGCTCCTCGCGCGATGGCATCTTGGACACGGCTTCGACGCCGGATGCGTCCAACGCGTTCTCACCCATTGCCCCACCGAGAATGACGAATTTGTCATTCCCTTTGGCGTATTCCTGAGCAACCTTGGCCGCAGCCACTGGGTCCTCAGAAAAGGTCAGAACGGTCATACCCGTCAGGAGGTCAGCAATGCTTGCGCATGGCTTGCCCTCAAGGGCGATCTTGGCGAGCCTGTTTTTGGCAACACGCACAGACCCACCCGCATCGCGTGCACGCGCGCGTAGGTCCTGCATTTCAGCAACTGTCAGACCGGCGTAGTGGCTTACCACAACAACGCCAGAGCTTTCAAAGATCTGGCCGAGTTCGTCGACCAACTGTTCTTTTTGTGCTCTATCCACAGTTTCACTCCAAAATTGGGCAGGTTTCCCTACCCGGCTCAGTTTAGAGATGCGGTATCCTGCATCTCGTTTCGGGTCCAATTCAGGGTCCCGAGTCCAAAACCGCCCGAAGGCTGGTGATTTCCCGTTTCCCATCTCAGGAAGGAATTATGCGAACTTGCGTTCGAACCCTCCGTCTCGGACAGAAACAAGGCCGATGATCTGGCCTTGTTTATCAGACGGGTAGCCCCGCCAGATTTCGTTATTCGGTAACCGCGTTATCCACGGAAACTGAAACGCCAGGGCCCATAGTCGAGCTCAGCGCGATTTTTTGCATGTATGTCCCTTTGGTGCCGGACGGTTTTGCTTTTGACACCGCTCCGACAAAGGCGCGAATGTTTTCAACCAGTTTAGCTTCATCAAAACTCAGCTTGCCGACACCTGCGTGCACGACACCGCCTTTTTCGGCCTTGAACTGAACTTCGCCGCCTTTCGCTGCTTTCACAGCGGCTTCGACGTCCATTGTGACGGTACCAACTTTCGGGTTCGGCATCAGGTTGCGCGGACCAAGCACTTTTCCAAGACGGCCGACGATCGGCATCATGTCAGGCGTTGCGATACAGCGGTCAAATTCGATTTTGCCGCCCTGCACGATTTCCATAAGGTCTTCGGCACCAACGATGTCCGCACCCGCCTTTTCGGCTTCCTCGGCCTTTGGCCCACGGGCGAATACCGCAACACGAACAGTTTTACCTGTGCCATTCGGCAAACCAACCACACCACGCACCATTTGATCGGCGTGACGCGGATCAACACCGAGGTTCATGGCGATTTCAACGGTTTCATCGAATTTCACGTTCGAATTAGCTTTAATCAATGTCACGGCTTCTTCGACGGTTACATTGCCTTTGCCAGCGAATGCTTCGCGCGCGGCGCGGGTTCTTTTTCCAAGCTTTGCCATCTTACTTTACCTCGATGCCCATGGAGCGGGCTGAGCCCAGGATGATCTTCATGGCCGCTTCGACAGAATTGGCGTTGAGATCCTTCATCTTCGCTTCAGCGATTTCACGCACTTGCTTGGATGTCACATGACCAACAACTTCACGCGACGGTGTTTTTGCACCGGACTTCAATTTGGCGGCTTTCTTCAGATAGTAGGACGCAGGCGGCGTCTTGATATCCATGGTGAAAGACTTGTCCTGATAGTAGGTGATCACGGTCGGACATGGCGCACCCGCCTCCATGTCAGCTGTCTTGGCGTTGAACGCCTTACAGAATTCCATGATGTTGATGCCGCGCTGACCCAGCGCCGGACCAACCGGCGGGGAGGGGTTTGCTTGCCCGGCGGGCACTTGCAGCTTCATGCTGCCAACGAGTTTCTTGGCCATGGGCCTTCTCCTTTTCCAACACTGCTCCGGCGCGCCGGCTCAGCTGATTGTTGTTGTGGTTCGGTCCGGATGCCGCGGCACCCTCGCCTCCCACAAGTTGCACGTCAGATCTGTTTGTTGACCTGCGTGAATTCCAATTCGACCGGCGTTTCCCGGCCAAAGATCGACACCGTCACCTTCAGGCGCTGGTTTTCGTCATCTACCTCTTCGACCATCCCGTCGAAATCTTCAAACGGACCGTCCGCGACTTTGACCTTCTCGCCCACTTCAAAGTGGATCAGCGTACGCGGCGCGTCTTCGCCTTCCTGAACACGGTTCAGAATCGCGTTCACTTCCGCATCACGCATTGGCATTGGGCGCCCCTGTGGACCCAGAAAGCCGGTCACGCGGTTGATCGAATTGATCAGGTGATAACCGCCATCTGACATCTCCATATGCACCAGCACATAACCAGGCATGAAGCGACGCTCCGTCGTGACCTTCTTGCCGCGACGCACTTCGATAACTTCTTCGGTTGGCACCAATACTTCGTCTATCTGATCCTCAAGGCCCTGTTCAGCCACGGATGTACGGATTTGTTCTGCTATCTTCTTTTCGAAGTTCGACAGAACACTGACCGAATACCACCGTTTTGCCATCTGATCTTTGGTCCCTGTCTTGTCAGGCGAAGCTACGAACGCCAGAATTTCTAAAACTTACAGGCGCTTAGCCTTATCACTCTCAACAAAAATCGGCGCGCAGCCCGAATCGCCGCACGCCCTGTTTGAAGTCAGGTGTGCCGAATACTCCGCACGACCAAATGTTTCAAGGGGTTTGGTTGGTTTTTTGACCCGCGCGTCTGGCTTTAGCCAAACATGCCCAACACGGCCTGTAGACCGCCGCGAATTATGATATCGACTGTTGCAAAGAATACCGCAGTCAGAGCGGCTAGAATGAACACCATGACGGTAGTCAGCATGACTTCACGCCGCGTGGGCCAAACCACTTTGGCCACTTCCGCTCGGACCTGTTGAATAAACTGAAGCGGGTTGGTCGTTGTCATCGATCATCGTCCTAAGTTGCGTGCCTGGTCACATAGCGAGCCTTTCGAAGAAGTTCAAGAGCAGCCAACAAGCCAACCAAATGTGCGTGCCTCCTGAGCCACCCGTTTCCCGGCATTTGCGGGATTTCATTTGCCTCTCAAAAAACTGGCTTAGCAGGGTACCGGTCACGTTATTTGTTGTTCGAAGGCTTTGGTCAAAACGATTGCCAAACAAACTCGGCTTTCGACGCGTTTTTCGCATCTGTTTTTACGCTAACGGCCAAGCTTACCAGTCGGACCCACCAACGGCAGAAGCGAAACAACATCATTTCGAGAGCTGGACGCTATGGCTGCGTCATCTTGCGGTTGTCACTCAATTCAACACGGTACGGAGCAATCTTACCCACACACAGACTTGCCAGAACACCGAATGTTTGTTTTCAGCAGATGATATCAGTCTGGGACTATCGCCACCACTCGTGCAGCGTTCCTTAGCGCCTTCTCAGAATTGGCAGGGGCTGAGGGACTCGAACCCACGACCCTCGGTTTTGGAGACCGATGCTCTACCAACTGAGCTAAACCCCTATGCCGGGGATTGGCCTAGTCGGAAATGCTGCTGGGTTCAAGGGGGATCGCACGGCATAGCAGGAAAAATCGATCACAACTAATGCATGACTGTTTCCAACGCATCTATGTCTGCACCAACGATTGACGCCTCATGCGCCACGATGGTTTCAATGGGCCAATCCCACCACGACACCGCCATTAGCCGCGCGACTGTTTCCGGTTCAAACCTGCTTTTAACTATGCGACCGGGATTACCCACGATCACGCTGTAGTCTGGCACATCACCCCCTACGACCGCTCCAGTGCCGATGATTACTCCGCAGCCAATGCGAGCCCCGGGCAGAATGCGTGCGTCAGCGCCGATCCAAACGTCATGGCCAATTACCGTATCCCGCCCTTTTGGCAAGGCAGTCGCATAGGACACAATCCGTTGCGGATCGTGAATCGCGAAAGGATAAGTGGAAAACCCACGCATGTCATGATTGGCAGAGTGGGTGATAAAGCGAACACCATGGGCAAATTGACCGAACTTGCCGATCACCAACCTATCCGAAGATGTGGGAAAAAGATACGGCGCGATACGGCCCGCCCAGGCGGCAGGATCCGCCGGCGGATCAAAGTCATTTGCGTAGGTATACTCACCGACAGTGATGCGTGGATGATCTATCACCGCTTTTAAGAACACATTGTTGGGCAGCGCCGTCCCATCAGGCAACACTACCGGGTGGACTGTGTCAGGGGGTGGCATACTCATGGGACGTCTCCGATTGATCGGTCGCTGCCCCCGGATTCATCCGACACGCAGCGTTTGAAAAGCGCAGCACTTAAAAAAGCCAACATATGTGATCCGGTTCACTTACACACCAGCGATTTGCAGGCAGGTCAGGTTCACGGCGCGCAATTTCGCGAAACCAAAACGGAACAGACATTTTTGACTGCTGCCAGATTACAGGAAACAACGAGAATAAGGAACGTAACGGTGCATAAGGAATTTATCTCCTTTGTCGCAACCTTCGCAATCATACTGGCTGGATGTGCCATTAAAATGAACCATCCAATTACGGATGTTGCTGGAAATGAAAGCGACAGTGTGCAGATCGGCGATACATCTGGTCTCCAACAATATTAGAGTTTTCACTCTCGTATTGAGCGACCTTAATCGCTTGACCCGCCCGACCGCTGATAGAAGCCTTTACGACAAATAGGCCACCGAATAGCGATGGCCCATTTCTATTTTTTATCCACGGCTCTTTGTGCAGCTTACTCTGTGATTTTGCTGACGACGCCGGCGCCGACGGTGCGGCCGCCTTCGCGGATCGCGAAACGCAGGCCCTGCTCCATGGCGATCGGCGCGATCAGCTCAACACCAAAGGACACGTTGTCGCCCGGCATCACCATTTCGGTGCCTTCTGCCAGCTGAACCGTGCCCGTCACATCCGTTGTGCGGAAGTAAAACTGCGGACGGTAGTTTGCGAAGAACGGCGTGTGACGCCCACCCTCATCCTTGGTCAGGATATAGGCTTCGGCTTCAAACTTGGTGTGGGGCTTCACGGAACCGGGCTTGCACAGCACCTGTCCCCGCTCAACGCCTTCACGGTCGATCCCGCGCAACAATGCGCCGATGTTATCACCAGCTTCACCACGATCCAGCAGTTTGCGGAACATTTCAACGCCCGTGCAGGTGGTTTTCGCCGTGTCGCGGATGCCAACGATTTCAATCTCGTCACCCACGTTGATCACGCCACGCTCAACACGGCCCGTCACAACAGTCCCGCGACCGGAGATCGAGAACACGTCTTCCACAGGCATCAGGAACGGCTGGTCAATCGCACGCTCCGGCGTCGGGATGAACTCATCCACAGCCGCCATCAGCTTCTTGATGGATTCTTCACCAATCTCAGGGTTGTTGCCTTCCATCGCCGCCAGCGCCGAGCCGGGGATCACAGGAATGTCGTCACCAGGATATTCGTAGCTGGACAGAAGCTCGCGGATTTCCATCTCAACCAGTTCCAGCAGTTCTTCGTCATCGACCTGGTCGACTTTGTTCATGTAGACAACCATCGTCGGGATGCCGACCTGGCGACCCAGCAGAATGTGCTCGCGGGTTTGTGGCATCGGGCCGTCAGCCGCGTTCACCACCAGGATCGCACCATCCATTTGCGCCGCACCCGTGATCATGTTTTTCACATAGTCCGCATGGCCCGGGCAATCGACGTGGGCATAGTGACGGTTTTCGGTCTCATATTCCACGTGTGCCGTGGAAATCGTGATGCCACGGGCTTTCTCTTCGGGCGCACCATCAATCTGGTCATAGGCCTGAAAATCGCCAAAATACTTCGTGATCGCCGCCGTCAACGTCGTCTTGCCGTGGTCAACGTGACCAATCGTGCCAATGTTTACGTGCGGTTTATTACGTTCAAACTTTGCCTTTGCCATGGTGAGAGGCGCCCTTTTCCTTGCAAGGGGCCATGATTGACCCCGCTATTCACATGGCGCGCGATGTATTGCGATCATCGTTGGAAATCAAGCACGAGTTGAGTCGATCGACTACTCTTCGCTAAGCGCTTCACTTTTCAAGGTCGTCACAGTGGAGTCGGTGCCGCCGATAACAGCGCCTGTTTCACCGACTTCATCCTTGAACCAACCCAGTTCCGCATTCTGTTTTACGATATAGTTTTCGATCGCCTGAGCTGCATTCCGCGACAGGTTACGCAATTGCGTGTCTTTCGTCTGGGTCCAACCGGTGCCGATAATACTATCGCCGTCCAATGTTTCCAAAATGGTAAGCTGCTCGGGCTCCTCATTGAGTTTCTTGCCCTGTGCATCATCCCAAACGGTGATCCGCAAAATCATCGCTGACTTCGGGGCCAGCAAGACCGGAACGCCTGGCTTGGCCAAAACATACCCTTCGATGCTCACGCCAAAATGATACTTCTTTGAACCTTCATACCTGTCGAAACGCTCAGCAATTGCCAGTTGTACGGCATCCGTAAGCTCTTTTTGGGTAACCTCCCGGCTTACTGTTGCGGTTGTCTCAACTTTCGGTGCAACCACAATATTGTGCTCCAGACTGAAATTACCCAGAGGCACCGGAGGTTCATTAAGGTCACTGGCCCCAGTACAGGCAGCAAGTCCAAGTACGCCCGTTAGAACCATGAGAAGCCTGATCATACTGCACCCGTTTGTTTTTCTTGTGCACCTGACTAGCTCAAGCCATGCGGGCGTGCAATCCGCCGCCCCATTTCATAGGTGGAAGCCCGCATGATCCACGCTATTTTTCGGCATTAAGGGTGGGAATTCATGCTCAAACCAGCCACAGACAGTACAATTCATCTGCCAGTACGCGTTTCACTGGTGCGCGAACAACAAAACGTACTTCAGAGCTTCCGCCTGATGCGAGAAAACATTTTGAGCATCATACCCGAGATTGCGACGCGTGATCCGGTCGTTTCCGGAAAGACCGGGCGGCGTTGGCATATGATCATGGAGCCCACGGCAATTCGCCAGATGCTGTTGGACAAGCTGGATAATTACCCGAAATCCATTGTGACCAAAAACCTGTTGCGACCCGCAGTAGGCGATTCACTTTTTATAGCGGAGGGCGCGCAGTGGCGATGGCAACGACGCATGGCCGCTCCTGTTTTTTCGCATCGCAACGTGCGTGCTCTTGCCCCGGTGATGACTGCAGCGGCAAAACGGAGTGCGGATCGGATTGGCCAGGCAGGACCAAAGGCGATAAATCTGCTGGATGAGATGATCACGGCCACTTTCGACGTGATTTCCGAAGTCACATTCAGCGATGACGGCAGTTTCGATCGAGAAGCCATTCATCGCTCCATCGACGCTTATGTCGCCGAAGCCGGGCGTGTGTCTTTGCTTGATGTATTGGGCGCGCCGGATTGGATGCCACGTCCGGGACGGATCGTGTCAGCGCAGTCGATGAGCAGCATGAAGGCAGATGCTGACCGCGCAATAGAGGCGCGTGCGGCGCGCGGACCAGGCACAATCCCGGACCTTTTGGACCTTCTGCTTGCTGGAGAGGATCCCAAAACGAAACGCAGTATGAACACTGCAGAATTACGCGACAATCTATTGACCTTCATTGTTGCCGGACATGAAACAACCGCCCTAACTCTCGCTTGGTCGCTCTACCTGTGCGCCTTCGATCCAGGTGTTCAGGACCGTGCGCGCAAAGAAGTAAAAAACGTTTTGGGCGAACGGTCCGCCACAGGGGATGATGTCGATCAATTGCCAATGGTACGGCAGATCATTGATGAAGCTTTGCGCCTCTATCCCCCGGCAGGAATTGTATCGCGCACGGCCCAAAAGGCGGACGATCTTGGTGGCGCGGATATCCGACCCGGCGATACGGTGATGATCCCAATTTATGCTTTGGGCAGGCATCAAATGCTCTGGAACAATCCCGATCAATTTGATCCGGATCGGTTTGCGGACCGAAAAGCGATTGACCGTTACGCCTACTTGCCTTTTGGCGATGGGCCACGCATTTGCATTGGCGCGTCATTTGCTCTGCAAGAGGCAGTGATCATCCTTGCCACGCTGCTCGGAAGGTTCCGTTTTACACCCGTGAAAGGGCGTGATCCTAATCCTGTGATGATCCTGACCTTGCGACCTGAAGGTGGGGTTTGGTTGATGGCAGAGCCCATCTAGGTGACTCAGCGTCAGTTGAATTTATTGTCTCTTGGGAATCCACGCGGTGCCATGCGACCGGCGCTCGCACGTTTGCCGGTCCACTCAGTGAGCTCGTTTTCTGTGCGCGTGCGCCCTGCCGGGTCGAGCCAGCTGAGACCCTCAGAGCCAGTGAATGTGGTTGCGTCGCTCAGGCCGCCGTCTTTGTACTTTTGCAATCGCACGCCCTTGCCACGGCCCATCTCCGGCAGTTCATCAAGGCCAAACACAAGCACTTTGCGATTTTCGCCCACGACAGCCACGCTGTCACCCTCAATAGGTTTACAGACCAAAGCCCGTGTATCACCGCGTACGTTCAACACCTGCTTGCCCGAGCGGGTCTGCGCAATCACATCATCTTCCGGCACGACGAAACCGTCCCCCGCGTTGGAAGCGACGAGGAGTTTGCGCCCGGCCTGATGGGTCAGAATAGTCACGATTTCGGCCTCATTGGGCAGATCAACCATCAAACGAAGTGGTTCACCCATGCCCCGCCCACCGGGCAAATTTGACGCAGATACTGTATAAAACCGGCCATTTGAGCCAAACACCAGCAACCGGTCCGTTGTTTCGGCGTGAAAGATAAACCGTGACGCATCGCCGTCTTTGAATTTCAACTCGCGGGTCAGATCAATATGCCCGGTCATGGCCCGTACCCACCCCATCTGCGAACAAACAACGGTGATGGGCTCGCGGTCGATCATCGCTTCGATGGGGACTTCTTCAATGACAGCGCCTTCGGCGAAGGTCGAGCGACGCGCACCACCTGCGTAATCTTTGCCAAATTGTTTTTTCGTCTCACGCAACTGGGCCGTGATGCTATCCCATTGTAGTTGCGGACTTTCCAGCAAGTCCTCGATGCTGGCCCGTTCTTCCATCAGATCGGACTGCTCGCGCAACAATTCCATTTCTTCAAGGCGCCGCAAGGACCGCAGGCGCATATTCAAAATGGCTTCGACCTGGATTTCGCTGAGCTCACCTTCGCCTGCGGATGGCGAAACGTAATCGGCCTCGTCCATCGCGCGGGCATGCGTTTTACCCCAGTCCTCACGCATCAAGGCAGCTTTTGGGTCCTCATCGTAACGGATGATATCGATCACGCGGTCAAGGTTCAAAAAGGCAATGATGAACCCTTCGAGAACCTCCAGACGATGATCGATCTTTTCCAACCGATGCGTAGAGCGACGGACCAGAACTTCCCGGCGGTGGTCCAAGAAAGCACGCAGCACTTCTTTCATCGAACACACTTTGGGCGTGAGACCGTCAATCAACACGTTCATATTCAGCGAGAACCGGACTTCCAGATCGCAGTTTCGAAACAGCATGCCCATCAGAACATCCGCATCTACAGACCGCGATCTAGGCTCAATGATCATGCGCACATCATCCGCAGACTCGTCGCGTACGTCTGCCAAAATAGGTATCTTTTTGGTTTGGATAAGCTCCGCGATCTTCTCGATCAGTTTAGATTTTTGAACTTGGTACGGGATTTCCGTGACCACAATCTGCCACTGACCGCGTCCAAGATCCTCAATTTCCCAACGACACCGCAGCCTGAATGACCCACGCCCGGTACGATATGCCGTCGCGATATTTTCGGGAGGCTCCACGATCACGCCACCCGTTGGAAAATCCGGACCCGGTACGTAGTTCAACAGCGTATCATCGCGTGCATCCGGCGTTTTGATCAGGTGGATACAGGCATCACAAAGCTCCGAAATATTGTGAGGTGGGATATTTGTTGCCATGCCCACAGCGATCCCGCTGGATCCATTGGCGAGTAAATTCGGGAACTGCGCGGGCAATACGACAGGCTCGGTCAGCGTTCCATCGTAGTTTTCACGAAAATCGACAGCGTTTTCATTCAGCCCATCAAGCATTGCCTCGGCAACAGCGGTCATGCGGGCTTCGGTATATCGACTGGCCGCTGGGTTATCCCCATCGATATTGCCAAAATTTCCTTGCCCGTCGACAAGCGGATAACGCACGTTGAAATCTTGTGCGAGCCGCGCCATGGCGTCGTAAATTGCCGCATCCCCGTGCGGATGATAATTACCCATCACGTCACCAGAGATCTTCGCCGACTTGCGAAAACCGCCCGTTGAATTTAGCCGCAACTCTCGCATCGCATAGAGTATTCGTCGATGAACCGGCTTCAGACCGTCACGCGCGTCCGGCAATGCCCGATGCATAATCGTGCTGAGTGCATAGGTCAGATAACGCTCGCCCAAAGCCCGACGCAAAGGTTCGGACAAATCGTCATGCGGCATGTCGGGAATATCAATATCGTCGGCCATTAGAGGTTGTGTAACGCTCTGCAGACGCCCAAACAAGCAGGATATGATCGAAACCACACCGGTTTGCTTGGGCGCGGCCGCAACATCATAAAAATCGTATGCCAAACTGTGAATTGCCGCGAAAAGAAACCAATTTCGATTGTGACAGACCCAAAACGGTCAAATATGTGTTAGACAGGAATCAGTTGGGACGAGGGTTTGGTTATGAGAAATTTGATTTTGGTAAGTTTTGGATTTCTGGCTCTGGCATTTTATGAGCTAAGTGGCGGTGCTGATTTCGATCCGGTTGCTGCGCGAAATGCTGCGGTTCTTGCGCGAATGGATCCCGATGAAACATCTCGGACTATCGACACTGCCAGTGCCGAGGTCGCCGAACCGGAAGCGATCGAAGAAAGGCCGAGCGTCACGCGCATGGCGCTGAATCTTACCTCGTTCGAGGACGTCGCCAACGCGCGTCAGAATACGCCCAGCCAGCCCATACTTGCGAAACCAGCGGAACGGCCGATCGAGATTGTGCCATTGGCATCGCCAAAGGTCATCGACGCGACGACTGTTACCTTTGACAGCACACCTGATGAGAATGGTGTTTTGCCCAGCATCATTTTTTCTGGATCGCGCTCGCAGGCCTCGTCTGAAAATGTAACTACACGTCGCGACATACGCTTTGTTGCCGGTGCGATCGTTAATATGCGTGGCGGTCCGGGTACGGGTTTTGATGTTGTCACAAAACTGAATCGCGATACAGAGGTTGAAGTTCTACAGGATGATGGATCCGGATGGATCAGATTGCGCCCGGTCTCTGGCGGACCTGAAGGATGGATTGCTGATTATCTGTTGACCAACGGATAGGCTTGCGCCTCGTTGTCCTTTTTGCCAATTCTGTCAGTGACCCATGCAAAGAGGCTCTTTTGACGCAAAAATCCATCCTCATCACCGGCTGTTCATCTGGCATCGGGTATTGTTGCGCGGTTGGTATGAAGGCCAAAGGTTGGCGTGTTTTCGCAGCCTGTCGGGCAGTCGAAGACTGCGAGCGATTAAAATCTGAGGGTTTTGACAGTCCCCAGTTGGACTACACCGACCCAAAGTCAATCGACTCCGCATTGGCCGAAGTACTTGCCGCGACCGGTGGTACACTTGACGCGGTTTTCAACAATGGTGCCCACGGTACTCCGGGCGCCGTCGAAGATCTGCCGACGAACGCTCTGCGCGCTATTTTTGAAGCGAATTTCTTTGGATGGCATCACCTGACGCGCGCGATCATTCCCGTGATGCGCAAACAAGGGCATGGCCGGATCATTCAATGCTCCTCGGTCCTGGGGTTTATTACCCTGCCGTGGCGCGGAGCATATAACGCCACAAAATATGCGCTCGAGGGGCTGACAGACACCCTACGCATTGAAATGCGTGACACGCCGATTGATGTGGTGTTGATAGAACCCGGCCCGGTGACCTCAAAAATCCGCCAAAATTCTGTGGCCCATTTTGAAAAATGGGTAGACTGGCGCGCGTCACCCCGCCGCATGCAATATGAAAGTGACCTAAACAAACGCCTTTACGAAGACCGCGGCCCAGATACATTCGAATTGCCCGCAAACGCTGTGCTCAGCAAACTGATTCGAGCTTTGGAATCGCCGCGCCCGCAACCAAGGTATTATGTGACCACGCCAACTTATATCATGGGCGCGTTACGTCGGCTGCTTCCGACCCGCGCCTTGGATTGGGTATTGACGCGATGACAAAAGTCGAAAATGCAAAAAAGCGGGTCGCCTTTACCAATTGCGCGCCTACATATGCCGCTGGGCAAGAGAAGGAAAAACGCCGTGGGTGATCCCCTGTTCATTGTAGCCGTTGCAGCCTGCCTTGCGGTCGTCGTTGTCTTGACGCTCGGCCTGGGCGGATTCGCCAAAGGTGGCGCGTTCAACAAGAAAAACTCCAACAAGTTGATGCGCTATCGTTTAGCGGCACAGTTTGTCGCCGTGTGCTTGATTGTTGCGTATGTCTTCTTCCGGAAGCAAGGGGGCCAGTAGACCATGGTGGTGTTGAACAAAATATACACAAAAACCGGCGATGCCGGCGAAACCGCGCTTGGCAATGGCGCGCGTGTAGCAAAACATGCGCTGCGGGTGACGGCCTATGGCACATCTGATGAATTGAATTCTTTCGTTGGTGTCGCTCGCCTGGAAGCCCAAGGCGACATCGATGAGGCGCTCAGCCGCATTCAAAACGATCTCTTTGATCTGGGTGCAGATCTCTGTCGACCTGATATCGAACTTGACGCTGATGCAGAATACCCGCCGCTGCGCATGATTGATGCACAGGTCAGTCGGCTGGAAGCTGAAATAGATGAGATGAATGCAGACTTGGATGCATTGCGTAGTTTCATTCTTCCGGGCGGCTCTGCTCTTGCCGCGCATCTGCATGTGTGCCGCACCGTGTCACGACGCGCAGAACGGCTGTGTGTCGAACTCGCGACGATGGAGGCCATTAACTCATCCGCGGTAAAATACCTGAACCGCCTGAGTGACTGGTTTTTTGTCGCGGCACGGAGCGCGAACAACGGTGGCAAGGACGACGTGCTCTGGGTGCCCGGCGCAAACCGTTGAAACAAGTCTCGCAAAAGCGCGTGACATTTCACGGGCACGTCATGATCTGATCGGAAATTTTTGCTTCTAACCATGGAATTCGTGAAGAACGCGGCGTTCCTGTGTGAAGGCGTGACGATTTTACACTGTTTCATGCGCGCCACCTTGGGTAAACCTCACCTCAGATAAAGTCAGACTGACGCAGTGCGTGAGTCGCAATCCCAAGGAGAAAGACGCCAATGAAGGTTCTTGTACCTGTCAAACGCGTGATCGACTACAATGTGAAGGTTCGCGTTAAAGCGGACGGATCCGGTGTTGATCTTGCCAATGTGAAAATGTCGATGAACCCTTTTGATGAGATTTCCGTCGAACAGGCCATCCGCTTGAAAGAAGCAGGCCAGGCGGACGAAATCATTGTGGTCTCCATTGGCGTCAAACAAAGCCAGGAGACGTTACGCACAGCTCTGGCCATGGGGGCTGATCGCGCCATTCTGGTCATCGCGGCAGACGATGTTCATCAGGATATCGAACCCTTGAACGTTGCCAAAATACTCAAAGCCATCGTGGACGAAGAGAAGCCCGGTTTGGTGCTTTGCGGCAAACAGGCAATCGACAACGATATGAATGCAACGGGTCAAATGCTCAGCGCATTGATGGGCTGGAGCCAGGCAACCTTTGCATCTGAAATTGCAATTGAGGGCGATCATGCTGTAGTCAGCCGTGAAGTAGATGGCGGTATGCAGACTATCAAGGTTACGATGCCTACAGTGATCACCGTCGATCTGCGTCTCAACGAACCGCGCTATGCGTCGCTTCCCAACATCATGAAGGCCAAGAAAAAGCCAATGGATGAGAAAACGGCGGCGGATTACGGCGTTGATGTGACCCCGCGGCTGGAGATTGTGAAAACCGTTGAACCCGAAGCTCGTGCAGCGGGGATCAAGGTGGCTTCTGTCGAAGAACTGGTATCGAAACTCAAAGAAGCGGGGGCTGTATAATGGCTGTTTTACTCCTTGCCGAAGTAACCGATGGCGAATTGGCGATGGATGCCACCGCGAAAGCTGTCACCGCCGCGAAGATGCTTGGCGATGTAACCGTTCTGGCCGCTGGAGGTTCTGCAGCCGCTGCCGGTGAAGCTGCATCAAAGATTGACGGTGTAGGCAAAGTACTGGTCGCTGAAGACGTGTCGTTGGGTCATCGTCTTGCGGAATCCACGGCAGCAATGATTGTTTCGCTGTCCGGTGACTACGAGCACATTGTTGCTCCCGCGACCACAGATGCGAAAAACGTAATGCCGCGCGTGGCTGCACTATTGGACGTAATGGTGATTTCGGACGCATCTGGCGTTGTAGACGCCAACACCTTTGAACGTCCGATCTATGCTGGCAATGCCGTCCAAACGGTCAAATCGGCCGACGCGAAAAAGGTGATTACCTTTCGTACTTCAACTTTTGATGCTGCTGGTGAAGGTGGATCGGCTTCAATCGAGACCATTTCCGCTTCGGATAATCCCGGCTTGAGCGAATGGCTTGAAGACAAGGTCGCCGCAAGTGACCGCCCGGAACTGACGTCAGCTGGCGTTGTTGTTTCAGGTGGCCGTGGTGTTGGCTCGGAAGATGATTTCGCTTTGATTGAAAAACTTGCGGACAAGTTGGGAGCTGCTGTAGGCGCCTCGCGCGCAGCCGTGGATTCCGGTTATGCCCCCAACGACTGGCAGGTTGGTCAAACCGGCAAGGTGGTTGCGCCCGACCTCTACGTCGCGGTTGGTATATCTGGCGCCATCCAACATTTGGCCGGGATGAAAGACTCCAAAGTGATTGTCGCGATCAACAAGGACGAGGAAGCGCCAATTTTTCAAGTCGCGGACTATGGCCTTGTAGCGGATTTGTTTACTGCCGTGCCCGAATTCATTGAAAAACTGTAACTGCGCAGATTGATCGTAGTAAAAGGGCCGCCCTCAGTATGGAGCGGCCCTTTTAAATGAGCTCATGCAGAGTTTTACCAAGCGTTGCGGCCACTTCACCGTGCGCTTTGGGGCCCAGCACCTCCGAAGCGGCCATTGCTTCCATCTGGTTGAATACCATTCCATCCTTACCAGCCGCGATTGCTTCAGGTGTTGCGACAACTTCCAAAACGCTCGTAACGCTTGCTGTCAATGCGTCGAGCATTTCGCGGGTCACAAAAAGCGGCGTCTTTGCCTTGGCAGGATCCAGTCCAAGACTTCCTCCCGCTACTGGCGCATGATCCGCGAACCACAACAGTACTTTCTTACCAGAGGTTTGTTGCAGCAATAGCCTCATGCGGGCCGACCATGCATTCTGCAATTCATTTCTGACGGCCGAAAACCGCTCGGGAGATACTTGGAACAAACAACTCAGCATGTGTTTGTTAAAATGGAACTCCGCGAAATCGACTTCTGGATAGATCGTTTTCAGCAAAGTCGATGCACTTACAAAACGGTCGTTTCGCCTGGGATGAACAGTGTAAAATCGGTTGGACAGGTTTTGCGCCCCAATCACCTGAAACACGGTTACCACTGCCGCATCTGTTACCTCATTGATCGTGTGATCGTTTAGCAGAACATCGATGCCTGCATTGGAAATCCCGAAATTAATGCAATTCACCCCGAGATCGCTTTCAATCAGCGCTGGAAACGGACATTTTATAAACTTTCCATAGGTTGCTGTGCCGCCAAGGAACGCAACATATGGCGCGTCCAACCGCCGCGGCGGCCCCCTGAACAGTAGTTTAGAATTGCCATAGTGACATGGCGCATAATCGAGAGCCCCCGCTCCCAACACATCATAGGCCATAAACCCACCTCTCTTAAATCACCCGTTGGCCAATGTGCACGCCCAATCCTTACATCCTGTTAAACGGAAGCTTTGAACCGAATTTTAAAGATCGCTTGGCCTTGCGGCGGACCAAGCAGGCACCGTAGAGTATCACAAATCAAGAGGGGCGTCCGATGGACATCAAAACGATCGGAATTGTCGGTGCAGGCCAGATGGGGAACGGCATCGCGCATGTTATGGCGCTGGCTGGGTACGATATTCTGCTGAATGACCTGAACCAAGACGCTCTGGACGCAGCCATGGCGCTGATGTCGAAAAACATGGACCGCCAAGTATCACGTGGAAAGATCACCGGCGACGAACAGGTTCAGGCTCTGCAGAGGATCAAGACGACGGCCCGATTGGTCGATCTGGGGCAGGCTGATCTTATCGTCGAAGCCGCGACCGAGCGGGAATCGGTAAAGCAGGCGATCTTCGAAGACCTCGTGCCACATTTGGCACCTCATACAATTTTAACATCGAACACTTCTTCGATTTCCATCACGCGGCTGGCCAGCCGTACAGATAGGCCCGAAAAGTTCATGGGTTTTCACTTCATGAACCCGGTACCCATAATGCAACTTGTCGAGCTTATTCGTGGCATTGCCACTGATGAGCCGACCTTTACTGCTTGCAAAACAGTGGTGGACAAACTGGGGAAAACCGCCGCCTCTGCAGAAGATTTTCCGGCTTTTATCGTCAACCGTATCCTGATGCCTATGATCAACGAAGCGGTCTATACTCTTTACGAAGGGGTCGGCAGCGTTCAATCCATCGATAGTTCCATGAAACTTGGTGCGAACCACCCCATGGGACCATTGGAGTTGGCCGATTTTATTGGTTTGGACACATGCCTTGCGATCATGAACGTGCTGCATGACGGGTTGGCCGACACCAAATACCGACCCTGCCCGCTGTTGACCAAATACGTCGAAGCCGGATGGCTTGGACGCAAGACAGAACGCGGTTTTTATGACTATCGGGGCGAAACACCCGTCCCGACCCGCTGAACCCCAACTGAGCTAGTCCTCAAGGGAGAGAGTGTGCTCGCGCAGCCATGCCATGAAGCCGCGCGGATCGTCCTCCCATTTTTGCAGATCTTCCTGCGACAGAGGATGCCCAACAATGGGCGCTTGTGGCTTGTTCAGTGAATAGACGATTTCGTGCAGCAAAAGACCCTGACGCAACATCGGGGATACCTTATTTGCGATTTGATACGCGCGGGAGTTCTGGCCGAGGAACTTTATTGGCACGACCGTGGCACCGGAGCGACGGATGAGTTTAGCTGTAAAAACGTTCCACTCGCCCTCAATCGCAGGGCCAAAATAGGTTTCCGATGCAGCGACGCCGCCTGATGGAAAGAGCGCGACGACCCCGCCCTGTTGCAAGTGCTTCATAGCATTTGCACGCATTTCAACGCCTTTGCGCTGTGCATTCGGATCATGCGGGAACGGCACAGGTATCATGTACGACCCAGCCACCTCGTCAATGACCGTCAAAAGGGACCTAGTCAGGATCCGATAGTCAGGACGAACCCGACCAATAAGATCAGCAAAAATCATGCCATCCACCATGCCATGCGGATGGTTTGACACGACGATCACCGGCCCCGTTTTCGGGATGCGTTCGAGTTGTTCCTGCGGCGTTAGAAGATCGATGCCCATGACATCAAGCGCCGCCCGCCAGAAAGCCTGCCCTTTGGGTGCACCCCGCCGCTCGAACCTTTTTACCAAACGCAGTATGGTGAGCTTCCCGGTGAGAGCTTCGATGAGCCGAATTGCCGCTGACTTCCACGGATCCTCAAAGGTCGAGGCATAGGAAAGACTCCGCCGGTCATATTGTGCAAAATTGACCGGCTCGGTTTCGCCCGGGGCAATATTGACGTCTTGTGTGCTTTCTACCAAGACCTGCTATCCTGTTGCGCGCTATAAGACAGACGCGTGTTACTTCATTGACCTTCGCCAAACATATCAGCCACCAAAGCCGTCAGAGCTTCTGCCAATGCAGCTGCGTCCGGCCCCGATGTCTTAACGTCAATAAAGCTTCCCTTCGACGCTGCCAACATTAAAAGTCCCATAATACTGTCAGCTGAAGCTGTCATACCATCCTTGGAGACTTCTGCCTCGGCGTCAAAACCCTCTACCACTTCGACCAGTTTCGCAGACGCGCGCGCATGCAATCCCTTTTCGTTCACGATCTTGAGTGTGCAACTTGTCATGATTTTGATCTGCTCTCCGGGCCAAAACTGATGTTTTGGCTATCGATATATTTTTTCCCCGCTTCCAACGCCAATCGCACGGCATCTGAAACGGGTTTCTGCCGGCTTTTTGCCAGTTTGATCAACATAGGCAAATTCGCACCGTAAAGAATGCGACGGTCACCAGGTTGGCACGCCAGCAGGCTCAGGTTAGACGGAGAACCGCCATATAGATCGGTCACGATCACAACACCGCCGCCTTGATCGACGTTGTCCGCGGCAGTACAGATCTCTCTTTCTTTAGCATCGCGGTCATGATCTGCCTCAATGGAGATTGCCTCAATACCGGTCTGCTTGCCGACAACGTGCTCAACTGCGGACAGGTATTCCTTGGCCAAACCGCCATGCGCGACAATGACAATACCGATCACGGCTTAAGCCTCTTTTCTCTTTTTCAGATCCAACTCGCGATGTCTAATTGACACTTGCCAGCCCGCTTCTGCAAGGCGCAAAGCGTGCGTTTGTGCGGTGACGACAGATCGATGCTGCCCGCCGGTACACCCAAAGGCGATTGAAAGATATGACTTTCCCTCTTCGCGATAAGCGGGCAAGAGCAGGAGGTGGAGATCCAGCACCTTCTCGGAAAATGACGCGAAGCGAGGGTCGGCAACAACATGATTTCTTACTGCTGCGTCCGTGCCGTCCAGTCCACGCAATTCAGGCGTCCAATGTGGGTTCTGTAGAAATCTGCAGTCAAAAATCATATCCACGCCACGCGGTAGACCGCGTTTATAGGAAAACGACTGGACGGATATCGTGAGTGACCGTTTTCCATCAGGCGCAAACCATCGCTCGACTTCGTCGCGAAGCTGATGAACGTTCAAATCGCTGGTATCAATCAAAACATGCGCGCGTTTCTGCAATGGCTGCAATATTGTCAATTCCCGCGCGATGCCTTCTGAGGGACGTCCATTCAGTGCCAACGGATGACGACGTCGAGTCTCCGAAAACCGGCGCAGCAATACATCAGTCGAACAATCGAGAAAGAGGAGTTCCACTGTCAAATCAGGGGCTTCCTCAAGTGCTCCCAGCAAGTCAATTATTTCATTGGTTGAGAATTCATGATTTCGCGTATCTATCCCCAAAGCAAGCGGACGAACCTGGTTTCCTCCCACCAAAAGAGGTTTGAACAGACGCAAGGGTAAGTTATCCACCGCATCAAAACCGACATCTTCCAATACGCTCAGCGCGGTTGAACGACCGGCTCCGGATGGACCAGTTACAAAAACAATTTTTCGTTGGGTCAGGCTGACTTCTGTCATTCCGGAATTTGCCTACCATACGTTAAAAAATGCAAGATCGCCGGAGGAAAATGGGGGCTTTTCACTTTGTACAAACAAGTCAAAGTCACACCAGCCAACTCGATGCTGTGCATATCGGGTAACCTTTTCTCCTCGACACGATCGAGATCAACCACGAGTTTAACACATATTTGTGCAACATAGTCCGTGTTGAGCAACCCTATGCCACGTGCCTCGATCAAACCGGCAATGGCAGGCGGGCACGATGCAATCAGGTCACCATTTGAAGCGGTCAATGTAGTTTGATCGTCGGCTACCAGATTTGCGCCGTATCCCATTAATTGAAGAGCCAAAGCGGACTTTCCTGATCCCGATGGTCCTAAAATGACCACTCCTTGCCCGCGGTAAGCCACACACGACGCGTGCAATTGGGTGGGCATGGGTTCAACAGTTGTAGGAGTTTCCGACATCATACTTTAAATCGGCAAGCCCACGACGAAACGCGCGCCCAAAGGATCAGACGTTATATCCATTTCAGTCGGGCGAATGTTTTCGGCCCAAATTACGCCTCCATGTGCCTCGACGATTTGCTTGGATATCGCCAAACCAAGGCCAGAATGGTTGCCAAAGTGAACATCCGGGCGTTGCGAATAGAAGCGCTTGAATATCTTCGCCAACGCCTGATCCGGAATGCCTGGTCCAGTATCTTCTATGACGACTAAAACTCGATTTTTCTTGGTGCGCGCCCAAATCCGGATCGCGTCACCCTCCTCACAAAAAGAAATTGCATTGGTTACCAGGTTTACAAAAACCTGGGCCAGACGGGCTTCTAATCCGTAAACTTGAATCGGTGCATCCGGGAAATCAGTTACAAACTCAATGCCCTTGGAGGAAGCATCATCGCCAAGATACTGGCCCAAACTGGCTAGTGTTTTGACTACATCGAAGGCCTCCTCTTCTTCTTTGACCAGTTCACTATCAAGCCGCGACGCATTAGAAATATCGCTAACCAATCGATCCAGCCTTCGAACATCGTGGTCTATGACGTCCAGCAGCTTGTCTCGCTGATCTTCGCGTTTGATCATACGCAGAGTACCGACCGCAGAACGCAAAGAAGCAAGCGGGTTTTTGATTTCATGAGCAACATCTGCGGCGAATTGTTCGTTACCTTCGATGCGATTATAAAGAGCGGAGACCATGCCACGGAGCGCGCCGCTCAGACGACCTATTTCATCTGCCCGCGCTGTAAGATCCGGAATACGGATGCGTCCAGGTTTCATCTTTCGTGCGTTTTTATCCCGGCCGAGTTCTGCAGCCGCAGCAAGATCTGAGAGGGGGTTGGCAATTGTGGAAGCTAAAACCAAACTGACCGCCACTGACACTATTGTCGCAATGAGGAACATCTGCAGGACGCTCTCAAGTTCGCCCCGCACCAAGCCATCAATCTCACCTGCAGCCGTCGCCACAGCAACTACGCCGAGCGCTCGATTACCTTGCATTATTGGCGTCACAACAGCAAAAAGTTTGCCGCCGGCCACATCTAATTCGTTTCGAATCCGAGTACCATTGACGAGGCTGTCGCCAACCCAAGGCTGCAACCTGTCGACAAGTGGTGTTTGGTCTGTCGATACCGCTTTCCCAAAAGGACTGGAAAAAGCGCTCCACAAGGACGTAAGGCTATCCGTAATAAAAGTTTGAGAATGCGCGCTCTCATCAAGTGCTTCCGCCGTCAAGCTGCCCTCAATATTCGCAACAAGCGTTTCGGATTGATCAAAAACAAAAACTTCAATGCCGCGACGAAGGTCCAGCCTTTTCAGAGCGGCTATCACATCAACGCCATCGCCTGTTGCCAAGTTGACAGGAGCTCCCAGCGGTAGCTTTGCCTCGATCACGTCGGCTATCAATTCAGCCTCAAAAACAAGGGACATAGCTCTTTGAAGCGCCAGACTGTCTTTCGACGAACTTAGATACGCAAAACCTGCAAAGAGGAAAATCAATGCAACCAAGTTGAGGGAAATGATCTTCCGTGTTAACGGAGATGCTCGCAATGACAGCACACTGCGCGGCGTTTGAGATGTGGGCGACTCCGTTTCGACCGTCCCGCCTTGCGCAACCCACCCTTCATCAAGGACAACGGCACCGTCCTGAACAGGAGGGGCCAGATCGCGCACAAAGTTCCTCTCCGTTGAAACCATAACCTTCTTTATTCTTCATTGTACCTGTAACCGATACCATAAAGGGTCTCAATCGCGGAAAATTCATCATCTGTAGTGCGCATTTTCTTGCGCAGGCGTTTGATATGGCTGTCGATCGTTCGATCATCAACATAGACCTGATCGTCATATGCAACATCCATCAATTGATCGCGCGACTTCACGAATCCTGGCCGCTGCGCAAGCGCTTGTAAGAGCAGGAATTCGGTCACCGTCAGAGAAACGTCCTTGCCCTTCCAGCTTACGGAATGGCGCAAAGGATCCATGCGCAACTGGCCACGTTCGATGACTTTGGTTTCTTCACTGTCCGCAACCGCTTCCCCTGCGACCGCATCCTGACGCCGCAAAAGCGCACGAATCCGCTCAACCAAAAGGCGCTGCGAAAACGGTTTTTTCATGTAGTCATCTGCGCCCATACGAAGTCCGAGAACTTCATCGATCTCGTCGTCTTTTGACGTCAAGAAAATGACTGGCATCGCCGTTTTCTGGCGCAAGCGTTGCAATAAATCCATGCCATCCATCCGCGGCATCTTAATATCGAGGACTGCCATGTCGGGAAGTTTTTTGTTGAACGCATCAAGGGCGGCTTGCCCGTCGTTGTAAGTGTCAACCTCAAAGCCTTCTGCTTCAAGCGTCATGGAAATCGACGTAAGAATATTCCTGTCGTCATCCACCAAAGCTATTTTAGACATCATCCATTTCCTTGAACTGCTCAATATAGACAGACTTTAACGCACACCGCTCGCCCCACGGAGTTGGGCGCATTTGTTGTGTGCGAATCAGTATCGCGCGTCGCTGCATTGGGGTCATAATTTGATTACGAATGACTAAATCGCGAAATAAATCATCAATGGTTTATTGTGCTCACTCACGCCAAACGCGTTTTCGACCAGGCACTTAACACAAAGTTTGCAATGGTGGCGCTAACTGCTGCAAACCGTCCTGTTCAATCACAAAAACGCCATGTTAAGACCCCTGTGCGTCTCTTATGAATGCCCAACAAAGGAAAATACGTATGACATATGGACGGGTGAATCCTGACTTTAAGCTCGAAGATCAAGGGATCAAAGGGGCGGGAACCGTCTATTACAATCTGATTGAACCAGATTTGATTCAGCACGCATTGGAGCGCAGGGAAGGTGCGCTCGGGAAAGGTGGCGCGTTCTTGGTAACAACTGGCAAGTTCACCGGCCGTTCGCCCAAAGACAAGCATGTTGTAAAAACCGACAGCGTAACTGATACGATTTGGTGGGAAAACAATGCAGCAATGTCCCCAGCGGGCTTTGACGCGCTATACGCAGATATGGTGTCGCACATGGCAGGCCGCGACTATTTCGTGCAAGACCTGACAGGCGGGGCGGATCCGAAACATGCGATCAATGTGCGGATGGTGACGGAATTGGCTTGGCATGGTCTTTTCATTCGACACATGTTGCGCCGGCCTGATCGTGAAGATCTCGACCATTTCATTGCAGATTTCACCGTGATTAACTGTCCAAGCTTCAAGGCCAACCCGAAGCGCCACAATTGTCGCTCCGACACTGTAATTGCAATGAATTTCGACAAGAAGCTGATCCTTATTGGCGGCACGGAATATGCCGGGGAAAACAAAAAGTCGGTGTTCACTTTGCTAAACTATCTCCTGCCGGCAAAAGGCGTGATGCCAATGCACTGCTCGGCAAACCACGCAACTGGAAACCCCGTGGATACGGCTGTCTTCTTTGGCCTGTCGGGTACAGGAAAGACAACACTGTCGGCGGATCCGGCCCGGACATTGATCGGCGATGACGAACACGGCTGGTCTGACACGGGCACTTTTAACTTTGAAGGTGGATGCTACGCCAAAACCATCAGCCTGAGCCCGGATGCAGAACCCGAGATTTACGCAACAACCGAAAAATTCGGCACTGTCATCGAAAACATGATTTACGACGACGAAACCAAAGATTTGGACTTTGAAGATGACAGCCTGACAGCGAATATGCGCTGTGCCTACCCGTTACATTATATTTCGAACGCTTCCACATCTGCACGCGGCGGACATCCGAAGAATATCATTATGCTGACCTGTGATGCTTTCGGCGTGTTGCCTCCGATTTCTCGGCTCACCCCGGCACAGGCAATGTATCACTTTCTCTCTGGTTTCACATCGAAGGTGGCCGGTACGGAGCGCGGTGTGACCGAGCCTGAACCAACGTTTTCGACCTGCTTTGGGGCCCCTTTCATGCCACGCAGACCGGAAGTTTACGGGAATCTGTTGCGTGAAAAAATTGCAACCCATGGTGCAACTTGCTGGTTGGTGAATACCGGGTGGACCGGCGGAGCCTATGGCACAGGCAGCCGGATGCCGATCAAGGCGACACGCGGTCTTTTGACGGCCGCTCTGGATGGGTCCTTGGCGGACGCAGCCTTTCGCAAGGACCCAAACTTCGGGTTCGATGTCCCGGTCGATGTAAAAGGTGTACCAAATATCCTACTCGATCCGCGGCGCACCTGGGATGATGCGGCAAGCTATGATCGGCAAGCAGCGAAACTGGTCAGAATGTTCTCAGACAATTTTGACCAATATCTGCCCTTTATCGATGATGATGTGAAAGCAGCAGCGATTAGCTGATCCTTGTTGGCTTTAAGCCCTTGATCTGTTGCATTGACCCGCCTCAGAGCAGTTTTCGACGCGGGTATGTCCTTGAGATATGGACGTTAGTCATCCAGTGTAAGAGAGCGGATCACGTCAGCCCCATTGCCATCCGACATGCAGGCGGCTTGCAAAAGCCCGCTGAAAACGGGTCAAAGGCGCGCAGTGGTGGGGCGCTGGACTGTATTGCCGGCGAGAGGTGCACGTCAGGCGTGGCAAGTCCGAATGGCGAGCGTCGCCCTGCCCGTACCACAGAGACGTCCATAGGGTTACGACAGACCCATACAGTTCGCTGCATTCTGCGAGGATTTATGAGCATGACCGTGATATCGCGCTCTTCAGTTTGAGAGATGCGTTTGCCGATGCGGAGGTGGTTCAGGCTTAGCGTGCGTCCATCACTGGTTTACTGTCCTGCCATGTCGTCATGCAAAAATTGCCTGTGGAGTGTTTCAAACCTTGCCGTACGACCGAAGAGGAATACCGTGCTGGTTTGGCTGCAAACGCCGCCCAAGGCAGCGAGTTGGCCGCTCAATACGACTTTTCGACCTGGCCTATGAACGCATGCTCACCTGCTTGCGGAGAGTACCTTTCGCGCTTAGCTAGTGAACATGGTTCGCCAAGTGACGGCCCGGGCGCGGCGCAAATGTCAAATCTGGCACCATCCATACGGGGCAATCTAGGGAACCGCATAAAGCCGAGACTCCACGGGCTCTTAGAGTCTGGGTTTTTTGCATCCCGACATACACGCCTGAACCGACCCGTAGGGACCAAACTTTCACCGGATCGATGGCCCATTTATAAAACCATGGCGCAACACTCGGCACAAAAGAACATGACACGATCAGACGAGGTCACGATCGAAATCCACCGCAAAACAACGCCAGACACCCTCCAACCACCGAATCGTTTTAGGCAGCTTTTGGTTGTTGATCAGGTACATCGACAACGTCTACGACAGGCATTTCAAGAAGATAGCGGGTATCTTCATTGCTGAGGTAGCTCACAAAACCTTCTAGCGGCATGTCGCTGCCCTTCCGATACCAGCGCAATGCGCCAGGTTCATTGTGCATATAGCCCATGCGCTCAGCAAATCCTTTGAACGCCACGGTTCTTGCCATGAAACCAAAGATATAGTCCGGATTCCAGCGACACATTGCTTCATGAATACCGTATCGGGCCAAAACAGTCGACAGACCCGTCCCGCGGTACTGACCGGTATCACCCATCCAGACTTCGCCGTGATAAACCACATCTCCGGTTATACGACTGGCACCGGGGCTCGCGCGGTACCGTGACCGTTTTAGGTCCAAATCTGGGATAGCTGGAGGAAACTCGCGAAACTTCTTGAGCATGTAGCCACTCAAAGATTGCTGCTTGAGTTGTATGAGACGGGATGCCTGAGTGTGCATCAAGAGTCCATCTGCATCCCGAGCAACGAGCCAGAAAGCGTTTTTATGGTTAAGGTCATGAACGTCCGGATCAAAAGGCGCTCCCATAACTTGTTGCGGACGCTCATCACGCAAAAGCTTGCGGTATTCTAGGAAATTGGACCCAATTGTGACTGAAATTTGATTTTGAAGTAAAATATCACGACTGGTCGCAACGAATTGCGCCCCTTCGTTCATACTATGAAATGACATGCCAAAACTCCTTTGCCGAGCATCCTCAGACAAAGGCTAGCCTAAATAAGTGGTTAACGCTCGTATTTTGCGTTAACCGGATCGAAATTTACCATAATCTCGGCAGAAGGTTGCACAATTTTGCCATGATCCAGACCAAATATCTCAACATCTGCCGATGGCTCGACCAAAGCATAAAGCGCCAAACTGCCGTCAGGGAATCGCCCTCCAAGCATTAAGCGTTGATAGTTAACAGGCTGCAAAGTCCCGTCAGATTCGCGCGGAACAAGTGTAAAAACGTGATCTAGACGCACACTTTGCGTCGTTTGCACTTCGTGAAATGGCTGATCAAGCATCCGCGCAAAATCATCCCCACCGGGCATTCTGCCCAGGGATCGACCAACACTGCTGCGGGCTTTTGCCCAGCCAAACCATTTCACAAAAAAAGACTCTTCACCGAACTCCACGCATATCCATCCGGCGATCGTATGACGGTAAACAATGAGGTATGGGCGCACATGCTCCATCAAAGGTGATTCGATATCGCCGCCTGACATTGACCAGCTTCGAAGTGTTTCTCGCATCAGGCAGGACGGCGAATTCCATATCCGGCTGAGTGAATGCTGTTGCTGCCAAAAACACCATCCATTTGGCAATGTCGTGCTGAAAAGCTGCAAACCATCTACATGTCTGGTGTTTCTATTCAACCAGGCATTGCCGCGTGCAAGTATGTCGAGAGCTTCTGGCAATGCACGCTCTCCCTCTTCGGTCAAACGATACTGGCGCTCCTCGACCGCAAAGAGAGCAACCCCCTTCGCTTCTTCCAGTTGTGTGATGTGTCTACGCACTGTTTGCCGGGTGCTTCCCAACTCTTTGACGGCGTGGCTCAGGTTTAGTGTCTTCGCGAGCGTCGTGAATGACCTAATCATCTCATGCAAAAGTCCATGAGATTCCGCAGTTTTACTTACTGCTTGCGTCGTTTCAGAAGGGTCCACGATACGATTCATCACGGTTGATGGTAAATATATCACCCACTAATGCAACATTTTTCATCCATTATCTGAACATTTTTAGTCAAAAAAAGGAAAAAGGTACTCAGTTGATCGATTCGGCGTTTCCCGCGAAAAGTGAGTACAGTCACAACCAGAGGTGTTAAATAGTTATGTCCCATCCAGTAGATGTTCACGTTGGTCGCAAATTAAAACAAATCCGGACAATGCGCCGTTTGTCTCAAACAGATGTCGCTCGGAAACTGGAGCTATCATTCCAGCAAATACAAAAATATGAAATCGGGTCCAATCGAATTGCCGCCAGCAGGCTATATGAGTTGTCTCGGATCCTCGACGTACCGACGTCATATTTCTTCGAAGGCCTTGATACGTCGGCAGAAAATTCGCCAAGACGTGATCCAAGCCTTGAAATAGTCACAGCACTTGCCGCTATCCGGGACGATACGATCAAGACGCGTATCGTAACATTTATAGAAGACGTTTCAGGCGTAACCGTTGCGCGTCAAGGCTGAAGCTTTGGCAACAGACGTGTTTTGAGTCGACTAGGTGGAGTCTTTCGCTCGGAACACAATGGGATCTCGCCTGAGAAGGTGAGAGCCAAAGGGAAATGCCGCGGAAGCGGCATTTTTTTTGCTCAACACACCTCGGGTTACGCGGGCTTCCCTCGAAATTGGGTCAACTTCTACAGCGTCAGCCCTGTGCCTCCACTCTCCCATGTGAAACTTTCGAACGATTTACACCTTTTTTGGGTATTTTTGTTGCGCTGCAACTGCGAAAGAACTACATCACAGGCGAACCACAGAGGACCCGAAAAATGCCCCATGACGGACAAACGCCGCCAGTTTCAGCACCAGTTACAATGGAGAACCTTCTTGATCTGACGGCAGCATCCCTAGTGCCTGTTGAAAAGGTGCTGCACACCGCAACCGTGCATGTAAGGGATCTGGTTTCTGAGGGCGGGCGCGTATCTGGTTCCCTGATCGAAAAGCATCAGACGGCAGCTCACGGCCTCGCATGGCTCGCAACATATGCTCAGGCGTTGCGCCAGATGCAGCGTTGGGCCGAAGACCTAAGCGCAAAAGGATCTTTTGGTGAGACAGAGCAATTGCTTCATCAGATCGCTTTTGGCGAATACCTTTGGCAAATTTACGGCGGCATTCAAATGAATCAGGGCGAAATCCTGAGGTTGCAAGACCTCGGTTTAAGCCAATCAGACATGCGCGCGCTGATGGATCCCGCCGTGATGGCCCTGACACAGGGCGCGAATACACAGGCGGCGCGTACACGGTTGGTCGCCCTTATGCAGGAGCATTCCGCCAACATCACCGTCGGTGCTTGCGGGCTGGAAGAAGAGCTTGAAATGATCCGCGAGCAATTCCGGCGTTACGCGGTGGAAAAAGTGGAACCCTTTGCACATGAATGGCATCTCAAAGATGAACTGATTCCGCTCGAAGTTATCGAAGAGCTTGCGGAAATGGGCGTGTTCGGGCTGACAATCCCTGAGGAATATGGCGGTTTTGGCTTATCCAAAGCGTCCATGTGCGTCGTTTCAGAGGAATTGTCGCGCGGTTATATCGGCGTCGGCAGCCTTGGCACGCGCTCTGAAATTGCAGCTGAACTCATCCTTGCAGGCGGCACAGACGCGCAAAAAGAGAAGTGGTTGCCGCGTCTGGCATCTGCTGAAACTCTACCCACGGCTGTTTTTACCGAACCGAATACTGGCTCCGATCTCGGCAGCCTGCGCACCCGCGCCGTCAAAGACGGTGAAGACTACCGGGTCACCGGTAACAAGACGTGGATCACGCATGCCTCGCGCACGCAGGTGATGACACTGCTCGCCCGCACCGACCCTGAAACGTCCGACTACAAAGGGTTGTCGATGTTCCTGGCCGAAAAAACCCCTGGCGATGACGCGCATCCGTTTCCAACCGAGGGCATGACCGGCGGGGAGATCGAAGTTCTCGGATACCGCGGTATGAAGGAATACGAACTGGCGTTCGACAATTTCCACGTCAAAGGCGAAAACCTGCTCGGAGGCGAGGAAGGCAAAGGCTTCAAGCAGTTGATGGAAACCTTTGAGAGTGCACGCATTCAGACGGCGGCCCGCGCAATAGGTGTCGCCCAATCGGCCTTGGATATTTCCATGCAATACGCACAGGACCGCAAACAATTTGGCAAATCCCTGATCAATTTCCCACGCGTATCCGGCAAGCTGGCGATGATGGCCGTTGAGATCATGATCGCACGTCAGCTTACGTATTTCTCCGCTTTTGAAAAAGATCAGGGGCGACGGTGTGATGTCGAGGCGGGAATGGCCAAGCTGCTCGGCGCACGCATCGCCTGGGCCGCAGCGGACAACGGTTTGCAGATCCATGGCGGCAATGGATTTGCGCTGGAATACAAGATCAGCCGGGTCCTGTGTGATGCGCGCATTCTCAACATTTTTGAAGGTGCTGCAGAAATTCAGGCGCAAGTGATTGCACGCAGATTATTGGGGTAACATCCTTTTCCAGCGGCGGAATTATGCCCGTTTTGCAGGCGCAATTCCTGCAATTGTTGTCTATCTCCGCGCGCCAAGCTGGAATTCGCCACCCGCGACCTCGTCGCCCTTGCAGCATGGCTTCTGGCTCCATATTGCTGAGGTATGAAACACCAGCGACTCACCCGCCAATTGTGGATCGACGCCGGCTTGTCCGAGCTGGTTGAAAACGGTGCCTCGGCCTTGGCCGCCGAACCTTTGGCGCGCAAGATCGGAACGACTAAGGGCTCGTTTTACTGGCACTTCAAGGATGTCCCGGCCTTTCAGGAAGCGATCCTTGAAGATTGGCAATCCCGCGCTTTTGCTGAGGTGCTTGCCGCCTTGAGTTCAGACGGGTCTGCAGAACAGCGATTGCGTAGATTTGGCGTGCAAATTCTGTCGGACGATCAGGATCCTGCCTTCAGGGCCTGGGCAAAGACATCTGCAATCGTCGCTGAGGCCATAGCACAGGTTGATGCGGAGCGGCTTACGTATTTCACCAATCTTTTGAGACAATTAGGCGTGAGTAATCCCGGTTTTGCACAGAGTTGCCTTGGGGCATTGATTGGCATGCCACAGCTGGGTGACCAGGCTGATCCAAGTGCCGCGTTTGATACTATGATAGATCTGGTCCTCGCGCTAAAGTAACACGCATGAAACATGTAACAAGCGTCGCTTTGATCGCAATTTTCGGCCTTATAGGCTGCCAAAAGGATGAAACCGTCAAGGCTTACGGCGCGGCGGATAAAGTCTGGCGGCTTGTGGAGCTGGACGATGCGCCTGTGACTTACAGCGCCACCCTCACATTCCCGGAAACAGGTCAGATTGCCGGCAAAGCGCCCTGCAACTCCTATACCGGCAGCATGACGGTCCCCTATCCTTGGTTCGAGGCAGGACCGCTTGCCGCCACGCGCATGGCTTGCCCGGATCTGGAAGCTGAAACGACATTCTTTGCGGCCCTATCTGCAATGAGCTTGTCTGAAGTTCTCGGAGATACGTTGCTTTTGTCCAATGATGCCGGTCGCACGATGGTGTTCAAAGCTGACGGGTGAACGCCTCGATGAAACGTGTACGCGCCTCGGGAAGCGGCTTGTTTCCAAGATCCTGCGCCAGATGCGTACTCAGAAAATAACCTGTTGTCACAAGACCTTGCGCGATTTCGGCGTCCTCCCCATCGCCAAGGCCGCGCAAAACATCCGGCAGCGGTAACAACCGGTCAACCCATTCCCCTGCCGCGCCCTCAGACACAGCGCGGCCAGATTTCGGCGATACATACGTTAGATTTTCAGTGCTGCCCGTCACTGCACATTTGTCAAGTTCCAGAGCGTATCCCATTTCTTCCAGTAGGCTGACTTCCCAACGGAGATACGCCAGCGGCCACAAGTCATGCTGTTCCAACAGATCAAGGAGTTGTTCCGAGCGCGTATAAAGCGGCGGATGCGGTTCACGCTCGGGCAGACAGAACGCCAGCAGGGCGGTCACAGCATTCAATCCAGCCAGCGCCATCCGATCCCCCATGGCGACGGCAGCACGGCTGCGCACGGGTTCGACGTGAAAACTGCCGATGTGATCTTCGAGACGCGCGCGCCACGTCACATCAAGCTGTGCGCCCGGTTGCAGAATGGGCGAGATCTTGCGACTTGTGCCGCCTCTTACCACGCCCGCATGACGCCCATGTTCAGGCGTGAAAACTTCGATAATGGCGGATGTTTCACCGTGACGCCGGGTGCTGAGCAATATCCCCTGATCACGCCATTCCATCAGCTGAGACCGGGTTCATCAAGCAGGTGTCTGCCTTGCCGATCTTCGACCTCAACCACCCACAAGTCAGGATCAAACCCTTGTTGCCGCTGAATGTTTTCGTCAACTTCCGCATCACTGCCCTGCGCGAGCACGGTCCAGGATTGTGTGTCCTTCATCAGATCATAGCTGCGCTGCAAAAGCTCCGAATGGCCGTTCAGATGGTTCACTTTGACCAGAACGCTGCCTGCTGTGTCATCACCGTGCGCCACAATGAAGGCCGGAATATCCTGAACCCTCAGCCGCGCCAGATAAGCATCAATCCAGAACCGTGCGGTCAGCCGCGCCATCCGGGTCCCTCACGCGTTGCCATCTTTGAACTCAAGGCCCATTTCGGAATAGCGTTCCGCCTCATCAAGCCAATTAGGGCGCACTTTGACCTGCAAAAACAGATGTATCTTGCGGCCCAGGAATTCTTCCAATTCCTCACGGGCGGCTTTGGACACAGCCTTGATCGTTTCACCCTTATTGCCCAGCACGATCCCCTTGTGACCGTCGCGCACCACATAGATCAGCTGGTCAATCTTGGCCGATCCATCCTTGCGCTCCTCCCAGCCCTCGGTCTCCACCGTCAACTGATAGGGCAATTCCTGATGCAGGCGCAGCGTCAGTTTTTCGCGCGTCATTTCAGCGGCAATCATGCGCATTGGCAAATCGGCAATCTGGTCTTCGGGATAGAGCCACGGTCCCTCGGGTACCTGCCCGGCAAGCCATTGGCGCAGGGCCTCGACACCATGACCTTTTTCGGCGGAAATCATAAAGGTTTCGACAAAAGGGTAATGGTCATTGAGCTTTTGGCTCAGCCCCAACAGAACCTCGGCCTGCACCCGGTCTATCTTGTTGATTGCAAGCGCAACTTTGCGCCCTTGCCCGATATTTTCGAGCCCCTCCAGAATGCGTTCAACACCTTCTGTGACGCCCCGCTGCGCTTCAATGAGCAGTACGACAACATCGGCATCCGCAGCGCCGCCCCAAGCGGCCGCGACCATCGCGCGATCAAGGCGGCGGCGTGGTTGAAACAGCCCCGGCGTGTCGACAAATACAATCTGGCTTTGACCTTCCATGGCGACACCGCGGATGCGCGCGCGCGTGGTTTGCACCTTATGTGTCACGATCGAAACCTTGGCCCCGACCATTCGGTTGAGAAGCGTGGATTTGCCCGCGTTGGGCTCCCCGATCAGGGCGACAAAACCGGCGCGTGTGCTCATGAGGAAGTCTCCAGTTCGGCCAGCAGATTTCCCGCCGCTGCCTGTTCGGCCTGGCGTTTGGAGCCGGCGGTTGCCCGCTGGCTCTGACCGGTTTCAAGTTCTGCGGCAATGGTGAAAACGGGGGCGTGATCCGGTCCGGTGCGGGCCACTTCGATATAGGCAGGTGGCGGCAGGCCACGCGCCTGTGCCCATTCCTGCAGCGCGGTTTTGGCATCCCGCGCGTCCTCTTCGACCTCATGAACGCGGGCGCCCCAGAGCCGCAGGATCAGGTCCTTGGCGACCTCAAACCCCGCATCCAGATAGACCGCCGCAATCACTGCCTCGATGCCATCTCCGAGCAGCGCTTGCTTGCGCCGACCGCCTGATAACATCTCCGAACGGCCCAACCGCAGAACCGCGCCCAGATCAATTTCACGCGCCACGTCCGCACAGGTCTCTTTACGCACTAAAGCATTGAAACGGGGCGCTAATTGCCCCTCTGCGGCTGTCTTGTCCAAGGCCAGCAGAGCTTCGGCCATCACCAGTCCCAACACCCGATCCCCGAGAAATTCAAGGCGTTGGTTGTCGTCCCGATTGGCCGAAGACATGGAGGCATGTGTCACCGCCTGCGCCAGCAAATCGGGGCGCTCAAACTGGTGCCCCAGGCGCTCTTGAAAGGATTTCAACTCGGCAGAAAGTTTCACTCGACCGCCTTGAAGAACCGATCCCCACGCCAAGTCCAAACGAACAGCATGGAGCGCCCGCCTGAGGAAAACACGATGCGATCTGCGCGCCCGATCAGGTTTTCCAGCGGGACATACCCGACACCCTGAACCTGCGGCCCCAGACGGCTGTCCGCGGAATTATCGCGGTTGTCGCCCATAAAGAAGTAATGCCCCTCTGGCACCTGATAGACGCCCGTATTGTCGGAAGCCTGCAGCCCGATGTCGAGCACCACGTGCTGCCTGCCACCGGGCAGGGTCTCGATTGCGCGGGCTTTTTCACAGGTACCGCCATCGCCGACGGGCCCATTCCCACATCGCGGACGGCGGCCTTCGGGACCCTGGGGTTCCATCAATTCTTCAAATATTCCAGCGGGTTCCTGCGGTGCAACCACGCCATTGATCAGCACCTGACTGCCGCGCATCTGTACGGAATCGCCGGGCATGCCGATCACGCGCTTGATGTAGTCGCGCCCCGACACGGGGTGGCGGAATACCACCACATCGCCGCGCTCAGGCTCACTGCCAAACAGGCGCGTATTATCCCCGTCAAAGAAGCCGCAGATGTCACGCGCATCTACATTTATGCCAAACCGCGGCAGGATCACACTGGGACAGGACGCATAGGAATAGCCATAGGCCATCTTGTTCACAAAGAGGAAATCGCCCACCAGCAGCGTTTCTTTCATGGAGCCGGATGGAATCCAGAACGGCTGGAAAAACAGGGTGCGAAACACACCAGCAATGAGCAGCGCGTAAACAACGGTCTTGATCGTCTCGAGGACGGCATTCTGCTTCTTTTCTTCCTTGGCGGCCATGGGGCGCTCCCGTGATTTAATCTGCGCCTAAATGCGGGGCGAAAAGGGGCAAGTCAAGGCGGGCGCACGCAACGGTTTGTGACGTATTTTGTCACGGGACAGCGAATCAGGGTTAACGCCGTTGTTTTCATCGCAAATCGCGGTGCACAGCCCGTGCACAAGCTGTACACAACCTGTGCACCGGGCGTGCACCAAAACCGCAATTAACAGGCCGCACGGGCGCTATTGTGAGCAAAAGGTTAACTGGAGATCGGGCGGGCCTCGATGACCACGAAGGCCTGCGCCCAGGGGTGATCATCGGTCAGGGTCACGTGGATGACGGCCTCATGGCCTGGGGGCGTCATGGTATCAAGACGGTCGCGCGCCCAACCCGTCACATGCATCACCGGCTGGCCTGACTTGAGATTGGTCACGGACATGTCTTTCCACGCGATGCCCATGGCCAACCCGGTGCCGAGCGCCTTGGAGCAGGCCTCCTTGGCGGCCCAGCGTTTGGCATAGGTTCCGGCGGTATCGCGACGACGTTCGGCCTTGGCCTGTTCGATCTCGGTGAACACGCGGTTGCGGAACCGGTCTCCGAAACGGTCCAGCGTCCCCTGGATGCGTTCGATATTCGCCAAATCGGTGCCGATTCCAAGGATCATGCCAAGCGGGCCGTCAGAATCTTGAAACTCGCCGCGCCGAACAACAGACCAAACACCAGCTCAAACCCGCGCCGCGCCCGGGCGTATCCGTGCGCAATCGGCCCCCATGAAAACAGCATCGCATAGCCAAAGAACACGACCATGGAGCAGCAGATCAAAGTCGCAAACAGGCTCCAGACCGCGAGAGGTCCTGAGCCGGGCACCAGCGCCACCGCGTAAACCGCCCCCCAGCCAAGGATCGCCTTGGGATTGGTCAAATGCAGCAACAGTCCCTTGGCGAAAAGCCGGTTGTGCGGAACATGCGCCGTCAGGGCACCCCCACCGCGCCAGGCAGAGCGCAAGGATTTGACGGCGAGATACATCAGATAGGCCGCGCCGAGGTAACGGATGACTTCAAACAGCCAAACATTCGCCATCATCACCGCCGAAAAGCCCAAAGCAGCCATGATCCCCCAGCTTGCGGATCCTACCACAATGCCCGCCGCGAGCGTCAGGCCTGCCCATCGGCCCTGTTGCATGGAAGTTCCGGAGATCGCCAAGGTGGCCGGTCCGGGGCTGCCGCCCATCACCATCCAGCCGACCAGAAGGCCCGACAGCGGCAGCAGCATGTCAGCGCTGGCCACGGGCGTCCTCCATCAGGCGGCGCATTTGCGCGATCGCAGGTTCCAGACCCAGAAAGATCGACTCGCCGATCAGGAAATGGCCGATGTTGAGTTCCATCACCTCAGGAAAGGCCGCGATAGGTTTCACGGTGTCATAGGTCAGCCCGTGGCCCGCGTGGACCTCAAGCCCCAGACCATGGGCAAATGTGGACATCTCGCGCAGCGCGTCCATTTCGCGGGCGTGGGTGTCCATGTCGCCCTCGGCAAAGGCGTCGCAATAGGCCCCGGTGTGCAATTCGATCACCTGCGCGCCGATGCGATGCGCCGCTTCGATCTGGCGTTTGTCCGCGGCGATAAAGATCGACACGCGGCAGCCCGCCTCGCGCAGGGGTGCTATGAAATGCGCCAGTTTGTTTTCCTCGCGCGCAACCTCAAGTCCGCCCTCGGTGGTGCGTTCTTCGCGCTTTTCCGGCACAATGCAGACCGCATGGGGTTTGTGGCGCAGGGCGATTTTCTGCATCTCGTCCGTGGCCGCCATCTCGAAATTGAGCGGCACGCTCAGCACCTCCATCAGCCCCTCGATGTCAGCATCCGAAATATGGCGGCGGTCTTCGCGCAAATGCGCGGTGATGCCATCGGCACCCGCTTCCTGCGCGATGCGCGCAGCCCGCAGCGGGTCGGGATAGGCACCGCCGCGCGCATTGCGCACCGTTGCCACGTGATCAATATTCACGCCGAGGCGCAGTTTTTCAGTGTTGGCCATGTGTCAGCCCCCTTGTCAGGTGCAATGTGTTTTACAGGAGATCAAAAAACTGCCTCTCGCCGCTGGCTCGAACGCGTTTTTGATCCCTCGTTCATTTCAAAAAACACACCGCACGTTAGTCCCCGGTTGAGTGTTCTGCTTTGCGTTTTGCATCTGCTTTTGCAGCAGCTTTTGCCTTCAGGGCTTCAAGTTTGGCTTTGATCATCCCTTTGCGGCGTTTTTGATACACGCGGATCACAGGGACGGAAAGATAATAACACAAGGTGGCAAAAAAGATGCCGGGCAAAATGCCACCGACCATATAGGGAAAGAAGATCTCGTCATAAAACACCGACAGGCGCGACCAATCAGGCGTCGCCCCGGTGAAGACGGAGAGAAAGTTATCCTTGAGATCCGCGCCGGCATCCATGAATTTGCCGCCAAAAGAACGCGGCAGGCGTTCATCCATGTCATCCCCCAGAAGCCAGTGACCGGTGGACAGGGCAGAGGCCGCGATGGGCACATAGGTCAGCGGGTTGCCAAAGAACGTCCCCATGATGGAGGCGAGGATATTGCCGCGCATCAAGAACGCGCAGCCCGCCGCGATGAAGAAGTGAAACCCGAAGAATGGAGTAAAAGAGGCAAATACACCGCCCCAGAGACCGCGTGCGATGCGTTCGGGGCTGTCGGGCAGCCGCCGCATCCGGTGTTTGACGTAGTGGAACGCACGCGTCCAGCCGCCGCGCGGCCAAAGCAGCTCGAAGAAGGCACGGGGCCAACTTTTGGGGTCGCGGCGTTTAAAAACCAAGGGGCGGGGTCCTCATAATCTCCAAAAACGGGGCTTGCCCGCGCAAACCACCTTCAAAAAATGACCCCTCAACGGGCCGGGCGTAGAATCATGCGGGTGCTTCAACCGCCCCCTGTGACATATTACGAGAGCGTAAAATTTCCGCTACATCGCTTTCTGCCTCAAGTGTCAGCATCAAGGAATGCAAATGCGCCACATCTCTGAGCTCCACATAGATCAGAAGTCGGTAAAAGTCAGGTTTCCTGTCAACAAATTGTAAGTCTGAAATATTCGCGCCGGTCTCACCAATCAAGGTGCAGACACGGCCAAGTGTACCGGCGTCGTTGGTCAAGGTGACGTCAAGCGTCGCGCCATGCACGGCCGCATGCTCGCCTTCGTGCCAGCGCAGATCAATCCAGCGCTCGAGTTGATCATCATAGGCGCTAAGCCGATCACAATCGATGGCGTGCACCACCACGCCGCGCCCCTTGAACGTGATGCCGACGATGCGCTCCCCGGGCAGCGGCTGGCAGCAAAACGCACGCTCAAAGGATTGCCCGGGCGTCAGACCCACAACCGCGCGGCGGGCATCCACCTTGTCGCCCTTTTTCGGCGCGAGGTCGGGATAGACGGCCTGCACCACCTCGCGTCCGGTGATTTCGGCACTGCCCATGCGGGCCAGCAGATCATCGCGGTTTTCAAAGCGCATGTGGCGCGCAGCCGTGGCCAGCGCCTTGTCGGTGGCCTTGCGACCCACGTGTTCAAAAGCAGAGCGCGCCAGTTCGCGGCCCAGCTTGACAAAGCGCGCCCGATCCTCATCACGCAAAGCCCGCCGGATGGCAGAACGCGCCTTGCCGGTGCTGGCAATATCGAGCCAGGTGGCCTGCGGGCTCTGGCCTTCAGCGGTGATAATTTCCACGTTCTGCCCGTTTTTCAAGCGGGTCCAGAGCGGCACACGCATGTGATCCACCTTGGCCCCGACACAGGCCGACCCGATGCGGGTGTGAATGGCAAAGGCGAAATCTATTGGCGTGGCCCCGCGTGGCAGTTTGACCACCTCTCCCTTGGGCGTGAAACAGAAGACCTGGTCGGAATACATCTCCAGCTTGACCGCTTCGAGGAAATCCTCGTGATCCTCCTCGGCGTCAAACCGTTCAGACAGCTGCGTGATCCATTTCGCCGGGTCCACCGCAAAGGGGTTCTGGGAGCGCACACCATCACGATAAGACCAATGCGCCGCCACCCCGGTTTCGGCCACATCATGCATCTGCCGCGTGCGGATCTGCACCTCCACCCGCTTGCCATCGCGCCCGGACACGGTGGTGTGGATGGAGCGATAGCCGTTGGATTTGGGTTGGCTGATGTAATCCTTGAACCGCCCCGGCACCGCGCGCCAACGTTGGTGGATCGCACCCAACGCGCGGTAACAATCTTCCTCACTGTCGGTGATGATGCGGAACCCGTAGATGTCAGAAAGCCGAGAAAAACTCTGGTCCTTCTGCTGCATCTTGCGCCACATCGAATAAGGTTTCTTGGCCCGGCCTACGACTTCGGCCTCAACACCCGCGCGCCCGAATTCCAACCGCATGTCCCCGGTGATGCGCTCAATGACATCGCCGGTTTCCTTTTGCAGATTGATGTAGCGACGAATGATGCTGGCCCGCCCTTCCGGGTTCAACACGCGAAAGGCAAGATCCTCGAGCTCTTCGCGCATCCATTGCATGCCCATGCGTCCCGCGAGGGGGGCAAAGATATCCATGGTCTCACGCGCCTTTTGCGCCTGCTTGTCCGGGTGCATCGCCTTGATCGTGCGCATGTTGTGCAAACGGTCACTGAGTTTCACCAGAATGACGCGCAGATCCTTGGACATCGCCATGAACAGCTTGCGAAAATTCTCCGCCTGTTTGGTCTCGGAGGAATTAAGCTGCAGGTTGGTCAGCTTGGTCACACCATCCACCAGTTCAGCCACCTCGGCGCCAAACAGGCGCGTCACCTCCAGATAGGAGGCCTTGGTGTCCTCGATGGTGTCATGCAACAGCGCGGTGATGATGGTGGCATCATCCAGCTGCTGTTCGGTCAGGATCGCGGCCACGGCCACGGGATGCGTGAAATAGGGTTCACCGGAATGGCGCAGCTGCCCCTCATGCATCTCGCGACCATAGGCATAGGCCGCGCGAATAAGCTCTGCATTGGTTTTCGGATTGTACTTGGTGACGAGGCCGACCAGATCGTCTGCGGTGATGTCGAACTGGTCAGGCGGTGTCATTCACATGCCCTTTGGGCGCTTGGGGCTGCGTTCAGCCCTGTCCCTGTGCAGCCATCAACTGGCGCAAAAGCATCTCTTCGGACATGCTGTCCTCTTCGGGCTTGTCCTGCTCGGCTCCCATCAGAAGTGCCATGGAGTCCTCTTCGGCCTCATCCACTTCGATCTGATTCTGGTTGCTTTCGATCAGACGCTCGCGCAACTCATCCGCGCTTTGGGTCTCATCGGCGATTTCGCGCAGGGACACGACGGGGTTCTTGTCGTTGTCGCGGCTCACAGTGACCGCCGAACCGGCCGAAATTTCACGTGCGCGATGCGCCGCAAGCATAACCAGTTCAAACCGGTTGGGGACTTTATCGACGCAATCTTCAACGGTGACGCGGGCCATGGAACACTCCATAAATCGGGGTTTTGTCAGAAAGCGCGGTTTTAGGCCCCTTTTTCGAGATTTACAAGCGCCTATTGCAGCGCCACGACCTGTTCTTTTTCCTGCTCTGGCAGGGCTGCGAGCATCTCGGACACGGTTTTGCCCAGAACCGGGTGCACCCACCCCGGCGCCACATCCGCCAACGGGACCAAAACAAAGGCACGCTCCTGCGCACGCGGATGGGGCAGAATCAAATGATCCGGCGCGCGCGCCAGTTGCTGCTCCAGACTCAGATCACGCCACTCGGCATGGGTTTGCCGATCCGGGCGCACCTCACTGCCCAACGCAATCAAATCCAGGTCCAGCGTACGGGGCCCCCATCTGGTTTCACGCGTGCGCCCCATCCTTTTCTCGATTTCGTGTAAAGTTTTTATCACTTTTTCCGGAGAATCTTCGGTCTCAATCGCCAGGACCGCATTCACGAAGTCAGGCCCGCTGCCCGGCGGGAAAGCAGGGGTGCTGTAAAGGGGGCTAACCCCGCGAATCATTTCATAAATTTCAACTATTGATTGTATGCCCTTTTGCACAGCTTCCCTTGGGTCACCCTGGACGGAAGAGCGGTTTGACCCTAGGGCAATCAGCGCAACTGACCGGATTTGTGGCAAAATCTCGCTTGCTTTGGGGGTCATCGTCTCTTGCGGCACAGTGAAAAAACCCTATTTTCGGACATGTTAGATCGCTGTTTATTTAATATGGACGTTTTTTAAACGCTAGCGCCTGACACATCGGAAGGACAAAAAATGTTTTACAAGGACGAACGGCTCGCGCTGTTCATCGACGGATCGAATCTCTACGCCGCTGCAAAGTCGCTTGGTTTTGATATCGACTACAAATTGCTGCGCACCGAGTTCATGCGTCGGGGCAAACTTCTGAGGGCGTTTTATTACACAGCGCTTCTGGAAAATGACGAATACTCCCCGATCCGTCCTTTGGTTGACTGGCTGAATTACAACGGCTTCACCATGGTGACAAAGCCCGCCAAAGAATACACCGACAGCATGGGCCGTCGGAAAGTGAAGGGCAACATGGACATTGAGCTGGCCGTGGATGCCATGGAACTGGCATCACGTGTCGATCACATCGTGCTGTTTTCCGGCGATGGCGATTTCCGCCCGCTGGTGGAAAGCCTGCAACGCTCCGGCGTTCGCGTTTCGGTTGTATCGACCATTCGCAGCCAGCCACCCATGATCTCAGACGATTTGCGTCGTCAGGCCGATAATTTCATCGAGCTGGACGAACTCAAGGATGTGATCGGCCGCCCGCCGCGTGAATTCCCGGATGCTGCCGCCACCGGCTGAGGCGTTTGAGAATACCCCGGGGGGCGTGACAGCACGCCCCTCTGGACGCTTGGGCAGCAAAGCCTTAACTCTGGTCCCATGAGTTTTAACGCACCTTTGGTGCGGGTCCGGAGCAGTACCATGAGCAAACCCCCTCTCACCCTTTATCTGGCGGCCCCGCGTGGATTCTGCGCAGGCGTGGACCGTGCCATCAAGATCGTCGAGATGGCGCTCGATAAATGGGGCGCGCCTGTCTATGTGCGCCACGAGATCGTGCACAACAAATTCGTGGTCGACGCGCTGCGCGACAAGGGCGCGGTGTTTGTTGAGGAGTTGGATGACTGCCCCGACGACCGGCCGGTGATATTTTCTGCCCACGGCGTGCCAAAATCGGTGCCCGCCGCCGCCGCCGCGCGTGAAATGGTCTATGTGGATGCGACCTGCCCCTTGGTCAGCAAGGTGCACATCGAAGCCCAGCGCCATGCGGACAACGGGTTGCAGATGATCATGATCGGGCACGCCGGCCACCCTGAAACCGTGGGCACCATGGGGCAACTGCCCGAAGGGGATGTGTTGCTGGTGGAAACACCCGGCGATGTGGCCACCGTGGAAGTGCGTGATCCGCAGCGGCTGGCCTATGTCACCCAAACAACGCTGAGCGTGGATGACACCGCCGATGTGGTCGCCGCCTTGCAGGCACGGTTTCCCGGCATTGTCGGCCCGCACAAGGAAGACATCTGCTATGCGACCACCAACCGGCAGGAAGCGGTCAAGGCCATGGCGCCGAAATGCGATGCCATGCTGGTGGTCGGTGCGCCAAACTCCTCCAACTCAAAACGGCTGGTCGAGGTGGGCGCGCGCGCAGGATGCAAATATTCGCAACTGGTGCAGCGTGCGAGCGACATCGACTGGCGTAGCTTACAGGGAATCACCAGCATCGGGATCACCGCCGGGGCATCGGCCCCTGAGGTATTGATCAATGAGGTCATCGACGCATTTTCCGCGCATTACACCGTGACACGGGACGTGGTGGAGACGGCTGTTGAGAACGTGGAGTTCAAGGTGCCGCGCGTGCTGCGCGAACCGGCGTAAGGCCGCGCGATGCCGCAGGATTATTTTGGCGCGGAGGCGCAACAGGTGCTGTTGCATCGTGGGCGCGCGCTGTTTGATCTGACGCGCGATGCGACGCATTTCACCTATTACGGACGCGCAGTGGGGATTTTCAGCCCGCAGGACGCCCCGTTCGAACATCTGAGCCATCTGGCGCGATTGCAGGGCAGCACCAATTACGCGCGTGTGCCGCTGGCAGAGATGACCGTGCTGAGCGATGAGGCGGAACACAGCGGTTTTGTCCCCCAGCGCTACGCCCGCTGGGAAGGGGGCAATACCGCATTGCAGATGGCGCAGCAGACCCTGAATGACCGTCCCTTGCCAAAACCGCTCAAAACCGCGTGGCTGTCGCCTGAAACGCCCCATGAGATCCGGGCGTCATTTGCCGATATGGCGCTGGCCTGTGGCGTGCTGCCGCCCAACCTTGCCGTGCTGAGTGGTGCGCTGCGCCCGGGTCTGTGCCTGATGGCGCTGGACGAGGCGGGCAAAGTTGTGTCCTGCGCGGCGGCGGCCGCCTTTTCCCACCCCGAGCACCCCTTGGGCCAACATGAATGCTGGTGGGGCATGCTGGCCACGGATCCTGCGTGGCGCGGGCATGGGCTGTCTTTACTGCTGGGTGCACAGGTCATGCTCCACATGAACCAACGGCACGGGTTTAGCCGCTTTTTCACCGGTGTGGAGCCGGGCAACGCCCCCTCTGAGGCAGTTTGTGCGCGTCTGGGCCTGTCCGCCAGCGACAGCGGGATCCTGGGCATTGCCGATCCCAGTCTCGTGCCCGGCGGGCGTATGACAAAGTGAGCCGCATGCGCCGTCTTGCCTCTTGCCTCGCCCTGCCCGCGGTCTCATTGTGGCGCCCATGAAACGTATCCCGCCCGCCCCCCTGATCCTTGGCCTTGCCGGGTTGATCCCCTTCCTGTGGGGCGCGGCAACCTATCTTATTGAGCCCTTGGCCGACTGGGGTTTGCGCAGCCTCGGGTCCCGCTTCATCGGCCCCTACATCCAGTTGTTTTACGGCTCGGTTATCCTGTCCTTCATGTCTGGCGTGCTCTGGGGGTTTGCCACCAAAACCGCCGGGACGCGGGCTGCCGTTGGCTACACCCTGTCCGTCATTCCCGCCCTCTGGGCATTCTTCATGACGGGCGGCGGGCCGGTCACAGCAGGTATGAACCTGATTTTCGGCTTTGCAGGCCTTCTGGTGCTGGATTTCGCCTTCTGGCGCTGGGGGCTGACGCCGAGCTGGTGGATGTCGCTACGCCTTTTACTGACTACGATTGTAATCCTGTGCCTCAGCGTCGGAGTGTTCTTATGAGCGATAATGAAACCCTGAAGGTCTATGGTGACAAGGCAGCAGAATATGCCGACATGCTCAAAGACGTGGTGGCGAAAGACCCGCTGCTGGCCGCGTTCATCGCGGATATTCCGAAGGGAGGCACCGTTTTGGACCTCGGCTGTGGACCCGGAGACTTTGCAGCGGAAATGGCGCGCGCGGGCCTTGTGGTCACCGCCTACGACCCGGTGCCGGAAATGGTCGAGATGGCCGCCGCCCATGCAGGCGTCACGGCGCGGCAAGCGAGCTTTGATGATCTGAATGCAGAGAATGAATATGACGGCATCTGGGCCAATTTCTCACTCTTGCACGCCGCGCGCGAAGACATGCCGCGCCACTTGACCCAAATCGCCACCGCCCTGAACCCCGGCGGCCGGTTTCACATTGCGCTGAAATCCGGTGAGGGCAGCAAACGCGATCGCGTAGGGCGGTTTTACACCTATTATACGGACAGCGAATTGACGGGGTTGCTGGAGGACGCAGGGTTCGCCGTGACCTATCGCGCCACAGGGTCTGGAAAAGGCCTTGACGGTCAGGAGGCACCGTGGATATGCCTCAGCGCTCATGGCTGAATTATTTGCATATACCGATGGCGCCTGTTCGGGCAATCCCGGCCCCGGGGGCTGGGGCGCTTTGATGCGCGCGATGGATGGCGACAAAATCGTCAAGGAACGCGAACTCAAGGGCGGCGAACCCGATACCACCAACAACCGCATGGAGTTGCTGGCGGCGATCAACGCGCTTGAATCCCTGTCGCGCCGCTCCAGCATCACAATCGTGACCGACAGCAATTACGTCAAAAACGGGATCACCTCGTGGATCTTTGGCTGGAAGAAAAACGGCTGGAAAAACGCCGCGAAAAAGCCCGTGGCCAATGCCGAACTCTGGCAACGCCTTGATGCGGCCAACGCACAGCACGACGTAACATGGGAATGGGTCAAGGGCCACGCCGGCCACCCTGAAAACGAGCGCGCGGATGAATTGGCCCGCGCGGGCATGGCCCCGTTCAAACCTTCCAATGCGTGACATCGCCTGCCCGGTGGCCCTGCATCTGGACGGTGTGCCGCGCCGGATCGCAGCTTTTGAACACCCGCAAGCCGGGTTGCAACTGGTCAAGGGTGGCGTGGCAGCAGGCGAGCGCCCCGAGCAAGCCGCCGCCCGCGAGCTTTTCGAGGAAAGCGGGCTGGAAACACGCGCCGCGATTTATCTGGGATCCAGCCCGGATATTGCCCTAGGGACGCGCTGGCATTTCAGCCTGTGCCGGTTGGCGGGACCCCTGCGCCCCAACTGGCAGCATCTGTGCGCAGATGATGGTGGGCATCTGTTCCGGTTTTTCTGGCTAGAACTAGATGCGCCACTGCCCGAAGGGTTTGCGCCCCCTTACGCACGCGCGTTTGAATGGATAAAGACGGCCCTATGACCCTGATCAGTTTTCTCGATTATGCCTCCGTCTTTGTCTTTGCGCTGACTGGCGCGCTGGTGGCCAGCCGCCAGCAACTCGACATTGTGGGCTTTGCTTTTGTGGCCTGTTTGACGGCGGTCGGGGGCGGCACGGTGCGCGATGTCTTGCTGGATCGCAATCCGATCTTCTGGATCGCGCAGCCTGCCTATATCGGGGTAGCTTGCGGGGCCGCCTTGCTGGTGTTTCTGACAGCACATCTGTTTGAAAGCCGCCTCAAGACACTGATCTGGCTAGACAGTTTTGCACTGGCCGTGGCGGTTCCAGCCGGAACGGGCGTGGCGCTGGCCTTGGATCAGCCGATTTTGGTTGTGGTTCTGATGGGCACCATTACCGGGTGCATGGGGGGTCTGTTGCGCGATGTGGTGCTGGATGACGTGCCGCTGGTGCTGAAACAGGGTGAGCTTTATGTGACGGCGGCCTTTGCCGGTGCGACCGTGGCGGCCTTCGCGCGCCCCTATTTTCCGGACGCCCTGCCCGCGCTGGCGTTGTGCTCCGGCGTCACATGGGCCTTGCGCGCCGGCTCGCTGGCTTTTGGCTGGCGCTTGCCGGTCTATAAATCGCGCCCGCCGAGAACGTGAGCGCCGGGACACGCCGGTTGTTTATTGGGAGTGAGCCGGGCCAAACCGCCAGCGCCAGTTGCGCGATAGCCCAGTAGGTTGCCGCACCGCCCCCGGTTTTGTGGCTGGAACGCCCGCTGGCACTGAAAGGTCGGTGCCATTATGGCTTTTTTGCGGGCGCTGCGAACTTCTTCGCAGCAAAGACGGTACCCCAGACGCCGATGTCGCGGATGGTCTCGGGTGCGACCTCAAGCGGGTTCTCTTCGAGCACTGTGAAGTCGGCGTATTTGCCCGGTTCGATGCTGCCGATGCGGTCGTCCATGCCCAGCACATAGGCGGCGTCGATGGTCACCATGCGCAACGCCTGTTCCGCCGTAACGCGCTCAGCGGGCGCAAGCACCTCACCGGACTGACCAAAACGGTTTACGGCGATCCACATCAACAACAACGGCTGCGCCGGGGCCACCGGTAAATCGGAGTGGATGGTTGTCGGCACGCCATTTGCCGTCAGCGTACCCAGCCGCGCCGCCTGTGCCGCGCGGTTGCGTCCGATATAGGCAGCATTGAGATCACCGCGCAGATAGACATAGCTGGGGTTGACGCTGGCGACAGCGCCGAGCGCTTTCAGCCGCCGGATCTGATCCAGTGAGGACAGGCCGAAATGTTCAAACACGAACCGGTGGTCAAAGCGCGGCTTGTGGTTCTGCAGCTCGGACAGCGCATCCAGAACCGCATCCTGTGCCGCGTCCCCGTTCGAGTGAATGTGGATCCGGAAGCCCGCCTCCCACCAGGGCAGCATCGCCTCGAACATTGCCTCGGGCTGGGTGTTCCAGATGCCCTTCAGGTCAGGGTCCAGATAGCCGGGCTCGCGCAGCGCCATGGCCAGACCGAGAAAGGCATCATCGGCAAAGAACTTGATGCCGGAATAGATGACCTTGTCGGTGTTGTCTTCGGCAAGTTCAGTGACCGCCCTGACGGCGTCTTCCCCGTGCAGCCGGGAATATGTTCGCGCATCAGCCACCACCACGACTCGTTGCGGCATGTCCGGATCATTGTAGTATGATCTGAAGAATTCCCGCTCGAATTCCGGGTTGAGCGATCCGAATGCCAATTCGGTTGTTGTGGTGATGCCTGCCTGACGGTTGAGCGCGGTGATCTTGTCGACCGCCGGGCCCATATTGGCAAGGAACTTGGTGATTTCCGGGACAAGCGCAAAGGCTGCCGCTTCGACAGCAAGGAACTGTCCGTTTGGCACCCCATCCGGGCCCAGTTCGATGCCGGGGATCTTTGTCGCGTCCTCGGCAGTGACACCGATCTGAGCCATATAGGGCGTGTTCGCATAGGCGAAATGGACCGACGCGTCCCAGACGATAATCGGGCGGGTTGTCGAGATCGCGTCAAGATCATCACCGCTCAGATGCCCCCCCATCGCGATCACGTCATATCCCCAGGTAAAGATCGTGTCGCTCGACTCCGGATCACGCGCCACCACCTCTTGCAGGCGCGCCATTGCCTCCTGCTTGCTGGCAACGCCTGCAATATCTGTCCCGAACGGGTTGGGGGTCGCATAGAAGGCCACAAGCGGGCGATGGGTGATTGTACTGGCAGCGATAAAGGGGTGCTCATGTGCCGCAATCAGTCCGGGCACGAGGATCTTGTCCGCGAAGGTCCGGTCGATCTGGTGTGGAAAACGGTCGATCAATGCCTGCAGATCCTCAAGGTCACCAACAGCCGCGACCCGGCCGTTCTGTACCGCCACGGCAGTTGTTTCCGGCAGCCCCGGATCCATTGTGATGATCTTTTCGGCGACATAGACGGTTATCTCGGTGTCTTGCGCCAAGCCTGACGAGGCCGGAAGCAGAACCGCCAGGGCCAGGGAGCGAAAAATCTGTGAGGACACGGCGCGCAACATCGGGAATGCCTCTTCTACATAAGAAATGCTGCCATCAACGGCACTGTTCGAGGTCACATCATTTTTACAGTTTCGGTGTCAGAGCGTCAATGATGCCCTGAAAACGAAGCTGACGGTTCGACAGGCATCAGCTTTGTCCACCCGCACGGCGCAGCCGATTGACAAAATGCAGACCAAATTGACCAGCTGGATTTCGGCAATGCTGCCCAGGTTTTCGCTATGCATTTCAGGCGCATTGCACCGCCTGCAACCTTTTGCGCGCTACGCCCGGACAGTGCGCGATGCGCGATGTGGTGCCCGGGTCGGACAGGACGACAACCGGGTTACAAAAGCCTTTGTAAGGGCCAATCTGACCGCTTGCGCTCGGCCGAGGCCGCCTCGCATATTGCGCGCACGCGTCGGGGTCAAACGAGATGGGCGCATCAGGCATGGCCCCATCTGCAGCCGAAGTCATGCGACATGCCCGTTTCAGTCCTGTGGATCGCGGTGATCTTGCCTGCATTATTCTGCGCGGTCCCGGTAAGTACCACCGAGATGGTCCGCGGTGTATCATTGCCCTCCTCAAAAAAGCCGGGCGCGCTGACGCCTCCCATCTGAATGCAATCTGCGGGTATGGCGGCATTACTTCAAAGCATGACAGCCGGGATCGTTGCGGCAAATGCTGTCTGTTTCATAGTCTCGCCGTCGATCAACCTATGCCGAGGGTAGTCAAGAAAGTTCCGCCCGTGCTCACACATCTGCCAAAGATGCGTGTCGTACACGCAGCGTGCAGGGAGGCCGCCGTTTCAGGCAAATCATCGAGCGTATACTGCCTTGCGTTTTCAACCACATCGAAGGCTTCCAGACGTTTTGGTGCTGAGACCGCTCAACCGACATTGGACCGCAGGCCGCGCTGCCACAGCAACACCGGATTTCAATCGCGTAACCGTGCCAGATCAAAAGGGACGACTGCCCAGACGTCGGTATCTACCAGAACACCGGGCGCTTGTGTCACAGTGCCGCGACAATCTGTTGGTGTCTCGTCCGCGCTCGCCTTCGCTGCTGCGTCGAACGCGCGCGTGGTTTGCGTCAAGCCAAATTCCCGCACCAATACCGGGAAGAAACTGGCGTAGCAGCGCAGCGCATCCGGAACGCTTGGGAGGCTGCATCACCCGCCGACCGCCTGCGCGCTCATACCGGAGAGCCACGCGTTATCGATAAAGCCCGGCTCTGCTGGAATTGCCGTGCTCGACTCCTGCCAGAGCATATCGGAAAACGGCATCCACGCGAGAAGCTTGGCGTAGATGAAAGCGTTTGGGCGCATCCGTGGAGACATGGGCGCTTGCTGTGGGGCGTACCGCCTTACTGTGACCAGAAGGCCAAAATTGAGCGACCAAAATATTGCCAATTTGAAGGCTTTCAGGCGTCTATGCAAAAATGCAGTAATCGTTGTATCAAATTTCAATATATTGTTTTTAAACATAATTTCCGAAAATTTCGCGCCGATGCGGTCTGCGGACAAGCGCTTTCGAAGGGCTGGGCATGCGTGGGTCGGTGTCGACTCTATTGCCAAGGAAACGGGTGTAACATCCGGAACTTTTTACGCGCCTGTAAAGTCCAGGGGCGGCGCATTTCATTCCGCATTGCGGGTGGGCCTTGAAGAGGTTTTCAAGGCCAACCCTGCCTTCCAATAATCCACGCGGAGCGCGTTGCACCGTCGCATATGCGGACTGTTGCTTTGAGGCAAAGCACCGCATGGGCACTGAAAACGGATCTGCCATGGCCTTTCTGGCGGGCCCGCTTCTGAGGAAAAATGAAAAGGCCTGGCCCCGTCTCGCGACACTCATCGGGGACCTGATGATTGCGCGCGCCGCAGGTTCCGGCGCGACGGCACCCCTGATTGCAAGTGCAAGCAAATCAGCGGCATTGATGCCCTTGGCGCGCGACGATCACTGGAACCGCATCCCCGCAGCCTTGTCACATATAGGTCCTGCGCATCCGGCGACGGGCCGCCGGCGTCATGCTGCACCGGGCGCGTTGCGTCCACCGGCATGGGTTTCTATCCTCATACCGCGCGATCTCTGGGATGTGGTCCATGACATAGTGAGTGAACTCCGGTGTGTATCTTGCGCCGCGCAACCGTGTTGCTTTTTGAATACCCATGGGATTTCTAAACATCCCGCTGACAATGTCTCTGACGGGTCTGCAGGGGCATGTCCGGGGTGGCTGTTGGCGATCCGGACCTGTTTGCCAGTTGAGAAACCTTCGATCAACCTTGAGCAGTTGAGGTCAAGAAAGGCCGCGGGCATGGGTATGGCGCACGCCTGTTGCTGCATTCTGTCCTGATTTCAGACAAAGCAGTGAGATTTGCGCGCCCGTCCCCAACTGATGGTCTGAAAGGACCACATCAAAATACGCTGCGCCTGCCGTTGTGATGCACCCCTCTCGGATCACCATCGGATCGGTTGCAATATGCGTGTCGGGATCGCCGCTTTGCGCGTCCCTTGCAGGCCAGCACGGCGTTGTCACGGTTTGCCCGAAAGCCGCCATGCGTATCAGAACGCCAGTGCAAAGACCGATGATCTTTGTGGCCGCAGGCATGTAGATGATGGGCGCTTTGCGTTAGACAACCGCGCAGATCAGCCTTTGCATAGTGTCTGATCCCGAAAACAATGGCCAGATCGCGGATAGTGATCGTCTCCAAGAGCGCTGTCAGTGTCATTGACACATCCGACGCGGTAATGAATGGCCCGTTGCTGCCAGACGCCGATTGTATTTCGGCAAGGCGCGTTGTGTTTGCGGGATCCTGTCCAGCCGGGTCGTCTTGGCAACAAAAACAGATCCGTTTCCGGTGAGGGACAAGGCAAGTGCAGCTTCAGAATCCGCTGTCACCAACCGAAGCTGCGACGGTTCCAATGTATCCATTTGATCGGCAGTGAGAGAGAATTGTCGTTTTGGTCATCCTGAAAGCAGCCGCCTTAACAGCGTGTATGGCCATCAAGAATGGGCGTTTATCATACATGCTTTTTCGGAACGGCCACAATCGTTCGGGAAATTGATGGATCGCAGATCGTCACGGATCCGGTGCGTGACCCCGCGGGCAGAAATGAAACACGCGGCGTCACAAAAACCGTTCACCATGCCCAAAACTCCAGACCTGCGATCATGCCCGCCGATCTCGACAGAAAACCCAATTTAGCCAACGCTGGTCCTGAAAAAATGCGCGCCCTTGCGCGGGGCCAGTGATCAAAAACAAACCAGAGGCAGCCAAGCCGACAGCGCGCTTCACCCGATATGAAGCTGGCGTTGATAGGGGATGGACGCTGCGCCAAAACCCACCTGGCGGAGGCAAAATGGCGGCTTGTGCGCGCCAACCGTCGGGACGGCCCGCGCAGGTATTGTGATCGGGCCTGGCCTGGGTCTTTGAACAGGCTGGTTTTCGAGGTTCACTGGCCGCCCTGCCGGTGTGAGGTGTGGTACCGGAGCGGCAATGCATCCGGACCGAACTGACCCGGAATTCAGCGCACCGCAACCTTGATTTTCGTGCCTGCGACTTCGATAGTTTCGCGGCCCTTCTTTTTTGCCGTGAAGATGACTTCAACCGCGGGTGTCCATCCCCCACAGGTTCGACTTTTGGTCACGCCCCATTTGCCATTGCTCAGCGTGCCCAGCTTGGTTTCGCGCGTCCGATTGGGATCCACGTTCGTCGGACGTTTCCCGCATTCGCCGCGATAGCCGTTCACGATAACCGATTGGCCGATATCGAGCTTGATCGACCTGTGCGTCGGGATTTTGTTGTTCGGATCGGCGTAAAGGGGCGACCCCACCATCAGACATACCAAAATAAAGCTTCGAAACACGATACTTTCTCCCTCACACCTGCCCGGAGAATAAATACATGTCAGAGCCAGTCAAATTTTTTTTCCAATCTGTCCGCAGCACCGATTGGCCGCACGGGTCAATCAGAACACGCCGGCAGGCGTCGGGTTTTTGGCAATTTTTTGCGGACCAGAGCGGCAATCGTTTGGCGCGCCGACACAGATGCCTGTAATGTCAAAGCATAAGCAGACAAGGGGCATGGCATGGTTTTCGATTGGCATTCTGACGCGATTGGCCCGGAGACACCGGTGACCAAAGGGTACAGAAACACGCAGAATGTGCGGCGCTTCATGACCGCGCAATGCGGGCCTGACTTCAAGTTTGACCGCGCCTTCATGGCCTGGATCAAGGATGGCAGCGACAAGACGATGGGCGATGTGGTGGCCGAGTGGCAGCGGCGCCGGGGGTAGCGTTTGGTCCTGCGCCATCGAGGTGATCCAATTGCGCAGGAACGCATCCTGGCAGATTTGACCCAGGACTATCAGCAAGCCCGGGGTAAGACGCATCGGGCAGATCACGGCTTCGTTCTGGGATACGGCGCCCGCCACGGACGACAGGCCGGTTTGCGCGTTCAGACCCGCCAGCAAGCCAATCTCTACTCCGGCCTCGCCGGGGTTTTGTGCGGTCCCCGGGGATCAATGCTGTGCGCAGCACATCGAGACAAAATTGCCCATCTCAACCACCACAATGCCCGGCGTATCCGCAAGACGTGTCCTCGCGTAGCTGCCCGGCACATAATAACCCAGTACGGGGCACCCGGATCTACCGGTAAGTAAGGCGTTGCCACACATATACGCTCCCCCGAGATTTGCCGCGTTTTGGTGCCGAAAAAAGGTGGGCCATTTTGTGGCGTGACAGTTCGGTGTCAGGTTCCTAAAGTCTGGTCATCACATGAAACGGGTGGAGACCCGTGTGTCAAATGGGAGGAACCAATGACAAAACGCTTTTTCAAGGCGCTCATTTCGGGTGCCGTGCTTTCTGTGGGCGTCACAGGGGGCGCATACGCTGCCGAATGTATCGCACCGGCCAACCCCGGCGGGGGCTGGGATTTCACCTGCCGCCAGATCGGCAAGATCATGTATGACATTGGCGCGGTGGACAAACCGGTTCAGGTCACCAACATGGCCGGAGCGGGCGGTGGTCTTGCCTATAACCACGTGGTCGCGGAGCGCGGTTCGGACGAGGATCTGATCGTTGCGGCCTCCACAGCCACCTCCACCCGTCTGGCGCAAAACGCCTATGCGGGCATGACGGCGGATCAGGTCCGTTTCGTTGGCGCGATTGGGGCCGATCCCGGTGTGATTGCCGTGGCTGCCGACAGCCCGTTTCAGTCGCTGAATGATCTGGTCGACGCAATCAAAGCCGACCCCGGTTCCGTTGCGTTTGCGGGTGGGTCTGCCGTGGGTGGTTTTGATCACATCAAACCGCTGATGATCCTGCAACGCGCGGGCTTCACCGACATCAAGAAAGTGAAATACATCGGCGTTGATGGCGGCGCGGATGCGATCACCCAGACCGTCGGCGGGTTCACCCAAGCGATGACGGGCGACATGTCCGAAGTGGTTGGGTTTCTCAAAGCGGGCGAAATCCGCGTGATTGCGGTTCTGACCGACGAGCGTGTGCCGGGCTTTGACGACATCCCGACAGCCAAGGAACAGGGCCTCGACGTGGTCGCGGTGAACTGGCGCGGTCTTTACGTTCCCAAAGACATCTCGGACGCCAAATTCGATGAATGGGCTGGAAAACTGCAACAAGTTGCGGATAGCGACGAGTGGAAAGAAGCCATGGTCGCTAATGGTCTGGCACCCTTCACCAAGGTTGGTGGCGATTTCCAAGCCTATGTTGATGGCCTTGTGGGCGAAATCAACACCATGTCCAAAGAGCTGGGAGTCATCCAGTAATGGCAAGTGACCGGATTTTCGGTCTGGTCACGCTCTTTGTGGCGCTCGCGTATATCGCGAGCGCCACGCAGATCCAGACCAGTTTTCTAAGCGACCCCGTCGGCCCCAAGGCATTTCCGATGCTGATCGGTGCGGTGGCCGCAATCTGCGCGCTGGTGATGATTTTCAAGCCGGATCCTGATCCCGATTGGCCTGCAGCCCGCACCTGGGGAGGTTTGGCCATCGCCGTGATCGTGTTGATCTGTTATGCTTATGCACTAAAACCGTTAGGGTTTGTGATCCCGACCATTTTTGCAGCCGGCATTCTGAGTTATCAGATTTCGCCGCGCCCCCTGCCGGCCATTGCCTCGGGCATCGGTCTGTCTGTCGGGCTGTTCATACTTTTCAAATTTGCACTGGGTTTGGGTCTAGTGGCCTTCCCAAAGGGATGGTTCTGACATGGACATGATGGCAAATCTGGCGCTGGGATTCAGCGTCGCCCTGTCGCCGTTCACGCTGATGCTGGCGGTTGCCGGGTGCTTTCTGGGCACGATCATCGGCGCATTGCCGGGTCTGGGCCCCTCAAACGGCGTGGCGATCCTGATCCCGTTGACCTTTACCATGGGGCTTGATGCGACCTCTGCCTTGGTGCTGATGACGTCGGTCTATTACGGCGCGATGTATGGCGGGCGGATTTCGTCCATCCTGCTGAACATTCCCGGGGACGAACCCGCGTTGATGACCACGCTGGATGGCTATCCCATGGCCAAACAGGGGCGCGCAGGTGATGCGTTGGTGCTCTCCGGTGTGGCCTCTTTTGTCGGCGCCTTTCTCGCAACCATCGGCTTGATGTTGCTGGCACCGATGCTGGCGCGCGTGGCCTATCTGTTTGGCCCGGCTGAGTATTTCGCGCTGTATCTGCTGGCGTTCTGCACGCTGGGGGGCATGGCCTCGAACAATCAGGCCAAGGCGGCACTGGCCTCCTGCATCGGTCTCGGGATCGCCATGATCGGGGTTGATTCCTCCTCTGGCCTGCCGCGTCTGACGGGCGGCAACCTGCACCTTTACGATGGCATTGATTTCCTGGTTGCAATCGTCGGGCTGTTTGCCATCGCCGAGATATTCTTTTTCATCGAAAGCCACGGCAAAGGCTCTTCTCTGGGCGTGAAGCTCGACAAGGTCCGCATCCCCTGGAGAGACATCGCGGCCACCAAATGGACCATGCTGCGGGCCTCTGGGGTGGGCTTTGTTGCCGGAATTCTACCCGGTGCGGGGGCATCACTTGGCTCGTTCCTCGCCTATATGTCCGAAAAATCCATCGCCGGTCCCAAAGGCGGATTTGGCACCGGTGTGGCCAAAGGTGTCGCGGCCCCAGAAGCAGGCAATAACTCAGCCGCGGGCGGGGCGCTCGTGCCCATGCTGACGCTGGGCGTACCGGGGTCGGGAACCACCGCCGTGCTATTGGCGCTGTTGATGACGCTGAACATTACGCCGGGGCCGACCCTGTTCACCGACCGGCCCGAAGTTGTCTGGGGCCTCATCGCCTCGCTGCTGATCGCCAATGTGGTATTGCTCTTGATGAACGTGCCGATGGTCAAGATTTTCGTAAAGGTCCTGATGGTCCCGCCTTGGGTGCTGTTACCGGGTGTGACGATGATTTCCTTTGTGGGGATCTATTCGTTGTCGGGCAGCTACTTCGATCTGCTGCTGATGGTCGGCTTTGGCTTGCTTGGGTATATCCTGCGCAAGCTGGATATACCAACCGTTCCAATCATTTTGGGCATCCTTTTGGGCGGCAAAATGGAGGACGCTTTGCGCCGTGCCATGGTGCTGTCGGATGGGGATTTTGCCTTTCTGTTCTCCACGCCCATCGCCATCGGCTTGTGGATCGCGGCCATCGCGGGTTTCGTCGCCCCGATGTTCCTGCGCGGAGTCCTTAAAAAGCCGCAGGCGGTAACCGACTGATGGTCCGCGTCCTGATCCCTTCGGGTGCCCTGGGGCTGAACTATGACGCGCAGGCTTTGCAGCGCGGGATCGCGGCAAAGCCTGACATCATCGCAATTGATGGCGGTTCTACAGATTCCGGGCCCTCTTATCTGGGGCGCGGTGTGTCGAAATACGCCCGTGCCTCAACCAAATTGGAATGGGCTGGGCTGATGGCAGCGCGGGCTGAGGCGGGCGTGCCGCTGGTCATTGGCACGGCTGGCACCTGTGGCGCGGATTCAGCTGTGGACTGGATGCTCGACATCACCCGCGAGATCGCTGCGGAACAGGGCCGTCCCTTGAAAATCGCGGTGCTGCGCTCCTCACAGGACCCCGACCAGATCGCGCAGGCCTTTGAAGGCGGTGATATCACCCCGCTGGCCAATGCACCCGATGTCACATCAGACATCATCCGAAGCTGTTCCAACATCGTGGCCCTCGCCGGGGCGGAACAGATCGCAGCGGCGCTGGACACCGGCGCGGATGTCATCATCGCGGGGCGTACCACGGATACGGCGATCATCGCGGCATTGCCCCTGATGCGCGACTGTCACGCGGGTGCTGCGTGGCACGGGGCCAAGATCGGCGAATGCGGCGCACTCTGCGCGACCAACCCGCAATCGGGCGTGATTTCGATCGAGTTCGACGATGCAGGCTTTACCGTCACACCACTTGCCGATGGCGCACATGCCAGCCCGCATACAGTGTCTGCGCATATGCTGTATGAGAATTCCGACCCGTTCATCCTGTATGAACCCGGTGGTTATCTGGATGTGACGCAGGCGGAGTATGCGGCGGTGGATGGCACATCGGTACGCGTGGAGGGGTCCAAATGGGTGCCCTCGGACCGCTATACCGTGAAGCTGGAAGGCGCGCGGCCTGTAGGCTGTCGCACCGTGGTAATGGCCTTGTTAAGAGATCCCCATTATGTGGCAAACGCGCAGGTCTGGGCCGACGATATTGTGGATAAATGCGGCGCAAAAGTGCGAAATCGGATGGACCTTGCAGCGGAAGACTTCACGCTGGAATTGCGCCTGATCGGGCAATCCGCGAGTTTTGGGACGCTGGAGACACGCGAGGCGACACCTTTGGAGATCGGCGTGATCGGGATCATCACCGCCCCTACCGAGGCGCAGGCCAGCGAGATTGGCAAGCTTTTGAACCCCTATCTGTTGCACCACCCGCTGACGCAGGAGGAGGAACAACCCACCTTTGCCTTCCTGTTTTCACCCCCTGAAATGCATCAGGGTCAGGTCTATGAATTTGCCCTGAACCATGTGCTGCATCTGAGCGATCCGATGTCGGCATTTGAGCTGGAGGTGATTGACCTTGCCTGAACTCCGCAGCCTCGTTTCAAAAGTCCGCAGCAAAAACGCAGGGCCTTTCTGGCTCACCATCGACATCTTCTGCGGCTCGGCTGAGGCCTATGCACGCGTGCGCGACGACCTCAGCACAACAAGGGTGGCAGAGGTTTTTGCCACCGACGGGCAGGCGATCAAACGCTTTGATATCGAGCAATTGCATGTGGTGAAATTCTCCCTGCCCCGCCCGGCGGTGCAAGGCTCGGTTGCGGATCGCGACATGCATGGCGCGTCTTGGGCCGCCTTGCTGGGGGAAGTAGAGATTTAGGATCACCTGATCCGGCAGGACCGAACGGGACACGGATGCCCCGCTCGGATTTCAGGTTACTGTGGGCGCACCGCATCCGCCGTGCCCTGCACAAAGGCGATCAGCTTTTCCACATCTGCCTCGCTTAGCTTGTCCGCGAATGACGGCATGCCGCCCTCAACCATTGCACCGCCCAGAACCACGTCCTTGGCATTCATCAACACAGACGCATCGGAATACCCCAGATTTGGCACGCCGCCGCCATTGTTCACGCCCGGCACACCGTGACAGAACAGGCAGTTGGACACATAAAGCGCCAAGCCATCCGCGATATGGTTGGGGTCATAGGGAACGCCCTCAACAAGGCTCAGCCGCTCAGATGTGATGGTCTCGGGCTTGGCTGCCTCCCCACCCAGTTTGAAGGTATAGACCCGTCCCGGTCCGACCTTATCCGTGGCGCGTTGCATCATGCCATAGACGCCCCCCCAGCCCACCGCGATGGTGACATATTGCGTGCCGTCCTTTTCCCATGTGGCCGGCGCCGCGACCACGCCAGAACCCACAGGCGTTTGCCAAAGCACCTCGCCCGTAGCTGCATCATAGGCGATGAAACGTCCATCCGCGGTGCCTTGAAACACCAGATTTCCGGCAGTGGTCAGCGTCCCACCGTTCCAGGGTGAGACATATTCAGCGCGCCAGACTTCCTTTTGCGCGACGGGGTCCCAGGCCAGCAGATGGCCAAAAGCGGTGGCCTCCGGAGCGACCACATTAAAGAGGTATCCAAGATTCCAGCCCACGCCGGACATGGTGGACATGGGTTTGTGCGAATTGAGCTCCCACGCCGGATCGGTCGATTGCACCAATGGCACGCCCTGCGCCGGGATATAGACCAGACCGGTTTCGGGATTAAAGCTCATCGGGTGCCAGTTGTGTGCGCCGTAAGCCGAGGGGATCGTCTCCCACGGGTCGGTTTTGGAGCGCGCCCCTTCGGCCTCAACGGGGCGGCCATTTTCATCATATCCCGTGGCCCATGTCACCTCGACAAAGGGTTCAGCGGAGATGAATTCGCCATTCGTGCGGTCAATCACATAGAAAAACCCGTTTTTCGGGGCCTGCATCAGGACTTTGCGTTCGGCCCCGTCAATTTCCAGATCAGCCAGAATGATATGCTGCGTGGAGGTGTAATCCCACGTATCCCCGGGCGTGTTCTGATAGTGCCATTTGTATTCTCCTGTCGCAGGATCAAGCGCCACGATGGAGGCAAGATAAAGGTTGTCACCGCCTGCTGGCGAGCGCAGATGCCGGTTCCAGGGCGATCCATTGCCCGTGCCCACATAGAGCAGATCAAGCTCGGGATCATAGGCCATCGCGTCCCAGATGGTGCCGCCCCCGCCCGCTTTCCAGTATTCCGCCGAAGGGTCCCACGTGGCGGCAGCCGCCTCCATCGAGGGATCATCGTAACCGTCCGCCGGATCACCGGGGATCACGTACCAACGCCAGTCCATCTCGCCGGATTTGGCGTCATAGGCGCTGACGTAACCGCGCACGCCGAATTCCGCGCCGCCATTGCCGATGATCACACGCCCATCAATCACACGCGGCGCGCCGGTGATGGTATAGGACATTTCGCGGTTTTCGATGGTGTCGGTTTTCCAAAGCCGTTCGCCGGTGGCCGCATCAATCGCGTGCAGGTTTCCATCATAAGCGCCGACAAAAACGGCCCCCTCATAGATCGCCACGCCCCGGTTCACCACATCGCAACAGCCCTTATAGGCGTAATCACGCGGCACTTCGGGATCGTAAACCCAAAGCTCTTCGCCCGTGACCGCATCCAGCGCATGCACAACCGACCAGGAGGCGGTGACATACATCACACCATCCAGCACGATGGGGGTTGCCTCGACGCCCCGGCGGGACTCCAGGTTATGGGACCAGGCAAGGCCCAGTTCACCCACATTTTCGGTGGTAATCCCGGTCAGCTTGGAATGGCGCGTTTCGGCGTAATCCAGCCCGTAGTTCAGCCAGTTCTGTGTCGTATCCGCGTTTTGAATGATCGCATCGGTATTGATGGTGCTTGTGATGTCGCGGATTTGATCTTCGGTCAGGGACTGCGCCGAAGCAGCACTTGCCCCAAGCAAGGCGCAAAAGGTCCATTGCCACAATTTCATATGTTTTCCTCCCGTTTGGTCCTGCAGCGCCCCGTCTTGAAGTATGGCGATCATGGTGGCTTTGGATGCCACTCTTGGGATCACACCACGCCCGTCAAAGGCGCTTCAAAACGATCAGCTGTTGTAACAGCGTCCGCGAAACAGCGCGTAAAATCAACTGTTACGGGAAGTTTCTGACTTTATTTGGTGCGCGCTGCGTTAAAGCCCTGTCCTAACGCGCGGCAAATCGGTTCGGCGTGTAGACCTGCATGTCCAGATTGGGCGCACGCCCGGTCAGCAAATCCGCCACCAACCGTCCGGTTTTAGGCCCGCCCGTCAGACCGATATGATGATGCCCAAATGCGGTCATGACGCCGCTTTGCCCGATTTCACCAATCAGCGGCAGGCTGTCAGCAGGGGCGGGGCGATGCCCCATCCATTCGTTTTGCCGCACATGGGTCAGATTGGGATAGGCCTCGGCCACTTTACGGCGCAGCAACTCAAACGGGGCTTTGGAAGGCCCCGCCTCCAAGCCGCCAAATTCGACGATCCCCGCGCAACGCACCCCTGCGGCCATTGGCGTGGCGACAAATTTCCCGCTTGCGAGCATGGTCGGGGCAAGTGGGCCGTTTTCCGCACCCTCAAAAACAATATGATAACCGCGCTCGCTTTCCAGCGGGACGGAAATACCCAGTTTTTGCATCAGGGGTTTGGACCACACCCCTGTTGCCAAAACGGCCGCGTCACAAGGCAACGTGCCATCCTTGGTCATCACCGATGTGATGCGCCCACCGGAAAGGTCAAAATCAACCACTTCGCTCTGGCGGATGTCCCCGCCCATCTCAGTAAACACCTCTGCCAAGGCCGCGACATAGCCTCCGGGGTCGCGGATAAACCCGTGATCCTTGACCGTTACCAAACAGCCGATGGCCTCCGAGAGGTTGGGTTCGCGGTCCTGCACGGCGCGGCCTTCCTGCACTTGCGGGATGAACCCTGCCAGTCGCCGCAAGGACCAGACATAGCTGTCAGCATCAAAACCGGCGCGGGTGGGATAAGCAAAATGATAATCGCTGTCGCTGACCCAATGCTCGGTTCCTGTGCCTTGGGTCAGGGCTTTGTGCTGCTCGACCGTGTCCGCCACGACTGGCGTCAAACCTGTCGCGATGCGCCGCGTATCGGCGTCATTTGCATGGCGCAGGTATTTCATCAACCACGGCGCCAGTTTGGGCAAATAGGAGGCCCGCAGGAACAGTGGAAAATCCCGGTTGAGCAACATTCCCGGCGCTTTGCGCATCAATCCGGGCGTTGTCACAGGCACCATAGAACAAGCCGCCAGCACGCCCGCGTTCCCATATGACGTCCCCTGTCCGGGTGCACCGCGATCCAATATCGTAACGTCCGCGCCATAGCGTCGAAGCCAAATGCCCGTGGACACGCCCACAATACCGGCCCCGATGATGATGATTTTTTGCGTCACGGTTTGTCCTACAGGGCCGAATTTTACATGGAACGTGCAGAATGCCGTTCCACGAGGGTTCGTCAATCGGTTTTGCATGGCGTAACGGCGCGCAACATTATGTTTGGACGCCTGTGCCGTCTGCGCGCGGTGTCGCCTCTTTCATGCCCTGCGCCCCGCGGAGCAGAGTGCGCGCAATGTCAGGACTGGACATTTGTGGGGATTTGCGATGCTTGGGACACATAGGGATTTGAAAGGTGCCACATGGGCGTTCAGGCGGGCGGCAAGACTGTTTACGGCGCGACGGTGGGCATTTTGATGCTGGAAACGCGCTTTCCGCGCATCCCCGGTGACATTGGAAATGCCACGACCTGGCCGTTTCCGGTGCATTATCGCATCGTGGAGGGCGCAACACCGGACCGGATTGTACGTCAGGATGCGCGCCAAATGCGTGATGCCTTTATTGACGAGGCGCGGGCCCTGGTGCGGATGGGTTGTGATGGCATCGTCACCAATTGCGGGTTTTTATCGGTCCTTCAGGACGATCTGAAGACAGCACTGGGCGTTCCTGTGGCGGCCTCTTCGCTGATGCAGGTGCCGATGATTGCCCAGACGCTGCCAGCCGGCAAACGCGTCGGTGTTCTGACCATTTCAAAAGACAGCCTCACAGCTGATCACCTGAACGCTGCAGGCGCGCCAGAGGATACGCCCGTGATGGGCACCGAAGGCGGGCGTGCGTTTCATGATGCGTTCCTGTCGGACCGGTCTGAGGTGGACTTTGATGCCTGCCGTCTGGACATGCTGGATGCCGCAAAGGCCTTGGTGGAGGCCCATGATGATCTTGGGGCCATTGTGCTGGAATGCACAAATATGGTGCCCTATGCCCGTGATATTCGTGTGGCCACCGGCCTGCCTGTCTATTCCATCTATTCGCTGGTGACATGGTTTCAATCCGCCTTGTCACCACGCCGGTTTGCGCACGCGTTGGATGATCCGCGCCTGCCCTGACCGCGTGGAACGCTAAAAACCACACCCTGTGACAAGGCGAAACGATCCCCGCCGTTTTGGACAGGACAAGCCGCTTTTTAACACCCGTTGAAACGCGCTTTTTGAGCGAATTTGCGCCGCCCGACGCAGCGCGTGGCGCTGATAGATTGGCGGAATTCTCAATCTGAACTAGAAAAATTGTGAATTTTAGTGTCTGATAGAACGTATTTCAGAGAGTCATTTAACCAGCGCCGGAGGATTAACGATGGCACAGAACAGCGCGCTTTCGCGCAATACTGTATTTTTTGCAACCTGTTTGATTGTGGGCCTTATCATGGCCTATCGCGGATATATTTACCTTAGCGACCGCCCCGGTGAGGGTGTCCTGAGGCTCCTTGGCGTGGTCCATTTCGTTGGCATCTTTGGCATTGTCACCATGGCGCGCGGCTGGAAACACGGATTCTGGATCCTGACGGCGATGAACGTTCTTGCCGCCGCGCTGTTCATCTTCTGGATCAAGGACGCCTGGCTGCGCAACACCTTGTTGCACATCATCTTTTCTGCCGTGTTCTGGTCGCATTACCCCTATTTGAAAACCTCTCGCCCGGTGGAATTGATGCGTCGCAAGATCCTTGGTGCCATTGGCGACAAAGCGATGGGATTGCTCAATGTGCCGTGGATCGTGCGCGCCATTGGCATGATCCCGCCGCTGGATGCTTTGATCAACCGCATCGTGATCAATCGCATCGTCAATCAGGTGCGCAATCGGCCCCATGTCTTTTCGACCAAATCATCTTATACCTCATGGGCGAGCCTGACAGACAAGACATGGAGCGCGCGTCATCTGGGGGTTTCGCCGCTGGATCAGACCGCCCTGCCACCCTTTGAAAAGCTGCGCCCCTTGTTTGCACGCACAGATGCCTCACAACGCATGTGTCCCAAATCGACCTGCCTTTTCCCGTCTTTTGCACAATACCTGACAGATGGGTTCATCCGCACAAAAACCGATGAAACGGATCCCGATCGGCTGAAAAAGAACACATCAAACCACAACATCGACCTGTGCCCGCTTTATGGGCGCACGCTTGAGCAGACCCAAGCCTTGCGGGTGCAAAACCCCGGGCACAAGGAACGGGGCAAGCTGAAAAGCCAGATTGAAAATGGCGAAGAATTCGCGCCGTTCCTGTTTGAGGGGGACGACATCAAGCCCGAATTTGCGGATCTGGATGAACCGCTTGGCCTGGAAAACCTCAATAAAGCCATCGCCGAAGGGCCCCCGGAAGTGGCAGAGCCTGTGCGCGAGAAGCGCGCAAGGCTCTTTGCATTTGGCGGGGATCGCGCCAATTCGGTGCCGCAGACGGCGATGATCAACACGCTGTTGCTGCGCGAACACAACAGATTGGCCCGCGAATTGGGTCAATTGAACCCCGACTGGGACGACGACCGCGTTTTTGAAACCGCCCGCAACATTGTTGTGGTGCAGTTCATCAAGGTCGTGGTGGAGGATTACATCAATCATATCGCGCCCAGTGAGTTTCGCATCAAGGCGGACCCAAAAGCGGCCTGGAAGGCCAAATGGAACCGGCCCAACTGGATCACCACGGAATTCAGTCTGCTTTACCGCTGGCACGCGCTGATCCCGGATGAAATCACATGGGGGGACACGACCCACCAGACCGGTCAATCCTATTTCATGAACAACCTACCCTTGATCCAGACTGGGTTGGCGCAGGCGTTTGAAGATATGAGTGCGCAGAAGGCGGGTGAACTGGGTCCGCGCAATACGACCAAATCCCTGCTCAACGTGGAAGCGGCCTCGGTTGCTCAGGGGCGATTTTGCCAGATACGACCTTTTACCGATTATCTGGAATATATGGAGCGCCTGCCCATCGAGACGATGTCTGATATCAGTTCTGACCCGGAGGTCTCGAGCCTGTTGCAGGAAGCATATGGTGACGTGGAAAAGGTGGATTTCTTTGTCGGACTCTTCTGTGAAGACCGGGTGAAAAACGCGCCTCTGCCCAGCATGATCCTGTCCTTTGTGGCACTGGATGCGTTTTCTCAGGCCTTGACCAATCCATTGCTGTCGGAGCATGTGTTCAAGCCGCCAACAGACCCGGATGCGGATCATCCGACGTTTTCACGCTATGGCTGGGGGCAGATTGCGGCCTGCGGGTCAATGCGCGATCTGGTGGCGCGCAACATCGCCAACCCTGATGCCCTTGGCTTTGTGGGCATGACGCAGAGAGACTGGCAACGAGAATAGGCTTTATGCGCCGGGGCGTTTTTCTGGGGCTTTTCGGAGCGCTAATCTGTGGTGCTATACAGTGCGTTTCTTGGGTGCAGGCGCAGTTGTTGCGGCCACGCCGTTATGCTCTCTGACCGCCATGCCAGTTGTCACGCAGACGCGTCGGAAACTGTCCGTGCGCGGCAGGCATAGACGTCACGTCCCCCCCTGCGCCTGAAAAGCGGGTGACAGGGATTGCCGCATTCCGCGTGTCAAAAAACGTGCTGGGGCAGCGAACAAACGGCGCAGAGGGTGGCGCATGTGGCAGGTCGCGGTATTGGCAGAAGATGGACGCTTTCCAGAACCTTGGGCTGTTCAACTGCGACATCTGGTGCATCAAGGGCAGCCCTGCGCTTTGGCGACATGCGCCGCGCGGTGATCTGAAATCTGGCCGCGCTCCAGTTGAGCGCGTTTCCTCACATGTAACGCACATGTCACCCCCGGACCCCCTTAGGAAAACCCGAACCACAAGACATACGCCCAAATCTCAGCGACCTGCCGCAATCGTCTCAAAGAAAAGCGCGAGACAAGGTTGCCCTGATCCTGAAACCATCGCGCTTGCCAGCATCTGCGATGACATGCAGACCGGTCAGGCAATGTGCGGCTGGACGGACCGCGAGAGAATTGCAGGTGACGCTTGACCAACCCCGCGTGGGCCGGGCATCACAACGCCGTCATGAGCGGGGGTCGTGGCATCGACGCTCTGCGGGTGAGATCAAAAGGCGCGTAAAAGAATCTGATTGATTTCCATACTCTTGCACAGAAACATCTTCGCCTGTGCACTGAAGTGTGATTTGAATCCAGCCGGAATGTGCTAGGTCTACATCTCAGTTGAAAAACGATTCCAAAAGGCCCGTCCCATGAGTAATTTTCCTGTTCTGCGATCGGCCTATGCGCTTGTGTTGTCGTTGATTACCATCTGCACGGCGTCTGCATTGATGGCGCAGCGTGGCCCTGCCGCGGTGGGTGTCGAGACCGTTGAGTTTCAGACCATCGCCGAAACCGTGCCGCTGTTTGCCGAGGTGGTCACGTCACGTGAAGGCACTGTTGCCAGCCGCATCGCCGGCACAGTGGATAAGGTACATGTCCTTGAAGGCGTGAGCGTCATGCAGGGTGAGGTTCTGGCCGAGTTGGATACGGAGCTTTTGAATATTCTGGCGCGCCAGGCCGAGGCGCTTCTGGCGGAGGCCCGCGCGGGCATCACCACTGCCAAATCCCGTGTGGATCGCTCCACCAAAGCCTTGGCACGTGTCGAAGGGCTGCGCGGCACCACCTCCTTTTCGACCAGCCGGTTCGACGAAGCGCAAAGCGACTTCTTTGAAGCGCGAGGCGAACTGGCCGAAGCCGACGCACGGGTAAAGACCGCAGAGGCGAATGAGGCGGAAACCCGGTATCAACTGGAACGCGCGCTGATCCGTGCCCCGTTTTCGGGCATCGTGTTGGAAGTGAACACCAACCCCGGTGAATTCATCAGTTCCGGTGCGCCGGTGGTGTCCCTGCTGGACACACAATCCTTTGAAATCGAGGCCAGTGTCCCCTCCAAATACATCCGCGTTCTCAAACCCGGGCTGGAAGTTTCCGGCATCACCGAGGTGGGCGAAGCACTGGACCTGACAGTACGCGTGCTTTTGCCGGTGGAGGATGCCTCAACGCGGACGCGGCCGGTGCGGTTTTCATCGCCTGATCTGGTCAATCTGAAAACCATCGCGATCGGGCAATCAATCACTGTTTCCATTCCGATCAGTGCCCCGCGCGAAGTGCTTTCGGTCCCCAAGGATGCGCTGGTGCAGGCGCGTGGAGGGTGGATGGTTTTTGTCGCCGAAGAGGGTGCCGCGCAACCGCGCACCCTTCAGATCGGCGTGGCTCTTGGCGACCGGTTTGAAGTTCTGAATGGTCTCAGCGAAGGCGACACCGTGGTGACGCGCGGCAACGAACGGCTGCGGCCCGGACAGGAAATTGCGCCCATGGGCGCAAGCAATTAGGGGGACATAATGGACTTCATTCGATTTGCAATTGACCGTCCGGTTGCTGTGATGGCCGCAGTTATCATGGCCGTTCTTTTTGGCGTCATTGCCGTGACTCGCATCCCCATTCAACTGGCGCCTGACGTGCGCAAACCAATTGTTGTGATCACCACAAATTGGCCCGGCGCCGCCCCGTCCGAGATCGAACGCGAAATCGTCAACCCGCAGGAAGAAGCTCTGCGCGGGCTGGAGGGGCTCGATGTCATGACCTCGCGCTCGCAGTCCGGCGAGGCGGAAATCACGCTGGAATTCGGGATCGGTACCGACATGGGCCAATCGCTCTTGTTGGTGTCCAACCGGCTGGACCGTGTCGGAGATTATCCGGATGAGGCGGGTGAACCTTCGCTTAATACCTCCGGCGGGGATGACAGCCCGATTGCCTGGGTCCTGCTGACAGCGCAGGAGGGCAATACGCGTGACATGCCGAGCTATGGTGATTTCGTCGAGGATATCATCAAGGACCGCATCGAACGGGTCGAGGGCGTTTCTGCGGTCAACATATTCGGCGGGGTCACGCGCGAATTGCAAGTCGTGGTGGACCCGAGGCAATTGGCCCGCTTTGGCCTGACCGTACCGGATGTGGTTCGGACACTGCGCAATGAAAACATATCGCTCTCCGCCGGCGATGTGGAAGAAGGCAAGCGGCGCTATGTGGTGCGCGCCGAAGGCAATCTCAACACGGTGGCGGCCATTCAGGAAGTCGTGCTGCGCTCAGAACTCAGTGCGGGCGGGTCTGGTCGCGTCCGGGTGGGCGATGTGGCAGAGGTCGGCTTTGCCTTTCAAGACCCAACTGCGCGCCTGCGGTTTCGTGGCGAGCCGGGGCTGGCCTTCAATATTGTGCGTGAACCCGGCGCCAATGTGATTGAAACCATGGAAGAGGTTCAGAGCGTTCTGAGCGAACTTGACGGCGGGCCTGTCACAGACGCGGGCCTGATCATGCGGCAGGTGTACGACGAGACCATCTACATCAACGGCGCGATCAAACTGGTGACGCAAAACATCTGGATCGGCGGGGGATTGGCCGCGCTGATCCTGTTGATGTTCCTGCGCAGCCCGCGGGCAACGCTTGTGGTATCGCTGGCCATTCCGGTCAGCATTGTGGCGACATTCGTGGCCATGGCGGCCACCGGTCGGACCCTCAATGTGATTTCACTGGCAGGAATTGCATTCGCCGTCGGCATGATCGTCGACGCGGCGATTGTGGTGCTGGAAAACATTTATCGACTGCGCGAACAGGGCAAAACCCGGCGCGAGGCGGCCTATCTCGGTGCAAAACAGGTCTGGGGCGCGATCCTTGTCTCCGCGCTGACGACGGTTCTGGTGTTCGTGCCAATCCTGATCATGCAACTTGAGGCCGGACAGCTGTTTCGAGACATCGCGGTGGCCATTTCAGTCTCTGTTTTGCTATCGCTTGTGGTGGCGATCACAGTCATTCCCGCCCTTGCCAGCCGTCTTTTGAAACAAGGCGAACAGGTCACCATGAAGATCTGGGGGTTGGATCACCTGGCGCGCGGTTTTCATGCGCTGGTGATGTCTTATGTGCGCCTGACCGTGCGGTTCCGGGCCGTGGGCGTGATGATGGTGGCAATGATCGCCGGGGGCGCAGGCGTTGCTGCCATCGCCTTCCTACCGCGCCTTGAATACCTGCCCGAAGGCAATCGGAACCTCGTCTTTGGCCTGATCATACCGCCGCCCGGCTATAATCTGGTCACTACACAAACCATTGCGGAGCGCATCGAACGTGTCGCCCGCCCGCTTTGGGAAGCCGCCCCGGAACCGGCCATGGATGACGGCACACCGACAATCGCCAACTTCTTTTTCGTGGCGCGTCCGGGGGCAAGTTTTGTTGGCGCCGCCGCTGTGGATGGGACGCGGGCAGGTGATCTGATCCCCGTGCTGTCGGGGCCGATATTCGCAGAACCGGGCACTTTCGGGTTCATGACGCAGCCTTCGCTTTTTGGACGCGGTGTCGGCGGTGGGCGCACAATCGAGCTGAATATTTCTGGCCAGGATCTGGATGAAATCCTGTCTGTCGCGGGTCAGGCCGCGGGCATTATTGCCGGTCTTTTGCCACGCTCGGAAGGCCATCAGTTCCGCCCCATTCCCGGACTTGAACTGGGCGCGCCAGAGGTGCGGCTGGTGCCCAATCGGCTGCGGTTGGCGGATGCAGGGTTGACCGCCTCCGATCTAGCTCTGACGGTGGATGCCTTTAATGACGGGTTGCGCGTTGCCGAGATTACCGTAGGTGCCGAACGGCTCAATCTGATGCTCAAGGGGGATCCGGGCCTGCAAACCGCGCAGCGCACGCAGGACATCGGCAACTATCCGGTCGTGACGCCGGGCGGGCAGATCGTACCCGTCACGGCCCTGTCGGATGTCATCGTCACCGCCGGGCCTACAGAAATCCGGCACCGCGATCGATTGCGGACTGTCACGCTGGAAGTACGCCCCTCCGATGCATTGCCATTGGAAACAGCTGTTGAACTGCTGGAATCCGAGGTCGTCAGTGTGCTGGAAGAACGCGGCCTGCCAAATGGCATTCGCGTCAGCGTGTCCGGCACCGCCGATCAGCTGAGCCAGACCTGGGATGCTATTCAGATCAACCTCGCCGTGGCGCTGGTGATCGTGTTTCTGGTGATGGCGATCCTGTTTGAGAGCTTCATTCTGCCGCTGGTGATCCTGATTTCCGTGCCGGTTGCCGCCGCTGGGGGTGTGGGCGGTCTGGCGTTGCTGAACACGTTTCAATCCCAGCCACTGGACATGCTGACCTTGCTCGGTTTCATCATCCTTGTCGGCATCGTGGTGAACAACGCAATTCTGATCGTGCACCAGACGCTCTATCATCTGCGCGATGAAGGCATGGCGCCGGTCGATGCCATCGAGGAGGCCACCCGCAACCGGATCCGGCCGATCTTCATGTCCACGCTGACCAGTGTTTTTGGCATGCTGCCGCTGGTGGTCTTTCCGGGCGAGGGTTCGGAGCTTTATCGTGGTTTGGGCGCCGTGGTTGTTGGTGGTCTGTCGATGTCTGCCTTCCTGACACTTCTGACGGTGCCACCCTTGTTGCGTCTCTGCGTGCGCGCCCCGAAACCGGATGAGGACGCGATTCTGGCCAGCACACCGGCGCAATAGCATTGTTTGGGCAAGCGCCTCGGCGGGGGTTGGGACTTGTCGGGAAACCGCGATGGCCTCGTGTCCCGATCTTGAGAGCCTGATCCGGAACGCCGCCGGGATGACACGGAACAGAAAGTCGCCGTCAAGGTGGGTGACGATGCAATGGATGTATCCATCGCACGCACAACAGTTCCGATCAGAGGCAGAACCTGCACATGTTGTGATCACGAGGGCGCTGACGCGTTTCAAAAACGGGCAGATTGCTATTCGAACTTTGTGCCCGGCGCCAACGGCCAACCCCGCAGGAATTCCTGCGCATCCTGTGATCCTTTCCCGGCACGTTGCAATCGGGTAAGCTCTACAGCACCCTCGCCACAGGCCACGCGCAGCGGATCAAGCAATACGGTGCCCGGCGCACCGCTGCCTTGCGCGGGTTTCGACGCCAGAAGTTTCACACGCGTGTCGCCATGCAACGTCCACGCGCCTGGAAAGGGGGATAAACCGCGGATCTGACGATCAATCTCAATGGCGGACCGATGCCAATCCACCCGCGCCTCGGATTTGTCGATTTTCTGCGCATAACTCACCCCGTTGGCGGTTTGGGGTATGGCCGTTTTAGCGTCCAGATCGGCGAGCGTCTGCACGATCAAGGTGGCCCCCATTTCGCTCAATCGGTCATGCAATGAAGCCGTGGTGTCGCCTGGCGCAATCCTCGTCTTCTGGCGCGACAACACGGGTCCCGTATCCAGACCGGCTTCCATTTGCATGATGCACACACCGGTTTCGGTATCGCCCGCCATAATCGCGCGATGAATGGGGGCAGCCCCCCGCCAGCGCGGCAATAGGCTCGCGTGGATATTGAGGCATCCGCGCGCAGGCGCATCCAGAACTGGTTGCGGAAGGATCAAGCCGTAGGCGACCACAACAGCAATGTCGGCGTCCAGCCCGGCGAAATCTGCCTGCTCTTTGGCGTCTTTGAGCGACTTGGGCGTGCGCACCGTCAGACCGAGCTCTTCCGCGCGGGCTTGCACCGGACTGGGTCTTTCCTTCTTTCCACGACCGGCAGGACGGGGTGGCTGGCAATAGACGCAGACAACCTCATGCCCCGCTTCAACCAAAGCATTTAGAACGGGGACTGAAAAATCAGGAGTGCCCATAAAAGTCACACGCATTGCGAAATCTCCAACAAACGGTGGCCTGAAGCCCACCTTACGGCGCGTTACCAGCACCTAATGCGAATAACCGTAGGGTGGGCTTCAGGCCACCTTAGGCACGGGCCTTGCGCGCTTTGCGCAAAAGCATGTCCCGCTTCATTTTGCTCAACCGGTCAAAGTACATTTTGCCCTGCAGGTGGTCGATCTGATGCTGAACGCTGGTCGCTTCAAGCCCAACGAAATCACGTTGCACATAAGCGCCTGTCTCATCCATGAACCGAACGGTAACGCCGCGGGGCCGCGTTACCAAAGCCGACACGCCTGGCAAATTCGGGCTCGCTTCCTGATGTTTGTTCATAATGGAAGAGGCCTCCAGAATTCGGGGGTTGGCCAGAAAAATACGTTTGTCGCGCCTGTCTGATGCATCCACAACCGCCAACTGCATAGAAATACCGATCTGCGGCGCCGCAAGTCCCACCCCGGGCATCGCATCCATTGTGTCAACCATATCCTGCCAAATGGTCCGTATGTCATCGGTGATGTCATCCACCGCCTCGGCCTCTTTGCTCAAACGCAGATCAGGCCAGCGCAGGCACATGCGCACACTCACGATCCAATTTCCGCATATTCAGCTTCACGCGCCACGCGCATGTCCGGCGGCAGGTGATCAAAAGTCACCACACCATTCAGATGATCCAATTCGTGCTGCACACAGGCAGCGGCAAACCCTGAAAACTCCTGGGTTTTCTGCGCGCCCTCCAGATTGGTCCAGACCATCGTTACTTCAGCGGGTCGGCTGATCTGCAGGCTCATACCGGGGATCGACAGACACCCCTCGCTCTGCGTCACCAGAGTGTCGCTTGTGCTCTCAATGACCGGGTTGATGAAAACCATTGGGGTGGAAGGGCCCTCTTTCCAATCCGTATCCATCACAAAAATGCGGCTCATGGCCCCAACCTGCGGGCCGGCAAGACCTCTGCCGGGGGCCGCATACATCGTCTCCAGCATATTGCCTGCCAGCGTTCTGATCATGGCATCAATGCCGGTTACAGGCGCGCAAACCGTGCTTAACCGCGGATCAGGCCAACGCAGGATCTCGAGCACGCTCATGCGCGGGCGCGCTCCCGTTTCAGTTTGACCATCTTGCGCGTGATCATCTGGCGCTTGAGGGGCTTGAGATAATCAATGAACAGCTTGCCATCCAAATGATCTATTTCATGCTGTGTGCAAGTGGCCCAGAGCCCGTCAAAAACCTCATTCTGTTCGTTGCCATCCCGGTCAATCCAGCGGACTTGCACCTCGGAGGGCCGCGTTACATCGGCAAATTGTTCCGGGATCGACAAACAGCCTTCTTCGTAAACGTTTGTCTCCTCAGATGAGGCAATGATCTCGGGATTGAACATGATCAGCGGGCGCGGACTGCCCTCATCGACCTTGACGCAATCCAGAACCACCAGCCTTTGCAAAATACCGACCTGCGGCGCTGCCAGACCAATACCGGGCGCGTCATACATGGTCTCCAGCATGTCATCGGCCAAACGTCGCAACTCATCGGTCAGATCAGCAACGGGTTCGGCGTGTTTTTTCAGCCTCGGGTCCGGGTGCAACAATATATTTCTTTTCATGACCTGCATGTAATTGAGCGCCCGCAATTTCGCAATATCGCAAGGGTTGCAGCCCCCTAGATTTCCGATAACTGTAGAGCGCAGAAAAAGGAGACACCGATGAGCTTTGATGCCCCCCATGACGCGCGGTTTGACACAATCATCGACCGCTGCGGCACCGATTGCAGCAAATGGGACAACATGCAGTCGGCCTATGGCGTGTCGCCGGAAGACGGCCTTGCCATGTGGGTTGCGGACATGGACTTTCGCCCGCCGAGCTGCGTGCAGGACGCGCTGCAAGGCATGCTGGATCATGGGATCTACGGCTATTATGGCAATCAGGCCAGCTATCACGCTGCCATCCAGTGGTGGATGCAGGAACGGCATGGGTGGGCCATAGAACCCAACTGGATTTTCAACACCCATGGGTTGGTCAATGGCACCGGCATGTGCATTGACGCCTTTACCGCCCCCGGTGATGGTGTTGTGTTGTTTACGCCCGTCTATCACGCCTTTGCCCGCGTGATCAAAGCCGCCGAACGCGACGTGGTTGAATGCCCGCTGGTGACCAGAGACGGGCAATACCACATGGATTTTGACGCCTATGACGCCCAGATGACCGGCACCGAAAAAATGGTCATCCTGTGTTCACCCCACAATCCCGGCGGACGCGTCTGGCACCGGGACGAACTGCAACAGGTTGCGGATTTTGCCCGCCGCCATGACCTCATTCTGGTGTCGGACGAAATCCACCATGATCTGGTAATGCCGGGCCATACACATACCCCCATGGCTTTGATCGATGGCATCACGGATCGACTGATCATGATGACGGCCACCAGCAAGACCTTCAATCTGGCAGGGCATCACACGGGCAATGTCATTATTGAGGACCCGGATTTGCGCGCGGTTTTTGCGCGGCGGATGGCGGGTCTCGGCATGTCCGCCAACTCATTTGGACTGGTGATGGCCAAAGCGGCTTATTCCCCGGAAGGGGCGGCCTGGACGGATGATCTGGTGGGTTATCTGGACGGCAACCGGCAATTGTTTGACGCACAGATCAATGCCATTCCGGGACTGAGCTCTATGGCTCTGGAAAGCACTTATCTGGCATGGGTGGATTTCGCCGGAACCGGCATGGCGCAAGACGAGATCATTCGCCGCATTCAGAACGATGCACAGATCGCCGCCAATCACGGCACCAGCTTTGGCAGCGGTGGTGAGAGCTTCATGCGGTTCAACCTGGGCACCCCCCGTGCGCGGATCAGGGAGGCCTGCGACCGTTTGGCAAAAGCCTTTGGCGATCTGCAGTGAGTCTTAGCGACGGTCCTCTATCAGGCCTGTGGGCGCGTCGCGCGCAACTTCAAAATCCAGCGCCGGTTTGTCAGCTACAGCCGTTGCGCGCTTGAACTCATAACGCCGTTCGTGCGGGGCGGCATCGCTGGCAATGATCAGGCATTGCATCAGGTGCACGCTGCCATCGTACAGATTGACAAGTCCACGCAGGTCCGGTGCCTCGGTCTCGATCGAAAAACCGGATTTCCAAAGGCGCAGAACCGGATGAACGTCGCCGCCGACCGCAACCCGCAAGCGCGAGGCCCGTTTCAGAGAGGCAACGCGCGCCTTGTCCAGACCATCCTGAATTTCCTTGGAAAAAAACGCTTCCATATCGTTACTACCCTGCATCGCCCCAAGCGCACATGAGGCGGTAATCTCCTAAAAATCAAGTTAAGTTTTTATGTCAGACTGCGGCACCTGTGCGTCTCAGCGCAGAACCTGCGCGCGCGGAAACCTGTCAATTTGCCAATCTGCGACCTAGATGTGGCTCAAGGCAGCAAGGGGAACGGATATGGGACTTTTGGTCGACGGGATCTGGCAAGACAGATGGTATGATACGAAATCGACAGGAGGAAAATTTAAACGCTCAGAGGCGAAATTTCGCAACTGGATCACAGCTGATGGGTCCTCTGGCCCGTCTGGCGAGGGCGGGTTTGCAGCCGATTCGGGGCGCTACCACCTCTATGTCAGCTATGCCTGCCCCTGGGCACACCGCACCTTGATCTTTCGCACACTGAAAGGATTGACCGACCACATCAGTATTTCTGCGGTCCACCCCGACATGCTGCAAGATGGTTGGACCTTCGAAAAAGATGACGATGGGGCCACCGGTGACACACTTTATGACCACTCCTTTGCGCGGGATATTTACACACAGGCAGATGCCACATTTACCGGGCGTGTGACGGTGCCAATCTTATGGGACAAACAGCGCGGTACAATCGTTTCCAACGAAAGTTCCGAGATCATCCGCATGCTGAATTCAGCCTTTGATGGCATCACAGGCAATAGCGATGACTATTGGCCCGAAGACCTTCGCACCGCAATCGAACCGATAAACGCGCGCATATATGACACTCTCAACAACGGGGTCTACAAATGCGGTTTCGCGACCACCCAAGATGCCTATGACGCCGCGGTTGAGCCGCTGTTTGACACCCTTGAGTGGCTTGAAACACACCTGTCCGAAAACCGGTATCTGATGGGGGGGCACCTGAGCGAAGCGGATTGGCGTCTGTTCACCACGCTGGTGCGGTTTGACCCGGTCTATCACCTGCATTTCAAGTGTAACCGCAAGCGTTTAATAGATTTTCCTAATCTGTGGGCCTACACCCGGGACCTTTTCCAGATGCCTGGCGTGGCGGCAACCGTTAACTTTACGCACATCATTCGCCACTACCACTACAGCCACGACAGCATAAATCCCAACCGAATTATTCCGGTTGGGCCGCAGCTTGATTTTGGCGTGGCACACGGCCGCGGCTGACGCCGTCCGGCCCTGCGTGCTGTCAGTAGGTTTGCGCTACCTCTGCGTCGCTGGAGTCCGCACCGTAATGCTCGACCATTGCCGCCAGATCTTCAGGCGGTGTTGCGCTCTGCACAAATGCACAGGCATTTGTGGCATGTCGGAAAATCGACCCGTCCGAAAAGAACGACGTATTAGTTACAAATATAACCTGTGCGTTGGGCAGGCGGTAGCTGGCGTAATCCGCCACGGCCAACGCCGATCCGTCCCCCAACACCAGATCCATAATGATAACATCCGTGTGATGCTCACGAAGATGCGCGATTGCGTCTGATTGACCTGACGCGCGCTGGACACTCATGCCCATACGCTCCAGATGCCTCTGCCAAATAATAGCCAGATCTTTTTGGCTCTCTACGATTAGAACCTTCATCTGCCCTCCATTCTAGCACTAGTTGAATTTTGCACCGCACCTCTGTGGTGTGCTCTAAAGATTAACAAACGATTAAGGTTCCTACGACATCTTTATCATTTGATAACAGACTTGAACAACCGGCAGTTTTTCGCTTTGTGCGCGGGGGAAAAGCGCGGTTTTGCGCCACAATGGGGAATGAGAGCAAAGATTGTTTAACGCAAAGCAACGGGACCACGGGGGCGGGTTGGATGCAGCCATTGCCCGGTTTGGCGGAACGCGACTCACCTGGATTGATCTTTCCACCGGGATAAACCCGCATCCCTACCCGCGCGCGCCTCTGCCGCCGGACGCATGGATCGCTTTGCCCGATAAAAAGGCGATGTCCGACCTGATGGCGGCCGCACGCGCGTTCTGGAACATCCCCGACGAGGCGGGTGTGATCGCCGCCTCCGGGGCCTCCGCCCTGATTGCGCAGCTCCCCCAGCTGGTCTCAAAAGGCCCTGTCTGCATTCCCGCCCCTACTTATAATGAACATGCAGCGGCCTTTGCGGCGCAAGGATGGTCGATCACCGATGCCGATACCGCCAAGGCGCAGGTGATCGTGCACCCCAATAATCCAGACGGGCGGTTGTGGACGCGCGATACCCTGCCCTGCAAGGATGCCACCCTCACGATCATTGATGAAAGCTTCTGCGATGTGGACCCCGCCCTGTCCCTGATTGCTTTGGCGGACAGGCCGGGCACCGTAATTCTCAAAAGCTTTGGCAAATTCTGGGGCTTGGCCGGTCTGCGGCTGGGATTTCTTATCGGCGATGCAACGCTCATCCAAGAGCTGGGCGACAGATTGGGCCCCTGGGCGGTGTCCGGACCGGCCCTGCACATCGGCGCCCAGGCGTTGCGTGATCTCCGCTGGGCAACGGCGACACGGCAACGCCTTTCAGAGGACGCCGCACAACTGGATGCGCTGATGCAGATCGCCGGGGCCAGGGTGCTTGGCGGCACCACACTCTTTCGCCTCTATGACGTAGATGATGCCGAAGCCTGGCAAACCAGACTGGCGCATCACCATATCTGGAGCCGCACTTTTCCTTATGCGCCCGGCTGGCTGCGCCTTGGCCTGCCCCATACCCTGCACTGGCCCCGGCTCAAAGCCGCCCTGGCATGAGCAACGCAGTGGTGCTCATTGTTGCAATGCTGCTGGACGCCGCATTGGGGGAGCCCAAGTGGTTATGGGATCGCTTTCCCCATCCCGCTGTCCTGATGGGCAAACTCATCGGGCGTCTGGACGCGCGCTTTAATCAGGGCGCAGGGCGCAGGGCGAAAGGCATCGCCTGCGTTGTCGTTCTGATCTGTGTCGGGGGTCTTACGGGGTTCCTGTTGCAAGCTTTCGGCCCGTTAGTTGAAATCCTCGTCACGGCGATCCTCCTGGCGCAGCGCTCTCTCGTGGATCATGTGCGCCTTGTGGGCGACGGGTTGCGCATGTCCGTTCAGGAAGGCCGCCGCGGGGTCGCACGCATCGTCAGTCGCGACACCAACGCCATGGACGAAACGCAAATTGCCCGCTCCGCCATCGAAAGCGGCGCAGAAAACCTTTCCGACGGGGTGATCGCCCCCGCCCTCTGGTTTCTGGTGGCGGGTCTGCCGGGGCTGATAATCTATAAACTCATCAACACCGCAGACAGCATGATCGGGTACCGCACCCCGCGTCATAAAGACTTCGGCTGGGCCGCCGCGCGTCTGGATGATCTGCTGAACCTCATCCCCGCCCGCCTGACCGCCGTGCTGATCGCCCTGCCCGCGCGGTGCTATGATGTGGGTGGCATCCGCGCGGATGCAGCTTTGCACCGGTCCCCCAACGCCGGCTGGCCCGAAGCCGCGATGTCGCGCGCCCTTGGCATCTCGCTGTCGGGCCCACGCGCCTATGAGGGGCAAATGCGCGACTTCCCTTGGGTGAACGCGGACGGACGGCGCGTTTTGACACCTGTGGACATCGACGCCAGTATCGCGATGCTGTGGCGCGCGTGGGCCGGGTTTTTAACTCTCTGCGTGTTAGTCATGTTTGTGTGATTCGACTTCTGGAGGTTTTTTGATGCGACTGTCCCTGCTGGCCCTTTGTCTGGCCACCCTACCCTTTGCGGCCAACGCCTGCGGCGGATCTTTCTCCGACTTCGTCAACGGTCTCAAAGCGGAAGCTGTCTCCAAGGGCCACAATCGCACAAATGTGGATCAGTTTTTCGCCAGCGTCCGACAAGACCCCAGCGTCATCAAAGCCGACCGCGCCCAGGGCGTCTTTCAACGCCCTTTTCTGGATTTCTCGCAGCGCCTGATCTCCGCTGACCGGGTGAAACGGGGCCAAAGCAACGCCAAGAAATACGACGCCGTTTTTGATCAGATCGAACGGCGATATGGGGTAAGCCGGGGGGTGCTGCTGGCTTTCTGGGCGTTTGAGACCGATTACGGCGGGTTTCAGGGCGATTTCAATACCGCCAATGCGCTGGTGACCCTGTCCCACGATTGCCGTCGCCCAAATCTGTTTCGCCCGCAAGTCTTTGCCGCCCTTGAACTCTATGAAAGCGGCGCGTTTGACCCGCGCACCACAACAGGCGCATGGGCGGGCGAGATCGGCATGGTGCAAATGCTGCCCCGCGACATCATCGAAAATGGCGTTGACGGGGATGGCGATGGTAAGGTTTCGTTAAAAACCTCCGCGACCGATGCGCTGATGTCGGGAGGCTCCATGCTTCAGAGTCTCGGTTGGCGCGCCGGGCAACCCTGGATCCACGAAGTAGCCGTCCCGAGCAATTTTGACTGGTCCCAAAGCGGATTGAAGGTGGTCAAACCGGTCCGGGAATGGGCGGCAATGGGCGTCAAAGCGCGCCATGGATCACTTGCAAACAATCTCACTGCCGCCTTGATCCTGCCGCAAGGACACAAGGGACCGGCTTTCCTTGCCTATCCGAACTTCAACGTCTATTTCGAATGGAATCAAAGCTTTACCTATGTGATGACCGCCGCCTATTTTGCCACGCGGCTCGAAGGCGCGCCAGCCTACACCCAAGGCAATCCCGATACTGGACTGTCCGGCGCACAAACCAAGGAACTGCAACGCAAACTGCAGGCGCGAGGCCACAACGTGGGCAAGGTCGACGGCATCCTGGGCGCACGCACCCGCGCTGCGGTTCAAGCCGAACAAAAACGTTTGGGCCTGCCCGCGGACGCATGGCCAACACCGACCCTGCTGTCACGACTCTGACGCCCGAGCTGTTAACCTTTTTTTACCGCCATAAATATAATTTCTCTGGTGAAACATACATTCAGGTTTTCATTACTGGACCCTGCGCGCCGAGGCGATGCGGGGTCTTTTTTTACTCAACCGCAGGAGGTCGTAGCGGAAACCGCTCTCCCTTTTGCGTCAACATGACAATGCGCGCGCCACTCTGGACATAGCGATCACATCGCTCAAACCCATTACGATAAGCGATACAGACCGTCCCGTCCGGGCCAATTGTGTAGACCCCAAACGCCGTACCACCGCCAGCATAGGTATAAGAATAGGCGCCACCCTCTGAAAACTGCGACGCGCCGTCGTCATAAAACACAAGCGTTTGACCATCGGTCAGCGCCACCACCTCCGCATGGCTCAAAGCCCGGTCATCCCCGCGCAACGCCCAGTCCTGCGCGCTCGCTGACACTGGCAAGGCCAACAGAAAAGTTCCCAAAAGACATCTGATCATGCCGCAAGCATAGACAGGAAATCCGGCCCGCGTGAACACGATCCGGTGATCCCAAGCGCCGTAAGGTGGGCTTTCAGGCCACCGCTCCCTTACGCCACCAGCGTTTCCGCCTTCTTCAGGTCCACCGAAACCAACTGGCTGACGCCCTGCTCGGCCATTGTGACCCCAAACAATCGATCCATCCGCGCCATGGTCACAGCATGGTGTGTGATGATCAAAAAACGCGTTTCCGTCTGGCGGCACATTTCATCCAAGAGATCGCAGAACCGCGTTACATTCGCATCATCCAGCGGCGCGTCCACCTCATCCAGCACGCAGATCGGCGCAGGATTGGCGAGGAACACTGCAAAAATCAGCGCCATCGCGGTCAAGGTCTGCTCCCCGCCGGACAACAGGCTCAGCGTCGACAGTTTCTTGCCGGGCGGCTGACACATGATCTCAAGGCCGGCTTCGAGTGGATCATCGCTCTCCACCATGACCAGATTGGCCTCACCGCCGCCAAACAGATGTGTGAACAGCATCGAAAAATTGGAATTCACCTGCTCAAATGCGGTCAAAAGCCGCTCGCGCCCTTCCCGGTTCAGACTGGAAATCCCGCCCCGCAGGGTCTTGATCGCCTCTTCGAGGTCCACCTTTTCCCCGGTCAAAGTGTCATATTCCACCTGAACCTCACGCGCGTCCTCTTCGGCACGCAGGTTCACCGCGCCCAGGGCATCGCGTTGCCGTTTCAACCGGTTCACATCGGTCTCCAAGGCCTCCGCGCCAGGCATCTGATCCGGCGTGACATCCAACTGACCCAAAAGCTGGCTGGGCGTCATCTGGCTTTCATCGGCAATCCGCTCGGCGGCCTGCGCCACGGTTTCACGCGCCGCATCACTCAGGGCCTCTGCCCGCGCACGCGCTTCCCGTGCCTCTGAGGCCACGCGTTCAGCCTCCCGTTCCGCCAAAGCCGCCTCGCGCAGCGTTGCCTCCCCGACCGACAAGGCATCCGAACTCTGCGCTTTTCGCGCCTCGGCAACGGTGATCGCGTTGCTCATTTCCGCGCGCTTGGCGGCAATTTCCTCTGGAGCGGCGCTGGCATCTTCCAGCTCTGCCTCTGCAGTTGTCTTGCGCTCCACCAGTTCGGCACTGCGTTTCTCGGCCGTTTCCAGCCGGTGCCGCCAGCCACTGACTTCTTTGGTCACTTCCTGACTGCGCTTGGTGCGTGCTTCGCCTTCGCGGCGCAGTTCATCATGACCCGAGCGGCGCGACATCATGGTGATGCGTGCAGCCTCAACGGCCATGCGCACGGCCTCCACCATGGCGCGCGCGTCACTCAAATCGCCCAATTCTTCCAGCGCGCGCTCGGCTTCCAACAACCGCGTGCGGGCGCCCATGGCCTCTTCTTCGTGTCGCGTGACCGCCAGCCCCAGGGACTCCAAACGGCCCTCCGCCAGATTGCGATCCGCCTCTGCGCGGCTCAGACGCCGTCCGGCATCCGCCACCAGACGATCCGCCCCACGTCGTGCCTCACGCGCCGCCGCATCTGCACGCGTCAACTCCGCCAGTTGTGCCCCAAGATGATCATGCGCGGCCTTGGCCCCTTCGGCGCGCTGCGTGGCTTGCTCAAGGGATTGTTTCAACTCTTCGAGGCGGTTCAGCTGCTGCAAGCGCAAGGCCGCCGCCGACGGCGCATCCTCGGCCCAGGCGCGAAACCCGTCCCACCGCCACAGATCGCCTTCCGCAGAGACCAGGCGCTGACCCGGTTGCAAGGCCGCTTGCAAGCCCGGTCCCGCATCTGCATCAACCAGGCCGATCTGACCGATCCGGCGTTGCAAAACGTCCGGCACCTCCACGAATAACGACAACGGCTGCACCCCTGCCGGCAGGGCCTGATGCGCTTTATAGGCAGGCAAAGCCGCCCAGCCCGAAGGTCCATCCGTACCTACCTCCGGTGCGCGCAAGTCATCCGCCAACGCGGCCCCCAGCGCCTTTTCATAGCCGGTTTTCACCTGCAATTGATCCAAGACCTGACCGCCCTCGGCGGTATCGCGATCCACCAGTTTGGCCAGGGCCCCGGCCTCCGCGCGCAGCGCGTTCATCTCGCCCTCCGCCTCGGAGCGATGCGCCCTTGCATCTGCCTCGCGCGCTTGTGCCTCGGCACGCGCCTCATCTGCGGCCAACAGCGCCGCTTCGGCTTCCTCGGAGGCCTGCGTCGCGGCTGTTTCTTCGCGCTCAGCGGCCGAAAAATCCAGTGCCGCCTTACTCAGGGCCGCCTGACTTTCGCTCACAGCTGCGCGGGCCTGGCCCGCATCCGCTTCGGCCTTGGCTTGTGTCTTGCGGCTGTCTTCCAACAAGCGCTGTGCAGAGCCATGGCGTGCAGACAGACGCGCCATATCCTCGGTCTGCTGGGACATTTCGCCTTCGCGCGTCTGCAAAATGGCGGCGGCTTCCCGTGCGGCCTCAGCGGCCTCTGCCAGCTTGGCCTCATGGCCCTCAGCCGCTTTGGCAAGCTCTTGCGCCTCCCACTCCAGACGCTCGATCGTTTCCCCTGCATCGCGGTTCAACCCGCCCTCTCGCTCGATATCACGCGCCAATTGCGCGATCCGCCCGCTCAGGGTTTCGATCAGGGATTGCGCACGCGCCTCCTGATCATCCAACGCATCGCGCTCCACCGACAGGCGCTGCAAAACCGCCGCGGCAATGGCCTCTTCTTCCCGCATCGCCGGTAGAGCTTCTTCTGCGGTTTCCCGCTGTTTGGCGACCTGACGCACAGCAGTTTCAGACTGTGCGGCCTCCGTCACGCGGGCGCGCAGGCTCTCCTCGGCGCCAGCCCGCGCCTCATCCGCCTCACGCCAGCGTCGGTACAGCAAAATGCCCTCAGCGCGGCGCAGGTCGTTGCCGATCTCGCGGTATCGTGCAGCCTGCCGCGCCTGACGCGCCAATTGCGCCAGCTGATTGGCCAGTTGTTCGATGACATCATCCACGCGGGCCAGATTGGTCTCCGCGCCCTTCAGCTTCAATTCCGCCTCATGGCGTCGCTGATACAGCCCGCTGATCCCGGCCGCTTCTTCCAGAATACGGCGGCGATTTTTGGGTTTTGCGTTGATCAGCTCCGCAATCTGACCCTGTCGCACAAGCGCCGGGCTATGCGCCCCGGTAGAGGCATCGGCAAAGAGCATCTGCACATCTCGCGCCCGCACATCCTTGGCCCCGACCTTATAGGCGCTGCCCACATCGCGGGTGATGCGGCGCACGATGTCGAGTTGATCATGATCATTGAACCCCGCCGGGGCCAGCCGTTCGGAATTATCCAGATGCAGGGCCACTTCGGCAAAATTGCGCGCCGGTCGGGTGGCCGCCCCGGCGAAAATCACATCTTCCATGCCGCCGCCACGCATGGCTGTGGGACGGTTTTCGCCCATCACCCAGCGCAACGCTTCCAGCAGATTGGACTTGCCGCAGCCATTGGGGCCCACAACGCCCGTCAACCCGTCCGCAATGATCAGATCCGTGGGATCCACGAAGCTTTTAAAGCCGGTCAGTCTGAGTTTTGAAAAGCGCAAAGCCAGTTTTCCAATGATTCCTTAGGTGGGACAGCCTGCGGGTCCATGAGGGTTCATGTCAACACGCAGACCCCACAACCTGCGTGAGTTTGCCAGTTATCCACAAGATATTGACGAATATTCGATGCCATCGCATGAAACAAGAGCCTGTGCAAAGCGTGGCCTGTCCCGTCACGAGCCGCCATTGCCCTCTTTGGTACAGCGAGCAGATGTTGAACGTTCTGTGTGTCAAATGCGCCCCTCAGAGCACCCTACTCGCTCAGAGCGCATAGGTTTCGAGATGCAGTCCACCCATAAAAACGGTTTACCGGGCCCGCATGTGGTCATATTAGTTGACCAATAAGGAGATATCATGCCCTTCCGACCTGTGCATCTGGAAAAGCTGTCCACGGCAGTTGTCCATCAGATCGAACAACTGATCCTGCGCGGTGTGTTGCGCCCCGGCGAACGGCTGCCAGCCGAGCGTGAACTGGCTGAACGGCTGAACGTGTCACGGCCCAGCCTGCGCGACGCCATCGGCACCCTGCAGGAACAGGGCCTCCTGAGCACGCGCGCCGGGGCCGGTGTATTCGTCGCTGACGTTTTGGGGTCTGCCTTTGCGCCTGCGCTGGTGCAGCTGTTTTCGCGCCATGATGAGGCGGTATTTGATTATTTGTCGTTTCGCCGTGATCTGGAAAGCCTCGCCGCAGAGCGCGCCGCCCGGTTGGGCTCGGACACAGACCTGCGCGTGGTGCAGACGGTTTTTGACAAGATGGAAGCGGCCCATTCCAAACGAAATCCCGAGGAGGAAGCACAGTTGGACGCGCAGTTCCACATGGCGATCATCGAAGCCAGCCACAATGTGGTCATGCTGCATATGATGCGTTCCATGTACCAATTGCTGCGCGAAGGGGTTTTTTACAACCGTCAGATCATGTTCAAACAACGCGCCACGCGGGGGATGTTGCTGGATCAGCACCGTGCAATCAACGAGGCGCTACAGCAACGCAATCCCGAACGCTCGCGCGCTGCGGTGCAGGAACACTTGAACTATGTCGAGATTTGCCTGCGCGATCAGATCAAGGCAGACCAGAACGAAGCCGTGGCGCAACAAAGGTTGGATCATGAAATGGAGCGGCACTGAGGTCACCGCAAGGCTGCCCGTTCTCTGACGCGATACCTGATGCAAACGGGCGCAATCCACTGGTGGCCCTGAAGGTCAGCACATATGCCGAAGCTGCTTAATCGGAGCGGCCTGAAAAGCCGCGGGCCGGGCGGATCCAGACTGCGCGCACCGGTTCCGTGCAAGACCGAATGTACCTGATAATCTTGCGCGTTTCCCGCCCTGACACACGCGCAGCGCACCGCATACGCACAATGCACAATGCACATTCCCGGCCAATGACCGGGACTGCCGTAGGGTGGGCTTCAGGCCACCATTGGGCTAGTGCAGCTTGGCGTCCACTTCAGCGATGGCGCCATCAATCAGGCTGTTGCCCTGTGCGGCGGTCATTTGCTTGGCGATCATCTCGCGCGCCACTGCAACTGCGACCGTGACGGATTGATCGCGCACTTCCTTGACGGCAGCGCTTTGGGCTGTTGCGATCTGCTCGGCGGCGGCAGCCATGCGGCGCGCCAGAGACACTTCCAGATCAGCACGCGCCTGCTCAGCGGCAACGCCAGCTTCTTCCTTGGCCGCAGCCACGATGCGGTCCGCCTGATCCTGAACTTCGCGCTGCTTGCGCTCATAGCTCGCCAGCAACGACTGTGCTTCTTCGCGCAGCGCACGGGCTTCTTCCAGCTCGGACTGAATGCCCTCGGCGCGCTTGTCCAGCATTCCCATGATCAGGCCCGGCACTTTGAAATAAATCAGAATACCGATAAAAACGACCAGACCCAGGAACACCACAAAATCTGTATTGCTCAAGGATATACCACCGCCAGCGGCCAAAGCCGGGCTTGCAACGCCTGCACTTGCGGCAGTGGCAATCAAGACTGTTTGAAAACGCATCTCGCTTATCCTTTCAAACGCGTGTCGACAGCGGCAGAAACCGCCTTCGCGTCGGCTGTACCGCCCATGGCAGTCACAATTTCCTGCGCGGTTTCGGCTGCGACTTCTTTGACAGCTTCCACAGCGCCAGCACGAATTTCCGCAATTGCTTTTTCGGACTCGGCGGCTTTGGCGGCGATCTCTGCATCTGCTTTTGCGATCGCAGCATCCAGATCCTGCTGAATTTCAGCTTTTGCTTCGCCGACGATGCGGTGAGCCTCTGTGCGGGCATCGGCCAACGCCTGATCATAGGCGGCTTCGGCTTGCTGTGCCTTGACCTTCAGGTCTTCGGCAGCGGCCACATCGTTTGTTATCGTGCCCTGACGTTCCGCCAGAACGGCCGCAATGCGCGGCAAGGCCACGCGCGACAAAATCATGTAAATCACAACCAGTGTGATCACCAACCAGAAAATCTGGTTTGCCCAAGTAGAGAAATCGAGCTGTGGCATGCCCCCGGAGGCAGCAGCATCAGCGCTATGTGTTTCGGTAGCCATGTCGTTCTCCTGCGCGGCGGGCCGTTACATCGGGCAGCACATCAAAATGCGCCGCCCGACCGTAAGGAATATCGTTGTTTGAAGCTTAAACAGCGAACATCAAAAGCAGGGCGACGAGGAATGCGAAGATCCCCAGCGCTTCTGCGAAAGCGATACCGATGAAGAGTGTAGCTGTTTGGCTGGCCGCGGCAGAGGGGTTGCGCAATGCGCCTGCCAGGTAGTTGCCTGCAACGTTACCAACACCGATGGCTGCTGCCCCGGAACCGATTGCTGCCAGACCTGCGCCGATGTGTGCGAGTTCGCCTTCCATGTGAATTCTCCTTACGATTGGAAGTTGAGTATTTGAACGGGTGAAACCGCCCGAATTAGTGATGCGGATGAAGTGCGTCCTTGAGGTACACGCACGTCAGAATGGTGAAAACGTAGGCCTGAATGAAGGACACGAGGACCTCCAGACCATACATCGCAGTGATGCCGAGGATCGCCACCGGGCTGACCGCTGTGATGACCGCAAAGCCTGCGAAGACCTTGATCACCGCGTGACCCGCCATGACGTTGCCCGCCAGACGAATGGAATGGCTGACCGGGCGCACAAAATAGGAAATCAATTCGATGATCGCCAGAATGGGCCGCAACGCCAGCGGTGCCGAAGACACCCAGAACAGGCTCAGGAAACCCGCGCCATTCTTGACAAACCCCAGAATGGTGACTGTCAGGAACACTGCCATCGCCATCACAACCGTCACAGCGAAATGCGACGTCGGCGTAAAGGCTGTGGGGATCAGACCGAGGAAGTTGGCGCAGACAATGAACATGAACAGCGTCATGATATAGGGGAAATACTTGAGCCCCTCCTTGCCACAAATGTCCTCGACCATCTTGTAGATGAAACCGTAGGCCAGTTCAGCAACCGACTGGCTGCGCGTGGGCACGACGGCGCGTTTGGAGCTGCCTACAACCATCAGAAGGATCACGGCGACGATGGCAAGTCCCATCCAGAGCGCTGCATTTGTCGGCGTGTACCAGGCAATGGCACCCTCTCCAAACAAAGGCTGGATGATGAACTGGTCCATCGGGTGGAAAACCAGACCGCCTTCTTCGCTTGCATCTGTCGCCATTCTCAGGGCTCCCCGTCTTTCGTTTCGGCCTCCTGGGCCATCTTGTTTTCCTGCATCTCCTGCGCGGAGCGAAGCATCGTTTTCACTCCGGCCGCCAGACCCAGCATCGTAAACAGCACCAGAAAGATCGGGATTGTCCCAAAGAGCCAGTCCAGCCCGTATCCGATGCCAAAACCGATCCCGAGACCGGCTACAAGTTCGATCACCATCCGCCAGGCATGTTGCGCCTGAGAATAGTGTTCATCCGACCGGGGTTTTGGTGCTTGCGCCTGTTTTGCCGCTGCGATCTTGGCCTCAAGCTGCTCCAAGCGCTGCTTTTGGTCACTCTCTGTCACGTCAAAACACCCCTCTGGATGGTTGCGCCTGTGCTATTGCGCAGGGGGGCGTGAGTCAACCGATCAGGTGCAGCGGCCAGGAACCCAATAAGCCTTTGATATTAATCGACTTCAAGCATTCTCAAAACATCCGTTGCAACATGTCGCAGGCCCCTTGTCGGCGGAAAAGCCTCTAAAAGCATATTCAACCATCTGGTTGATTTTTCACGCGCCAGCCTCCGCGTCGCGAAACGGCCGTGCTTCATCCAGTAACCAGGCGCGAAACTGGCGCACCGCCGCGCGCCGCATCACCCGGCTTCCATAGACGAGGAAAAACGCGCCATCGCGGATGCCAATGTCAAAGCACCGCACCAGACGCCCCTGCGCCACGTCCAAAGACACGCATTCGGACGAACTGAGGTAAACGCCCAACCCGTTCAAGGCCGCCTCATAGGCCAGCGGGAATTTCAGCCGCCAACCTTTTTCCGGCAGGTCATCTGCCACCACACCTGCCGCCGCGAACCAGGGTTTCCAGATGTTGCCAATCCGGTCGCGCAGCAGTGGCTGTGTCAACAAATCCGCTGGCTGAGCGATCTGCTTGCCAATGAAATCCGGTGCTGCATAGGGGTAGATCAGCGCCGAACTCAACAGATCGCAAGGCACATCCAACCGGCCACTATGCGCAAAGCGAATGGCGATATCGGCTTCATAGCGTTCCACATCCGCAAGCCGCGATGACGCATCCAGCCTGACTTCCACATCCGGATAGGCTTTTTGAAAGCGGGCCAGTCGTGGAATGATGAAGCGTTCCGCAAAGAGCGGTTCACTGTTCACGCTTACCGTACCGGCGGGGCTTTCGGTCAGTTGCTCCGTGGCGTCGGCAATGGCATCCAGGGCCGGGGTCACATCCGCCAGATAGGCAACGCCGTCCTGTGTCAGAACGAGGCCACGCGGCAAATCGCGGAACAACTGTCGGTTCAGGCGATCCTCCAACCCGCGCACATGGCGGCTGATGGACGAGTGGCTCACACCCAATTCCTCCGCCGCGCGGGAAAAGCTTTCATGACGTCCGGCGGCCTCAAAAGCGCGCAGGGCATTCAGCGGGGGTAATGTACGGGACATAGGGTTATGTGCATTTTTCGCACATGCTCTGTCAAGCAATTGATTTTGATTTCGGCGTCGTTTTCGTGGAATGTTTCAGTCAAACATCAACCAAGGAACGAACAATGACCGATATACCGCTCGTGGGCGATCAAAATTTTATTGCGAAAAAGTCACTCAAATATTGGGTTCTGAAGGTGTTCAGGCGCATCAAACCCGCTCCCAAAGGCCTGCACATTCGCCGCCTCAACGCACATCTGGCGCGCGACATCGGTCTGACGGAGGCTGAGCACACACGTTATAAACTCACTCTGCCCTCCCAAACCCATCATCACCCCTATGGCTGACCCACTTCCCCTCTGTGCGGGGCGACGCTATATCGGGGCATGTCGCGGACACTCGATCAGACCTTTGCAGCCCTCGCCGACCCGACCCGGCGCGCCATTCTGACCTTGTTGTTGGAGGATGATATGGCCGTGACCGACGTGGCCGAGCCGTTTCAGATGTCACTGGCCGCGATTTCGAAACATCTTGGTGTCCTCACGGCCGCCGGTCTGATCTCTCAGGAAAAACGTGGCCGCGTGAAATGGTGCAAACTGGAGCCGGACGCCCTGCGCACAGCCTCGGTCTGGATGCAGGGCTTCGGGCAGTTCGAACCGGTTCATCTCGATGATTTCGAGCGATTTCTCGCCTCCGAACTGCCAGAAGAAAGCGCCTGAAGGGCGCAGGGGGTATCAGGTGGCCAGATTGATCACGGCCATCACAACTACCACAAGACCGACCAGATAAATAATACTACGCATTTTGTTTTCCCTCTCTTTGGTGTGACAGGTTAACGCGCGTTCTGCGGTTTTGGTTCCACCAGCGGCGCGCTGTCGTCCCGCAACAGCAGCAAAAGCGCCAGAATGGTCAGAGCCACACCCCCCAGAATGACCAGACCCGGCGCGCCATTGCCCAGCGCCATTTCCCACAGGATCACCCAGCTTGGCGTGAGGTAGGTATAGGCCATGACCTTGGCGCTTGGCAGACGCAGCGAGGCAAATTGCAACAGCACGAAGGTCGCCGAGGATGCAAAGATGGATATATAGAGCAGGGTAATCCAGACGATGGCGGGCAGCGCCGCCCAATCGGTTGCCCAGATGTCGGACCAAGCATAAAGGATCAGCAGGGCCGCCCCCGCGACCAGAACCCCAAAGGTAAAGACCACGGCCGGTTCGCCCCGGTTCAGTTTGCGCACCATCGGCGTGTAAAACGCATGCGCAATACAGCCAACAAAGAATATCAATTCGCCGCGCCCGACCTCAAAGGCCCGCAACGCCGCGAGATCGGCGCGAAAAATCACCCATAAAGCGCCCGCAGCACCAATCGTCAGCGCAAGCGCCATGCGCGGCGTGGTGATCTGCCGCAACAGCAGCCAGCCAAAACCCGCCGCCATCACCGGGGTCAGGGTAAACACTGCCGCCGCACTCACCGGCGCCGCCGTCTTCAGCCCTTCAAACATCAGCACAAAATACAGCACGAAAGACGCGCCCAATACCACGTACCGCCAGGGTGCCTGAAAGGCTGCGCGGGGCAGACCCGTGGTCACTGCAGCCACGGCACCGATCACCGCCGCCGCCATCACAAAGCGTACGGCGTTCAGCACAACCGGGTCAATTTCATTCGCCGCCTGCGCGCCCAGCGCGAAAGATCCCGCCACCAGGGCAGAAAATGTCAGCATCGCCAGATGCCCCTGCCTGTCCGGACTCATCGCGTCCAGTCCTTTGAGGCGTCCTTGAGGAAGGTCAGAAACGCCTGCACCTTTGTCGTGCGGTGCAGATCCACATGCGTCACCAGCCAGAGCGGCGCGGACCAGGCCTCCTGTCGCTCAAATACCTCCACCAGATCGATGTTCTTGCGGGCCTCCACCAGCGGCAGGAAACCGATGCCTGCGCCGGCTTTAACCGCTTCTTCGAGGGCATGGGTATCGGTAGACCGAAAGGTCAGAGAGGCTGCCGGAATATGCGCGCGCAGCCAGCGATTGAAAGGCGCGCGGCTTGTGTCACTGTCATGCCCGACAAACCGGTGATCGGCAAAATCTTCCAGACTTTGGGGCATCCCATACTCGCGCAGGTAGGATTTGGTGGCAAACAACCCGATTTGCTGGTGGTGAAAACTCTGCACCACATTGTCGGGCTGATCCGGCGCGGACCCGGCGCGGACCGCAATATGGGCCTCGCCGTATTCCAGACGAAACAGCCGGTCGCCGGTCAGGTACCGCACCACCACATCAGGGTATTTGTTCTGGAACCTGACCAAAAGCGGCACCATGCGGGGGGCGAGACTGATCAGGGAGGTCACGACCAACTCGCCCGACACCTCATTGCCCAACCCCTTGATGCGTCCGGCCAACTGGCTGAACTGATCATCCGTGGCCTGCGCGACGCGCAACAGATCCTGCCCGGCCTCCGTGGCCGTATAGCCGCGCGCATGACGTTGAAACAGTTTGACGCCCAGCCGTTTTTCCAATGCATCAATATGGCGGATGACCGTGGCGTGATGTACGCCCAACACATCCGCGGCCCCGCTGACAGTGCCCATGCGGGCGACCTGATAGGCGGTTTTGATTTCGTCCCAATTGTCCATGCCACACTTCCGTGCTCCAGGATGTGCACAAGCGCACACCAGTTGTTACATATCGCCAATTGTGTTCGATAATGCAATGCCCCACGTTCATGGCAGGAAACATCCACCCAAATGATAACAGGACATCCGACATGACCAAGACCATTTTGCACATTGATGCCTCCGCCCGTCACACAGGCTCCACCACCCGCGACCTCACGGCGCGCATTGTCGACAAATTCGACGGCACGGTCCTGCGGCGCGATCTGAGCGACGCCTTGCCCCAGATCAACGAGACCTGGGTCAACGCCAATTTCACACCTGTCGATCAGCGCACGCCCGCCCAGCAACAGGCGCTGGCGCTGTCGGATGAGTTGATTGCCGAGATAAAGGCCGCTGACATTCTGGTCATCGGCGCGCCGGTCTATAACTTTGGCGTGCCCGCTGCTCTCAAGGCTTGGATTGATCTGATCGCACGAGCAGGCGTGACCTTTGCCTATACCGAAAACGGCCCCAAGGGCCTGTTGGACGGCAAACGCGCGGTGATTGCCCTGGCCACTGGCGGCACGCCCGTGGGTTCAGAAATTGATTTTGCCTCCGGGTATCTGCGTCATATCATGGGATTCATCGGTATTTCGGACGTTGAAATCGTGGCGGCGGATCAGGTGATGGCGAATTCTGACAAAGCCATGGCCAAGGCCCACGCCGGGATTGCCGCGCTCGCGGCCTGAGCGCAAATCATGCGGGGCAGCAGCCCAAAAACAACTGCCCCGCATCGCTAGAAAATCGCGAACTTGCGTTTGAGCCTTTGCTCGGCCTCCTTGACGCTGATGCTCTTCATATCCGCGTAGCCTTCGCAGGCCGCATTCCAACGGTGCGGTACTTGTGCGCGTAACGCCTTGGGGCTTTCAGCCTTTCGAAAATCGTCGAGCGCCTTGAACCGGAGCATCCTGAGGCGCGCGATCATGGAGCTTGTTTCATCTGGCAGGCAGACGTTCAGCGACGGGCGCATCGTCTGCTCCAGTTTTCTGCGCTTTGTTTCCAGCTGCGACAGCAACGTGTTTCCCAACAGGAGCAGCTTGATCGGGTGGTCCAGCAGCGAGGCTTCTGCCATGGCGAAATGCACGCGTTCGCATCGAAAGAACCAATCCGGATAGGGCGGGTCGCTCTGAAGCAGCGACTCTGCTGCCCAGAGTTGCCCCTGGCGTGGCAAATCACTGCCCCGCGCAGCAGAGCCGATGAATAAATCGCGCGTCTCTCCCTTATCGATATGTATCATGTAAATCAGCGGCGCTGTCTCATCGACGTTAAAGTTTTCCACGTCTGCATAGTTCATTGCTATCTCCTTAAACATTTACCAACACGATCCAGTGGAATGCATTGCGTTTTGCAATGCGTTTCGTGTTACAACGGATATAAGAATGGGCTTTCTATTCGCAATACGTTCTGATACGCAAATCGCAACACGAATATCGGGTATGCACAGGAGACAACGATGCCGCTGCCAAACCTCACATTGAGAACCGCGACCGAACACCACGATCTGATGCGCATGGTGAACATGCGGCTGCGCGATGATCCGGGCTTTGTTCAAGTGCTGGGCAATCTGGTGGAAGACGCCTCGCGCACGGCCTTCATGCCCAGCGACGAAATCGAGCGGCGCTTCCGCCACCTCGAAGAACACGTCAAGGCGCTGGAGGAACGCGTTTTCAAACGGCTTGACTCAGGTTCGCCAGCGACTTAAATGCTGCTGAAATCCCGGAAGCTTTGATCTTCCGGTCCTTTGGGATGTTTCCCGGGATCGCCCTCCGTCAGCGCGTCGCGCCCACGGGGGCAGAACTGTTTGGTTTTGACCCTGCTCCGCACAGGGTTCGTCACAGACCATCCGGTTTTGCCCGCGCACGCACGGACAAGGGCATTTGTGAATGACCTGCGCAGGCCCTACATCATGGGGTGATGCAACCGACAATCGAAGGGGGCCCTGGCCCATGTTTGAAAATCTCTCTGAACGCCTCTCTGGCGTCTTTGACCGGCTGACAAAACAAGGCGCGCTCTCTGAAGAGGACGTGACAACGGCCCTGCGCGAGGTCCGCGTGGCGCTGCTGGAGGCCGACGTCTCCCTGCCCGTGGCGCGCGATTTCGTGAAAGCCGTGCAGGAAAAAGCCACCGGTCAGGCCGTCACCAAATCCATCACGCCGGGCCAACAGGTCGTCAAGATCGTGCATGATGCGCTGATCGACGTGCTCACAGGCGAAGGCGAGCCGGGTGCGCTGAAGATCGACAATCCGCCCGCGCCGATCCTCATGGTCGGCCTTCAGGGCTCGGGGAAAACCACGACCACCGCGAAACTCGCCAAGCGTCTCACGGATCGCGACGGCAAACGCGTGCTGATGGCCTCGCTTGACGTCAACCGCCCCGCCGCGATGGAACAGCTGGCGATCCTGGGCGTACAAATCGGCGTCGACACCCTGCCCATCGTCAAAGGCGAAGACCCCGTTGCCATCGCCAAGCGCGCCAAAACCCAAGCGGGTCTGGGCGGTTATGACGTCTATATGCTCGATACGGCGGGCCGTTTGCACATTGACGCGGAACTGATCGCGCAGGCCGCTGCGGTGCGCGATGTGGCCAACCCACGCGAAACGCTGCTGGTGGTGGATGGTCTGACCGGGCAGGACGCGGTCAATGTGGCCACCGAATTTGACGACAAGATCGGCGTTTCCGGCGTGGTTCTGACGCGAATGGATGGCGACGGGCGCGGCGGTGCGGCGCTCTCGATGCGCGCAGTCACGGGCAAGCCGATCAAATACGTCGGCCTCGGCGAAAAGATGGACGCCATTGAAACCTTTGAGCCGGAACGCATCGCGGGCCGGATTCTGGGCATGGGCGACATCGTCGCATTGGTCGAAAAAGCGCAGGAAACGCTCGAAATCGAGCAATCCGAGCGCATGATGAAGCGCATGGCCAAAGGTCAGTTCAACATGAACGACCTCAAGATGCAGCTTGAACAGATGATCAAGATGGGCGGCATGCAGGGCATGATGGGCATGATGCCCGGCATGGGTAAAATGGCCAAACAGGTGGAAAACGCAGGGTTCGACGACAAGGTTCTGAAACACCAGATTGCCCTGATCCAATCCATGACCAAAAAGGAACGCGCCAATCCGCAGATCCTGCAGGCCAGCCGCAAAAAGCGGATCGCCAAGGGGGCGGGCATGGAGGTCTCCGAGCTCAACAAGCTTCTGAAAATGCAGCGCCAGATGGGCGACATGATGAAGAAGATGGGCAAAATGGGCAAAGGCGGCATGATGAAACAGGCGATGAAGGGCATGATGGGCAAGGGCGGTATGCCCGGCATGGACCCGTCCCAGATGGATCCCAAACAGCTTGAAGCCGCCGCCAAAGCCATGGGCGGCAAGCTGCCCGGCGGTCTTGGTGGTATGGGCGGGGGCGGCATGGCCCTGCCCCCCGGTCTGTCAGGGTTCGGCAAGAAAAAATGACCACACCAGCTCTGGATATACCTGTCCTTGAGACACAGCGCCTTGTGCTGCGCGGCCCTTGTCGCGCGGACGCGCAACTCTATGCGGATTTCTTTGATGCGCAGACCGGTGATGGGTATTTCTATGGCGGACCTCTGCGGCCTGATCAGGCCAACGTGCGACTGGCCGCGGACATCGGACATTGGCAGATGAATGGTTTCGGCAAGTTTGTCGTGATCGAGCGTGACAGCCAAAAACCCGTGGGCGGCTGCGGGATCGTGCATTGGAACGGCTGGCCCAGCCATGAGCTGACCTGGTGGTTGCTTGGCACCGAACGCGGCAAGGGATACGCATCCGAGGCGGCGCGCGCGGTGTTGGCCTATGCCCGCGATGCCTTGGGCTGGCAGCGCGTCGAAACTCATGTGCGTGACACAAACGCAGCAGCCCTGCGTCTGGTGGAACGGCTCGGCGGCAAAAAACTGCGCCGCGACGCCTTCCCGGATGGTCACAGCCGCGACGTCTTTGGATTTGAGCTTACCGCAGCCGGAGTACCCGCATGATCACCTGTTTCCTGAAATACGAGATTGACCCTGCGAAAGTCGCGGATTTTGAAATCTACGCCAAGGCCTGGATTCACAACATCAACCGCATGGGCGGCACGCATCACGGCTACTGGCTGCCCTCGGAAGGACCCTCCGATCTGGCATGGTGCGGTTTCAGCTTCCCCTCGCTTGCAGCCTATGAAGAATATCGCGTCGCCATGGCGAGCGATCCCGCCTGCATCGCCACATACGCCCATTCCGAGCGCACAGGGTGTATCCGCCGTTATGACCGCCACTTCACGCGCCCCGTGCTGGAAGGCGAAAGCCCCGCTGATCTGGGCCTGATGTAGCCGTGACGCCGATCCCCACCATAACCACGGATCGTTTGATCCTGCGTGCCCCCGCGCAAGGCGACGTTGCCGGGTTTGCTGCGTTCTATGGCAGCGAGGCCGCGCGTTTCGTCGGGGGACCTTTGCGGGATTTTGAGGTCTGGCGGTACACTGCCGAGGTGCTTGGCCATTGGCAGTTGCGCGGTTTCGGGCGCTGGATGGTCGAACGCCGCGACACGCCCGGTGCAATTGGCCTTATTGGCCTGCACGCGCCGCTTGACTGGCCGGAACCCGAAGTGGGCTGGATGCTCTGGGCCGGTAATGGTCAGGGTTATGCGCTTGAGGCTGCCCTTGCGGCACGGCGCTATGCCTATGATACGCTGGGCATGACCACGCTGATCAGCTCGATTGACCCGGCAAACGCCGCCTCCATTCGCCTGGCCACAGCCATGGGAGCCCAGCGCGAGACAAAGGATTTCGAGCATCCTGTCTATGGCACAATGCAGGTCTATCGTCACCCCGACCCAAAGGCGGTGACCCTGTGAGCGCTGCCATCCCCGCATTGGAAACCACCCGTTTGATCCTGCGCGGTCCAAAACCCTCGGATGCCGGGGCGTTCATGGCGTTTTACCAGTCAGACCGATCCAGATACGTGGGCGGGCCGATGACCGCACGGCAGGCGTGGAATACCTTTGGCACGGCATTCGGGCATTGGGCGATCCGTGGATTTGGCATGTATATCGTTACTCTCAAAGGCTCAGATGCACCGCTGGGCATTGTGGGGCATTGGTTCCCGCACGGCTGGCCGGAAAAGGAAGTCGGCTGGATCCTGTTTGATACTGCCTCTGAGGGTCAGGGCATTGCGTTTGAAGCGGCTGAGGCCTGCATCGCGCGGGCGTGGGACGTGCTGAAATGGGACACCATCGTCAGCTATGTGGACGCACCCAACGCGGCCTCGATTGCGTTGGCTGAACGGTTGGGGGCGACACGGGATGAAACAGCGCAAATCCCGAATTCGGAAAAGGATGTTCTGGTCTTTCGTCATGTGAGGCACGCCGCATGAGCAAGTTGATTCCCACCCTCGAGACCAAGCGTCTGATCCTGCGTGGCCCGGAGCCCGAGGACTACCCGGATTTTCAGGCGACCTTCACCAGCTACCGCGCGCGTTTCATGGGCGGGCCGCTGAACGCCTATGAGACATGGATGCTTTATGCCGCCGAAATCGGCCATTGGCAGATCCGGGGTTATGGCATGTGGATGATCCATGATCGCGACACCGACGAGACTTATGGCATGGCCGGGGCATGGAAACCGGCGAAATGGCCGGAGGCGGAAATCGCCTGGGTGATCTGGCCGGACAAGAACGGCAAGGGTTATGCGCTGGAGGCGACCCATGCGGTGCGTCAGTATCTTTATGGGCATAAGGGTTGGAAAACCGCCGTAAGTTACATTGACCCCAAGAACCTTGACAGCATCCGGCTGGCTGAACGGTTGGGCGCGGTGAAGGACGCCGAGGCCCTCACCATTGATGGCAATGATTCCGTTTATCGTCACCCCGCGCCGGAAGCTCTGGCCGGAACGCAGTTGGCGCATGGCATCGACATGGAAATCAGCCATTACGCTGATCCGCTGTTCAAACCGAAAGGATGGGCGATTGACTGATTTGGTTTTCAGGATGTGCACAGCATCGGTGTACAGCTTGTGTACAGGCTGTGCACAGGCTGTGCAGCGCCGGTTTGCCTGTATTGGAGGCCTGTCATGAGTGATACCGAGCAGCGCGCCGCGGAGGTTCTCAAGGAGCACCGCGCCTCCATTGACCGGCTTGATGCGATCCTCGTCTATACGCTAGGCGAGCGGTTCAAACACACGCAGGCGGTGGGGAAACTCAAAGCCAACCACGACCTTCCCCCGTCCGATCCTGCGCGTGAAGCTGCGCAGATCGAACGGCTCGAAGATTTGGCAAATCGGGCCGATCTGGACCCGGAATTTGCCAAGAAGTTCCTCAACTTCATCATCGCTGAAGTCATTCAGCACCACCATCAACATCAAAAATAAGGTGGCCTGAAGCCCACCTTACCCAATGAACGCAAAAGGAAATACATCATGGCTATGAAAATTCGTCTCGCCCGCGGCGGCTCCAAAAAGCGCCCGTTTTACCGTATCGTTGCAGCTGACAGCCGCATGCCACGCGATGGCCGCTTCATCGAAAAACTGGGGACGTATAACCCGCTGCTGCCAAAAGACAGCGAAGAGCGTGTGAAAATGGACGTGGAGCGGGTTCAGCATTGGCTGGGCCAGGGCGCACAGCCGACAGAGCGTGTGGCGCGTATGTTGGAAGCCGCTGGTTTGAAAGAGAAAACCGAGCGCAACAACCCAAACAAAGGCACGCCCGGCAAGAAAGCCCAGGAGCGCGCAGAAGAAAAAGCCGCCAAGTCCGCTGCACCCGCAGAAGAAGCAAGCGCCGAATAATCGGTTCTTTTGAGATGGCCTGCTCGCCGGGCTGGACAAGATTGGCGCTGCGCTCTTTCATGGGTACAGCGCCTTTTTTCACTGTTGATTAGGAGCCAGGATGTTCAGACCGATCCGAACCTTGATCCTGATCGGGATTGCTTTTGTGTCTGGGATCATTTTTGCGCGTGAACTACAACGCGACACCTGTATTGATCGAGGTGGTGAAATGTCAGACGGTATTTGCCTGGGGGCAGAGGAATGAGGGAAGACAGGATTTGTGTCGGGGCCATTGGGGGGTCTTACGGCGTGCACGGCGAGATCCGGATCAAGAGCTTTTGCGCCGTTGCGGAAGACATTGAGACCTACAGCCCGCTGGGTGATGAGGATGGTGGCAGGGCGTTCCATCTGGCCCTCATTCGACCGGCAAAAAACGGGTTTGTCGCACGCATTGCCGAGGTGGCGAGCAAGGAAGAGGCCGACGCGCTGAAAGGCACCCAATTGTTTGCCCGGCGCGATCAACTACCTTCGCTCCCGGATGACGAATATTACCACGCGGATTTGATTGGCTTGCAGGTGTTGGATGCGGGGGGCACACTTTTGGGCTCTGTCAAGAACGTACTGGATCACGGCGCAGGCGACCTTCTCGACATTCAACGTCCCGGATCATCCGAAACCGTTCTGCTGCCCTTTACACGCGCCGCTGTGCCCACCGTCGATCTGAGCACACAGCGCATCATTGCAGATCCGCCCGAGGGGCTTTTTTGAGCAGTGGTCTGCGTAAAAATAAAGCCAATAGTATACTGGACCAAGTCTAAACCCACCGCCGCAGTCAAATCACGACGCCGACCACGCCCAGCAGATGGAACAGAAAACCATGACGGATACGCCCAAGTCCTTTGGTCGAAAATCGATACGCCCGACCTTGAAACCCCGTTCCCTCATGGAAACCGGCGAGGAATTGGCGGGTGTGTGGCAGGCGCGCATCGTGACCCTGTTTCCGGACGCTTTCCCCGGCGTTTTAGGTGCGTCATTGACCGGAAAAGCCTTGCAGGACGGTCGCTGGCAGTTGCACACCCACGATTTGCGCGAATATGGGATCGGGAAGCACCGGAATGTAGATGATACACCTGCGGGTGGTGGCGCAGGCATGGTGTTGCGCGCCGATGTCGTTGGCCCGGCGCTGGTCGAGGCACAGACCCACGCACGCGGGCGCTGGCCCATTCTTTACATGTCACCGCGTGGACGCAGGTTTGATCAGGCGATGGCGCAGGATCTGGCGCGCTGTGACGGTGTCACCCTGCTGTGTGGGCGTTTTGAGGGCGTGGACGAACGCGTGCTGGAGGATTTTGGCGTGACCGAAGTCTCTCTGGGGGATTTTGTTATGACCGGAGGTGAATTGGCCGCCCAAGCAATGTTGGATGCTACTGTGCGATTGTTACCTGGCGTCTTGGGAAACGCCGAAAGCACCGTTGAAGAAAGCCACACAAACGGACTGCTGGAACACCCGCAATACACCCGACCGGCACTTTGGGAAGAGCGCGCCATACCGGATGTCTTGATGTCAGGCAACCACGCCGAGATCGCACAATGGCGCCGCGCGCGGTCAGAAGCGTTGACCCAACACCGCCGTCCCGATCTATGGAAAAAATTCTGCGATGAAGACTGAGCCAAGATAACAGCTGGTACGCGTGCCGTCCAAAGTGATCCGGCGCGTCAGCATCCTTTCAAGTCGTGGAACAATGCCGCCCCTAATTTCAAACGCCAGTAAAATGTACCGATTTCAATACTCCTGACCGACCCTTCGCGATGGCGCGAAACTTGATGGTTTTCAGTACGACGTTCGCTTTACACATGGGCCTCTCGTCATTCCAAGTAAATTAGCACGCGGCAACGGACAACGCCTGCAAGCTCCTTGAACGGGTAAATCATGCAGGGGCATAAGGGCGGTCAATTGCCAAAGTTTGGCGGAGTTTTGCCCATGTTGCGGCCTCAAACTTTTCGGGCCACACCAAGCCAAGATGAGACGCTCTCTTTCGGGCGCGCGGAAAATAGGCTTCTGCATAGGCAAGATGGGCGAAAATCATTGCGTCACGATCTACAACGGCTGGCGGAAGGGAGACCAAGACAGCTTTCTGTTCATCGGTGATAAGGCGGTTAAGATGAAGGACACCACCACGGTCAGGCGCGTTTGTTTCGGCGATCATCAGTTCGACCAACAAGTTACGCAGATGAAAGACCCCCAGAACGCCGTTGATGTACTCTTCCCGACCCGCTGCAAGATGGAGCAGGCCGAGGATCCTGATGAATTCTTCGAACTGATGAAGGGTTTTGGCAAGATCAGGAGAAGTATTCACTGCCCTTTCCGCCAAGCCGCCATAAACATCATCATGGTCGAACAATGGTTTCAAGGCGCTCTGCACCTGTGAGCCCATTTGCTCTGGTTTCAAAATGATGACATCCGTGCGGGTCCAGTCTTGGGTGATGGCGTTGATGAGCACCGGAACAGAGTTTCGATCCCACCACAGAACGATTTCGCCCGTTTGCTCAATAGCCTCGCGCCATAGCGTTGCGATATTGTCGGTTGCACCCTCTGGCGAGACCAATACGAAATCAATATCACTGAAAGCGTCAGCCATCCCGTTCCCGTAGCTACCACTCAGAAACAGCGCCCGGATGGCAGGCACCTTGATTGTCGCATCCGCAATCGTTTGAATAACCTGCTGGTGGTTCACTTTCAGTAGCTCCTCATGCGTCAATGGCATCAGGCTAGCATGGCCGAACAGATCGTCAATTATATAGCAAAGCCGCCATTCGCCTGCTGAACGGCACCTCTTGATCCGCTTTTCATTTGCGCCTATACCGCGCGAGTTCGGAATCGCTATTGCGGCCCCGGATCGTTCTGCGTGTGCGGGACGACGAACTAAGTAACGACGTTTGAACCCTCCCGGCGGGCGCGACATGCGGACCCGACCACAGACCGGAAGCTCTGAAACGCGGAAAACTTCGTGGAACAAACCACGAGCATCATAGGAGACGATCAGATGAACCTGATTGCAGAGATTGAAGCGGAACAAATCGCCGCTCTGGGGAAAGAGATCCCCGATTTTCGCGCCGGCGACACAGTCCGCGTGGGCTTTAAAGTGACCGAAGGCACGCGCACGCGTGTGCAGAACTACGAAGGTGTGTGCATCGCGCGCAACAACGGCAAGGGCATCGCCGGTTCCTTCACAGTTCGCAAGATTTCCTTTGGCGAAGGTGTGGAACGTGTGTTCCCGCTGCATTCCACCAACATCGACAGCATCACAGTTGTGCGTCGCGGTCGTGTGCGTCGCGCCAAGCTGTACTACTTGCGCAGCCGTCGCGGTAAATCCGCACGTATCACCGAGAATTCCAACTACAAGCCGCTCGCGGCCAAAGACGCGTAAGGAGCTGACCCTGTGAAAGCCGATACACATCCCGAATATCACACGATCAACGTCAAAATGACGGATGGCACCATCGTGGAAATGAAATCAACATGGGGCAAAGAAGGCGATCAATTGTCGCTCGATATTGACCCTTCCGTGCACCCCGCCTGGACAGGCGGCACATCGCGTCTGATGGATACCGGTGGGCGCGTTTCCAAGTTCAAAAACAAATATGCAGGTCTGGGCTTCTAAGCCACACACCTTGCTTAATCGACATGGGCCGCTCCTTCAGGAGCGGCCTTTTTTTGTGTTTATGCGCTGCATGCCAGGCAAACCCGTGAACACAACCATATAGACGATTGCCTGGCAGTTTTACGTTGGCGATGGCTCCAGCACGCCAGTTCGCGCCTGTCCGTGACCACAAATGCCCCAGCCAATGCTCGGGATGATTTACTGTTCGAACCAATCGAGCATCCGCGCTGACCAGCCCTTCGGCGCGCCGTGACCTCCCTGATGCAGCAAGAGCTCTATCTGCCCATAGGTGCAATCAGTCCAGTGGCGCAGCCAGTATTCCCCCTCGAAGCTGCTGCGTTCTGGCTGACGTTTGTCGCACCCATTGGTTTCGCGCAAAAGTTTCAACGATGCCCAGACATCGCCCTGCACAACCGTACCACCGCCAAAGGAACGCCCTTCAAGCGGCACCGTGCGATCATTCCAGCCGTGCGTATGAAAAAGTTTGACCGGGCCTTCACAGGAATCTGGAAGGTCATCCCAGAATGCACCGGCCATAGGAGCATAAGCTTCCGCAAAGCTTGGGCTTTGGCACGCAATATCCCAGACCATCGAACCGCCGCGTGAGAATCCGCTCAACAGCAATGGCACAGCGCCTAAAGCTGGTCGGCTGCGCACGTCCTCCAGCACGTCTTTCAGAAATGCAGCGTCATCTCGATCAAAGCGCATCGTCCCCGCACGTACCGACCAGTTACGCTTATACCGAGCATTCGGATGATACCCGGTTGGCGCGACAAAAACATATCCACGTGCCACAGCCGTACGGGCCATACCGGATTTGAGCATTCCCTGACCTGTCGCCCCGCCCCCGTGCAAATGCATCACGATGCCCTTTGGCGTTTCTGCCTGAGGCATTATCATATGGTACGTTCCCAAAGACACGCTGCAGGGTATCTCCGCAGCGCCGCATGTATCATCGGCCGCGGCCAAAAGCGGAAACCAACTCGCCAACAGCACTACCAGTAGAAAAAATATCCTTTTTCGCATTCCGCACTCCTGCTTCCGTCAAAGATAGAACACTGATGGGCACCAGCCCGTCCAGTAACCTTTTCGACAAAGCGTCCTTTGAAAGTCATAGGCAGTTCCATCCCTGCGCCGGCTTACTCTTTTGCAGGGCCGTCACGCGCCGCAAGCACCCGAAGGCAACAGGCTCCCAAAATGCAAAATGAATTTGGAACGCCTGCGTTGACTACGGCATGTGCGTGCAAGGATTTCTGGAAGCGGATCAAGCGAAATTGCGGCGTTAGACCTTCAGGGACCGGGGTGCCGATGCACAATCACCCTCTGATTACTGGCTTCTGGTTTTCGCGACATTTAGACGACGATCGAACGTAACACACCTTCCCAAACCCCTAAACCCCACATATAGTCTCGCGCAATAGAAGGCGGTACAAAGCCGCTGGGCAAAGGATCAGGCAAATGGCGCATATCATCGTCGTCGGTAATGAAAAAGGCGGCGCTGGGAAGTCTACTGTGTCCATGCATGTGGCGACGGCGCTGGTCCGGATGGGTCACAAGGTCAGCGCACTTGATCTGGATCTGCGCCAACGCACCTTTGGGCGCTATACGGAAAACAGAAAGGCGTTTCTTGAAAAATCCGGGATCACGCTTGCCAGCCCACACACGCACGAGTTGCCCGAAATCTCGGCCGACAGCCTGAAACCCGGCGAAAACATCTATGATCATCGCCTGTCAGCATCAGTTGCATCGCTGGAACCGGACAATGATTTCATTCTGATCGATTGCCCCGGATCACACACGAGGCTGAGCCAAGTTGCACATTCACTGGCGGACACATTGATCACACCACTCAATGACAGCTTTGTGGATTTTGACCTTTTGGCAAGGACAGATTCCTCCGGCGACCAGATTCTGGGACCATCGGTTTATTCCGAAATGGTTTGGAATGCGCGCCAGTTACGCGCGCAGGCAGGGCTTGCCCCCATTGATTGGATCGTCGTGCGCAATCGCATGGGCGCACAACGCATGGTCAACAAGGAAAAGATGGAGCGTGCGATAAAAAACCTGTCCAAGCGTATTGGCTTTCGCATCGCACCCGGTTTTTCGGAGCGCGTCGTGTTTCGCGAACTGTTCCCGCGCGGGTTGACGCTGCTTGACCTCAAGGACATCGGCGTCAAACAACTGAACATTTCAAATGTGGCGGCACGACAAGAGCTGCGCGACTTGATGAAAGCGCTGGAACTCCCAGGTGTGTCCATCGATTTTTAAACTGCCCAACTCACGGAAATTTCAGTTTTTTTCACAACACGAATAGAAACGAGAGTGTCACGCAGGTGTGAGTGCGCCGTGACTATTTCCTGCTCCTAAAGTGCCGAAGTTTTCCACCAGGGAAGGCTTATTGCATAGGAGTAAAAAATGCGATTTATAAACCGAAACCTATTGGCTCTGGCCCTTGCGGCCGTTGGCACAACCTTCGCCGTTTCAGCCCAGGCAACGACCTTGAAAATCACTGTGACAAACAATCAGGCCACCGGGGGCTTGTCCATCACGCCGCTGTACACCGCGTTGCATGATGGCAATTTCGATGCCTTTGATCTGGGCGGAACCGCCACTGATGGGTTGGAATTAATTGCGGAAACGGGCAACCCTTCGGAAATTGCGGCCGAACGGCGTGCCATCGATCCAGTTTCCCAACCGCTGGTCTTGGGTTCACCCGCTGGCCCTCCCCCGGTACAGCCCGGTGAAAGCGTATCCGGCAGATTGAGCGTCAATGCGACTGAAGCGCTTTATTTCACCTTCCTTTCAATGCTCTTGCCCTCGAACGACCACTTCATTGGCAACGATAATCCCCTTGCGTATCAGCTCTTTGACGCGTCGGGCAATTTCAACGGCGCCAGAACGATCAGCGTCACAGGTGCAGAGATCTATGACGCAGGCACCGAAGCCAACGGGTTTGAAGGGGCCGCTTTCATTCAGGGCGCTGAGATTGGAGACAGTCCGGTTGGAGAGGGTTTGATCCAGCAAGGCCTTGCGCTTTCAGATGAGCTTTTTGCACCGGGTGTGCTGTTGGCAACCGGGGATACACTCAACCCGGCATTTCTGGATTTCACAACGGATCCAGACAACTTCAACTTGCTGACGATCGAGATTTCGCAGGTGCCAGTACCTGCAAGCGCACCACTTCTTTTGGGCGCGCTGGGACTTCTCGGATGGGGTCATCGTCGCCGCAAACAGCGCAGCTGAAGCACCACTAGAAAGGCCCTTTACGGGCCTTTTACAGCCCGCGCCATCGGCATTTGCGCCAATGCCCGCAAAGCCTTGCGCAGAACTTCCAACTCATCGGCATCAAACTGAGCGCACAAAGTCGCATCATAGCGCTGTGCCACGCCCCGCAGGTCCACATATGCCGCCTGACCGCGTGGTGTGAGGCTCAGATGCTCGACACGGCGATCCTTGACGTCACGTGTGCGTATCAAAAAGCGGCGCTCCCCCAACCTCAGGACCGCACGGCTGATCTTGGTCTTGTGGATCTTCGCGGATTTGACAATGTCGGCTGCGGTCATGCTCCCATAAAGACCAAGGTGAAAAAGCACCCGCCATTCCGTGCGCAGCATCCCGTAGCGGTCTTTGTAGATACGCTGAAACTCCAGACTGCTGGTTTCGGCGGCCTGATTAAGCAGATAAGGCAGGAAATCTTCCAAATCAAAACCGTCTTTTTCGATCCTAGACATGCGCATCTCTTGTTAGTTACAAAAACAACTATTACAACCACGCGAAGTCTTGGCAAGGGAGCGCACGATGAACCGGCAAGTAAATTCAAATGGCATGACGCAAGCCTCAGAGGTCTCCGGCATTTCCAATGAATACATGTCCGGCTTTGGAAACGATTTTGAAACCGAAGCCCTGCCCGGTGCCTTGCCGCAGGGCATGAACAGTCCGCAAAAATGCAATTACGGCCTTTACGGTGAACAGCTTTCGGGAACCGCTTTTACCGCTCCAAGCCATCAAAACGAACGCACGTGGTGCTACCGTATTCGTCCTTCCGTGAAACATTCCCATCGCTACGAAAAGATCAATCTGCCCTATTGGAAATCCGCGCCACACATCGATTCAGACATCATTTCTCTGGGTCAGTATCGGTGGGATCCGGTGCCGCATAGCGGCGCGTCTCTGACGTGGTTGACCGGCATGCGCACAATGACCACGGCAGGCGATGTGAATACGCAGGTCGGCATGGCGACACATATCTATTTGGTCACAGAGTCTATGGTGGAGTCCTATTTCTACTCCGCCGACAGCGAATTACTGGTCGTGCCGCAAGAAGGTCGGCTGCGTTTTTGCACCGAGCTTGGCGTAATGGACTTGGAACCAAAGGAAATCGCGATCCTGCCACGCGGATTGGTTTACCGCGTCGAAGTTCTTGAAGGCCCGGCGCGTGGATTTGTTTGCGAAAACTACGGCCAGAAGTTTGACCTGCCCGGACGCGGACCCATTGGCGCCAACTGTATGGCCAACCGGCGGGATTTCAAAACGCCCGTCGCCGCCTTTGAGGACCGTGAGATAGCTTCAACCGTGACCATAAAATGGGCCGGTCAGTTTCATCAAACGCAGATCGGTCATAGCCCGCTGGATGTGGTGGCATGGCACGGCAATTACGCCCCGGTGAAATATGATCTTCGTACCTATTGCCCAGTTGGCGCCGTGTTGTTTGATCACCCAGATCCGTCAATATTCACAGTGTTGACCGCACCTTCGGGCGTCGAGGGAACCGCAAATATCGACTTTGTCCTGTTCCGGGAACGCTGGATGGTGGCCGAAAACACCTTTCGTCCGCCATGGTATCACAAGAACATTATGTCCGAATTGATGGGCAATATATATGGCCAGTACGATGCCAAACCGAAAGGTTTCGTGCCAGGTGGCATGTCTTTGCATAATATGATGCTGCCCCATGGGCCGGACAAAAACGCCTTTGAAGGTGCCTCAAACGCGGATCTCAAAGCGGAAAAACTGGACAACACCATGTCGTTCATGTTCGAGACACGCTTTCCCCAGCATCTGACCGAGTTTGCCGCCAAAGAAGCCCCCTTACAGGATGACTATATCGATTGCTGGGAGAGTCTTGAGAAAAAGTTCGACGGCAGCCCCGGTAAGAAATAGAAACAGAGCTATGACCACAGCCCTTTTTGATCTTCTGTCCGGACTCGCCGTCATGGTCGTCCTTTTCGTTGTCTTTCGTTGGCTGCAGGCCCGCAAAAAACGCGACCACCTGCCAAAGGACGACTAATGCCTCTGTTAAAAAGCTGGGTCGCAAGTGCAAATGATCCTGACTCACACTTTCCGCTGAACAACCTCCCCTATGGCGTTTTTTCAAACGACCCCCATGATGCGCGGTGCGGTGTTGCGATTGGGGATCAGATCCTTGATATGGCAGCTCTGGAAGCGGCCGGGCTGATCACCATCAGCGAGGCACCCATATTCGATTTGCCCTATTGGAACGATCTTATGGAATTGGGGCCTGAGGTATGGCAGGTCTTGCGGGATCGTCTTTTTGAGTTGCTGATCGAGAATGCACCGGAACAGGCGCGCGTTGCGCCGCATCTTGTGCCGATGAGCGAAGTGCGCCTGCACATGCCGCTGGTCGTTTCGGAATACACTGATTTTTACGCCAACCGCCATCACGCAACCAATGTGGGCACGATGTTCCGCGGGGCCGAAAACGCGCTGCCACCGAACTGGCTTCATATTCCAATTGGTTACAACGGGCGTGCCAGCACAGTCGTCGTAAGTGGTACAGAGATCCGGCGCCCACTGGGTCAGACCAAAGCGCCAGATGCAGAGTATCCCGTTTTTGGCCCCAGCCAACGGTTGGATTTTGAGTTGGAAATGGGCGCAATTGTTGGCGTGTCCACGCAAATGGGTCAGCCGATCACGGTTGCCGAAGCGGATCAGATGATCTTTGGCTATGTTCTGCTGAATGACTGGTCCGCGCGGGACATTCAGGCCTGGGAATACCAACCACTCGGACCCTTTCAGGCCAAAGCCTTCGCAACCTCAATCAGCCCGTGGATTGTGACAGCCGCAGCGCTTGATCCGTTCCGGACCTCCACGCCGACAAAAGAGCATGAATTGCTACCTTACCTCAAGGAAGGCGGCCCGACGCTGTTTGACATAGACCTATCGGTTCTGATCGAAACCGAAGGGAATGCGCCAGAGGTCATTGCACGTACAAACTATTGCGAAATGTATTATTCAGCAGCGCAACAGTTGGCGCATCATGCGTCTTCGGGATGTGCTATGAACGCCGGCGATCTATTGGGATCCGGGACAATTTCCGGTCCCCAGAAAGATCAACGCGGATCTCTTCTGGAACTCAGTTGGGGGGGCAATGAACCGCTTCGACTTAAGGATGGACAAACTCGTAGTTTTCTTTCGGATGCCGATACCGTGATCCTGACGGGTCTCGCACAGGGTGACGGTTACAGGGTTGGATTTGGGGTCTGTAGTGGCAAAATTGTTTCTGCCCCGTCCTTTCCATGAGGACGCGACATGGCATGCACCTAACTCATAGGTTTGATAACAGCCTGACGATGGAACCAAAGTCCCGGGAAGGAGGAAGTCTGTGAGAACGAGTTTCATAGCCAGGATGCAAAGCAATGCTTCCGCCGATGCAGTATTCTTCTGCGTGATATTGTCATGGCCTGAACGCGCACCGTCGGAACAGGCCCGTTGGGAATGAACAAATACGGCCCGAGCAAGAAGGAGTTGCAATTCCGCCTTGTCGTCTCTTTTGCCGGCTTGTCGTTATTGGCAGGGGCTCTTGTCTATCGTGGAATGCCGCAGGGAGCTGCCGTATTTGAAACCGTCGGCATCGCAGGCGTATTCTTTGGTGGTTCCTTTGTCTGGACACTGAAAAAACTGGTAAGAAAAGAATTCTCGGATGAACCTTAAGGCGCCAAAGCCGCCCAGACTTCAATTTCCACCACGAATTCGGGCCGGGTGAAGCCGGATACAATCACAAGCGTTGACGTCGGCAACACTTGTACTGCGGATAAATACGCATCTCTCGCTCGCATATATCCAGCCATATGCGCCCTGTCGGTGACAAAGGCGCTGAGGTGAAAGACATGTTCGGCATGCATTCCGGATTCCTCCAGAATTGCCGCGATATTGCCGAAACAAATCTGTGCCTGCGCTTCTGATCCCTCTGGAACGCTTCCGTCGCCAGCCAATCCCAATTGCCCGGACGTCCGAACAATACGCGCCGACGAAGGTATTTCGATACCATGCGAATATCGGGCAAATGGGGGTGCAATGGTATCTGGCGACAAAGCTTTCATCATGTTCTCCCCAAGGTAGAATATCGCGAACATGACCGATGCGAACGGGAATTAAAACTGTATCTTGCAAAACGACAGGCAGCGTTGATGCCTGGCAATCTTGCAGTTTACCCTTGGCAAGCTTTCAAGGAGACAATGCGCCATGCCCGAGCGGCTCAGTACGAGGGGATGTCAGTCGCAAGTGTTGCACAAAATACCGAACGCGGCGAGGTCGCAATACCGTCCCTTTGGATCATACTGGCGACGCGCCATCATTGACGCCCTTCAAATTCAATGGCGCAAGGTCTCACCGTTTAACGGCGAAGATTGGAAAGCCAGTCTGTTCATGGAATAGATTCGCTCTCCGACCGCAACCCACAAATCCATCCGTATTTGGCACTCCGGCAACAACATTCTCAAAAAAATTTTCTTGGATGAACGCGTTCAAATCGCTTTGGATTGCCTCCTGGGGCAGAGTTTTTCGTGTTTGACGGCTAAATGAATGAAATCCGGCCAATATATTTTTCAAGGTTCATAAGCGACACTGGGCATCAATTTTACGCCCAATAGAGCGCAGATTCAGGAATTGGCCAGCTATTGATACAACCCGAATGAACGGGAAAACAATCTCACGGTCGACCTTCGAGGAACTCATCGAATGACTTGGCGTTCTACTGCAACAGCCCGCGCAAAGCTGTGGATCTTGGATGGGGTTGACGCCCAACGCTCTAGGAATCAAACTCCGGGCGTCTGCAAAAGGACATCAAAAGAGCAGAAAAACTGCATCACCGAGCCGAACCCAATTTCGGCAATGCGCGCCTTCACACCGCGCGGCAACAGAGAGGAAGAAAATGACATTTTTCACACGTACCGGCAAACCATTACCAAAAGCCGTCGTGGATTCAGCTGCGAAAATCGGCACCGATCCGATAAATCGTCGCGAGTTTTTGGCGACTGCAAGCGCATTTGGCGCAACGGCAGTCACAGCCTATGCCATGATCGGCATGGCACCACCGGCACGCGCTGCGGGACACCAGATGGGCGGCACTGTACGCATGCAGATGGAAGTCCGGGCACTCAAAGACCCTCGTACATATGACTGGAGCCAGATCGCGAATTTCAGTCGCGGTTGGCTGGAGTATCTTGTGATCTGGGAGAACGATGGCAGTTTCACACCTGCACTTCTTGAGAGCTGGGAAATCAACGATACCGCCACAGAATACACGCTGAATGTGCGTCAGGGTGTGAAATGGAACAATGGTGACGATTTCACCGCAGAAGATGTTGCGCGTAACATCGCGGGCTGGTGCGACAAAGGCCTTGAAGGCAATTCAATGGCGGGGCGCTTTGCAACATTGATCGATGATGCGACCGGGCAGGCCATTGAAGGGGCAATCGAGGTTGTCGACACGCACACGGTCAAGCTGACGCTGCCGCAACCCGACATCACATTGATCCCCGGGATGGCGGACTACCCTGCGGCCATCACGCCCGCTGACTTCAACGCAGATGACATGACCGGTAACCCGGTCGGTACCGGCGCCTATCTGCCGGAATCGCTTGAAGTGGGCGTGAAAGGCGTTTTGGTTAAGAACCCAGATCACACATGGTGGGGCACAGAAGTGTTTGGCGGACCCTACATTGATCGTCTTGAATACATCGACTACGGGACCGATCCTTCGGCCTTTGTTGCGGCCGCTGAAGCCGAAGAGATTGATACGCTCTACTCCATCGAGGGCGATTTCATCGACATCTTCGCCACTCTCGACGGTTGGGTTGAAGCCTCGATTGCGACGGCCGCAACAATCGTTATCCGCCCGAACCAATTGGCAGAAGTCGATGGCGTAAAACCCTATGCCGACAAACGAGTACGTCAGGCCATTTCCATGGCGGTGGATAATGAGATCCTACTCGAACTCGGCTATGGTGGACGCGGAATCGAAGCGGAAAACCACCATGTGGGTCCGATGCACCCGGATTACGCTGAGTTGCCTCCGCGCACAGTTGATCCGGCGGGGGCGAAAGCATTGATGGATGAAGCTGGCTTTGGCGATTTTGAGCATGAGCTGTTTTCGATCGACGATGCATGGCGCAAGGATACCACCGACGCAGTAGCAGCACAGTTACGTGATGCGGGTATCAAGGTGAAGCGTACAATCTTACCCGGTTCGACATTCTGGAACGATTGGACCAAGTATCCCTTCTCGTCCACCAACTGGAATGCGCGCCCACTTGGTGTTCAGATCTGGGCGCTGGCCTATCGTTCAGGTGAAGCATGGAACGAATTCGGCTGGGCGAACCCCGATTTTGACGCCAAACTTGAAGTGGCACTGGCAACCGCCGACGTCGAAAAACGCCGCGCTATGATGTCGGAAATGGAGGCCATCGTTCAGGATGAGGGCGTCACCATTCAACCGTACTGGCGCTCGCTTTATAACTTCTCAAAGGAAGGCCTGATTGGCGCGGAACACCATATCGGTTTCGAATACCACCCCGCTCGGATGGCTTGGACCTGAAGCGCTCCATATGATGAGGGGCCGCGTGATGCGCGGCCCCGGCTATACAACTGACATCATGCCCGTGAACGATTATTGGCCGTGAACAGCTATTAGTTATGCATTCGAAGGCATGCTGAACCTGAAGTGGTCAGTCCGCCATTGGTCCAAGGACAATGGTGGCGTGCGATCCGAATGAAACGCAAGCTGAACTCGACCGATGTCATTGACGCGCTGACCTACCTGTTCATCTTGCGCGGCGTTCCCGCTTTCATCCGCTCGGACAACGGCCCCGAGTTCTTTGCCCAAGTCGTCCGAGATTGGATCAAGGCGGTCGGAGCGAAGACGGACTACATCGAGCCTGAATCACCCTGGGAAACCGAATACTGCGAGAGCTTCGATGCCCGCTTCAGGGATAAACTGCTCAACGGCGAGGTCTTTTACTCTCTTCGCGAAGCTTACATCCTGATTGAAGAATAGAGGAAACACTACAACACCAAACCCCTCTCATCCATACTGCGCATCGATTGCCAGGCAATGGACCACTCAGTGCATTGGGATACCGACCACCAACGCCGGCAACCATCGTCCCGATGGACCAGAGGTCGATCATGCACTAACATTTAAACTGGAGCACTTAGGTGCGGCCGATCATGGAATGCAGGCGGTAGTGGTTGAAATCGTTGCGCCGGGCATTCTGCAAGCTGTCACACATATGCTCATTCCGGCATTCGTCCATTGCCCGGCAGGCGATTGCACAGCAATCTGCCGAGAGAGGCACAGCCAACCATTGAAGCTTTCCACGAAGGCGTTCTGCATGGGTTTGCCTGGTGCGATGTAATGCCAGTCAACCTTGCGGTCCTCCTGCCATTTCAACATCGCGTTCGACGCCAGTTCGGTTCCATTGTCGCTGACCACAAGGCAGGGGTAGCCGCGCAGTTGGGCGATCCGATCCAGTTGGCGGGTCATGTGTCGGCCTGACAGTGAACGATCCACCACAGTTGCCAAAGCTTCGCGGGTGCAATCATCCACGATGCATAGCACGCGGAACCGCTGCCCGTCTGCGAAGGTATCGGACAGGAAGTCCAACGACCAGCGCTGGTGGGCCCGATCCGGCACAGGAATAGGCCTGCGCGTGCCCAAAGCCCGCTTGCGCGAACGCCTGCGGCGTACAGCCAGCCCTTCTTCGCGATGAATCCGGAACAGCTTCTTGTACCCTCTCATCGTTTCCTTCAGAAACGACTGCCGGGTGAGAGTTCACTTCAAACCCCTCTCTGGCCAGCAGGATACCAAGCCGCCGATACCCGAACCGACGACGCTCATTCGCCAGTTCGCGGAGCCGCTTTCGCAAAGCGTCATCGCCCTGATCCTGCTTCCGATACTGAAAGACTGACCGATGCAGATCAGCCAGTTCACACGCCCCCTCTCGGCAGATTGCTGCGCAATCGCCTGCCGGGCAGTGGACGCTCGGACAAGCCGTGCCAATCCATCACGTCCGACACAGCCCGTCTTTTGACATGCTCGACCATTGTCCTGGGACCAATAGCGGACAAGATCTCGCCGCCCGTCGTTTTTTGTTTCGAGGTCTTTCAGCGCAGCGTTGTCCAGCATGGCATCTGCCAGCATCCGCTTCAGACGGTTGTTCTCATCTTCAAGCGCGCGCGGCTTCTTCGCATCCGACACATTCATGCCACCGAACCTGGCCTTGTATTTAATGGGATGGATGTCTCTCCCTCAAACCGCGACGCTGTGAGAATATCACAGCACACAGGAGGAAGAGATGGATAGTATTCATGGGGACCGACTTGGCCAAGAATGTGTTTCAGCTTCACGGCGTTGATGACGATGGCCGTTCCGTGTTCAAGAAGCGGGTTCGACGCGAGGGATTGCTTGCCGAGCTGGCAGATATACCCCCCTGCAAGATTGGTATCGAAGCCTGTACTGGCGCGTTCTGGTGGCAGCGCCAATTTGAAGCTCTGGATCACACGGTCAAGGTGATCGCACCGCAGTATGTTAAACCATTCCTCAAGCACCAGAAGAATGACCGCAACGACGCGGAAGCCATTTGCACCGCACTCTTGCAACCGAACGTGAAGTTCGTCCCACCCAAAAACGAAGAGCAACAGGACATTCAGGCTCTGCACCGGGCGCGTCGGCGTCTTGTGAACCACCGCATGGCCTTGGCCTGCCAGATGCGGGGCCTCTTACTCGACAGGGGTGTCACGATCCCATTGACCTTGAGCCGAGCACGGCAGCGGATCCCGGAGATCCTTGAAGATCATTCGAACGGGCTGACGGAGATGACCCGCGAGATTATCGCTGATCTATTCGAGTTTATGTTGCAACTTGATATGCGGATCAAAGTTTTCGACCGTCGTATCGATCAGGTTTTTCGCGCAAACCCACATTGCCAACGTATCGCGCAAATTTGTGGCGTTGGTTCGAAGACAGCTACAGCAGTCGTTGCTGCTGTCGGTGATGGAAAAGAGTTCAAGAACGGTCGCCATATGGCCGCATGGATGGGGTTGGTACCACGCCAGCATTCCAGCGGCGACAAACACCTCCTGATGGGGATAAGCAAACGGGGCGACAAGCATCTCCGGACGCTGTTGATCCACGGAGCCAGGTCGGTAGCCCGCGTTTCACAGGGCAGAACAGACGCATTCAGCAAATGGGTCAACGCGATCCGGGAGCGCCGAGGCATGAATCGTGCCATCGTCGCTGTTGCCAACAAGAACGCGCACATCATCTGGGCGATGCTGCACAGAAACGAAGAGTTCCGCGCTCAAGCCTGAGCAAAGAAGAGGATTGCAAGACGACCAAGGACATGAACCGACCGGCAAACTCCGGTGTGTGAGGAACCTGGCTTTTACAATGGCCCTATGAGGCCGACCACTTGTTGAGGCTTACCACGCGGAATTCCCATTTGGGCGCGCCATCCTACCGGCGACGCCGGATAGATGTTTGCAACCAGGCAACGCCGTCAGATCAGGACCGAAAAAACCTTGCAACCGGAGAGACATCCATAGATGTAGAAGATGCCCTGCGATAGCCCCTCACCCCTCTCATCGACACGGCGTTTCGACTGCCGGCAGTGGGACGGCACAGCTCCCGCGCCTTACGCCAGCCTCGTATTCCTTGATCATTCCAATGATCTGTTCTTCGCTGAAACAGCTTCTCTTCACCGTCTGTCTCCTTCTTGGAGAACAGACCAACTCAAAACAACGCACATGCCAGGGGAACGGGTCTGTTAGCTTCCACAGATTGTTAGCCAACGGAAACAAGGTTCGGGCGCAACCATCCAAACCGTCCTTAAATGCAAGGCTATTCGCTTCATCGTTCACCCCGAAAGGGTCTCAAGAAACCTTTCGGTTGCGATCATCTTAAGCAAGTCATTCAAAGAGGCTGAGACGGTACGTTTGGATGTGTTGATCTGAACGTTTGCCCGTTCGTAGAGGGGGCTACGGGCCTTAAGCAACGCGTTCAATTGTTCCATCGCCGCTGGATTTCCCCGCATCGGGCGCAGATCACCCTGCGCTTGGACACGCTGCATGTGTTCCATGGGTGACGTTCGCAGCCACACTGTATGAAAACGCTCCAAAACCTGGGCATAGGTCCCATCTTCTGCGACAAGCCCCCCGGCCACGGCAAGGATCATTCGATCATTTCGGGTCACAATACGTGTCACCGCCTCAGCCTCCAAGGCGCGATAACCATCCTGACCGTAAAACGCCATTACCTCTGATAGAGGCATCCCTGTGTGTTCTTCAATTTCGGCGTTCAACTCAATGAAAGGCACATTCAAGGCGGCCCCGGCCAGTTTTCCCAACGTGGATTTACCGGCCCCTCTCAGTCCAATGAGGCAGATACGCCCTGCGCGCAATACCGAAGGGTTTTGTGGTGCCAACAGACTGCGCACCTGTTGCTGAAGTTCTTCGGGCGCATGGCGATATAGCGACGCAATTCTTTGAACTTCACGATCCCATGGCTCATTTTCAGAAAGCAAAGCTTCAATCTTGACGTCCAGCGCTTTAGCAACCCTTTGCAATAGCGCTATTGATATGTTGCCCTCACCCGCTTCCAGTTGTGCCAGATATCTTGGCGAAACACCTGACTTTTCAGACAATACGCGGCGCGGTAGACCTTGTGCCTTTCGGATTTCGCGTACACGTGCCGCAAGTCTCTTGAGCACGAACGCAGAGGTATCAGGTGGCGTCAGCCTGTCAGACATGCTCACGACCGTTGTCTTGGCGCTCACAGCACGGCCTGACAAAGAGTCTTTTCACATCAATTACCCAAATAGGCGGCTAATATGTTTCGACATGATAACGGCCGTTTTCCCTCATTTGATCCCGAAGACTTGACCACTCTAGCCCTGCCTCAGACGCGATTTCGCTCAGCGCCGCTTCGACGCCCTGCTCCATTGCTTTCAGACCACACAGATAGATGACGGTTTGGTTTGACTGCAACATGTCAGCGACGATATCTTTTTGCGCGCGCAACCTGTCCTGCACATATTCCTTAGGTGTGCCTTCCGCGCGGCTAAAGGCGAATTCTTTGTGCATGAAACTGTCGGCTACTTTTTTGAGCGGTCCAAAATAGGGCAGGTCTCGCGGGCTGCGCGCGCCAAACACAAGCATCAAACTGCCTTTCAGGCTTGGCATTTCCCGCTGTCGGCGCATGGTGAAGCCCCGAAAAGGGGCGGATCCCGTCCCGGTGCAGATCATCAGAAGTTTGGCTTCTGGATCCGACGGCAACAAGAAAGTCGATCCAAATGGACCCGTGATCTGAACCTCGTCACCTTTCTCAAGATCACACACGTAGTTGGAACATATCCCTTCTACCTCCCGCTTAACGGTCAGGGAAAAGTTGTTGAAACCGGGTCGTTCCCCGTCCCTTGGGCTGGAAATCGAATAAAGCCGTGGCAAGTGAGGTTTGCCCGCGTCGTCTGTACCCGGCGCAATGATCCCAATGCTCTGGCCTTCCAGAACCGGAAACGGCAAATTGGCGAGATCGAGGATAATATGGCGGACATCACTATCACTTCCCGCTTCGGTTAGTCGGTAGTTGCCTTGCACCTTGGCCAAAGCAGGGTTCGCCAGATTGTATAGATTGATCGTCGGCTTTGAGGCCGAGGCGGGTGCCCTTGCCTTGCCGCCTGCCCCTTTGTGCGCCTCTGCGAGGAGTGCCGCTACCGCATCATCATGAGCTTCTATGCCATCGTCTTTACTATCTGCCTCAAGCGTGATGTCGTCTTGTTCCGGTAACTCCTCAAATTCGTATTGCTGTTCTAAGGTATAAGGCGTTTGTACGACACGCCACTCGTCAATCGATCCTGTGGGGCAAACCGGAATGCAATCCATACAGAAATTGCAAATGTCCGGATCCACAACGACATTGTTGTCGTCATGCTGGATCGCTCCGATGGGGCACGTCATCTCGCAAGTATAACAGCGGATGCAGATTTCGGGATCAATAAGGTGTTGTTTTACCGGTTTGTTCATGGACTGGCAGAGGACCTGTGCAACACAACATCCGGCAACACGGCGAGATCAAATATCGCACGGCACATGCCCCTGCAATCGGTGCATCCGAGGCAATTTTGCTGAGCCTTCTTAGGGGTGTTGTTTGGTTGGGTTTGCATGGGTCCGGTCTCCTTTGAATAGTAAGGTCACTGGCAGTGACGCAAACCAATGTCATCGGCCTGCGTCGCGGGTGCGTTGATATGGATCAAGCCATGTGCAATTGCACATATTCGTAGTCACCCGGTTTGTTGTCGATGCCGACCTTGGGGGCTGCGATCCAAGACGCGTATTTGCCCGGCTCGAAACACGGCACCATCAGAGACTGAATGAAATCACCATCCGCTTTGGTGGGCAACCATTCGGCACGGCGGCTTTCCCAGTCTTCGGCAGAGATTATGTTGCCATCGGGATCAACCGCCACTGTGGAGAACACCCCGATCTGACGGTGGAAACCTTCATGCGGCAGCTTGAATTCAAACTCGACGCCGGCCTTCGCAATCGCCTTGTTCCAGCGCCCGACACCACCCGACGCATCGCGGACGTAGTCATCGCGCAGTCGCATGTTGATCGCCGTCAACGCTGGAACATCCTCCGTCAGGATGACCCCCTCCTTGATAGACGTTACGGCATAGGTATCATTCTGAAGCTTGTGATCATCATCAATACGCTGCTCCATGTAGCGCCCCTTGATGCCAGAGTTGAACGCATTTGCCGCATTGGTGGAGACTTCCTGCCCGAACAAATCAAGGCTGAGCGTATAATGCAGATTGAGTTTTTTCTGGATCGTCGGCAGGTCGATTACCCCCAGATCTCGAATTTTGTTGATGTCATAGGGATCGCTGATCCCGTTTTTGTTCATCGCCTCGAGCGTGGCTTGAATGGTCCGCCCCACACCGGTTTCGCCCACGAACATATGGTGGGCCTCTTCGGTCAGCATGAAACGACACGTTCGGCTCAAGGGATCAAAACCTGATTGTGCTAGGCTTTCCAGCTGCATCTTGCCATCGCGGTCGGTGAAATAGGTGAACATGAAGAAGGACAACCAATCCGGCGTTTCCTCATTGAACGCGCCCAACATACGTGGGGCTTCCTCTGATCCAGAGGAGCGCACAAGAAGGTCGTTTGCCTCTTCTCGTCCGTCCCGTCCGAAGTATTTTTGCAAGAGATACACCATCGCCCAAAGGTGCCGCCCCTCTTCGACATTGACCTGAAAGAGGTTGCGCATGTCATAAAGCGACGGCGCTGTGAGACCCAGGAACCTTTGCTGTTCCACTGAGCCCGGCTCCGTATCACCCTGAATGACGATCAACCGTTTGAGCATATTGCGGTATTCGCCAGGCACCTCTTGCCATGCGGTTTCGCCCATATGCTCACCCATTGGGATTTTTCGGTCCTCGACAGCGGGAGCCAGTAAAACACCCCAGCGGTATTCCGGCATCTTGACGTAATCGAACTTTGCCCAACCTTTAGGGTCCACACTGACGGCAGTTCGCAGATAGACCATTGAGTCCTGAAAGTTTTTCGGGATCAGATCATTCCACCAGTTGATATAACCGGGGTGCCATTTTTCCAGCGCCTTCAGAACCTTTCTATCCGAGCTCAGCCCGACGTTGTTTGGAATTTGGCTATCATAGCTGACATCAATCAGATCGAGCATCTTGTTCTCCTGTCGGTTGGTGGCCTAAAGCCCAACTTGGCTACACGCGTTGCATGTCATAATCACCGCGAACGCCAGTGCCATAACGCTGCAGCGCGCCTTCGGGCCCCACGGCGTTGGGGCGCTGAAATATCCAGTTTTGCCACGCAGTCAGGCGGCCGAAAATACGGGTCTCCATTGTCTCGGGACCGGCAAACCGAAGATTGGCCTCCATCCCGGTCAAAGCATCCGGAGAAAAGCTGGCACGTTCTTCTACAAACAGCCGCACCTCATCTTCCCAATCGATGTCATCATAAGCATATGTCACCAATCCAAGCTCTTCACATGCCGCAGCGTCCAGCAGTTCGCCCTTGCGCGCCTTCAGGACATCTATCTGTTCGGGGGATCCCAAAAAGCGGGTTTGCAAGCGGCTCAATCCATTCCCCATCGGGAACGTGCCAAAATTCGCGCTGGTCAGAACCACATTCGCCATCGGGCGGTCATCATCCTCAAAGGCATCAAGCATCATGTAGCTGCGATCAACGGCCCACAGCAGTTCTGCCAGAACGCCAGCAAAACAAGATCCATGCTCAACGATTGCGACAAGACTCCGCGAGGTCATATCGACACGTTTCAACAGGCGTTTCCAGACACACAGAACTTCATTGGCGAGCCAGTGGTCTTTGTCGCCCAACACCAAAGCTTCATGCGCAACAACTTTTGCCGGATCGCCAGTTGTCTGAAATTCGATCAGGCCAAGTTCGCCTTCGTTTGTTCGCAAGTGTAGGATTGCATCATCCAGTTCCCGCGCACATCGCAACATCCATGCATCAGACCCTTGCGCTTCGAAAGCCGCCATATCAGTTGGCGGGTCTTCGCGCGGACCCTTGATCGTAATCACTGCACGCCGGGCCGATTTGTTCAGACTTACGGTCACGGTTGAATACTCTATGCCAGATGTCTCGAATCGACGCTCCAGCGGCGTCAAACGGATGCCCCCTGTCACATTGGGTTTTTCGGATTTTTCAGCAAGTTCCTGGGCTCTGGTGATAACGGCGTCGTCAAATTTGGAATTGGGGATGACTTCATCCACCAGTCCCCACTCCAACGCGCGCTTGCCCTTTACGCCCTCCTCGACGGAGCAAAAGACATCCGCCAAATCACGCCGCAATTTGCGTTTGTCTGTCACACGGGTCAACCCGCCGGTTCCTGGCAAAACCGCCAACAGCGGCACTTCCGGCAAAGCAACGGATGATGTGCTGTCATCGGTCAGCATGATGTGATTGCACGCCAGCGCCAATTCATAGCCGCCGCCCGCACAAGCACCCCTTACTGCACAGATGTAATTCTGTCCGCTGTCCGCCAAGGCGGCTTCAAAGGTATTGCGCGTTTCATTTGTGAACTTGCAAAAATTGACTTTATGGGAATGTGTCGCCCGGCCCAGCATACGAATGTTGGCCCCGGCGCAGAACACATTGTCCTTTCCCGACCTCAACACAACGACTTTGACCTCCGGGTGCTCAAATCGCATGCGTTGAACAATGTCGGACAGTTCAATGTCCACACCAAGGTCATATGAGTTCAGCTTGAGTTCATACCCCTCAAAGAGCCCGGCATTTTCGTCAACATCCATGAAAAGATTTGCGACCGCACCATCATATTCAACACGCCAATGCCGCATCGCATCGGGATCAACTTGAAAATCCACGACCCCGTCCACCTAGCATCCTCCAGAGTTCATGATCCAAACCACATTCAAAAATGTATTATAGTACGTATTGAGCTGCGTTTAACCTGCATAATTTGCGCTGCCTTATAGGATATTTGCATTAATTGGCATTATAATGCTCTTATTGCATCAGTGCGCGCAATTTCAGTGCGCCGTGCGACACAATCGATTCCAAGACCCAGCACGCCGTCGCGCGGATGACATCGGGCAAGATGCGCAACGACCATATCGCATAATCGAAGCGCCGCGCGCGGCTTATCCATAAGCAATTTCAACTTCGCGTTGGCCAATTGGATCAAGGCTTGCACCATTTCACGTTCCGGGCTTGGGTCCTCTGTACGCATCCAAACAGCCTCCAGGACTTCATGGCATTCCCAAAAATATCCGGCATCCAGATAGGCCAGACCGGCCTTGAATGCGGCCGTATCCTGTAAATCTGAGGGGCATATGTCGCGGGTAACGCTCGCCTTTATGTCCTCAAAAAAATTCTCCGGATGCCGGCTGTTTTTTCCCGGGATATACGCGAAAGGCGGAAATATCAGACCCTCAGGTGGATCAGGCCAGGGCAATCTTTTGGTGCTCCAAACGCATCAACCGCGCACAAAACTCTGCGATTGCATGTCGAGTTTCGGGTCCCCGTTCGAAATGCGGCGCATGTCCACAATGATCGAGGATTGATGTCTCGAGGGGGGAATAGATGCGGGCGTCGATCTCTTCAATTTGCGCCAGCGTGCCATAGGCGTCATCGCGACCCTGTATTGCCAAAACCGGTATGCGCAGATGATCAATCGCATCCGCCACGTTCCAATTCTCAAACTCCGGTGATGTCCAAACATCATACCAGCGATGGAAAACGCCATCAATATCATCGTGATAGCGTGCCAGTTTTGATTTCAGATCGCCTTTTCGATAGGCTTTTCCCGCCGACCGGATCGCGGCCAGACCTTGGGGTTCGGTGAAAAAATGTGGCGCGATCAACACCAACCCGCGCACCCGCATGTCGCTGACCGAACCGGCATAGATACAGGCAATCGTCGCCCCATCCGAATGACCCAAAAGGATGACTTCTTTCAAGCCGCTCGCATCCATGACTTTGCCCAGCGTGTTTTCGCCCTCAAGGGTCATGTAGTCGACTGGAAACGGCTGATCCGCCGCAGCAGAACGGCCATACCCACGACGGGAATAAACCAAAACACCGAGCCCGGTGACCTCAGACAGTTGTTTCGGCACATCGCGCCACATTTCGACGCATCCCAGCCCCTCATGCAGCATAACAATGGTCGCTGCCTCGCCGGGCGGCGGTCCAAAGCAGGCGTATTCCAGGTCGATACCTTCGATGGACAGCGTCTGGCCAGGCTCCGCACACCAGCGTATCATGCACCCTCTCCTCGCAGCCTAAACCGTTGTATCTTGCCGGTGGCCGTTTTCGGAAGCTCCTCCACGACTTCAATCCAACGCGGGTATTTCCACTTTCCGATCTGGTCTTTGACGTGTTCGATCAACATCGCCTCAAAGCGCTCTGGCGCAGTCCCATGCAGCACAACGAACGCCTTGGGTTTTTCGAGCCCCAGATCATCGCGCGCTGCTACAACCGCAGCTTCCAGAACGGCAGAATGGCTGACAAGCGCCTGTTCCACCTCGAAGGGCGACACCCAAATGCCGGAAACTTTGAACATGTCATCCGTACGACCACAGTACACATATCGCCCATCCGGTCGCCGTTCGTATTTGTCACCGGTCCGCGTCCAGACACCTTCAAAGGTCGCGCGTGATTTGTCGCGCTGGTTCCAATACCCCGATGCAGCAGAAGCGCCATCCACCAGCAACTCGCCAATTTCGTTGTCACCCACATCTGAACCTGCTTCATCCACGAGCCGTACATTGTAGCCGGGCACTGGCGTACCGGAGGTTCCATATTCAAGATCATCCGCACGATTGCTCAGGAAAATGTGCAGCATCTCGGTGGACCCGACCCCATCCAAAATATCCACGCCGGTATGCGCCTGCCAACGACGCCCCACATCCTCAGGCAACGCCTCCCCCGCCGAAATGCACATCCGGAGCGGCGCTTGCGGCGGACCGGTTCGATCTATTTCGGCCACCATGGCGGCAAATAGTGTGGGCACCCCGCAAAACACCGTTGGTTTTTCCGCATTCAAAGTGACGATCATATCCGGTGGTGTTGGCCGACCAGCGAAAATCACAGTGGTGGCACCCACGGCCAATGGGAAAGTCATTGCATTCCCAAGACCGTAGGCAAAGAAGAACTTTGCCGCCGAAAACACCGTATCGTCTTCTTTGAGGCACAATACATTTGCGCCATAGGTATCGGCTGTGGCCTTCAGACTGGAATGAACATGCTGCACACCCTTGGGTTGCCCGGTTGACCCCGACGAATAGAGCCAAAAGGCCGTTTCATCCGGCGATACCGCGACAGTCGGCAATGGGTGTGCGCCAGATATGAAAGCTTCGAGGTTTTGCGTACCCTCAACGGCTTCATCGCCAATAACAACCACCTCCCGCAAATAGGGGTTGGCCGCCAAAATGGGCTCTACGGCTGCAAAAAGCGGGGCAGAGACAAACAAGATCACTGCGCGGCTATCCCGCAGGATCGCATCATAAATAGGGGTCGCCAAGAGCGTATTGATCGGGACCGGCACCACGCCGCATTTGAGCGCGCCAAAAAACAAGTGTGGAAACTCGATCGTATCCAGCACCAACATCGCCGCGCGTTCTTCAGGACGCACATCGGCCCGCTGCAAAGCCCCTGCAACGATCCCAGCACCCTCGGCGAGTTGCTGATACGTCAAACTGCGGCCCGTGCCAGCTTCACGGTATGCGACTTTCCTTGCGCGCCCCTCGGACAGATGACGATCCACAAAATAGCTTGCCGCATTGTCATGAATACTACTCACTGCTCTCTCCCACATACCTCAGCGTGAGTGTGACCTTTTCGGAGGCGGCGGGCAAGATGCTGCAAATCTGTGCTTAGGCCGGTTTGCTACGGAAGCCAGTTGGCAACCTCAGGAGGGTAGTAAAAACAACGTTATCGCCGGGAACATTACCAGAATGATCACTCGGACGATGTCCGACCCCACAAAAAACATGACCGCCTTATAGGTTTCGGTCATAGGGGTTTCGCGGTCCATGGCGTTGATGATGAACAGGTTCATGCCGACCGGCGGTGTGATCAGTCCAACCTCCACGACAATAAGGACGAGAATGCCGAACCAGATCGCCACATGCTCTGGTGACATGCCAAAATCCATGGCCGAGATGACCGGGAAGAAGATCGGCACCGTCAGCAGGATCATCGACAAGCTGTCCATCAGGCACCCGAAGATCAAATAGAACACAAGGATGATCGACAGCACAAACCACGGGCTGAAGCCTTGGGTGAGCACCCAGTCGGCCATGAACTGTGGCACGCCGGACAGAGCGAGAAAGCTATTGTAAAACCCGGCCCCCAGCACAATGAAAAAGATCATGGCCGTGGTGCGCGCCGTGCCAAACAAGCTGTCGCGGAAGACCGTCCAATTCAGGCTTCCCGACAAAAGAGCCACGAGTCCGGTGCCCGCCGCCCCGATGGCTGAACCTTCTGTTGGAGTGAACCACCCAAGGTAGATGCCACCGACCACAAGGCCAAAAATCATCAAGACGGGCCATGTTTTACCAAGTGCCGCCCAACGTTCTGACATTGGTTGGGGCGCGCGGGTCCCGGCGGATTTCGGGTAGAGGCGCACGTAAAGTGAAATGGTCAACATGTAACCGAGCGCAGCAAGGATGCCTGGGATGAAGGCCGCCAGAAACAGTTTTGCAATATTTTGTTCGGTCAGAATCGCATAGATCACCAGGATGACGGAGGGCGGGATCAGAATGCCCAAGGTGCCGCCCGCCGCCAGCGTCGCCGTAGAGAACCCGCCGGAGTACCCGTAGCGACGCAGTTCCGGCAGCGCCACTTTCGACATGGTGGCCGCCGTCGCCAGTGATGAGCCACAAATCGCGCCAAACCCGGCGCAGGCTCCGACGGACGCCATAGCGACACCGCCCCGACGATGCCCCAGAAAGCTCTCGGCCGCTTTGAACAAGGCCGTGGACATGCCCGAGAGCGTCGCGAATTGCCCCATTAGCAAGAACATCGGAATTATTGACAGCGAATAGCTGGAGAATTGCGAATAGGTCTCTGACTTCAGTTTGTTCAGCAGGACATTGGGGTTACCCCCCATGGCGAAATACCATCCGGCAAAGCCACACAAAAGCATGGCAAGGCCAATCGGCGCGCGCATGAAGACCATAATCAACAAGATCGGGAAGGACCAGAATCCTAATTCGAGGTTACTCACATTCAGACCCTTACGCCGTTGGCAACAAAACACGCCCCGAAAGGCTTTCACCAACGCGCATCGCTGCGCAGTACACAGCAACGATGCATGTCACGACCGAGGCTGCAAAGCTGGCCGAATAGGCCCACCACACCGGAAATTGCAGGAAAAACGTCGTTTCCCCGTTACCGATGTAGCGTTGCATCCCCTCATACAGGCGCCAACTGATCAGGATCAGCACAGCGGCCAAAACAATCTCCCAGAAGGCGACAATGGCCCGGTTCAACCGTCCCGGCAGTTTGGATGTGAAAATATCCACCGTGGCATGGGCACCGTACAGTTGGCAGATTGGAAAAAACGAAAAGATTGCGAAAGCGACGCCTGCCTCAAGCAATTCATAGCTACCGTTTACTTCTCCGATGCCAAGATCCAGCAGCGTTTGAGAAAATTCCGCAAACCAACGCTCTGCGTTGTCAGAATGCAGCATTTTGTTCAGCGTCCGCCCGATGATTGACACCGTTGTCAAAAGGATAATGCCGACCAGTACCAGTCCGCCGATCATCGCCGTTACATGGGCCAGTCGTTTTATCGCTCGGTGCATTCGATGCATTCCGTTTCAGGTATAAAAAAAGCCCGAAGCAAGGGGTGCTTGCACCGGGCTTTCTTGGTTTCTGGGCGCCTATTCAGTGTATTTGTCGATCAACATACGGGCCTCGTCAATCAAAGCCTGACCGTCAATGCCCTTGTCATTCATTTCTGTCACCCATTCCGCATAGATCGGTTCGGCAACCGCGCGCCATTCGGCTGTTTCTTCAGCGTTCAACGTCACGATGTTGTTGCCGCGTTCTACGGCCGCGGCGCGGGCAGGACCATCACTGTCTGCCTGTGTGCCGCCCGCGAAAACCGAGAACTCCAGACCGGAGTTATCGTCGATCACCTTTTGCAAATCGGCAGGCAGGCTTTCATAGCGATCCTTGTTCATGGCCAGAACGAAAGTCAGCACATACAGCGCATTACCTGTAAACTCAGTGTGGTTGCCAACAAGCTCCGGAATTTTAAGCGCGGCTGTGACTTCCCACGGGATTGTCGTGCCATCTATCACCCCTTTGGACAGACCTTCAGGCACGGCGGGAACGGGCATGCCGACCGGCGTGGCACCTACTTTTTCCAACAGCGCATTGGCCAGGCGCGACCCGCCACGGATTTTCAGACCTTCCATATCGGAGGGTGCCCGAACTTCCTTATTGGCGTGAATAAGCCCCGGACCATGCACCCATGTGCCCAGGATGTGTACATCCTTGAATTCCGTATCCTTCATGTGCGTTTCGAACATTTCCCAATAGGCGCGCGATGCGGCCCGGGCGTTCGTCATCATGAATGGCAACTCAAATACTTCGGTCGACGGAAAACGCCCCGGTGTATAGCCAACCACCGTCCAAACGATATCAGCAACGCCGTCAATCGCCTGATCCATCAGTTCCGGTGGTTTACCACCAAGCTGCATTGACGGGTAACGCTCCACCTTGATGCGCCCACCGCTGTCTTCTTCAACGCTGTCCGCCCAAACGTCCAACACCAGCTTTGGCACATTCGCCTGCGGCGGCAGGAACTGATGCATGCGCAGCGTGACATCCTGCGCCATAGCAGAGGTTGCGCCAAATCCGCATACCAATGCCGCGCTTGCGGCTGTGTTCAAAAATGATTTCCGTGAGATTTTCATATTGTTCCTCCCATAAATCCTCGTCCGGCTTTGCGTTTTGCGGCCGTTGACTCGTCTTCCCTGACAAATTGCTATTGCAGATGCGGCGGGATGTCACCTGTGTTTGTAACTATCATCGGTGTGTGGATGGGGTCGCCTTTGGTAATCCGTCTGTGCTTTCGGAGAGCAGTGTCAAACTGGACCGGGCTCTGACGCATGGGCATATTGCATCTGCTATTCGTCTATCCCAGTGGCCCCGGACCAGACGCGGAAGAACCCGACGTGTTCAGCGAATTGAATTAGGCCACCCAGACGCATTCCTTCACGCCCAGCCCTTGCTTGCCCGTCATACGAGTCTGATTGGAGATGTGGTGGCGTTACCTGGACTTGAACCAGGGACCTAACGATTATGAGTCGTTCGCTCTAACCAACTGAGCTATAACGCCGTCGGAGCGTGGGTTATGCCAGCCCCGCTGTGCCGTCAAGCCAGAAAGCGCGATTAAAGCGTGCGCACCGCGTCAATCATGCGCTGCACATTGTCCGGGTCCGCATCCGGTGTGATGCCGTGGCCCAGATTGAAAATATGCGGGCCGTTTGAAAAGGCTTTCACAATCGCGCGGGTCTCATCCACCAATGCCTGGCCCCCGGTGACCATATGGCTGCTGGCAAGGTTTCCCTGCACACAGCCATCAACCTGTACATTGGCCGCAGCCCAATCGGCGCTTATGGAGTTATCCAACGCAACGCAATCAACACCTGTTGCTTTAGCAAAACCGATGTAATTGTCACCCGCCTCGCGCGGGAAACCAATGATTGGGATATGCGGATAGCGGTCCTTCAAGGCTGCGGTAATTTCCCGTGTAGGTTCCAGCGCGTATTTCTGAAATGCCTCTCCCTTGAGAGATCCGGCCCAGCTGTCAAAAATCTTGACGACCTCTGCACCAGCTTCAATCTGTGCAGCCATATAGTCGATGGTCCCGGCGGTAATCCGTGCCAGCAAAGCCTCGAAGAGTGCGTTATTTTCTTCGCGCAGCGCATGCGCCGGACCCTGATCGGGCGTGCCACGCCCGGCGATCATATAAGTGGCCACGGTCCATGGTGCCCCGGCAAATCCGATCAAAGTGGTTTCAGAGGGCAATTCACGGCGCAAAATACGAACGGTTTCATAAATCGGGTTCAGTGTTTCGTGAATGTCGGATACCGGACCGAGCTTGTCAAAATCCGCTTGGGTCTGGATCGTGGACAACCGGGGGCCCTCGCCTGTCACAAACCAAAGGTCCGCGCCCAGAGCCTGCGGCAAGAGCAAAATATCCGCAAACAGGATTGCCGCATCAAAGCCGTATCGACGGATCGGCTGCAGTGTCACTTCGGCCGCGAGTTCCGGATTGTAACACAGCGACAGAAAATCCCCGGCCTGTGCGCGCGTCGCCTTGTATTCGGGTAAATAACGTCCCGCCTGGCGCATCATCCAGATCGGTGGGGTTGCTTGTGTCTCGCCGGCAAGGGCGCGCAGGATCGTTTTTGTCGGGGCCATGGGTGTCCTCATATTTTCGTATCCCGTTGGTCAAGCGCGGGAAGGCGGTTGTCAAGACACAGACGGGTTGTCAGGATAAATTGACGCGCATAAAGATAGGCGCATGACAGTAACGCTCCCCACTCCCGACTCCCCGCTGAATATCGGCACCCGAGGTTCCCCGCTAGCGCTTGCGCAGGCCTATGAAACCCGCAAAAGACTCTCAGAAGCCTTTGATATTGAAGAGGATTGCTTTAAAATAGTGATCATCAAAGTCACCGGGGATGCCATTCAGGATCGCCCCCTCAAAGAGATCGGCGGCAAGGGGCTTTTTACCCGTGAAATCGAAGAGGATTTGCTGTCAGGGAAAATTGACATTGCCGTGCATTCCATGAAGGACATGCCGACTTTGCAGCCGGATGGGTTGATCCTTGATACCTATCTGCCCCGCGAGGATGTGCGCGATGCGTTTGTGTCACCAACCTTAACGGGTATCAAGAACCTGGCGCAGGGTGCCGTTGTTGGCACCTCCAGTTTGCGGCGCAAAGCGCAATTGCTGAACCGCAGGCCGGATCTTGAGGTCGTCGAGTTTCGCGGTAATGTGCAGACGCGATTGAAGAAGCTGAGTGAGGGTGTCGCAGAATGCACCTTTCTTGCAGCTGCAGGTCTAAACCGCTTGGGAATGCACGATGTGCCCGCCAGGCCGATTGATCCGGATGAAATGTTGCCTGCCGTCGCGCAGGGGGCGATTGGTATTGAGCGCCGTATCTCGGACGACAATACCGCCGAAATGCTTATGGCGATTCATCACGTTGAAACAGGGCAGCGCTTGGCCGCAGAACGTAATTTTTTGCTGACATTGGACGGGTCCTGTGAAACGCCCATCGCTGGTCTGGCTGAGCTTGACGGCGACACCCTGACCCTGCGCGGCGAAGTGCTGCGCCCGGATGGATCCCAAGCCATTAGCGGCATGCGCAGAGGCACCATCGCCGACGGCACCGCGATGGGTAAGGACCTCGCCGACGAGTTGCTGTCGCGCGCCGGATCGGGGTTCTTTGACTGGCATACCGGGTGACCGCGAAATCGAGCTAGTCCAGTACGGTGCCTTACTGACCCCGCTCAGATCCACTTTGCGAGGGGTGGTAGGCTCATCAGCACGGCATTGGCATCATGCCCTGTCTCGAGGCCGAATTTAGTGCCCCGGTCATAAACCAGATTGTATTCAGCATAGAGCCCGCGGTGCACAAGTTGTGCATCCTTGTCCGCATCTGACCAATCCCGCACACGACGTTTTTGGACAAGAGGCAGATAGGCGGGCAGAAAAGCCCGACCAATATCCTGCGTTAGTTTGAAATCCGCCTGCCAATCGCCGGTACAGTGGTCATCCATGAAAATTCCACCCACACCGCGGGCACGATTGCGATGTGGGATAAAGAAATACTCATCCGCCCAATCTTTCAAACGGGGATAAAAATCAGCGCCATGCGGGTCGAGGTGTTGTTTTTGCGTCGCGTGAAAATGCGCCGTGTCTTCAGCGTATTCGATACAGGGATTCAAATCGGACCCGCCACCGAACCACCACGCATGCGGGGTCCAAAACATACGTGTGTTCATGTGAACCGCAGGGGCATGTGGGTTTTGCATGTGGGCCACAAGGCTGATGCCAGATGCCCAGAATCGCGGGTCGTCTTTCATCCCGGGGATACCTTTGCGCGCGGCCATCGCCATTTGCGCGCGCTCACCAAGTGTTCCGTAAACGGTCGATACGTTGACGCCAACTTTTTCGAAAACACGCCCGCCTCGCATGACGCTCATAAGCCCGCCGCCAGCATCAGAACCATCATCGCTGCTGCGCTGTGTCTCAGACACCTCAAACGCGCCCGGTGCGGCCTCAGAAAGCGGCCCTGTGGCGTGATCCTGCTCCAACCCTTCAAAGGCAGTCACGATCTCATCACGCAAGGTGCGAAACCACGCAGATGCTTTCGTCTTTTCGGTCTCAAAACTATCAGTCATGCATCATCCATTGTGTCACGTTGCCTTGACACAATGTCTAGACCGGAAACCACCGTGACGGAAAGACCGAATTCTTAATGCGCAGGTGCCGCGACAACGTCCAGCAGGCTGCGCCCCCCATCCACCGTGATGATTTCACCCGTCATGAACCCGGCGCTGTCCGCCGCCAGAAACTGCACTGAATCCGCAATTTCGGTTGGCCCGGCGATGCGACCAAGCGGCGTGTGGGTCCGAATATCTTCGCGCCACTCGCTGTTTTCTACGACCGAGGATTGCAACGAAGCGCTCATCACAGATCCGAATGCCACAGCGTTCACACGGATGCGCTCGGGCGCCAGAGCCAGCGCCAAAGAACGGGTCATCTGATCCAAAGCAGCGGTTGCAATGGAGTATCCCATCAACTCCGGGCGCGTGTGTTTTGATACAATCGAGCTGAGATTTATGATCGACCCGAGCTGACCTTCAGCTTGATCAGCGCCTTGTTTTATCATGCGTTTTGCCACTTGCTGAGAGAGATGAAGCGATGTCATTAGATTTTGTTCCAACAACACTGCCACTGAAGTGTCTTCGACATTCAAGGCCTCCGTCGGCATGACCTGGCGCGATGCATTGACCAAGATGTCAACGCGCTCGAATGCATCGATCGTTGCAGACACCAGATTCGCAATTGTCAGCCGTTGCCGAAGGTCTCCTGCAAAGTAACGCAGGTTGCTGTCTTCGCTTTGATCACCCCATTCCTCGGAGAGCTTCTTTTCATCCATATCCGCGCACATCACATTAGCGCCGCGATCCGCAAATTGACGCGCGATGGCAAGGCCGATACCGTTTGCAGCCCCTGTGACAATCGCAGTCTTGCCGTTTATTGAAAATGACATCGCATCCCCCCTTGGCCCAGATCCATCTTAGGCATACTCAGGCCCGTTTGCGAAGCGGTCGACTGGCGTGAAAGAGTTTGAATCTCCGATCCGCACCGATCTCTGCCACTTTTGCGAAGAGTTTCGTCAACGTCGCCTCATAGGGCAGATGGCGATTGGCAACCATCCACAATTGCCCCTGGGCGTGTAACATTTGCGATGCGGCGCGCACGAAGTTCTGACCCAGTTTCGGATCCGCGACCCGTGACGTGTGAAACGGCGGGTTCATTATGACAGCGTCCAGTTTTGCCTCAGGCCGCCATGTGGTGGCATCTGCCCAGTGAAACCGAGCACGCGCGTCCGTTACATTGCGGCGCGCGCATTCCAGAGCCATATGTCCCGCTTCGATCAGATGCACCTCTTCAATATCGGAGCGGGTGAGCAAGTGCGCTGACAAAAAACCCCACCCGGCGCCCACATCTGCAATCCTTTGGCCCAGTTTTTCAGGCAATGCGTCCACCAGGAGCGCAGAGGCCGGATCCACTGCATCCGCAGAGAAAACACCGGGACCTGTCCAGAAACCGCCCTCCGTCAAAACAGGCCCGGCCACCCAATCATCAAAAACCTCAGAGGGGATCGCGTTGATCCAGAACATTTTGCCATGTGCTTTGGAAATCGGGCCGCCAATGCTGCAGCGCTTGCGCATGTCGCGCAGAATACTGTCGACGCCTTCGGTTTTCAAACCGTCGATCACAATTGGTCCGTCCACATAGTGCAGCGCCGACGCAATGATGGCACGGGCTTCAACTTTGGCACGCGGCAAGGCGATGACCGCAGCGCCGTAGCGTCCCTCAGGCGCTACAGAACACGCATACCCACGCGTCAGCCAGGCGTCGTGATCAGGTTTGAAACCTTGGATTACCTGCGCGCGGTTTTTGGGAATTCCATTCAGCGCGGAGGAAATGGCAGGTTGGAATACTGCAATGCGCCCTTCATCCGGCCACGTCAAACCACCCCCTTCAAGGGCCAACGACAGGCGGGCGTCGATCACGCGATTATTCTTCTTTTTCCATGGTACATTGCAGCGGATGCTGATGGCGACGTGCAAAGTCCATCACCTGTGCGACTTTTGTTTCTGCGATCTCATGACTGAACACGCCCACAACAGCCACACCCTTTTTGTGCACGGTTAACATGATTTCAAAGGCCTGCGCGTGATTGAGGCCAAAAAACCGTTCCAGTACGTGTACGACAAACTCCATCGGCGTGAAGTCGTCATTGAGCAACAGGACCTTGTAAAGCGGCGGTCGCTTTGTCTTGGGTTTGGTCGCCGTCAGAATAGAGGTGTCACCCTCATCGTCTGGTCGGTCTGCCATCATGAACATGTCGCGGTGCATTTCTGCTCCTGATCTGCTTATCGGTCGTGGTGAGTCGCTAGACGCTCTATATAAACTGTCTGAAGGTTTAGAAAAGGGGGCGCGCAGAATGGCAACCAAGCTCACAACGATTGGTTTTGATGCGGATGATACGCTGTGGCACAACGAACGTTTTTTTCAGATGACGCAAGCACATTTTGCTGAGCTTCTCGCGGAATTTGCCGAGCCTGCGAATCTGATGGATCGGTTGTTGCAGGCCGAAAAAAGGAACCTTGGACACTATGGTTATGGTGTGAAGGGTTTTACCCTTTCTATGATCGAAACTGCAATTGAGGTCACCGACGGCCGGGTTGGGGCCTCCGTAATTGCTGAAATACTGGATGCCGGGCGCGATATGTTGCAACACCCGGTGGACTTGTTGCCGCATGCGCAACAGGCCGTGGAACTGGCGCGTCAGACACATTCGATTGTCCTGATCACAAAGGGCGATTTACTCGATCAAGAACGAAAATTGGCACAATCCGGCCTTGGAGATCTGTTTCACGGTGTAGAAATCGTTTCTGATAAAACGCCACAAACCTACGCCGACATCTTTGCGCGCCATGGAAAGGGCGCTGAAACAGGGCTGATGATTGGTAATTCGATGCGTTCAGATGTGCTCCCAATGATTGATGCTGGTGGATGGGGCGTATTTGTGCCGCACGCGCAGGAATGGGAACTGGAAAAAGCCACGCCGCCCAAAACAAACGATCGATTTCGTACTTTGCCCAATCTGAGCGGGTTGTCCAAGCTGATCGCCAAAATTGAAACCAGTTGATCCCGCTTGCGCAGTGACGCGAAATTGTCACAGTTCTGCCACGATAGCACTTTTGGGTGACCGGTTGGCGATGGCCCCAATATATGGTTCGCGCTTCACCAAAAGTTAACGCAAATACCTTAAATCAAAGGCTTTATTGAAACGCAGAACTGTGTTAGCCTCTCCACATAAAACAGTCAGTCGAATAAATCGGCGACATGAGGCAGAAAAAAGGCAGGTTATCATGAAGGCTCGGCGCCCAATGCCGGCCCGTTACGGGCTATTTTTACTTGCAGCTTTATGGTTGTTGGTTGTTCTTCCGCTCAGTACGGCGGCGGCACCATATGCGGCCTATGTGATGGATGCCCGATCGGGTAAGGTGCTGCATTCCAGAAACGCAGACACACGCTTGCACCCTGCGTCCTTGACCAAAATGATGACTCTTTACATTGCTTTTCAGGCGGTGGAACGCGGGGAGATATCGCTCGACACAAAAGTGAAAATCTCGCGCCACGCCGCTTCGGAACCGCCATCGAAACTGGGTTTGAAATCGGGCCAGCGTATTGCGTTTCGTTACCTGATCCGCGCCGCCGCGGTGAAATCTGCCAATGATGCTGCCACCGCCATTGGCGAAGCACTGGAGGGGTCAGAGGCCGCCTTTGCACGCCGTATGACAAGAACCGCCAAAGCACTGGGTATGAGCCGAACGACTTTTAAGAACGCGCATGGGCTGACGGAATCTGGCCATATGTCAACAGCGCGCGATATGTCCATCCTTGGGCGGCATGTGCTCTATGACTACCCTGAATATTACAACCTGTTTTCGCGCCGCTCGACGCATGCGGGGGTGCGTGAAGTGGCAAACACCAATCGTCGTCTTCTTGGTGCGTACAGGGGCGCTGATGGCATCAAAACCGGATACACCCGAGCAGCAGGATTTAACCTAGTCGCCTCCGCAGAGCGTGGCAACGAGCGCATCATTGCCACCGTATTTGGCGGCACATCAACCCGGGCGCGCAATGCACGTGTAGCCGAACTCCTGGATATGGGATTTAAACGCGCACCAGCACGCGTCGCTTTGCAAAAGCCAAAAAAACCTGCCTATACGCCCGGTGGGCGCGCAACCACCCTCGCGAGCAGCCCGCCCCGCAAAAGTTTGCGCCCGCGTGTCAGGCCGGTCGCTGATGTGGGCAGCGTTCTGGCCTCTTTAGGTGAAGAAATCAAAGAGGCGTCAGAGGCAGACACTGTATCACAGGCCAGCACGAGCGGCGTTCTGTCCTCAGATATCAACAGCGCCTTGATCGAAGCGCAAACTACGCCCGTAGCAACGCCTCAACCTGCAGCCTCCACTTCCGGGATAGACGCATCAACAATCCGCCCCGTTTTACGCCCAGCCGATCTGATTTCGTCTGTCTCAGAGGAGCCGGCATTGCAAAACGAGGTTGTGACACGTCTGTCGACCTCCGGAGGACATCAATGGGGTGTAAATGTTGGCCGTTTTCCCAGCCGTTACAAAGCAGAGCGAGCATTAGTGACCACAGCACTGGCTGAAATGACCACACTGGAAGGCACGCTGCGCAAAGTTGTGAAAAAACCGTCGGGCTTTGATGCCAATTTCCTTGGTATGACGCGCGACAGCGCGGATTTGGCGTGCCGACGTCTTGCTGCTCGAAACATCAACTGCCTGATGGTTGGCCCTTCTTGAATACTACAGTTACGGTTTGGGATGATCATCCCAGGTATCTGAAAGGATTCGACGACTATCACCTTCGGGGTCATCATATTGGCGTGCTTTGAGCGTGTACAAAAATCCAACGAGACCCAAACCTCCCAAGATCAACGAGATGGGAATCAGGTAGGCCAGCACATTCATTTGCGCTCTCTCACACGCAAAGCATTCAGCGACACTGTGATCGAAGACGTCGACATGGCCAGCGCTGCAATCAACGGAGTGGCCATACCCGCAACGGCCAAAGGCACCGCAATGACATTGTAAATCGTTGCAATCCGAAAGTTCTCCTTGATGCGCCTTGTCGACTGACGCGCGACGACAATAGCCTCAGCAACAGGTGACAGATCCTGACCGAGGAGTACCATATCCGATGCCGCGCGCGCGGCATCCAAAGCCTGAGCCGGGCTGATCGAGACATGCGCCGTCGCAAGTGCCGCCGTGTCGTTCAGACCATCCCCAACCATCAAGACCCGTCGGCCATCGCGGCTCAAAGCATCCACGAACTCGGCCTTCTCATTGGGCAGCATGCTTGCATGCCATTCCGGCACGCCCAGTTTGAACGCAAAATCAGAAACCACGCACGCTCTATCGCCCGAAAGCAGAATAACGCTCACCTTGAGCTTTTTAAGAGCTTCAATCGTCTCACTTGCACCACCTCGCGCATCATCTTCAAACGTCAGAAGGCGACATACACCGTCGCCCATATCGAGGCCGGCACATATACCGTCACCATCCGGGATCATTTCCAACCAATCCGGGCGTCCCAAGCGCACAGTTTGACCATCCAGTTGTGCTTCGGTGCCCCATCCCGGTTTTTCCGTTATATCGGTCAAAAGCGCCGGTTCACAACGCTCGGCGGTTGCCCTGGCTGCAACCGCGCGCGACAACGGATGTGATGAGCCTTTCGCAAGCGCATAGGCAACACTACGCTGTTTCGCGGTCAATCTATCCCAATTGGATAGATGTGGTTTACCTGTTGTCAAAGTACCCGTTTTATCAAAAATTACGGTATCAACTTCCGCCAGCCTTTCGAGAGCTGTAGCATTCTTGATCAGCAACCCTTTGCCAAAAAGCCGTCCCGATGCCGCCGTCGTGACAGCAGGCACAGCAAGACCCAAGGCACAGGGACAGGTGATGATCAAAACCGCCGCCGCAATGTTGAGCGAAACCCGCATATCGCCCGACCAGATTAACCAACCCAAGAACGCCAGGGCAGAGATAACATGCACACCTGGCGCATAAAGCTTAGCCGCCCGATCCGCCAAAGACGTATACCGCGAACGCCCACTTTCCGCGACTGCAACAAGAGCGGCCATCCGTTGGAGCGAGGTGTCAGGTCCCACAGCAGATGCGCGAAGCGTCAAGGGACCAGTCAGATTGATTTCGCCTGCGCTGATCACATCACCAACGCCGCGCGCTTCGGGCAAGGTTTCGCCTGTTAGCATTGCGCGGTCCACTTCGGAACGACCTTCCGTCACGATCCCGTCGACCGGTGCACGGGCGCCGGGACGTACCTGAACCAAATCGTTCACACGCAGGGTTGCGACTGGAACTTCCGAAGCGCCATCGGCCCCGAGACGCCAGGCGCGCGGCACTTCGAGAGCGGTTAGTTCTTCGGCGGCCGAGCGCGCTGCGGAACGCGCCCGCGCATCAAGCCAGCGTCCCGCGAGCAGGAAAAAGGTCAAGGTAAGTGCTGCATCAAAATAGGCGTGATGCCCTGAAAGCCAAGTCTCCCAAAGAGAGGTTGCCAGAGCCAGGAGAATGGCAAGCGTAATAGGCACATCCATATTGAGGCGACCTGCGCGCAATGCGGCCCAGGCATTTCGAAAAAATGGTTGAGCCGAAAACGCCACCGCTGGGATCGCAATCGCCGCCGAAATCCAATGAAAAAGATCGCGCGTCGCATCCGTGGCACCAGACCACACCGCAACAGAGAGCAACATAACGTTCATCGATGCAAACCCGGCCACGGCCAAACGCATCAAGAGATCGCGACCTGCCATGTTTGTTGCTGTATCGTTCAATGCACCGGGATCAAGTTCATGGGCTTCAAACCCTTCGGAACTCAACAATGTCACCAATTCCGGCGCATTGATTTCAGGATCAGCGTCGATCACGGCACGCTTCAAGGTCAAGTTAACCCGCGCGTTTTTGATGCCTGGGTATGCGTTCAAGGCCTTTTCAACCTTGGCTATACAGGCCTGGCAATGAATGGTCGGCAGCGACAACATCAAGCGCGCATCTGGCACCACAACCGGCACCGCCTCGCTGGGAGTGGCGAGGCAACCGGGACAGGCGACCGGCGTATTTGTAGTTACCGTGGTCACTCAGAGCCTTTTGGTACATGCAGAATCACGCGTTGTTGGAAAACTGTGCCGTTTTCGGCCATGGCCTCCATTCGAAGGTTCCAGTTGCCTGCCGACAGTCTTACCGGGGCGACATAACGCGTCCCATCGAAAACAAATGCGGGGGTTTGGTCGTCCCGGACATGCGTGGCCCGCCCTAACGTTGCCTTTAGAGATACGACTTCGACCGACTCACCCTTTGCGTTGGTGATCGACACGTGGACATCATCGCCACGGGCCTGCGCCAGAACGGACCATCCCAAAGCGGTCTGCGCAGCGCGGTGTTCATCAAATTTCTGGCTGGCGACATAGGAATTACGCACTTCCAGGCCCGGGAAGGTGCTGACGGCGCTATAGGCGAGCCACAGGTTCACGCTGATGATCACAGCGAAACCCGACACAAACATCATCGCAACGTGTCGTCCGGTCAAAACGCGCGGTGTCATAGCCATGGTCATTCTCCCTTACCGTTAAAGCTGCTGTCCTTGTAGGCACGGTCCCCGTTGGTCAGATCCTCGACCCAGAACCGCACATCGCTGCGCGCCATTGCCGCCGGATCCGAACCCGGGGGCGCAATCAGATAGACCCTTTGCAGAAAAGAAGTATCCGCCGGTACAGGCACAGAAGCATAGGGTGTGCCCTCAAGCTGGATACGCAGAGCGGGGTCACCTTTCACAAACATCCGAAACAGTCGTTCCTCGCCATTCTTGTTGCGCAAGCGAATGTCATAGGTGTTGCGGATCGATCCATCCGAGAGGGTCACAAAGGTTGGGTTGCGCACGGCCGCGACAGTCATTTCGATCTCTGCACGAATGAACAACGCCACAATCAAAGCAACCCCAACCGCGCCCCAAAGCGCCGTATAGAGGATCGTGCGAGGTCGAAACACATGGTACCATGCGGAACGGGCGGCATGGCCCTCCCTTTCACGGGTTTCATCCGATAAAGCGATGTAATCAATCAAACCGCGCGGCTTGCCGATCCGTTCCATCACATCATCACAGGCGTCGATGCAAAGTGCGCAGGTGATGCATTCCAGCTGCTGCCCGTCCCGGATGTCGATACCGACCGGGCAGACATTGACGCAGGCCATGCAATCAATGCAGTCCCCCATCGGCTCTGTCTTGGCCTCTTCGCTGTGCTTGCGTGGCTCGCCGCGCCATTCCCGATATGCAACTGTGACGGTGTCCTCATCCATCATCGCCGCCTGAATCCGGGGCCAAGGACAGGCATAAATGCAGATCTGTTCGCGCATAAAGCCACCAAACACGAATGTTGTGGCCGTCAGGAAGGCAATCGTAATATAGGCAACGGCGCTCGCCTGTCCGGTAAAGATGTCGACAAAGAGCGTCGGAGCGTCAGCGAAATAGAAAACCCAAGCGCCGCCTGTGGCCACGGCAATCAGCAACCAGACCACCCATTTCGTCAGACGCAATCGTATTTTGCGAGCATCCAGTTTTTTCTGTCGGTGCAAACGCAGGCGGGCGTTGCGATCCCCCTCAATCCAGCGTTCTACGAGAATGAAAAGATCCGTCCAGACGGTTTGAGGGCAGGCATAACCGCACCAGACCCGCCCCAGCGCAGACGTAAACAGGAATAGTCCAAGTCCTGCCATGATCAGCAGTCCGGCGACGAAATAAAACTCGTGGCTCCAGATTTCGATCCAGAAAAAGTAAAAACGCCGGTTGGCCATGTCGAGCAACACGGCCTGATCCGGCAAGCTGGGACCCCTGTCCCACCGAATCCATGGCAACAGATAATAGATTCCCAACGTGACCGCGAGGATCACCCATTTGAGGTTGCGAAACGGGCCTGAAACGCGGCGCGGGAAAATCGGTTCTCGTGCAGCATAGAGGCTGGGAGGCGGTGCTTGATCGGTCACGGCGGTCCTTGTGGGTTGGGAAGGGAGATGTCGTGATCTACGACACAGCCCTACCACAAAATAGATGAAGCCGGCGGGATTATTCGCCCCCGCCCAACTGGTGCACATAGAGCGCGACCGCCCTTATCTCAGCCTCACTCAAGCGCTGAGTCCAAGGTGGCATGACGCCATAGCGGCTATAGGTCACAGTCTCGGTCAGCGAGTCTGCGTCACCACCGTAAAGCCAGATGGCATCCGTAAGGTTAGGGGCGCCCTGATCGCGATCCCCCATCCCATTTTCGCCGTGGCAGGCCGAACAGTTATCTGCAAAAAGTTCAGCGCCCGGACCAGCCAGGGCTGCGTCTGCATCGGCTCCGGAAAGTTCCATTACATAGTTCACGACCTGAGCGATTTCCTCTGGTTCAAGAATCTCACCAAAGGCGGGCATTTCTGAATAGCGCGCGTCGTCATCTTCCTCATTGCGGATACCATGAGCGATTGTGGCGTGGATGGATTCGATATCCCCGCCCCATAGCCAGTCATCATCCAAGAGATTGGGATAGCCGACAAAGCCTGCGGCACCAGAACCATGGCACTGCGCGCACCAGGTCCGGAATACTGCGGCTCCTGCTGAAACCGCATAGCCGTTCAGTTCAGGATTGGCCGAAATCTCCGTCAACTCAGCCGATGCCAATTGCGCATTGATCCCGGCGTTGGCCTCTTCGACGGCGGCAATCTCAACCGCGACTTCGCCGCGTGTTGAATACCCCAACAGACCAGCCGTGGCAGAAGACACCAGCGGCCAGGCCGGATAAGCGATTGTGTAAAGAACGCCCCAGATTATGGTTGCGTAGAAAGTCCAGAGCCACCAGCGCGGCATCGGGTTGTCAAACTCCTCAATGCCATCCCAGCTGTGACCGGTGGTATTGGGATCGCCCTCTTGTTTCGGGGGTATCTTGCTCATTTGTCTGCCTCCTGATCTGGGGCGGGTCTGTCGTCGTTTCTAAAGGGAATGTTCGCAGTGTCCTGATGCAATTTGCGGCTGCCGGGTCGGAAAACCCAGAGCATCATGCCAACAAAGACGAGGAACAAAAGAAGCAGCATCCAACTGTCCGCAAATTCCCGTAGAAGTGAATAAGTTTCCATATCTGCCCCCTCAGCGACTTGCATCTGGCGTGAAGGTCGAGAAATCGACCAATGTGCCGAGCATTTGCAGATAGGCGATCAAGGCATCGGCCTCAGAGGTGCCGGGCGCCCCGTCAAAGTTGCGCACCTGCGCCCCCGGATAGCGTTCCAGCATATCATCGTAGTCACTGTCGGGATCCGCCTGTGCGCGGAAATCGGCGACTGAAGCTTCGATCATTTCATCGGTATAGGGAACCCCGACGAGGGCGTGCGTGGACAGAAGGTCTTCGATGTATTCCCCGTCCAGCAATGTGCGTTCGAGGAACCCGTATTTGGGCATGATTGACTCCGGCACAACCGATTGAGGATCGCGCAGATGATCAATGTGCCAATCGTCCGAGTACCGCCCACCAACCCGTGCCAGATCGGGCCCGGTGCGTTTGGACCCCCACTGGAAAGGGTGGTCATACATGGATTCTGCCGCCAGTGAGTAATGGCCGTACCGCTCGACTTCGTCGCGCATGGGCCGGATCATCTGGCTGTGACAAACATAGCAGCCTTCACGAATGTAGATGTCCCGTCCGGTCAGTTCCAGCGGAGAGTAGGGACGCATGCCCTCTACTTTCTCGATGGTGTTTTCCAAGTAGAAAAGTGGGACGATTTGAACCAGCCCCCCAATTGTGACCACCAGAAAGCTGAGGACCAGTAAGAGGCTTGCGTTGGTTTCAATGAACTTGTGTTTTGAAAGGATTGCCATGTGTTCCCTCCTTATTCGGCTGGAACGACTGTGCCGAGACCCGCCTTGGCAGGCGCAGCGCGAACAGTCATCCAAAGGTTGTAGCACATGATGCAAGCACCTGACAGGAACAGAACCCCGCCCAGACCGCGCACCACATACATCGGGAATTTCGCACTCACGGTGTCTGCGAAAGAATTCACAAGGAAACCATTGGCGTCAACTTCACGCCACATCAGGCCTTCCATGATCCCGGTCACCCACATCGAGGCTGCATAGAGGACGATGCCGATGGTCGCGAGCCAGAAGTGCCAGCTGACCAGTGACAGCGAATAGAGGCGTTCACGTTTCCAAAGGACCGGCACCAGATAGTAGAGCGCTCCGAAAGTGATCAGGCCGTTCCAACCCAATGCACCGGAATGCACGTGACCGATGGTCCAATCCGTGTAATGCGACAGGGAATTCACCGCGCGGATCGACATCATGGGCCCCTCGAAAGTGGACATCCCGTAGAATGCCAGCGAGGTAACCATCATGCGCAGAACCGGATCGGTGCGCAGTTTGTCCCAGGCGCCCTGCAGCGTCATCAGACCATTGATCATACCGCCCCAGCTGGGCATCCACAGGATGATCGAAAAGACCATACCCAGGGTCGTTGCCCAATCTGGCAGCGCCGTATAGTGCAAGTGATGCGGTCCCGCCCAGATATAAAGGAAGATCAGTGCCCAGAAATGGATGATCGACAACTTGTAGGAAAAGACAGGACGTTCGGCCTGTTTGGGCACAAAATAATACATCATCCCGAGGAAGCCGGCGGTCAGAAAGAAGCCCACCGCGTTATGTCCATACCACCATTGCACCATGGCATCCTGCACGCCGGAAAAGACCTGCACGGATTTAGAGCCCCAGATCGAGACCGGGATCGAGATGTTATTGACAATGTGCAACATTGCAACCGTGACGATAAACGAAAGGAAGAACCAGTTTGCCACATAGATATGTGGTTCCTTGCGTTTGACGATCGTGCCGACGAAAATCGCCAGATAAGCGACCCAGACAATGGTCAGCCAAATATCCACATACCATTCAGGTTCGGCATATTCTTTGGATTGCGTACCACCGAGCAGATAGCCCGTGGCCGCCAGAACAATAAAGAGCTGATACCCCCAAAAGACGAACCACGCGAGGTTACCGCCCCACAAGCGCGCGGCCGACGTACGCTGTACCACAAAGAGAGAGGTGGCGATCAAAGCGTTGCCCCCAAAGGCAAAAATCACCGCAGAAGTATGCAGCGGGCGCAATCTGCCGAAGTTGGCATATCCCTCCGCCCAGCGAAAGTTCAGATCCGGAAACGCCAGTTGAAAGGCGATAACCACCCCTACCAGAAACCCGACGACGCCCCAGAACGCAGTGGCGATGACGCCTGCACGGACGACGCTATCAAAGTATTCGTTTGTCGCAATCGGCGCCACCGGCTCGTCCGTGGCGCGCAGCGTTGCAAGGAACAACCCCGCCGCGACAATCATGAAAATGACCATGTGAACCTGATAGGCCATGTCGCGTGCATAGCTTGCCGCGATCATAGCAAATAGCGTGGCGATTGCTAAGACCACCAGCTTCACATAGTTGAGTGTTCCGGTACTTGTCATTCCGGGGCTCCCTTCCGCTTTGCCTCGCGCGCAAGGCCCAAGGATGTTCGATATGCTCCCCGTGTCGCCCGGAACGCTGTCAACAACCTTGATCTGCATCAAGTTTTGACGGCTTTTTGCCTGATCCCGATCAACGCATCGTCAGTGCCTGCCGCTATACTGAAGCCTGTACTCTAACGAACAAGGAGTTGACTGATGGCCTTCAAAACCATTTTCACGGCGCTTTCATCGTTTGAAACGAGCAAATTCGCTTTGGAGCAAGCGGCAAGTTTGGTTCAGGCAGAAGACGCACATCTGGAAGTCATGTGTGTGGGGGTGGACCGTTCGCATAGCAATTACTATGAGGTGGGCGCGAATGCAGCCATCCTTCAGGCCGCGATACAGCAGGCTGACACTCAAGCCAAAGAGATCCAAGCGCAGGTTACAGGCTGGCTCGAAGGTTCCAACCTGCGCTGGAATGTGACAACGGCAGTCACAACACTTGCGGACGCAGGTCGCCCCTTGTCTCGGGCGGCGCGCTTCGCCGACCTTTGTATCTCGCCATTGCCTTACCGGGATCACAGTAGTCCCGAAGAAAGCCTCATTCTGGAAACGATGATGCTGGACGCGGGCTGTCCTACAATCGTTGCACCCGAGGGAGATCCGGTTGGTCGCCCCGAACGGATCGTCATCGCATGGAACGAAAGTGCCGAGGCCCTGCGCGCGGTTCGGGCGGCGATCCCCCTGATGCGCGCGGCAAAAGAGGTCCATATCGCCATTATCGATCCACCGGAACACGCTCCGGACCGCTCTGATCCCGGTGGTGCATTAGCCGTCATGCTGTCACGCCATGACATTGGGTGCGACATACAGGTCATGTCCCGTGGTGGCGCGAAAATCAGCGAACGTCTGCGCCGCCATGTCACAGAAACCAATTCACAAATGCTGATTATGGGAGGTTACGGCCATTCCAGATTCCGCGAGGCCGTTCTGGGCGGGGCCACCCGAGAGATGCTTGAACATACGACTGTTCCAGTTTTCATGGCGCATTGATCCGTCCAGCGAGGTTTTTGCGCCTGTATCTGGCAAGGCAAAAATACGTCAGCTAAGCATACCGCCGTCACTGTCATCGCCAGCCTCTTGCAGCAATCTGTCCATATCCGGCACGGTGACACTGCGTTTTCCCGCCAGCGCAATAACCTTGTCGCGCTTCAGCGCAGAAATCTGCCGGCTCACGGTCTCCAGTGTCAGGCCGAGATAATCCGCCATGGCTTCCCGCGTCAAAGGCAGATCAAATTGAACCGCCCTGCCCGGTGCTTCGTTATCCAAAACGGCGTCGCGTCGTGCGATAATGGACAACAGACTTGCAATTTTTTCGCGCGCCGTTTTCCGCCCCAGAACCAGCATCCATTCACGGGCGGCATCAAGCTCATCCAAGGTCATTTCCAGCAACCTGTGCGCGATATGAGGCGTTGTGTCGATCATCTGCTCAAACGGTTTGCGCCGAAAGCAGCACATCGTCAGATCTGACGTGGCCGTAACAGTATAGGCGGCAGCTCCGCGACCAGGACGACCCACAAAATCAGACGGCAACAACAGCCCGACCATCTGCGTGCGACCGTCCTCCATGGTCTGCGTCAGCGTCGCGACCCCGGACACTACTGACGCCACAAAATCCATATGATCCCCGGCCCACATCACAGTTTGCCCAGCGGCGAAACTGCGATAATATTTAATGTCTTCCAGCAATTCCAATTCATCGCTGTCACACTTGGCGCAAACCGCCCGGTGTCTGATCGGGCAATCCGAGCATCTCTTTAAGTCTGGAGACACCAATTGTTGCATGTCCAATTTCCATTTTGATCTGTGTCAAGGAACGCTGACACTCACCCTTCTATATCACTATCATGCACATGTCGTCCAAGCTAGCCAAGCTGGGGCTTTTTGACGCGATGGTACCGCGTTATACAAGTTATCCCACAGCGCCCCACTTCAACACTGATGTCGCCAGTGGGCATGTTCAGTCATGGATCGCGTCCATCCCGGCACACAGCACGATTTCACTTTATCTGCATATCCCGTTTTGTCGCAGTCTATGCTGGTTTTGCGCCTGCCGCACGCAGGGTGCACCGACCCTGTCACCAATTGCAAAGTACGTTGAGACTGTTCGACAGGAAGTAGCCCTGCTTGGGCAATTCCTGCCCGAGGGTGTGACGTTAAGTCGTATGCATTGGGGTGGCGGCACGCCCACCTTGCTGTCCGCCGAAATGATTGATGCCTTGTCCGATGCCATAGACAAAATCGCTCCTTTGGCGCCTGACGCCGATTTTTCGGTTGAGATTGACGTAAAAGAGATCGATTCGGCGCGTATTGATGCCCTGGTGCGCGCGGGACTGACACGGGCCTGTATCGGGGTTCAGGACTTCGATCCGGAAATACAATCAACCATTGGGCGCATTCAGGGTTTCGAAGTAACACGGGATGCCACCGAAACCTTGCGAGCGTCAAACGTCAAATCTCTAAACGCCGATATTCTGTTTGGTCTGCCCCATCAGAACGAAACACGCATTGCTACGTCGGTGCAAAAATTACTGACGCTCAATCCCGATCGCGTTGCCCTTTATGGCTATGCACATGTGCCCTGGATGGCGCGCAGACAATGCATGATTCCAAGTGATACCCTTCCAACCCCAGAGAAACGTCTGGCGCTCTTCGAAACTGGCCGTCGCTTGCTCGACTGGGACGGGTACCGCCAGGTCGGTATCGATCATTTCGCAAGACCGGAAGATAGCCTGACAAAGGCCGCAGAATCTGGAAATCTAAGACGAAGCTTTCAAGGGTATACTGATGATCCTTCAAGTGTTCTGATTGGCTTGGGGGCATCAGCGATTTCTCGTTATCCTCAGGGATTTGCGCAGAATTACGGCGCAACGTCCGACTATGCAGCGGCAATTGGTGCCGGCGGCTTCGCGACCCACAAAGGACACGCTTTGACGCGCGAGGACAAACTGCGCGCGCGCATCATAGAAAGCATCCTGTGTGATTTCGGCGTGAATAATCGCAGTGTCGCGGCCGAATTCCCTGATGATACGGCTTTGGCCGCCCGATTGCTTCAAGACTTGGCCGGACGGTTTGGCGACATGGTGCGTCTGAGCGAAGATGGCCTTCACATCAAACCGGAAGCGCAGCCACTCGCACGAAATATGGCCAGACATTTTGACGCCTATGATATGTCAACCGCGGGTCACGCAACCGCAGTATGACACCATCAGGCTGTGGCCTGTAGCAGCGTGCGGGTATATTCGTGCGATGGTGTATCAAAAATCGCATCCACGTTTCCGGTTTCCAGAACATCACCGCGCTTCATGACCATAACCTGATGAGACATGGCACGCACCACATTCAAATCATGGCTGATGAAAATATAGGCCAGCCCATATTTTTTCTGGAGATTTCGCAGCAAATCCACAATCTGAACCTGAACGGTCATATCCAACGCTGATGTGGGCTCATCCAACACCAACAGCCGGGGTCGCAGTACCATCGCCCGCGCAATGGCGATCCTTTGGCGCTGTCCACCTGAAAATTCATGCGGATACCGGTCCATGGTTGCGGGATCGAGGCCGACTTCCACCATCACTTCGCGCACAAGATCACGCGCGTCACGGTCGGCGTCCACATTATGGATGCTCAACCCTTCGGAAATAATCTGAGCGCATGTCATGCGTGGGCTCAAACTGCCAAACGGGTCCTGAAACACGATCTGCATGTCCTTGCGCAGGCCACGCAATTGTCGTGTGGACCATCTGCGCACGTCTTGTCCCATGAAGACGATCTCACCCTCAGAGGCGATCAACCGCATGATGGCCAGAGCCAGCGTAGTTTTCCCGGACCCACTTTCGCCCACAATCCCGATGGTTTCGCCCGCGCGTACAGTCAAACTTGCGTCGTTCACCGCTTTGACGTGGCCCACGGTGCGGCGCAACAGACCAGCCTGGATCGGAAACCATATTTTGAGGTTCTCAGTTTTCGCGATGATCTCAGCATTGGCCGCAAGCGGCGCAGGCGCACCGGAAGGTTCCGCGCCCAGCAATTTCTTTGTGTAGGCATGCTGCGGAGTGTCAAAAATTTCACGAGTCGGGCCTGTTTCGACAATGACACCGTTTTGCATGACACACACCCGATCCGCGATGCGCCGCACGATGCCGAGGTCATGGGTTATGAACAACAACCCCATGCCCAGCCGATCTTTGAGGTCCTTGAGCAGATCCAGGATTTGCGCCTGAATGGTCACATCCAGCGCTGTGGTAGGCTCATCCGCGATCAGTACATCGGGTTCATTTGCAAGCGCCATGGCGATCATGACCCGCTGACGTTGCCCACCAGAGAGCTGGTGTGGGTAGCTGCCAATTCGCGCCTCAGCGTCCTGAATTCCGACCTGTTCGAGCAATTCCAAGATACGCGCACGCGCCGCTGCCCCTGCAAGACCCTGATGAAGGGCAAGGCTTTCGCCAAGCTGCTTCTCAATAGTGTGCAGCGGGTTGAGCGATGTCATCGGTTCCTGAAATATGAAACTGATGTCATTGCCGCGCACTTTGCGCAGGCGCGTTTCATCCGCCCCGATCATCTGCTGACCGTCATAGGTGACGGAACCGGAGACGACAGCGCTTTCGCCCAGCAGGGATACTGTCGAAAGGGCGGATACGGATTTGCCCGAGCCGGATTCTCCGACCAGCGCTACAGTCTCTCCGCGTTCAACCGCGAAACTCACACCTTTGACAGCCTCGGTCAGCGCGCCATCCTGACGAAAACTGACACGCAGATCTTTGACTTCCAGAAGTGCGCTCATGACATCTTTACACAGTTCTGCATCAGGAAAATGTCTTTCGAGGGTCAAAGGCATCCCGGATACCTTCAAAGATGAACACCAGAAGCGACAGCATGATCGCAAAGGTGAAAAAGGCTGTGAAGGCAAGCCAAGGCGCTTGCAGGTTCTGTTTCGCCTGTAGGGTCAATTCGCCCAGGGAGGGCGCAGAAGACGGCAATCCAAAGCCAAGGAAGTCAAGAATTGCCAATGTGGAAATGGTGCCCGTGATGATAAATGGCAACATGGTCAGCATGGCGACCATCGCATTCGGCAGCATGTGACGGAACATGATGGTCAGGTTCCCGACGCCAAGCGCGCGCGCCGCGCGTACGTATTCGAGGTTGCGCGCGCGTAAGAACTCGGCACGCACCACGCCCACAAGGGATGTCCAACTGAACAGCACCAGCAATATAACGAGTAACCAGAAACTTCGCCCCAGAATGGCGAACATAATTATGATCACATAGAGCGATGGCGTCGAGGACCATATTTCTATGAAGCGCTGAAAAATCAGGTCGGTCTTGCCGCCAAAGAAGCCCTGCACAGCGCCCGCAATGATCCCGATCAAACTCGCCGCGCCGGTGACCAGCAACGTGAACAGAATAGACAATCGAAAGCCATGGATCACCCGTGCCAGCACATCGCGTTTGGTTCCATCCGTGCCGAGCAGATTTTGTGCATTCGGAGGCAACGGTGCCGCACCGGGCCGATCCACAGCCGTGTTGTAAGAATAGGGTATCAGCGGCCAGATAGCCCATCCCTTTTCGATTTCCGCACCTTCCACAATACCATCCTGCGCATCCTCGAAATACGCATCTGGATCATCAAAACACCCCTCCAAACCACCGGTTTCGATCAGGCATTTAACTTCCGGATCGCGGTAAACGGCTTCTGTCTGGAAATCTCCACCGAATTCAGTCTCAGGGTAAAAATTCCAGATCGGTGTGTAATAGCTGCCCCGGTACTGTACGAGGATCGGTTTGTCATAGGCGATGAATTCCGCCATGAGCGACAATCCAAAAAGCACTGCAAAAATCCAAAGGGACCAATATGCACGCCTGTTGCGGGTGAAATTGCGCCATCGACGTTGGTTCAGGGGAGACAGCGCCATCAGCCTTCCCTCCGCTCAAAGTCAATTCGAGGATCAACCAACACATACATCAAATCGGAAATAATCCCGACCAGCAGACCAATCAAACCAAAGATAAACAATGTGCCAAAAACGATGGGGTAATCCCGCGCAACGGCTGCTTCAAAGCCCAGCCTTCCAAGTCCGTCCAGGCTGAAAATCGTCTCGATGATCAGGGACCCACCAAAGAACACGCCGATGAAAACCGCCGGGAAGCCCGCGATGACAATCAGCATCGCGTTGCGGAAGACATGACCATAAAGCACACTGCGTTCCGACAGCCCTTTGGCACGAGCGGTGATGACATATTGCTTTTTGATCTCGTCCAGAAAGCTGTTTTTGGTGAGCAAAGTCAAGGTTGCAAAAGCCGAAATGGTGGAAGCCAGCACGGGCAGAGCGATGTGCCAGAAATAGTCAGCGACTTTCCCCAGGGGACTGAGCTGGTCGAAATTGTCCGACGTCAGACCACGCAATGGGAATATTTGCCAATACGACCCACCCGCAAAGAGCACCAGGAGCAGAATGGCAAAGAGAAAACCTGGAATGGCATAAGCGGCTATAATCAGTCCGGATGTCCATGTGTCAAAGCTGCTGCCGTCCCGCACAGCCTTGCGAATGCCCAAGGGGATCGATACCAAATAGGCAATCAAGGTCGACCATAAACCTAGCGTAATCGAGACCGGCAACTTTTCCTTGATGAGATCAATCACAGAGATCGACCGGAAGTAACTCTCGCCAAAGTCAAATCGCATGTAATTCCAGATCATATTCAGAAAACGCTCGACCGGCGGCTTGTCGAAACCAAATTCCTTTTCCAACTCTGCAATGAATTCTGGCGGCAGGCCACGTGCACCGATGTATTGGCTGTCGTTGCTGGCCAATTCGGAGTTGCCCGCATCCGTTCCGGCCCCTGCAAAACCGCCAAACACATCACCGCCGCCCTGGGCGCGGGCGATGGCTTGTTCTACCGGACCTCCTGGCACAAATTGCACCAGGGCGAAATTGATCAGCATAATCCCAAGCAATGTTGGGATGATCAGCAAGAGCCTTCTGACAATATAGGCGCCCATATGCGGCAGCTACCTCAGCGCACCGGCGGCGCGCAAGGCATCCGCTTTTTCCTGATTATACCACCAGAAATCATATTGGCCCAACGCATAGGTCGGGATTTCCTCGGGGTGCTCATACTTATCATAATAAGCGACCCAGAAACTGTCATTGTACCACGCAGGGATCATAAAAAACTCATAGCGCAGCGCGCGATCAAGAGCCATCAGGGTTACGTCTGTTTCCTCTTTGGTGTCCATCCTTTGAGAGGCTTCGATGATTTCATCAACCAGTGGGCTCGCCAGACCGGCCGGATTGAACACCGAAAATGCCGCTGCCTCGGATCCGTAGAACTGTTGCAGGCCCCCGCCCGTGCTCAGAAAAGGGATATATTGGTCAAAAACCAGATCGTAGTCCCGGTCTCGCTCGCGGCTGGTATATTGCGATGCATCTACTGCTTCCAGAACGGTTTCAATGCCCATCGCCTCCAGGTTGGACAGGAAGTTTTCGACCACGGCACGCAAGGTCGATGAGCCCGCCGAGTTGATCAGGAAGGTCATCCGAAGTGGCTGATTTTGAGCGTTGCGCCGTTTGCCGTCTTCACCAACCGCCCATCCCGCATCATCCAGAAGCTTCATCGCACGCCGCAGATTACGTCGGTCCAACAAACGATCCGCGCTGGAAGTATGTGGTATGCGCGCAGCTTCTGTGAGCATTTCTTCGGGGACAAGGTCACCCAAAGATTGCAGGAACGCCAATTCGTCACCCTCGGGCGCACCGACCGCCATCAAATCAGTATCTTGCGTGAAAGACGCGCGTGGTTTGAACAGGCCAAACTGCAGCGATTCATTCGTCCACTCAAAATTAAAACCCAAGGCCACCGCTTCGCGCACCCGCCGATCCTTGAAGATGTCGCGACCGAGGTTGAACACAAATCCTGTTGGGGTTGGCGGTGCCCCATCGGGCAGTTCTTTCTTGATGATCTGCCCGTTGTTCACTTTTGGAAAGTCATATGCCGAGGCCCACTGACGCGAGTTACCTTCCGTTCTGAACGTATACTCGCCTGCCTTGAATGCCTCAAATGCAGCGTTCTCATCGCCGAAATATTCAACTCGAATGACATCAAAGTTATTGCGACCCACGTTGAACGGGAGGTCTTTGCCCCAATAGTCGGGGTTGCGTTTGTAAACGATACGGCGATTCACGTCGATTGTATCGATCATGTAGGGACCGGACCCCGGTGAGGTCGTCAGCCGGCTTTCGTCGAGGCGCGCGCCTGTTTCTTCGTACCAGGCCTTTGACCAGATTGACATGCCTCCAACGACTTCGATCAAGCTGCGTCGCGAAATACCCGGCGTAAACGAGTATTTGATCGTGTGATCGTCAATGACTTCGATCCCCGTGATGCGTTTGCTGACCGCGTCGGCGTAGGATTGCAGCCCTTGTTCCAGAATCAGTTTCTGGCTGAATTCCACATCATGTGCCGTGAGAGGCGTCCCATCGGAAAACCGTGCTTCAGGGCGCATGTAGAAAATAACCCAGTTCCTGCCCGTGTCATACTCCAAACGTTCGGCGACCAGTCCATAGTATTCCGCATAGACGTCGGCAGGCGCAGTCGTGCCACCTGTGCCCTCGCCCAAGAGGCTTTCATACATGATTGTGCTAAGCGCGCCGCCTCTGCCCTTTCGGGTATAGGGGTTCATGGAATCAAACGTGCCAAGAGCAGAGAAGGAAATCTCGCCGCCTTTCGGAGCGTCAGGATTAACATATCTGAAATGTGTGTAATCTGCGGGATAGCTCAAATCACCGTAGAAGGAATAGCCATGGCTGACAGTCGTTTCGTCCTGTGCCGATACTGTGTGTGTCCAGAGTGCCAGCGCAAGACCCGCTGCCAACAGGTAACTCAGAAACCCCGCAGAATTCGTCGTGCTGCGCGTCCGCGTCGACCCCTGTTGCTCTGTCATATGGTGTTTCCTCCAGTCTGGCGCCGTGTGATCCGGCCTATTGCTCGCTCTGGATGTAAGCTAACGGGACGCAGTGCCAAGTTACAAGTTGCGAAAATGTGATCCAGGGTGTGAATCAGGCATACGCGCAACAAAAAAGCCACTTGCGGTCCAGCAAGCGGCCTTAGTGGTTAAATTTGCGTTAATTTCAGTCGTCGAGGCTGGCCAGATATGCGATCAGATCCGCGCGATCATCGACTTTTTTCAATCCGGCAAAGCTCATGGAAGTCCCTGGCGCGTATGAAGACGGCTTTTCAAGGAAACCATTCAGATTGTCTGCTGTCCAAGCGCCATCCATTGAAGCGAGCGTGTCAGAGTAGTTAAACCCATCGACGGAACCTTTCGGGCGATCCACCACGCCATAGAGGTAAGGGCCTGTCCCGTTCTCCCCCTCCACGATTTTGTGGCACGCAGAACACTTGCGGTATACTTTGGCGCCATCTTCGACGCTGGCAGAGGCAAGCACCGTCGCGAAATCAACTTCCTCAACCTCTGCGACTTCTTCGCCACCTTCTACTTCGATTACATAGGCAGCCTCTCCGTGACCGCCAACGTGGTAAAGCTCTTCTGCCATCCACTTGCCAAGAAGTAACACAAGCAACGCGCCGCAGATGCCGCCGGCCGCTTTGGTAAAGGTCATTGTGTCGAACATGCTTATCCGTCCATCTGTTTGTGTTTGTGCGGTATCTATTGCTTCACCTTCCCGGTGGCAAGGTGTACTTACCGCGACCAATCGACCTCGCATAGAAGAAAAAAACTTAGGACCAATTAATGAGTACTGCAACTGCCACGCGCATCGCATTTCAGGGTGAACTTGGCGCATATAGCCACGAGGCCTGTTTGAACGCCCGTCCAGAGGCGATCCCCGTGCCTTGTCACACATTCGAAGATGTCGTGCGCGCCATGCACGAGGGTCGCGCTGATCTTGCGATGCTGCCGGTTGAAAATACCACCTACGGTCGCGTTGCAGACATCCATAGCCTGCTCCCTAAATCGGGACTTCATATCATCGAAGAGGCGTTTGTTCGCGTACGCATCAACCTTATGGCCCCGAGAGGCACAGAGCTGGCGGATGTCAAACATGTGCGAGCGCACCTTGTGCTATTGCCTCAGGCGCGCAGCTTTCTGGAGCAACATAGCATATCAAGCGAAGCGGCCGCCGATAGTGCAGGAGCGGCGGCTGACCTGGCCAAAAGCGGGGAAAAAGGCGTCGGTGCGCTGGCCAGCGCAGTCGCCGCCGACATCCACGGTCTGGAAATATTGGCCCGTGACATCGAAGACTTGCAGCACAACACAACGCGGTTTTTATTGATGGCGCACGCGCCGGATAATTCCCGACGCTCAGAAAGAATGATCACCAGTTTTGTGTTTGAGGTGCGCAATATTCCCGCGGCGCTTTACAAAGCCATGGGCGGGTTCGCGACGAACGGGATCAACATGACGAAACTGGAAAGCTACATGGTCGGGGGATCCTTCACGGCCACGCAGTTTTATGCCGATATCGACGGCCACCCGGATGATTCCAATGTAAAACGCGCCTTCGAAGAGCTTGATTATTTTACGAATATGGTTGAGATTCTTGGTGTTTACCCGGCCGATCCGGGTCGCAACTGATCCATCAGATCCCTGCAAAAGACAACATTCAGGTGCTGTCCTTGTACTGCCGTTCCAAGCTGTGGACGAATTTTGCCACACGCTCTTGGAACCGTTGGTCCAAGGTTGATTTCGCAAGTTTTAGGGGTTGCAGCAAAACGCGGGCCTTGAGCGAGCTCGCCCGTATCTCGCCACCAACTGCGATGCGCGTTTTGGTGTCTGATAACTTCTCCAGATCCACTCGGGCGGGCCCGAACAACCCCTCCGAAGTCATGTCCAAAGCAATAGACTTGGGCCGATCAAACTGCGTGATTTCCATGTCCAACACGCGACTTTGACCTTTGAAAATGAACTGAACATTCCAATGCATTCCAATTCCCGCGCGTGACAAATTATCCACCCTTTTGACATCCGCGCCATACTTCGATGCAGCGTCTTCGAAGGTTTCAAAGGACGACATCATCTCGAAAACTGCTGAAATCGGAGCCTCTATGTCTTGTTGCGTCGCAAACTTCATTTGGCTCCCACCCTCGCCGATCCTGCCAATGTCAGATCAATCCAGCCGGTCCGCAAGCCAGTTTTCCAATAAGAAATGCGCGATTGCGCCTTTGCGCGCTGGTAGAATTTTAGGATGGTCGCCCGCAAATATCAGCATCATCTCTTCGCGGCTGACCCACAATGCATCCTCGATCTCGATCGGATCGATAGTGATTCTATCGCTTAATGCCACGCCTGCGCAGCCAAACATCAAGGACGCAGGAAAGGGCCAGGGCTGACTGGCGAGATAACTCACTGACCCCACTTTTATGCCTGATTCTTCGAAAACCTCACGCCGTACCGCAGCTTCCAGCGTTTCTCCGGGTTCTACAAATCCGGCCAGCAGAGAATACATCCCGTCCGGCCACCCCGGCGATCGTCCCATGAGAACTTTATTGCCATGTGTGATCAACATAATCACCACCGGATCTGTCCGCGGAAAATGAGACGCGCCACATACCGGGCACTTGCGCTGCCATCCCCCCTGGCTCAATTCGGATTTTTCGCCGCACTTGGAACAAAACCTATGGTTATCGTGCCATCCGAATACCGCTTTGCCGGTTGCCGCCAGTTCCGCGTCGCGCGGTGTCAGCCAAGTCATCACCCGGCGCAATTCGGCAAATACCATCGTTTCAGGCAAGTCGGGATGTTGCTGTTCGGATGGATCCAGAAAACCTCCAAGGCTGCTGGCGTCAAGATCTTCCGGCTGCCAGGCAGATAGGTCAAAAGCAAAACGACCCGCGCCGTCCTCTTGCCCCAGAAAAACCGTCTCTTCACCTGCGCCAGACAACACGGGATGGCCCATCGGCAGTTGCACCAGCGTCGCGGGATTACTTGGCATGATCAACGGTTTTCCGCGCCAAAACAGAATGGCGCGGGCATCCGGATGTTCGCGGGCGGCCTCAAGCGTGGCGGCGCAATTGCGCAATTCAGCTGCGCGATCCAAGGCAGAGCCGCCAAAAGTTACTGATTCCGCGTGTTTCATAGAGTTCCCCCGCTAATAGAGAAACGACTGTCATGTGCCTTTTGATCATGCAAGATCAAAGCGGGCCCTGCGGCATCTGCGCTCTTGCCAACTTGTACGTGATCTGTTGGATATTAACTCGTGCAAGAGTTGATTTTTTACGTTTAAGGAAATGACCGAGATTACCATCGTTTCTGATCCCGACGCGGCAAGTGCAACCGTTGAACTGCGCCTGTTGGCGACCAGCGATCTGCATATGCAGTTGATCGCCTATGACTACGCGAACGATCAGAACACGACTGGCGACAGTTTGGCCAGGCTGGCGACCGTGATCCGCCAGGCCCGATCCGAGGCGGAATCACGCGGCGCGATTTGCTTGCTGGTGGACAATGGTGACACCCTCCAGGGCACGCCGGTTGGCGGATACCTTGCCGATTGCCCGATGCCGTCCCACCCCATGATCGCGGCAATGAACGCACTGAAATACGACGCTATTGGTATCGGCAATCATGACTTTGATCACGGGCTTGATCATCTGTCGCACAGTCTGAGCCAGTCTCATGCGGCAGTCGTGTGCACGAATCTGCGGTCCACAAAGTTGCCCATGATAAAACCGTTCTGCCTGTTGAAACGTAAATTCGTCGGCCCGCAAGGCGTTTACCAAACACTTTGCGTTGGCGTTGTTTCGGTTTTGCCGCGTCAGACAGCGTCTTGGAACCGGCATCAGTTGGAAGGCGTTGTCCAGATTGACGCACCGCTTGCGGCACTCGAAACGACAGTCGCCGCTGCAAGATCGGCAGGTGCTGACATCGTGATTGCACTGGCTCACATGGGCATTGCCCAGTTTGACGAAGGAGAAGACGAGCAAAATCAAATCTTCGACGTTGCCCGGATCAAAGGGATCGATGCAGTTGTCGCAGGCCATACGCATTTGCGTTTCCCGGGACCCGATCATTTGGGCGTGAGCGGAATAGACTGCGAGGGAGGCATGATTGGCAACGTGCCGGTGGTCATGCCCGGCAGCAGCGCCTCGGAACTTGGCGTGATTGATTTGACCCTGCATCATCGACCAAAAGACCAGTCTTGGCGGATCGGAGCACGTTCTTCTTCTCTCCGCCAGCCCACAAGCGCATTGGCTGTGGACCGTTCCATCGAAGCGCTTGTAAAAGATGCCCATGATCAGACCCGCGCGCACCTGGGGCAACCGGTCGCCATGCTTTCAGATCCGATGCATAGCTATTTTGCGCTGGCGCAGCCAAGTCAGATCCCCGCGATGATTGCAGCCGCAAAACGGCTGGCCATCAGCAAGGCGGTCGCAGGCACCGACCTCGCACAGTTGCCGCTTCTCGCTGCTGTCGCGACGACTGCGACAGGTGGTTTTGATGGTCCTGAGAATTTTGTCTCCCTGCCCGCCGGACAGCTGGAAAGACGCCACATTGCGGGGCTTATTCCTTATGCAAATCAAGTTTGGGCTGTCAAAGCATCCGGCGCGCGTCTTGCCGGGTGGCTGGAACGCTCAGCACTGCTTTTCAATGTGTTAAGTACCGACGTACCGGATCAGATGTTGGTCGATCCAAAAGTGCCGGGTTTTCGATATGATGCAATTTATGGGCTTACCTATCAGATTGATCTGACGAGGCCTTGTCGGTTTGACGCCGCGGGTCGCGCGATTGAAGGGGCGACAGGTCGGGTCACAGACATTTGCCATGAAGGTCAGCCCATTCATCCTGATGATGATTTTTTAGTGGCTGTCACCGACCACCGCGCAGGCGGCGGGGGCACTTTCCGACCTTTCAAGGACTCTGACACGGTCGTGCGGGAAAAACTGGCGTTGGATCAGGTTTTGATTGATTTTCTCAAACAACCGGACTCAAGCGTTGAACGCTATGCAGATCCTTGGCGCTTCAAGCCAAGCTCAGGAATAAGCGCGTTTTTGCACACGGCGCCAGACGCACTCAATTATCTACAAGACATCGCTTATATGCGCCCGGAAGCCTGTGGTTACTCACCTGACGGTTTCATAAGAATGCGCCTGCACCTGTAGGTCAAAGACTTGCGTCCCGGATCAGCCTTGCCTATATGTCCGATTGAGAGGTTGGCGCGGGCGAGCGCCTCGCCAACCCGGTCAGAGCCGGAAGGCAGCAGCCGTAACGAGCCCCGCTTGGGTCGTTGTCCAGCCTCTCACCACTTTCCCAAACCGGACGTGTTTCAGCTAAACACCGGTAAGTCAGTGCCCAGGATAGTATCCCACAATGCCTTGTTGCGCCGTGAAAACGCAGCGATGTGGCCTACTTTTCCCAATCCAAAGTCAGCCGGCTGAATGCTTTCAATATTTGCTTTGCCATCATAGAACGCCGCGAGGCGCTCTGTGCAGACGCGGGGAACCAAGTCATCGTCAGCTATTGATATCAGGCGCACAGGAGCGCCAGACCGGGACCAGTCTGCGACAGGAAGTCTTTGTTTGATCGCACCGGCAAAAACACCCGGTGTGGTGCACCATTCCCGCCATTCATTGAAAGCCGTTGTCGGCAAATCCGCCCCGAAGCCAAGCGCGCGACCGGGTAAATACCCAAACATACGCGCCACCAGCGGCGGAAAGCCAAACCAGAAAAGCATCGCTACTCCCCGGTACGGCCAGGGATGATCCATATAATGGACCAATCCCGATCCCACACCAATCACCCGGTCAATGCCATCGATGTCCTCTTGCATCGGCAACATCATTGCGCCGAGTGAATGCCCCATGACCCAAAGTGGCACATCAGGCACAGCGCGTCTGAGATGGGAACGCGCCGCTGAATTGTCGCGCAGCCCCCAATCAGACATTGTTGCGCGGCACGCGCGCAAACCGGTCTCGGCGGACTGTCCCATACCGCGATAGTCATAGGTCAAAACAGCTACGCCGCGTTCGGCAGCGACCCATTGGGCAAACGCCTTGTAAAGCGTTTGTGGCACCCCGGTCGCGCCATTCAAGACAAGCGCTGCGCGGGGCGGGAGGGGCGGCAAGAAAAGCGTGCCACCGAGTTCTGCGCCGTCTTTGGTTTTTATCAGGCGACGACGGATCACCGGCGTTTCCACAACTTTCAACACAGGCGTGCCTCTCATTAATAAGATGTCTAGACCGATTGGTCTATTCTTATGTGTGGACCAATCGGTCTAGTCCTGTCAAGTTGACCATGTGAATAATTCCGCCCTTCCAACCAAGGATCGTTTGATCCGCGCCGCAGCGCAGCTGTTCCGCTCTCGGGGGTATCACGGTGTGGGATTGAATGATTTGTTGGCCGAGGCCGCCTCGCCAAAAGGGTCGCTTTATCACCATTTCCCCAATGGAAAGGCAGATTTGGCCATCGCCGCCGCGACCTGGGCCTCCGACGAAATGCTGCGTGTTATTGCCGCCAGCTTCGCTGATGCATCGACCGTTAACGATGGCGCCACAACGCTCTGTTTTAAACTCGCAAAACTATTTGACCTGACCGGACAGAGAGATGGGTGCCCGATTGGGTCCACGCTTTTTGAGGGACCTGAAAACGCTATCTTCCTGCAACATGCGGAACGGTGTTATCAAGGCTGGATTGAGGAAGTGTATGACCATGCGATCCGTTTGGGCATGGACAAAGACCGGGCAGAACGTCACGCCGAGCATCTTTTCCTCCTCATTCAAGGCGGGTGGCAATTGTCCCGCGCGAGACGCAGTTCGCAAGTGCTTCGTGATTTGCCAAATCTGTTTGATCTGACCTGACCAGCCAGTGGAAGATCTCCACGGTGCGCACCGCACGCTGGGGCAGGATGATGCAGAAAATAATGGCACAAAGCGCGAAAAAACCAAGCCCGTCAAACCGTTCATAGGCGAACCGGTCGACATCCCATGCATGATGGCTGATACCCTAGGCACCCGACAGAATTAGATTTTTGCGCTCCGAACCCGCGCGAACCATCCCCGGGCGGGGCGTTTTAACAAGCGTTGCCTGAACACCTCAAACCAGAGCGCAACTTGAAAACCGATCAGACCCGTAGCGAATTATGTATCATCTGGACCGATGCCTGGCCCACATTGAGTGATCAAGGCAACGTTTTTTCGGCGGACGAAGCGAGTAACGGCCATTGAAGGTGACGTTCTGATATACTCCGGGGTGCACGCACCTGGTAACAGATCGCTTTCTTGTGCGGCTCTGGTTTACGTCTTCCGTTGGGACCCCTACCCTACAGGCTGACCGCCGAATCTCCTGCTTCAAGGCCACTGCATGACCAAAACCGAAAAGAATGAATATCAGGTACTGGCACGTAAGTACCGCCCTGAGACCTTTGCCGATTTGGTGGGGCAGGATGCAATGGTGCGGACCCTGAAAAATGCCTTTGACGCGGATCGGATTGCCCAAGCCTTTGTGATGACTGGTATCCGCGGGACTGGCAAAACCACCACCGCCCGGATCATTGCAAAAGGCATGAACTGTATCGGGGACGATGGTGCAGGCGGGCCAACGACAGAGCCTTGCGGTGTTTGCGAGCACTGCCTTGCGATCATGGAGGGGCGCCATGTAGATGTTATGGAAATGGATGCGGCCTCTAACACCGGTGTGGCCAATATCCGCGAGATCATCGACTCGGTGCACTACCGGGCTGCCTCCGCACGCTACAAGGTGTACATTATCGACGAAGTGCACATGCTGAGCACCGGAGCGTTCAATGCGCTCTTGAAAACCCTCGAAGAACCGCCTGCCCATGTGAAATTCATTTTCGCGACAACCGAAATCCGCAAAGTCCCTGTGACGGTTCTTTCGCGCTGCCAACGCTTTGATTTGCGTCGCATCGAACCAGAAGTCATGATCGCGTTGATGCGAAAGATCGCCGACGCGGAAAATGCCGAGATTGCCGAAGACGCGCTTGCCCTGATCGCGCGCGCCGCTGAAGGGTCAGCGCGCGATGCGACGTCTCTCCTGGATCAGGCGATCAGTCACGGAGCCGGAGAGACGAACGCCATTCAGGTACGTGCAATGCTCGGTTTGGCGGATCGGGGACGCGTTCTTGATCTGTTTGACATGATTTTAAGGGGTGATGCCACCGGCGCGTTGACAGAGTTGTCATCGCAATATGCTGAAGGCGCAGACCCGATGGCAGTCCTGCGGGACCTCGCCGAAATTACCCATTGGGTGTCGGTTGTGAAGATTACCCCCGAAGCGGCAGAAGACCCAACCATATCACCAGATGAACGCGTCCGGGGGCTGGAAATGGCGCAGGCGTTACCGATGCGCGTGTTGACACGTTTATGGCAAATGTTGCTGAAGGCACTGGACGAAGTTGCCAATGCGCCCAATGCGATGATGGCTGCGGAGATGGCGATCATTCGCCTGACACATGTGGCTGATTTGCCAAGCCCGGAAGAATTGGTGCGCAAACTGAACGGGACCAATCCTCCCGCCGGTGGCGGTGGGAAACCAGCGCAAAGCGCTGGCGCGCGTGCCGCGGGCGGGGGGGCCTCGGCTATCGCCTCGGCCCGACCAAACGCGACTGGCAGCGCTGGGACGGCCACGGCACAGGCCGTCGACCTAGACGCGGCCCTTGCCCGATTCCCGACATTTGATCATGTGGTAGAACTCATCCGCGCGAACCGGGATGGCAAATTGCTTGCCGATGTGGAAACCGACGTCAGGCTGGTGTCCTATCAACCCGGGCGCATAGAATTCAAACCAACAGACCGCGCGCCGCGTGATCTGGCACAACGGTTGGGCCAGCGGTTGCAAATGTGGACTGGTAACCGGTGGGCCGTGACTATCGTCAGCGAGGGCGGGGGCAAGACCATCGATGAGGTGCGCAATGCCAAGAAATACGCGCTGGAAGATGCGGCACATAAGCACCCTTTGATGCAAGCCGTTCTGGCACAGTTCCCGAAGGCCAAAATCAAGGATATCCGGACCCCCGACCAGATCGCCTCGGAGGCTGTACAAGAGGCCTTGCCCGAAGTTGAGGACGAATGGGACCCTTTCGAGGATGACTAGGCGATCGCAAGCAGCCCTTGCCCCAACGCGCATCAAGCCGCATATATCCAGAAACAGACCTACAACAAGGACGAGAGAATGCTCAAAGGATTAGGTGGCCTCGGCGACATGGCCGGAATGATGAAAAAAGCGCAGGAAATGCAGGGCAAGATGGAACAGCTGCAAGAGGATATGGCCAACCTGATGGTCGAGGGCTCTTCAGGCGCAGGACTTGTGACCGCCACTTGCACCGCGAAAGGTGAATTGAAAACCTTGAATATTGATCCGTCGATCTTCAATGGAGATGACAAGGAAGTCGTGGAAGACCTGATCCTAGCCGCGATCAAGGATGCGCAGAGCAAAGCAACAGAACGCGCACAACAAGAAATGGCAAAGCTGACCGAAGGCTTGGGCTTGCCTGCTGACATGAAGCTGCCGTTTTAATCTGGTGTGGCGATGAAATCCGGTGACCCAATGTCACAGCACGGGGTTGCGCCGTACTCTTCCTGCAGGTCCAAGCTACCATATCAATGAGCAGCACCAAAGACATTGACGCCTTGATCGAACTGATGGCCAAATTGCCTGGCCTCGGTCCGCGCTCGGCAAGGCGGGCGGTCTTGCATCTTATTCGCAAACGCAGCCTGCTGCTGACGCCGTTGGCGGACGCCATGCAAACTGTTGCCGCGACAGCACGCGAATGCCTGAATTGCGGCAACGTCGGAACGCTCGACATCTGCGACATCTGCACCTCCGAAAAACGCGCCAATGGCGAGCTATGTGTGGTGGAGGATGTCGCCGACCTCTGGGCGATGGAACGTTCAGGCGTCTTCAAGGGACGTTACCATGTCTTGGGCGGTACGCTATCTGCTTTGGATGCGATTGGGCCGCAAGAGCTACGCATCCCACGTTTGATCGACCGGGTACCATCCGAGAATATTACCGAAGTCGTGCTGGCGTTGAATGCGACGATTGATGGGCAAACCACCGCGCATTACATCGCCGATCAGCTTGATGGGCAGGTCCGATTGACCTCCCTGGCACAAGGCGTGCCCATTGGCGGTGAATTAGATTACCTTGATGATGGTACCATAACCGCCGCCATGCGGGCACGCAAAGACATCTAGCGCGTCTTCAGCTGTCTGGGTCCATCGCACGCCAGATCAGCGCGCCAACAGCAGCCCCCACCAACGGCGCCAACCAGAACAACCAAAGCTGGGACAAAGCCGGACCATCGGCAAAAAGTGCGACGCCCGTCGAACGCGCCGGATTGACCGAGGTATTGGTCACGGGGATCGAGATCAGATGAATTAGCGTCAGTCCAAGACCGATTGCAATAGGGGCAAATCCTGCGGGCGCACCAGCCGATGTGGCCCCAAGAATGATGATTAGGAAAAACGCCGTCATCACGATTTCAGTCACCAGTGCGGCCGTCATGGAAAAACCCTGTGGGGACGCGTCACCATAACCGTTGGAGGCAAATCCGCCTGCCGCAAAATCCGGCAAGCCGGAAGCTATGAAATAGAGGACAACCGCGGCAATGATCGCGCCAGCGACCTGTGCAAACCAATAAGGTAACAAATCCTTACCCTCAAATTTCCCGGCAATCATCAGACCCAGAGAAACGGCCGGATTGAAATGCCCGCCGGAGATGTGACCCACAGCGTAGGCCATGGTCAAAACCGTTAAGCCAAAGGCGAAACTGACACCCAGCCAACCGATCCCAACGTCTGGCACGCCAGCGGCCAAAACGGCAGCGCCACACCCACCCAGAACCAACCAAAACGTCCCAATGAATTCAGCGATCAATTTTTTCGTCATAGCGGCACCCTCTTCTCCGATTACATTTTTTTGAACGCTACCACGAAATCGCGCGTTGTCGATGGGACCTTTGCTGGAGAATTCCCCCAATCGAAATGCAACCAGACCGTGAAGAGAACCGACATTTAGCTTTGACATGAAAACAACAAGCGCCGCCCCACTTGAAAAAAGCTGTCTTTATATTCTGCGCTGCGATCGCCTTCACAGAACGAAGCTTTCCAACGGCGGAAATCCAGTAAAGCCGATAGGCGTGTAGCCGGATGTTCAAGCCGAGCAAGAGTGGTTCACAATTCTACCGCGAGCACACAATTGAACCGGAGATAGATCTTGTAAAATTCTCTTATTGTCACAAGGCAGCACGCAAGGCCTCGTTTCGCCCATGATGTGCGCCGTAAGGCGTCTATAGCGGATTGCGTTGTCTTTGGGTTTGACACTGTCCGGTAGACGCTCGATGTCCGGTTAGGTCGAATTATACGGATCACTTCCGCCCTCTTTCGAAACCGGCATCACGGCGGTAACGACGCCGCAACCGGACTCGCCCATAATGTCAGCCGCTTTGCCAAACCATTTTTGGATCGTCGATATAGAGCCGGCGACGTCTGAATTATCTGGTCATTGAATGCGGAAAAGCGGCCAACAATAGTGAGGAATGGCACTTCGTAACCGGCATTTCTGGGTGAGTTCCGACAGGCGCGACCGGACCCAGAGACAGTTCCCAAAATGCGGTGTAGTGGTTGAGGGACATGGCATGGCAAGACAATCCACAAAGCACCAGACCCACGGCCACGCATAATCCGGCAAACAGGAGAATGCCAATACTGCACTCCCTGGTTTTTGGCAAACCGGCTGATCGGTCGGGGAGTCTTCGGCGCTCAAGCGCAGATAGACGTGCGTGCCCTGACCATGGTAGCAGTTTTTATCGAATTCCGCCTTTTTTTCGGCGGTCAACAGGCTCCCGGTCGGTCAAAAATGCTGGTTTGACGACACTATTTGCGGCGATAACCGCTGCATGGTCGGCAAATACAGGATGGGTGGCGCGCAGTGTGCCCAATGCCAAGGTGTTCGTGGTGATCTCCAAAGAGACCGAGAGTTAAACCTCAAAAGTCATTCAAAAAACCGATTCCGTCGCCCTATAACCGCAAGCTCGACTGCACCCTGCCCGGGAGAAACACAGCCTCATGCGAAAGCGCGTTCATACCAATTTCGGGATCGTGCAGACCCCATATCACTGGCTATTTTTCACCACTACCAAAAGAGCAATTTATCGGTTGTACCCGTACTCTCCAGCGACTGTGCTATGGTCTGCTCAGCCATTTGCCAGACATCCCGAGGCGGCCAAGTCCGTGCTTTATTCGGTGTAAAAACCCGCAGCTTGCGTCGCATTATCCGAAACGGCATGCTAGAGCTATGACAGTGATCAATCGTGCAAATGCGCCGCATTACATGTGGGCACAGATCTGTGAAGGATGGCGGCTCCTGGAGGGTGATGATCTCAGTGTCACCGAAGAACGCATGCCGCCCCAGACCCGGGAAGAACGGCACCTCCATGAACAGGCCAACCAACTGTTCTTTCTTTTGGAGGGGTCCCTTACCATCGACCTCGACGATGTCATACATCAACTGGCGCCCTCAGACGCGCTGAATATCAAACCCGGCCAGATGCACCAGGTAAGAAACGACAGTCAAACCAAACCGGCGCGGTTTCTGGTAATCTCATCTCCGACCACGCAGGGTGATCGGATATCTGCCGAGACCTAGCAAGTTTGGCACATAAATTGTGGTCCCGTCCCCGATGGAAGATCGGAGACGGGTTGTGATTTCAGCGATCCAACGCGCCCACGCCGGAAAACCGGAAGGCTTCCATTTCAAGCGCGTCGATTTCCTCCACGCTCATTTCATCATGGGCGATGGTAATGCGGCCAAGGAAAACAAACGGAAGCTCGGCTGCGCGACCTTCAAGGTGGTATTTGATCGCCTCTGCCGTGGCGGCACCCACATCGTCGCCCATCCGCATTGGCGTCGCATCCAACTCGCCACGACGGATCGCGTCAAGTTCGAGACCCGTTCCGCCCCAACCGGTTGAGAAAACATCTTTTTCCGCACTCACCGCGATCTGTGCCTCCACAGAACCCATGGCCATCGCGGTGTTCGCATTATGGATAACCTTGGCTTCAGGATAGGCTTGCAGGATCAGGCTTGTACCTTCAAATCCACCTTCGCGCTGGTATTCGCCATAATGCTCATAGACCGGGTTCCAGTTGCCTTTTTCGGCTACGCAATCCTTGAAATCGCCCGAACGCTGGTTGTCGGTGATCCCCGGAATCCCACGGTTCATCGCATAAGTTACATCATTACCCAACCGTTCCAACATGTAGTCGCACATCTTCAGCGCGCCAAAAGCGGATGAGAAATCAAACCAGTTCGCAGGTTGGTTTTCCAAATAGGTCAGCGGTGTGTGGAACGCCCAGACAAATGTGGTGAGATCAGCATTCCCCGCCAGTTTGTCGATGTTATCGGCCTGTGTTGCCAATTCAGATGGACCAAAAATGACGAAATCATAAAGATCGGCGTCTTGTTCTACCTGTGAGGCATAGGTTGATTGCAGCGAATGCTCGATCTGACGGGATGCGAATTCCGTTGTTTCATAAGCTATTTCAAGCTGATCGAGACGTTTGATCAGAGCCAGATAGTTACGTGCCCAAAAGTCAGACGTATCTGCTGATGGATAGATCAGCGCGATCTGGATCGGGTTCTCAAGACTGCCTTTGAACGGGACGGCTTCGGCGCCAACAACAGCCTGTAACGCATCTAATGCGCCATCCGCGTTCACCTGTTCTGGCACCCAATAGTCGCGCTCGCCATCATCGGGCAAGGTTTTGAGCGGCAAATGCCCGTCGGCAAGCGCCATACTGCCAGCCAGCAGAGCCGCCGCGCAGGTCGCAAAGGTTAGATAGGTTTTCATCATGATACCTCCCATGGTGATGAAAGGGGATTTTCCCCGGTTATCTGGTTATTCAGCTTTCAACAGGTCCCCCTGTCAGCGCACCAATTGCCAGAAGCAGTAGGATCGCAACCGACAATCCAATGGCCAGAAACCCGACCTTTCGATTGTCCGGGTTGGCCAGAGCCGCCGTCAGTCCGCCGCTGCCGTCGCGGTCTTTCTTTTGCAGCCATGTATAAATTGCCACTGACAAGATGATCACCACGCCAGAGGCGACCGATTGCCAGAAGAACTCAATCCGCAAGGTCACCAATGCGTTGATCATCATGGACAACAACAAAACACCCGCAAGTGATCCAATCATCGATGCGCGTCCACCAAACAACGACGTGCCTCCGACCACGACAGCAGCAATCACGTGAAGGTTGAAATAGGGTGCTGATGTCGCCTGCACCGCATTGAGCTTGCCGGTCAGCATGAGGCCACCAAGAGCCGCCATCGTGCCCATCAGGACATAGGCATAGACCCGGTGCCGATCGACGCTGATGCCCGTCATTTCAGAGGCTTCCGGGTTTGAGCCAATTGCAATCGTATAGCGACCAAAATGCGTTGCGCGGAGCAGGATATAGCCGCCAATTAACGTCAAAACCCCAATGACCACAGGTGTTGGCAGGAATTGCAAGGCCTGCCCACGACCGATTTCGGTGATCAGATCAGGAAAGCGTGCAAGTACCAATCCCTTGGCCAGAACCAGTGCAAACCCGCGGTAGACCAGATCCATGGCGAGCGTCCCGATCAAATCCGGCACGCGGAAAACGGTGATCACGAGGCCGTTGATCAGACCCATTCCAGCGCCGAGCAGCAGGCAAATGATCACAGCAACCCACGCAGGGAAATCATATTGTTTGATTAGAAACGCCATCATGATTGCGGACAACGCCGCGACGGATCCGATCGACAGATCAATCCCCCTCTGCGTGATGACAAAAGTCATCGCCATCGCCATCGGCATATACAGCGCTGCGTCCAAAAGGATCTGATTAATGTTGGACATTCGGAAATAACGGGCGGGTTCAACCGCGCCCATGAACAGCGCGATCATCGCGATCATCGCCATCGGACCAAGGATACCCATATAGGGTTCGATGCGTGCGGCGATGCTTGTGGGCGTGGCTGTGTCGCTCATGCTGCTGCCCCTCCCTGGGTCAGGTTGGCGCCAGTAATCAAGCCCAGAACTTCCTCGGTTGTCGTCTCGGCAGTGCGCACGACGCCCGCACATTCTCCGCGCCGCATCACATGTATGCGGTCCGAGATCTCAAAAACATCATCCAACGCGTGGCTGATTACGATCACGGCGAGACCTTGGCTCTTGAGCACCTCAATAAGCTTCAGCGTCCGTGCGGTTTCCTGTGGCCCGAGGGCTGCGGTCGGTTCATCCATTACAAGAACGCGCAAATCATCATGCCTCACGGCGCGAGCAATCGCGACCGCCTGACGCTGCCCCCCGGACAGGCTCTCGGTTAGAACATCCATGCTTTTGAGTTGAACACCCAATCTGTCCTTGAGTACCGCCGTAGCCTGCTCCGTCATGGTGCGATTGTCGAGAATTGGAACGCCGAGTACATTTTTCGTCAATTCGGATCCAAGGAAAAGATTTTGCGCCGGTGTCAGGTGATCCGCAATCGCAAGATTTTGATAGACTGCATCGATGCCGTTGCTGATTGCATCAGCGTGACTGCTCATCACCAACGGTTTACCATCAAATGTGATATGCCCGGCAGTTGGTTGATACACACCTGTCAGGACCTTGATCAGCGTTGATTTTCCCGCGCCGTTGTCACCCACAATCGCGAGGACTTCGCCTGCATAGGCAGACAGATCTACATCGCGCAACGCTGTTACGCCGCCAAAACGCTTTGTAATGCTGCGCATATTGATGATGGGTGTAGGCTCAGACATCACAATGCCCCCGATAGTGTAAAAAAATGCATTTGGTGAAACGATCAACGCCGGGCGCGTCAAGAGCCGCGCTTTCGCGGTGAAATTGAGCGTTCGGTTTGATTTACTTCCCCTCCTGCAGTCACCAATAATTTGAGTTACCGGTAACGTATCCCTAGCATTTGTGGATTCGAAGGAGCTGTCAAGATAATTGTCACCGCTCTGGAATTGGACCTGCACAACCGTACGACCCGTCGCAACCCGGACCCGGCAAGAAATTGGAAAATGTAGTTATTTTCAAATCTTAGAAATCCCAGCAACAGTTCTTCTATCGCGGAGCAGGAAGCGGCTGGCGCCATTTTTTCAGGGCATGCAGGTAAATGCTGTCGTGTCAGTCAGAGGATTGCACGTCTCTTGACACACAACCTCATTACAGACTTCCACATCCCTGCGGCTCAAGAATGTTCTTTGACGCCATCATCGACATTGCACGTCTGCATGCCCATGAATGACCCAGGCACGGCACGTCCTGAACGATACGATCCCGTGTCATGCGATGATCCATATCACCAAACGCCCTAACCAAACCGAGACTGCCTTTTCAGACTTGGTTGTTGACATAGAAAAAACCGGCGCATGGTAAGGCCGGTTTCATCATGCACCGCGCCGATCAGTCGCGCTTGGTTTCGTCTTCATCATCGTCATGCGTACCTTCAGGCAGATTGAAGAAGCTATCTGCGTCCGAGAAATCACCCGCAGATTCTTTTTCTTCTTCGACGTCACGCGACAACGTGAATGTTTCCAACCCTTCTATGGCAGTAGGAATTTTGGGCTCGGCGTCCATACCAAGGCTCTGCTCCGTGCTGACCAGTTTGCGGCGTTCGTCATCACTCATCACGGGCGTATCCGCAGCTTTTTTAGCGGCGGCCTTTTGCACGATGGTGTCAAGTTCGGACTGTTTGCAAAGGCCCAGTGCCACAGGATCAATCGGCTGGATGTTCGAAATGTTCCAATGCGTGCGCTCACGGATTGCCTGAATGGTTGGCTTGGTTGTGCCAACCAGCTTGCTGATCTGACCGTCGCTCAATTCCGGGTGGAATTTAACCAACCATAGAATCGAAGCCGGGCGGTCCTGACGTTTGGAAAGCGGCGTGTAACGCGGCCCACGGCGTTTTTCCTCTCCTTGAGCGGCGGCGTTGAATTTCAACTGAAGTTTGTGCATCACGCTATCTTGCGCGGCATCAATTTCATCCTGTGTCAGTTGGTTGTTGGCAATCGGGTCAAATCCCTTGACGCCCTGTGCCACATCGCCATCTGCAATGCCTTGCACTTCCAACTCGTGCATGCCGACAAAATCGGCAATCTGCTTGAAGCTGATCGTTGTATTATCCACCAGCCATACGGCCGTGGCCTTGGTCATGATCGGTTTTGCCATTGTCGGTCTCCTGTCTCATATATCTGCGGGCCACAACTTCTCTGTCGCCTGAAAAGGCTGTCCCGATGGTCTGGGACGGTTTCCATTGTGGGGGAACTTATGGCTTATATAGGTGGGACGGCGAGATAAGGAAAGAGCCAATGCGCGCAGTGATGTTTTGGATGATGATGGTTTTGCCCCTCGCCGCAGAGGGGGAGCGACCCGGAGAATTTGACTACTACGTGCTCAGTCTCAGTTGGTCACCAAATTGGTGCGCGCTTGAAGGGGACGCGCGCGACTCCCCGCAATGTGAGGCGCGCGAAGATCACGGATGGATATTGCATGGGCTATGGCCGCAGTTTGAAAGGGGTTTCCCGTCCTATTGCAATACGACCGAGCGCAACCCGTCGCGCGCCATGACCGCCGCCATGACCGACATCATGGGCACCTCGGGCCTGGCGTGGCATCAGTGGAAAAAGCACGGGCGTTGTACAGGGCTGGAGGCACAGGATTACTACGCCCTGTCTCGCGAAGCTTATGATCTCGTAACGCGACCCGAGGTCTTTCGCAAACTGGAAGATCCGGTGCGCCTGCCAGCCTCTGTAGTGGAGGAAGCCTTCCTGCGCGACAACCCCGATTTGTCGCCCGACGGCATTACAATAACCTGCCGGGACAATCACATTCAGGAAGCGCGCATCTGCCTAACGCGCGATCTGAACCCGCGCCGCTGTGGATCCGATGTGCTGCGGGATTGCACGGCAACCGGAGCGCTTTTCACACCCGTCCGGTGAGTGTCGCTACACCTCTAAAACCGTGCTGCCCGTGGTTTGACGTGCTTCCAGCGCTTCATGCGCGGCACGCACATCACTCAGTGCAAATCGTTGATCAATCCGGATTTTGACATCCCCTGACAGGACCTTGTCAAACAAGTGATCCGCCATGTCCTCGCAGGCCGCGCGCTCGCTGATGTGCGCAAAAAGCGTCGGGCGGGTGATTTTCAAAGATCCCTTTTGCGCCAGAACCGCCAGATTGAAAGGTGGGACAGGCCCAGATGCATTGCCAAAAGAGATCATCATTCCCAAAGGCTTCAAACTGTCGAGCGATCCTTCAAATGTATCCGCTCCCACAGCGTCCATGACCACATCCACGCCCTTGCCATCCGTCAAATCGCGGACACGGGCGGCCCAATCCTCGGTTCTGTAATTGATGCAATGGGTCGCGCCGTGTTCCAAAGCCAGAGCGCATTTCTCGTCTGTACCTGCCGTTCCAATCAGGGTTATGCCTTCCGACCTTGCCCATTGGCAAGCGATCAGACCGACACCCCCGGCGGCCGCGTGAAACAGCACGGTATCGCCTCTTGCAATGGGAGTCGTGCGATGGAACAGGTATTCGACGGTCATGCCCTTCAGCATCATCGCAGCTGCCTGCTCAAACGAAATGCCGTCCGGTATCGGACACACCTGAGCCGCAGGCATTACCCGCGCTTCCGAATAAGCGCCCGGAGGGGTCGCCGCATAGGCCGCACGATCTCCCGGCTTGAGATGGGTCACACCCGGCCCCACCGCTTCGATCACACCGGCCGCTTCCATGCCCAACGCATGTGGCAATGCCAGCGGATAAAGGCCCGTACGCTGATACACATCGATGAAGTTCAACCCACAGGCCTTGTGCGCGATGCGAACTTCTCCTGGACCGGGGTCGCCGATTTGTTGCTCAACGAGCTTCATCGCATCTGCTCCGCCGACTTCCTCAATGATCACTGTTTTCGCCATTTGCTCTCACTCCCGCGTGTTCGACATGTTGAAAGTGCCTCGTAGGGTGGGCTTCAGGCCACCTTTACCCACCAACTTTTAGGACGATCTTGCCAATATGACCTGAACTTTCCATGCGGGCGTGCGCCTGACTTGCATCCGTCAGATTAAATGTCTGATCCATCACCGGTCTGACCTTTCCCGCAGCCAGCAAAGGCCAGACCGCGCCGCGCAATTCCGTCGCGATTTGCGCCTTCACCAGGTCGCTTTGTGGGCGCAATGTGCTGCCCGTCATGCTCAATCGTCGCGTCATGAGCGTGGTGAAATTCACCTCCACTTTTGCGCCGCCTAGAAAGGCAATCTGGACCAACCGACCATCATTGGCCAAGGTCTTCAGGTTGCGTGGAATATAGTCTCCACCGACCATATCGAGGATGACATCGGCACCGCCTTCTGCGCGCACAACCTCCACAAAATCCTGCTCCCGGTAATTGATTGCGATTTCCGCGCCCAAATCCGTGCAGGCATCGCATTTGTCCGCCGATCCCGCTGTCGTGAAAACCCGCGCGCCAAATGCATTGGCCAATTGGATGGCTGTGGTTCCGATACCCGATGAGCCACCGTGCACTAGAAATCGCTCTCCCGCCTTAAGACCACCTCGGGTAAAAACATTTGACCAAACCGTAAAATGGGTTTCCGGCAGGCAAGCCGCTTCCCTCAATCCCATGCCTTCCGGGATCGGCAAGCAATGCGCTGCTGGCGTCGCGACATATTCCGCATAGCCCCCTCCGGGCAACAACGCACATACCTGATCTCCGACGCAAACCTCTGAGACACCTTCACCAAGGGCTACCACCTCACCAGAAGCCTCAAGGCCTGGCAAATCGCTGGCGGTTGGCGGCGGCGCGTATAAACCAGCGCGCTGCAAAGCGTCAGGTCGGTTCACCCCAGCCCAGGCAACTTTGATCACCACCTGCCCATGAGCAGGTGCAGGCATTGGTCGTTCCGTCACTTGCAACATATCCGGGCCGCCCGGGGCTGTGATTTCAACAGCGCGCATCATCTGAGACATCTTCGTGATCCTTTCTGTATGCCTATGCGTAACAGGACAAAACAGAATGGCAAACCAAAGCCACAGGGCCTCGCACTGAGAAGGCGCGCTTCATCAACGATTGCCGCTGTTCTTCTGCTTCAAGTCTCAATCGCGCGGTGTGGTCCAACTGCCGGGTAACGCCATCTTGGGCCTTTTTGCAGGCGCTTTGATATGGCTCATCACCCAATTCGGCCCCGTCATAAGACGGCTTAGCGCAGGGTTTTTTCGCACGCGCGCCTTTAGTTTTTCAATCCGCATCACATCTTCGATCCGCCGGTCCAGAAACTCCCATGTGGATGCGCTCTCCGGACTGTCATCCCCAAGCCAATAGAGGACAGTCGCAGAATAAACGCCGCTGAGCGTGGCCCGCTTTGTGTACCAATTGACATCATCTGATGTATCTCCAAGGCTCTCCCAAATATGGTCTGCCGTTCCCCAGATCAGCTTGGCACCCTCCGCTGCATGCATCGGTAAGGCGAAAAGCGTCGTCCCACGCCGCACCGCTTCTTTGTCGGTAACTGCCTCGATTCTGAACCGTACAGACGCGGCAACTTTTTCGCTGAATCTCAAGGCGTTCATATCTTCTGATTTGATCCGATCCATCATCGCTTCATCGCCACGGTGATGAAACGCAATTGCCAAATCCACCGCACCGCGCGGACAAATTGAACGTGCGACGGCTGGTGCGATGTCGGCGTCGCGAATCGCGGCCTGAAACGTCGCCTCAGACCATCCGTCAAAGGGTACATGTGCCAATGCTGTGTCCAAAAGCTGTTTCTTTGCAATCTCATAGGATACTGTCATGGCATTTCTCCGGGGCTGCGATACGCGATACACTGGACAACATAGTGTTCGATTGCTATATGCCCACTTCCTGCAACTCCTTGCAACTCAACTTAGAAAGGTGGTGAAAACCACATGCAGGTCAGTGTTCGCGACAACAATGTCGATCAGGCGCTCCGCGCTCTGAAGAAAAAGCTACAGCGTGAAGGTGTCTTCCGTGAAATGAAGCTCAAGCAGCATTTCGAGAAGCCATCAGAGAAAAAAGCGCGCGAAAAAGCCGAAGCGATCCGTCGTGCCCGTAAATTGGCACGTAAGAAAGCTCAGCGCGAAGGAATGATGTAAGTCATTACCGCATTGAAGCTGAAAGATTTAGCCCCCGTATGCCAGTCATACGGGGGTTTCTTTTTTCTCAAGACAAGCCGTACCGTTAAAATTCTGTGCAAAAAACTGCCGGATCACCTTTCGGTTTCTACGTGTTTTTAACGATGAAGCCTTAAAGCCTCACAGACTAAGAACAAATGAGATCTGATGTGGCCGCAGGTATTTCTTACGCATACGAGCAAGTAAACTATTTTTTGAAGCAATGCTGGATGCCGCTCCTCATCGTATGCGGATTGACCGCTTTGATTACCCTTGGCGTGCACACCAGTATGAAATGGACGGTAAAGACAACCATCAAGGCCAAGGCACAGGATGCGGCTTTGGCCTGGGCATCCCATTTCAACGCGGAATTCACAGAACTGAGCGCCATTGTCGAACGAGGTGCCTTATCTGAAGGGCAGCAAGAAGTAGTTCGTGCCGCCATAAAGTTTTCGGAAGTCCATTCCTTCACAGTATTCGACATGACCGGCGCCTTGATTTACTCGACCGACTACGGCGTTGTTTTGTCACCTTCGGAACGATCCGAAAGCGCTTTTGCAAATAAAGTCCTTAATTCCGAAACGCCCATCATTGAAATTATCAACCGAACAGACCCCAATGGAGATCAGAGCGTATACGTGCAAGCCTATGTTCCAGCTGTTGGCATCGATGGAACCACAATTGGTGTCATCGGCCTATTCTTAGACAAATCCGAAAGCGCCGCTGTTTACACAAGAGTGATGACCGCATTCGGCTGGGTCCTGCCGGCGCTCTGCGCGTTATTATATGCCATCCCATCGCTTGCCTATGTCATGAAGAGGGAGCAGGCGCACGCCCGGACCAGACGAGTTGCCCTGCTGTCTCGTTTCGATCAACTGACTGGCGCGCTCAATCGACATACAATGACGCAGGAAAGCAGAAAAATGTTTGTCGACCGCGGCAATCTTGAATTGGTCGGCGTATTCTTTCTCGACATCGATAAGTTCAAAACTGTGAACGACGAATATGGTCATGAGTATGGAGATGCATATCTTCAATTCATCAGTTCGGTCATTCTGTCAAACCTGAGACCTGACGATCTTGTTGGGCGTATGGGGGGAGACGAATTTGTAATGACGCTGCGCAGGGTAAATCTGCAAACGATGCAGGAAATTGGGAAGAGAATCCTTTTAGATGCGCGTGAACCCTTTGAATACAAAGGTCGAACAATGCAGACAAGCGTCAGTATTGGATACTATTTGGCGGAAAGGTCAGTGTCACGACAGGATGCTTTACACGCAGCGGATCTTGCTCTTTATCACGCGAAGGCAATTGGCAGAAATACAATGGTTGAGTATTTCCCCGAACTAGATACCGCTATGATCCGTCGGCGAGAGATTGAACGTCGGATGCGAGACGCCATCAAAAACGACCAATTTCAAGTTGTATTTCAACCGATCACGACCCCAAAAGAAAACGCAATTGTCGGTTTTGAAGCCTTGCTGCGACTGGACGGACAAGATGGGACGCCTATTTCGCCAACTGAATTCATACCGATCGCCGAAGAGAGCGGTTTGATCCAGCAGATCGGCATATTCATTCTACGCGACGCTGTTACAAATGCAAAAACCTGGCCAGACCATGTATTCGTTTCCGTAAACCTATCACCCGCGCAATTCAAACAAGGTGACTTGGTCAAAAATGTGGCCGATATCTTGCGTGAGCTTGAGTTTCCGGCACATCGCCTCGAATTCGAAGTCACTGAAGGCCTGCTTATGGGAGATGAACAGCGCGTTTCAGACCAACTGATCGGATTGAAACAAATGGGTATTTCAATTGCGATGGACGATTTCGGGACGGGCTATTCAAGCTTGGGTTACCTTTGGAAGTATAACTTCGACAAACTGAAGATTGATCGAGTGTTTTTGGAAGGATTGGATTTTGATCGGGAACGCTATCGCCAGATCATCGAAACGATCGTGATCCTTGGCCACCAAATGGGCATGACAGTAACGCTGGAAGGCGTGGAAACGGCACACCACCACGAGATGTTGCGTGAGCTGGCTTGCGATCAGTTTCAAGGTTTCTATTTTGGCAAACCGATGACTGCTAAACAGGCTTTGCAAGTCCTGAGTGGCGCGAAAGATACGGATGTTACTGAACAGCCCCTTTTTCAGTTTTCTTGCGGTCTTGGTGGCTTTTCTCGCCAAGCTTCAACCATCTTTGCATAGGAGGCCTCGGCATTGGCAACCAGTTCCATCTCGCGGTGCCTGAGTTCCTTGATCCAGTAATCACGCCCTGGACCAGCTTTGCCGTGAGCTTTCGGTGCTCCAGCGCGTAACTCCAGCCTGCGCATCTTCATTGCGACAAACGCAGGTCTTGCCCATTGATAAGGGGCGTCTTTGGTCAAAAGATGCCAGATAAGATTTGCGATCTTGCGTGCTGTCGCCACAGCCGCGACATTGGCCCCCTTGCGATCTTTGATCCGCAAGAAGAAAGCCCGCAGTGGACCTGGGACCGAAGATGCTCCCCATGCAGCTTCAATCAGCATTGTTCGAGCCGTCGCGTTTCCCTGCTTCGAGATCCGCCCATGGATGGCACCCCGATCACCAGATTGGCGGACCCGCGGTGTCAGCCCAAAATAGCTGGCGAGTTTCTCGGGTGTTTGGAAGCGGCTTATATCTCCGATGGAAGCGATTACGGCAGTTGCAATCACAGAGCTGATGCCGGCGATCGTCATGAGTTTACGAGCGCGCGTGTCATCGAGCGATATCCCGATCAGATCCTTCTCCAGTTCTTCAAGCTTGCGGCTTAACCAATCCAGCTCATCAAGATGGCGACCCAATAGGTCGCGTTCCGACTTGGGAAGTGGGACTTTTCCCAGCCATTTGCGACCACCTTTGCCAAACAGGTGCCCTGCATATTTAGGAACCAGGTTGGCATGAAGGATGGCTTGAACACGGCTCTTCACCCGCCGGATCGAACGAACCGTTGCATCACGTTCCGAAACCAGGCGTCGCAGATGCAAAGTCTCATTATCTGCAGCCCAAACCTCAGGTAGGAATCCTGCGGCGTGAAGTTGGGCTAGGATCTTCGCATCGACTTTGTCGGTCTTCACGCGCGCATGAGCAATTGCCTTAACCTGAAGTGGATTGGCAATCACCACCCGGTTGACGAAAGGCGTCAACAATCTGACGATTGCCGAGGTGTTTCCCGTCGCTTCTAGGATCACCTCGTCTTCCGACCTCAGACTTCGCCCGAAAGCCACCACCGCGTCGTGTTCCATGTCGACCCTGAAGCTTTCAGTTATTTGTCCATCATCGTAGATCGCGACCTGCGCAAAACTTCGATGTACATCCATTCCAATTGATCGCATTGCCTGCGTCTCCTCTGCTGTTGCCATAAGGAGTGCACGGGCTCGTACGACATCTACGGATACGCGCTCGCGGCGCAGACGGGCTGGTCGCAGGGGCGGCCAGATAACAACACGAGCTCGCAGCTCATTGTCTAGTCGGCCTGCCCGCTTCTTCGCACTCCGACGCCCCGATCCCGCAGAACCTGTTTAACATGACATATGGAAACAGGGGCCGAAATCGAAGCGTCAAAGTCAGCATGCCCGATAACAACACTTACAAATCAAAGTAAGATGAGAACGCAAAAACCGATGGGTTCCATTTCGCGATTTAATTGACCATCTGCTTTTCAAGAGTTTTTACCCTGGTAAAGTCTTTTCGATCACGCCTACCAAAACCTCAACTCTTGTTCATCTGTGAGCGAAGCGCCAAGAAGCGCGATTCCGTCCGATGGAAAAGGTCCACTGCGCGTTCCTGCCAAGAAGCCGACCTTTTTACGGCATTTTCCTTCGGCTCCCGGTACTCGAAGGTTGGAAATATTCCGGGGGCAGGACTTGCACAAAAATTAGGTCAAATTTCGTACGTTTACACGGGCGGAATGGTTGGGCTGGGCGGCCAACACCTGTCGATATTCTTGAAAAGCCCGTGCTTGTTTCTCTACCCAAAGCCTATACCGAGCGCGGCGAAACCCGTGTCCCGTCCGTTGCCAACCGAACAGCGTCAGAATGTAAAAAAGGAAGCTCGTTTTGGTCGTCGCACATACATGGCGGCCAGACGGAATATTTGGCTTTGGAGCGCTGTCACGACATCTGGATTTTTGTTGGAACTATTTCAAAGAAGTTATGATCAGAAGCACGCGCTTAGGCATCCGGCACAGAGAAACGTTAAGTGCATGACGTGATGAGGAAGCAGGCGGAAATACACTGCGCTTTCAATGTAACAATTAACGCCTGCCATTGAGTCGAGACCAAGTAACTTTTGAGTGTTGAACTTGCTGGCTTGCACCATGCCTCTCCCATACGCAGCATGCCGCATCTGATTGGCAACGTCGACAGATCACAAGAGTTGGCTCGGCAGGAAATCCAATTGCAGCGCACCTAAGAGGCGCCCTTGTTTCCGACGTTACGCCGTGCGCAGCGTCAACGTCCAAATACCGCACCGTGCTCACAACGCGAAAATGTTTCAAGCATCGCGGCGATCAACAAATCAAACGCCCCTCGAAAACCGAATGAGAGCAGCTAGCAGATGACACGAATAAGCTTGGCGCACCCACAACCGAAAAACCGGGTTAACACTTGATTAAGCAACATCCAAACTCGGTAAGGCCCTTGGGTCTCAGTTATGGTAGCGTCCGGCGGACGGTTTTTTAAAAAGGTGCGCCGATAATGCTCATACGATATCTGAAGACAGGACTATTGATCGTGTCCACATCCGGTATGGCATGCGCGCAAACAACTGTAGACCCGCCGCGGTTTAAGGGTGATCGCGCCGCCGCGTCCTCGGTTGATGCAATTGTGCCGAATGATGCGCAGCGGTTGGTTGATCAGAAGAACAGAACTCTTCTAAACGCTCTGACTGGGGCGGCAATGTTTGAAGCCGCGCGAGAGGAAGGCCGATATTTTGTGCAAGAGCGCCGGCAGAAAGAAGTCGAAATCGGTGAGGATTAGGAATTTGGGGTCTCACTGCCTCGTATAAAGCTTTGTTTTTTGGCATAATGGCCACTGAGATAGCAGGATCGCCAGTGTGGATGTCAGCTTGTAAAACGTCATGCAAATGACCAGACAGAAGATGATCAACACGCCTAATCCAGGAGTCCTGACCGCCCTGTTCAAACACGAAGGACCAAAAGAATGCCAACATCACGCATTTCGATTTTGATAGGTCTTGAAGGTCCGTCTATATAATTCCACAGGTTCTTTAATCCTGAGCATCTGAAAGTTCTACGCATCAAGTAAGCGTCTTGCACATGCAAAGCGACATGCGCCATTTCAGCCATATTTTCTCCGTCCTGCCATGCAAATGATGCTATCCTGCCAGTATGTTACAGGACGCTTTGAGATGAGGAAAAGAATGTGCCGCAAATTGACCTGAATGGTACCTCCATTCATTTTACCGACACGGGCTCAGGCGAAGAGACAATCGTATTTTCGCATGGCCTCTTGATGAGCGGAGCCATGTTTGAAAGGCAAATCCACCACTTCCAAGGCAGCTGCCGCTGCATCACATTCGACCACCGAGGCCAAGGTCAAAGCGGCGTTCCTGAGGATGGCTACGACATGGATACTCTTAGCGCTGACGCCGCGGCTCTGATTGAGCATCTTGGCGTTTCACCCGTGCATTTTGTTGGGCTCAGCATGGGAGGCTTTGTCGGAATGCGCTTGGCCGCTCATAGGCCCGCAATATTGAAAACGCTAACGTTGCTGAATACGTCCGCTGACCCAGAAGCCCCGGAGAACGGACCAAAATACCGGATGTTGAACCTCGTGGCGCGGTGGGTTGGTTTATGGGCGGTTGTGGGGCGCGTGATGCCCATCCTGTTCGGAAAAACGTTCTTGAATGACACAATGCGCGCCGAAGAAAGAAGGCGTTGGGCCAGTGCGATTTCAGGCAATAATCGCGTCGGCATCACACGAGCGGTGGCGGGCGTCATTGCGCGTGAGGGCTGCAGTGAGTTGCTGGGCGCGATCCGTACACCAGTTGGTATTGGCGTCGGTGACGAAGACTTTGCGACCAAGCCTGCGCAATCCGACCGCATTCAGACGGCTATAGAGGGGTCGGAACTGATGCTGTTTCAGGGTGTCGGACATTCGTCGTCGATAGAAGCACCGGTTTTGGTGAACCAACTGATCGAGCGGACAATCGCACGTTCGCGGATTTGATAACGCCTTATCGTCTATCGAGTTTGTTGGGAAACACACCAAGATGCGGCGTCGTTTTGAAAACGGTTTGGAAGTTCTCACTGCGTAGTGGCCGGTTGGCGATGTGAAAAGATGTGCATCACCAAAATCCATTTTAATGCTCCTTGATAGGTGGTTCATTTTCTTGCATCCGCGCGAAATATCCAATGCTGCTGGTAAACGACGATCTGGCAAAGCGGCTTGCGTGACATCTTTCAGAATTGCAAATATATCAAATGCAGTGCCGGTTCGGTCCAACTTATGGCCCGCCCAACCAAAAACCAAACTGGGAGACGAAAAATGAAATGGGCCAAAGGCTATGCAAGCAGCGGCAAAAATGTCTGCGGCGTAATCATTGAGGATGCATTGCACCCGCGCGAGTTTCTCGGCTCAGATGTTTCTGCAGGTCCTTCCGTGCCAATGTCTGACATCACCCTACAGTCGCCCGTCACACCGGGAAAATTCATCGGGTTGTGGAATAACTTCAAGGCCGCTGCGGAAAAAGGCGGGTTAGCTCACCCGACACATCCGCTTTATTTCTTTAAGTCAGACAGTTCCTTGTCAGGTCCGGGTTCACAAGTTGACATACCGCAATCCGCCGGGCGTGTTGTCTATGAGGGCGAGTTGGGAATCGTGATCGGTGAACCTTGCAAGGATGTCACAGTGTCGGAAGCTGAAAATGCCATCTTTGGCTATACCTGTGTCAATGACATCACCTCGCTGGATGTTCTGAACGCAGATCCGTCTTTCCCGCAATGGACACGCGCCAAAAGTTTCGATGGGTTTGGCGTCGTCGGGCCAGTGATTGAAACAGAGTTGGACTGGCAAGACCTCACAGTTAGAACGCTGCTAAACGACAGAGAAAGACAGTCATATCGAACGGCAGACATGATCCTGCACCCTGCGGAAATTGTTAGTTGCCTGTCGCGGGACATGACGCTTAACCCCGGCGATCTGATTGCCTGTGGTACATCTTTGGGCGCGCGCCCCATCAAACCCGGTATGACTGTTGAGGTCGTGATCGAAGGGATTGGCCGGTTGAGCGTAAAAATGACGGCACCACCCAAACCAGTTGATCCTTGAGGGCAACTGCTTTGGATTTTCATGAGCTTTCGCAACAGAATTGACAACCCAACCTGATCGCACAGATGGGCGTGTACATCCGGGCACATGATCCTGAAATGCGGCGTCGACAGTGGTGAACGCAGACTATGATGGCAACAAAACAGGCGGTTAAAAAAACTGTCTGATGAGCATTGGGCATCCAAGTGCAGTTTGTAGCTATGATTGGCGAAGAAGGGCAGTTTTAGGACTGTTGTTTTGTCACGCGCAACGATCATGTGTTTGTGACCGGTTCCTTGCAGACAAAACGGAATGGATACATTCGAATTTTGCGCGGCGTCGCTGTGACAGCATGCTTGCTGATAATCCACGGTCGTTATTGCCCAAAGAAAGTACTGCATAAAATTCCTTGCCATTGTCTTCAAGACGTCGCGATAGCGAGCCATTTGCCAAGGGTCGGATCTGTATTAGCGACACACCATGAGCGACTTTGATGGCATGACTGTTCCATCGAACGGCCACGACGTATAGAAATATGTCCGCTGAAAACACTCACATGCTCTGTCTTGCTGACCGCCAGATGTTACGTTTTACAGATTGGACAAGCGCTTCCAAATTGATGTGACTTAGGTCGAGATCTACAATGACCGAGAGTAGACCTGCCTCACCATTGCGGCTCTCGAAGAATTCATTTGCTACACAACCTAGTAAGACCCGATGTACCTACGGTTCCTTTTCGCTTTGTCGGTTACACAAGGGGCGAAGATCACTGAAACCGTAGCGTCTTCAAATATGAAGAATTGACAAACGCATTCTGCTTACGGGTTCAATGGGAGGGTGCAAGACTGTTGAAAAGCTTTGCAGACCAATGAGCACCGCAGAAAGCCCGGCCAAACAACCCGTCAATGTGCCTAAGGATGTGATCACTTTGTCAGATACGGCAGGCTCAAAGTAAGCTATGAAAAGGGCTCTCTTGTTTTATGTGGGCCAGAGCCGTTCAACTACGGATAGGCCCCGTCACGCTCATCAGCTGGGATGGCGTGCGCGAGGGATCATCGAGAATTTTCAAACTTCAGGTTCGAAACGATTTTCATGCTTTTACTGGGACTATATCGCCAACCGCTGAGGAAAAAATCATCGGAAACCATCCCAAACTCGCCATATCAAATACAGAAACAAGCCGATTGCGGCGACGGCTGCTACGTGGCGCGGCCGAAGTCCTTGTCCTGTGGAGGTTTCTTGTCCGGGCTTGTACCTAGGGTCGAGCGCGCGAGTATCTGCCAAAACTTCACCTACTTTTCCACTCCGAGACTGAAGAAGCTTTCGCAAGCCGCGACCATTTTCCGAATTCAACAGGTCAATAGTCTCAATCAGCGAACCCGTTTCTTTAAAAGTCTTGGAAAAAGTTGTCGGTGAAACGTCCAGATGCTCACTCAGGAGCCGTGTTCGAAATTCTGAAACAACGTTTTCATGCCCTTGGATCATGATGTCACATTCTGTGTCAAACCCCAGGGATCGATCATTCATGTTACTCGACCCGATTTTTAAGATTTCATCGTCCACAATCACAATCTTGGCGTGAACATAGATCGGCTCTCTTGTATCGTTGATTGGGTAATACGCTCGAAACCGATCGGAGTGATCACATTCTCGCAAATCACTTAGGTAGCGTTCGCGCAACACATGCATCGCATCATCTTCCAAGCGTGACAGCGCAGCTTCTGGATTAATCAGGATGATTTCAGGACCATGCGGTTCGCCAAGCCTTGTCTTGAGCGCCTCGCAAATTGTCTCAGCAGCAAAGTACTGCGACTCAATGTAGATCGTTTTCTGCGCTGCGGCGATGCTTGCCAAAGTCAGTTCTTCGATTTCGTTGACTAATGGTTCTCCATTGTATGGTGGTTCGGTGCGCGCAATCGCGACATCAACCTCTCTGGCATCTACCCGCAAGCCCGTAGGCCAAGTGACTTGTTTCAGGTCCTTCGGCACCGCAAGCGTCTTTCCGGTAGCGCGGTACCATCGCAAGCGTGCCAGTTCGGCAAGATCCAGTGCCACGGGCCCGGCCAAAACGGATGTCGCATCATGCCACGGTTCGCAAATCTTCCCATTCTTGCCGGCGCGGCGCGGATCATCTGACAGGTGTTGCCCTGTGTCCCAACGACCCTCCGTAACGTCGATGCCCCCACAAAAAGCAAAATGGCCATCTGCCACGACAATTTTCTGATGATGGCAAGCACCAAAAGGGTGATGCCCGTCAAGAGCGAAGTGGATACGGTCGTTTGCAAAGACATAAAGTGCGAGTGAAGGACCCAAACGTCCCGGAGCGACCAGCACTGCCCCGTTCCATTTCAGCATGTAAATGTTCAGCTCTGGCTTGCGCTCGATGACCGCCTCAAGAAATGGTCCAAGTTGGTTTGGAAAACCGTCAGGCGCGTTGCCGTCGTCATCGCTCTTCGAAGGCAGCATTTCTATTTCAAAATCGAAGTCCCAGCCAATCAAAAGCACCTCGCGTTCCGCGTCTAACAGAACCTCGCGCAGGGTGCGGAAATAGTCGGCACCGTCCACAATAAAGGAAACGCGTTCAGCCTTTGCGACTGTCCAGCAAGTATCGAGAATTGTCTTGGTGTCTTTCAAAGCAAGATTTTTTGTGTCCATGCATGTACCTTACAACAGCACGGTAACATGATGTAGACGTGCAATACCGCCGCGATCTGCATTCAGCCAGCGCTGGACAGAACCAAAGAAATCATTCTGAATTTGCACATTTGGAATCCCGAGTGAGCATTTGTTTCATGTGAGCATCCCTTATTGCGGTTTAAAACGAAGTTTCTAGCGTGCAAATGTCAAACGAGACGTTCTAGGAGTAAGGGGATAATTAGCCTGCGTCGAGCTTTTGGGGGAAAATGGCGATCCTTCATAAACTGCTTGGCTTACTTCCTTTTCGCAATGCGTTGCGCCGTTATTGATATTAACGTCATGCTTCAAACACGCCTGGGCATTGAGCTTCGAGGGTAGCTGATACAATCGAAAAGCATCTTTTTTGCGAACCGCGTTGTGGCAGCCCTCACATACAGGTGAACGCAAAATTTATTGTTCATGCCACTGCGGTACATATCACTGACCCTCTTCCTCGGAGTTGCTCCGCCCCTGTAGTTGAGAAAAGGAGGATCGGAGATGGGAATCAAACGACACGAACCGGAAGAGATTATCACGAAGCTGCCGCAGGTTGGGGTGCCGTGCGGCCAAGGGATGCAGCGCGTTGATGCAAGCCGGCAAGTAGAGATAGCAGAACCAATATTCTACCGCTGGCGCAAACACCGAGACCTTGTCCGCCATTGTTCCGAAGACAATAGTCGCGGACGGTATGGTAAGCGACCAATTGAGAGAGCTGAAACGTGTTCAGAAGGCACGCGAGCACCTGAGTCAAGCAGTGTCAGGCCAAACGCTGGACAAGCTGATCCTGACGGGATGAAGGCCGCATAGGTCCGGATAATGATGGAAGCACCGGCTGACGCGCTTACCTCACCGATTTTTTCAAAATGACTTGAGTGCAAGGTCATTTAGCAAGGTTGTAAAGTAAGCAATCCGTGAGCTGTTCGTGTTGAACATCGACGCGCGAGTTTGCCAAAAATGACTTGCCACATCCTCAAAAACAACCGACCGTATACTCATTTGCACGATCTGAGCGGTTTACGCCGGGTGATACTTTTGTAGTTCGTCGGTCTGCCATCTGCGCTATGCTGTTGATTTTTTAGGGAGGTTTTTCAAATGAGCGGTTTTGACAATTATTACGACTTCATGCGCGACGAAGATGTGTCAGCCTATCCGGTCTGGCCTATTGGCACCCCAATAAAGGTTGGCGACTATGGGACGCTTGAAAGACGTTCCGGGCTTCTGAGCGGACGGTACCAGTTTGTGAGATTTTCCAATATAAACGACCGTCTCACTGAGGCCACAGCCGAACTGGAACGTGAACCCTTTACGGGCGAGGTTGTTCAAGACAGTGGCGTAAGTTTTGAAGCCTCTGCCAACGCCGAAACCATTGCAGGCGCACCGGTAGAAGTATCGGGCAGGCTTGTTGCAGACGGGGAAACCAAGCTGGCGGTTCATTTCGAGACTGGTTACATCGAACGCTTCAAGCGTATGGATGCCATCGTTGAAGCCTTTCAACATGATCCGGCATCCGCCGAATATGTACTGGTCACGGAGATTCGGGTCGCGCAGACCGGGGGCGCGATCGTATCCGATGAGGGCGGGTGGAGCGTAGGTGCCAAAGGTGATCTGAAGGCGTTGGAAGCCATAAAGCTTGGCGATGCCGCTGTTGCATTGGCAAGCCGTTCGGGCGCTGTCGCAGCGCGAAATTTTCACCAGCCCTCAGCAATTTTTCTGAAGCTTTACGGTCGTGGTTGGTTTGGCTTCTCACAACTGGATGCCACCAAAGACGAGGATGAAGGGATCGTTGAGCTTCACCCAGATCTGATGCCGTGACTGATATTGCAGAAGCCGAGATCGAGCTTTTAGGCGATGAACGGGCAGCCGACAGGTTGCTGGCTCAATACAATTCGGATCAGCGGGAATGGGAAAAACCTCTAGAAGATGGGCTCACGGCTCCGCTGGCAGCGCGACCGAGGGATGTAACTGGTTCCGGTGTCACTGTTGCCGTTTTTGACAGCGCGCCTGATCTGCTGCACCCGGCGCTGGCAGGCCGGGTCGAGAATGTCACGCCGCGTCGCCAAAACGAACCTGACGCACATGGTACGCTGGTGGATCTTATGGTGCTTGATGTCGCGCCTGAGGCGCATATCCTGCATTTCGACGTCACGCTTCAAACCGCAAAAGGCCCGCGGATTTCTCCGAATTATTTGCGTCAAGCCTTTGCACATCCTCGGCTTGTCGAAGCGGATGTTGTTTGCCTCTCGCTTGGGTTTGAGCAAACACAGATTGATCCCTCTTCTCTGGCAAAAGTCGTCGGAAAAGCTTTTTCCGAAGGCCGCATTCTGGGCCCGCTCATCGGTGACCCGGTCGCCGATGCGCGCGCTCTTGCGCAAAGCCGTGATTACAAGGGGCCGAGGGTGCAAAAATGCAGGCAACCTCACGCCTGTATTTGCAAGATGATCGAAACCGCCGCGCGACCCGGCCAAACCTTCGTGGCGGCTGCTGGCAATACCCAGAGCCGCGGATATTGCCCTGCCCTTTCGCCGCAAACGATCGCGGTCGGCTACAAGACGGTTTTGCGGGAACGGCACGGGGGGACTACAACGACATGGGACGGTGACACCGTTGATTTCAAGCAGGCCGCCCATGTTGACCTCAATCTATTTCAATCAAAGCCCGATGAACGAACCAGCTTCGCAGCACCCCGTTTTGCGGGATTGCTTGCGCTTCTTGCACCTGATCACGAGGCGACGGACCTGCTGTTGTCAAACCGGGTCAGACAGACAGCCTGGCAATTGGAACTGCAGCTACAGCTTTACGCCGAAGGCAAATACAAACCCGAAACGCCCATGGCGGAAATGTGCGAAATCCTGAGCAACGTCTACGCACAAGCGGTCGGTGTCCTGCCTGCGGAGTTACTCGATTTCCATCAGATGACAACGCGGAGACGGCTTGCGCTTCAGTTTTTCATGGGACCTGACTTGATCAATATGGGCTATCATCTTCATTCGCTAACCGATATCTCCGGCGCGCTCAAATACTGCAGCGTCGCCAAAGAACTGATGCCTTGGGCACACGAGCCACTAGGCATTATGGCAGCGTCCTATCGCGACTGGGCCGAGCGTGTGCTGCAAGGCGAGCCTAGCGTAGTTCAACCGAGCAAGATTATCGAAGATGGGCTGAGCGCCGTTGAAGCTTGTCTGAAACTGACCGACAACGATGAAGTTCAAAAAACAAAAGATCGCTTGCTGGAACTTGCAACTAAAGCGGCCGCATTTAAATGACCGAACACGAAAGTCGCGTTGGGAGTGGCCGCAGCACTATCGCGGTGCCTCGACCGTTGCGATCTGTGTGTCTGGAGTCAGGCCCGATATTTCCAGCACCAGTTTGCGTCGCACCGTTTCCGCAAAGCTGGAACGCCCTTCAGCGGTGACCATGAAGGCCCCGGGCCCTCCAATGATCCGACTTTCATATTCCGCTTCAAGATTGGCACCCGCACGGCGCCCGTCTTCCGGTCGCAGGATCGGCAGGGCGTTGATCGTGATGCCAGCGGCAAGCACTTCGGCGCGCGCGGCACTGATGGACGGACCCGAAGAATTGCGGATACTGTCGCCTGAAAAGTCGATGACAGCGCGTGGCGCGTAGATGTCATTTTGCTCGATCAAGCGTTTTGCATCCAAAAGCGCGCCTCCGATAGCGTTGCTCCCATATGCCTGACGTGGCGGGCCCGTCAGATTGTCTGCAAAGGCTCGCGCAGTTTCTGCGCTGTCCACGATGGTCCAGGGCACCACCACAGCGGTATTGCTGGCCCATTCGACATAGGTAACAGCCACGTTGCCGTAGATCGAGTTGCGAATGGCCGACACCACCGCCTCATCGGTGATGGCAAGCGCATAGCCCTGACGCTGAAAGGAGAGTTCTTCGGCATCAATCGAGCCGGATGCATCAGCAAGAAGAACCAGCTCCAACCCAGCTTCACGTTGGGTTTGTGCGGCCAACGGGCCCGCGAGAAGCAAAAGCAGAATTAAACGTAGAACCATATTCTGTTTATCTTGCATCATGATGCGCCGGACAAGGGGCATCCTGTGTCGCCGGGTCTGCCTATGATACGATGGGCTCGACTTGCTACAAATACAGGCAGAAGCACGAGAGCTATGCTGCTTCGCGACGGGCCATTGGCAAGATCGTGCCTTCGATCAAGCGGATTAAGTCGCCGAAATAGCCGCCACTGCGTGCGGGTCGTGTCGGATCAGACGTGATGGCAATCGTCAATCCAAGCCCGGGAACGACGCAAATTATCTGCCCACCATACCCTCGTGCCAGCGCATAAAAATCACCACCGGACTCACCCAGAAACCAGCCATAACCATAACGCAAACCAGACCATGGCGAACGGGTCGCCGGTTGGAAAGATGCGTTTATCCAGTTACCGCTGAGCACACGCGTTTCTTCCAAAATTCCGCCCAGTCGATAAACCTCCCCAAAGCGGACCATCGCTGGCAGGCTGAGCGACATTTCGTTGCCACCCAGGTAGCGCCCTTGTGGATCACGGGTCCAGGCAGGGATATCGATACCCAACGGTGCCCCGAGCCGTTGCCTCGCGAGGTCTAGCAGGCTCAGACCCGCGACTTCCGACAGTATCGCTCCAAGCACGTGAAAAGAACCCGTTGAATAAAGCATTCGCGTGCCTGGCTCTGCCACAAAAGGGCGCGTCAACGCGTCGCTGACCCAATTGGCACTATTGATCCATCTTCCGTAATTGGGACCCGAAGTCCGTTCCAGTCCCGCTTGCATGGTCACAAGGTTTTCGACCGTGATCTGTTCCACGCGCGGATCAGCACCGGGCGGGATCAGCCCCGGCGCAAGCTGGACGATGGTGGCTTGCGTGGAAGGGATTTCACCAAGATCAAGCGCTGCCCCGGTGAGGGCCGCGACAAGCGTTTTTGACACCGATTTGATGGGCACGGCGCGGCCCATTTGCGGACCGCGAAACACCTCAGACAGCACAGCTTTCCCATGTTGATGAATGAGGATCGCGTGACACTGCTCAAGCGTATTTGCCGCGCCAGCAACCATACCCCACGTCTGTGACTGGGCCCGCAACGGGAGCGCTGTAATGGCAGCTGAGGCTGCAATGAAGTGTCGTCGGTTGAAGCGCTGCATTGAAAACTGTCCGCGGACTGACGGGAATGTTTAGATTTTCAGCCAGTCCGGCCAGATGTCAACGCTGGACCGGCTAATATCCCACTGCAAAAAACGACACAGTTACGCCACTCCGTTGGTGTGTCAGTTTGAAAAACAGAGGCTGTAGCGAGCCGTTGAACCGATCACATCTTGAGGCTTTATGTGAAGCGTGTCGTCAAAACTCACAATCTGCTCGCTGGTTGAGATCTGCATGAAAGGGCGACCTCATCTGAGATGACAAGTCATGGAATCACGCCGGATACCGTCAAAAAAGAAGCGGCGTTTTGGATCTGACCTCAGATGTGACAGAAAGTTTCGCAGTGCGGAACACGTTGCCGCATAAGAAGACACCAGTCTCGAAAACGATCGGCCCAATTGGATAATGGCGTTTGCTTTGTGTGAGTTTGCAACCGTGGATGTTACCTTAGACCAGGGGTCCTGCGCTTCCATTTGTGGTTGACAAGATCCGCGACAAAAACGCAACCAAAGGTCATTCATCACAGATGTTTTCGGCAAGGGCCAAGCCGTAGCCGAACATCGGATCACGTCCTGCTGGTCCAAGTTCTGCGCTGGTTACTGCGAGGCGCGCGCGTACATCCGAAACATTGCGCGCTGTGGCGAGCCCCGGATCGGCAGCCAGGCGAGCAGTAATCAAGGGTGTCGCAATCGACGTGCCGGTCACGAAACGTGCGTTTTGGCTCGAAGTTACAAGTACATCGACGCCGGGAGCAGCGACATCCACATGTGGACCCCGCACAGCATTGCGGTAAATCCGCCCCTCCGCATCGACTGCCGTTACGGCGATCACCCCGTCAAAACCTGCAGGATAAAGCGGATCGACCTCTGGTCCGTCATTGCCGACGGCGGCCACCAAAACCAAACCGCGCGCAACAGCCCGATCTACAGCGAGGTCGAGCAGCTTGTTGTAAGGCCCGGCGAGCGCCAGATTGACAAAGCGAACGTCTTCTTCGGCCAGCCAGTCAAGCGCGCGCACCAGCGCATCCGCACCGGCTTTCAACCCAAGCGCATCCTGCTGTCCAAATACATTTGCGCCATAGATCTTGACTCCGCGCAAGCGGCTGGGGCTGGCCAGTACCGAGGCGACATCAGTGCCATGAACGGCCGGGGACGCGCGACCTGCGAAAAAAGCGCGTGTGGTAATTTGCGTACCTTTAAGCGCAGGAGCGGCAGTATCGATTCCGGTATCAATCACCCCGACTGGCGCAACCGCGCGACATCCATTTTCGCGCCACCGCATCATATCGTTGGCATAATCCAACGCCTGCAAGCCCCCCGTTGCTTGCTGCAGCCGATAGGCGTGGTTGATGCCCACCGTTGAGGTCGGGACCGCAGCTTCAAGTTCTGCTATGGCCTCGGGTCCGGTAATGCCCTCAGGCATCCGGAACGTCAGCATTGTCAGATCAAGGCCGGCCAGACGCGATACGTCCAGCTCCTGATACCCACCTGACAAGGCGGCACCACGCATGTCAGCCGTTGATTGTGCATCCGGGACCAGACCGATTACGATGCGCGGCCCGACAACAGTCGTGCCGTCCATACCCTGTGCGTCGACACCACCGGGAACTGGCGCGCACCCAAACAGGGCAAGGAAGAGAAAGACGATGACGATTGGGCGAATGCAGATCACTGCACGAAACATGTCTCTTCTCCTTTTGATGCAGGGTCGAACAAGGACATGCCTTGTATCATCTGTTTTGTCGCCCGAAACCGGGCCAAGGTTCAAAAGAAACGAAAAAAATGTGGATCCAGCCAGCTATTTTTTTGAACCTTGTCGAAAGACTGTGCGACAAAGCTAAGGACACTGCAACTGCATCGGCGTGAAGACATGGATCGTGACGACACAATACTGGACTACCTGCAAAACCGGCTTGGCCCGAAGGACCGCGAAAAGTTCGAGCAAGACATGGCGGGCGACGCGTCACTTTCTTCGGAAGTCAATGTGATGCGATCCGTGCGCGCGCAACTGGCGACAGGTCCAAGGCACGAAAACGCAGAAGCTGTTTGGACCAGATTGTCAAACAGCATTGACGCCAAACCACAGCCTGCGAATGAGAACCGCCGCCCTTGGGCGCCGCTTTTGAAATATGCAGCTGTCGCAACAATCGCAGTCGCAGCTTGGCAATTGACCATAGTGCCCCACACGAACGGCGTGTCAGAGGGGTTCAGCACCGCGACGGAGCGCGCGGAGGCTTTCGTTATTCAGATCAAATTTGCCGAGAACGTGACGATCGGGGACATCGGTGCATTGCTGTTGCCCTTGGAAGGTAGGATCACCGACGGTCCGAGCGCACTGGGACTGGTGCGCATTTCATTTGCCAACGCGGAGGTGCAGCAGCAGGCGCTCGAAGTTCTCACTACGCGCACCGATCTGGTGGAGTTTGTTACCGAGCAATGATCTAACGGCGCAATCCTGCCGAAAGGCACCGCATCAGAGCCTGCTTGGCGTGAAAAATGCGGGTTTTGATCGTCCCGACGGGCACGGCTTCGATTTCAGCGATTTCCGGGTATGTCAGGTCTTCGAGAAAGGCGAGGCGGATCGCGGCCTGCTGAACGTCTTTCAACCCATCCAGACAAGCATGAAGTCTTTTGTTTTCTGACGCCGCTATGGCTGCTGCCTCAGGATTGGGCGCGCTGTCCACGCTTTCAGGCACTTCTTCCACAAAAGAAAGCTTCCCGCGCTTACGCAAGGCATCGACCAGTTTATTGCGCGCGATGGAAAACAGCCAGGTCTTGACACTTGACTGCCCCGCGAAACGCGACGCGGTACGCCAGACATCAAGCATCGTGTCATGCACACAATCTGATGCCAACTCGGTATTGCCACAGCGCGCCATTGCAAAGGCGTATACTGCATCATTGTAGCGCTTATAGAACTCGTGCATGGCGCTCTTGTCACCCGTCCCGATGCTGGCAATGAGATCTTGATCATCCATTTTTCTTAGGTTCGCCGATCCACAAAATTTCAGTTAACAATTGCCATTTGAAGAGGGCAGATACAACTCATAAGCGAAGCGGATTGGACGGGTAAGAAAGTGCGCTGAGCGCATTCTTGCATATCTAGTCAGACAGAATGTGGCGCGCGCTCCTGGTTTCGCGATCTGCACTTTGCCCCGACTTCCCCGCGAAGATGCATCGAATTGCCGTAATTTCTCTCGCGCCCTCAGATCGCAACCGCGCTGAGTGCCTTGGAGTTTAGCGCAAAGGGTTCCCGATTGCCGCGAGACACGAACCCATGAATATGATTTCTTTGAGGCGCAGGTCGCAAAGGCTGTTTCACTGCCGCTTTTCGTTTAAGGAAATGGTTCCAAGAGCGTCACATGACTGACGGCGTTCATGGCATTGCGCAAGCTCACAAAGTACGAAACCCCGCCAGCAAGAAAGCTGACGGGGCCGCACGCCTCAGATGTCATCGTTAAACTATGCAATCATAAAATCGTCGGCGAAAAAGTCTGTGACCACAGCGTCTTCGAATGTGATCACTTTGTTGTTCAGAGACAGTTCCACGTCGTCTCCGACCTGGGACAAATTGGCGAGCAGGTTTTCGGTCGTCACATCCGGATCATTTGTAACGAACAACAAGCTGTCTTCTCCGAAATTGAAATCCAGAATGACGTCGACACCTGTATCTTCTTCGAAGAAAACGAAAGTATCCGCGCCTTCACCACCCAACATGATGTCATTGCCCGCACCACCGCGGATCACGTTATCCTGATCATTGCCGGTGATTGTATCGTCGAATGCCGAGCCGGTGACATTCTCGAAGTTGACGGCGCTTGAGGTGCTGTTAAGAGGCGTCAAGGCATCAATATCTTCTGCACTTACGGGAACGCCGGTTGCACCGCTAGTGTCGATGACACCCTCGCCGCTGCTGGAAATGACGCCTTCCCCGCTTTCACCGGTGACAACATCGCCGATGCTGTTCATGGTTCCCGCGGCCAGATCTACGTTTACCCCGTAGGCTGCTTGGCTGAAGTCCAGCAAATCAATCCCGTCACCACCGTCCAGATCCAGAACAATCTCATCCAATACGGTCCCAACGATCACCGCCGTGTCATCGCCACCGCCAAAGTTTGTCTCCAGCGTTTCCGTTTCCCGAATATCGAGCTGGAAGAGCCCCCGTTCGGTCTGTTCGTTCACTTCGATGCGCGCAAACTCAACGCCATGACTGGTTGTGGAAAACTCGGCCACATCCTTGTTTTGCAAATCATCATCGACAAGATCTGTGTCAAAATTGACCTGAACCAGATCATCGCCGCTGCCACCTTTCATCAAGTCAGAACCATCACCATTGTTCCAGACCAGTTTGTCATCGCCCTTGCCGCCAAAGATCTTGTCGTTGCCTTTGCCACCAACCAAGGTGTCATCGCCGCCATGGCCGAAAATCTTGTCTTGGCCGTCAAGGCCGGAAATGACGTTATCCTGATTATTGCCGCGGATTGTGTCATCAAAGGCCGTGCCAACAACGTTCTCGAAGTTTTCGACAGTAGACTCGTTCAGCTTGTTTCGGCCCAAGATCACCTCTGCGGGACCTGCTGCCTGCGACAGATCCAGCGTGTCAATGCCATCGCCGCCGTCAAGATCCAGGGTGATTTCATCCAGTACGGTATCTTTGATCACAGCCGTATCATCGCCGCCACCAAAATTGGTTTCAAGCGCTTCGGTGTTGCGGATGTCGAGTTGAAAGAGCCCGCGCTCCGTCTGATCATTTACCTCGATACGCGCAAATTGGACACCTTCGTCTGTCACGGAAAACTCCGCCACGTCTTTGTTCTGCAGATCGTTGTCTACAAGATCAGTGTCGAAATTGACTTGTACCTGATCGTATCCTTGGCCGCCATCCATCAAATCGGAACCATCACCGTTGTTCCAGACCAGCATGTCATTTCCCTGCCCGCCAAACATCGAGTCATTGCCTTTGTTGCCGACAATGCGATCGTCGCCGGTACCGCCAAACAGGTGATCTTCTCCGTCCCCGCCCTCAACAGTGTCATCACCGCTACCAGCAAAGATCGTATCAGCGCCAAGTCCGCCTGACAGCTTGTCATCGCCAGACAGAGCAAAGATCAAATCATCGCCACCATTTCCATCTAATTCGTCATTTCCAAAAGACCCGATGATCAGTTCGCTCTCGTCTGAACCGCTTGTTTTCAGGCCACCGGAAAAAAGGTTTAAAATATTAATAAGGGACATTTCATTCTCCATTCAAAAGTGATTTTGGTCTCAATTTCGCCATTTGTTGGGCGGTTGGTCCTGATGATCAGGATTTGTTTCAGAGCCCCGCAACTGGCGAGATACCCGTTGGTCGGTCCGGCACAGTCTGCGGTTCAAAAAAAATGAAATTCTTTTGGCTTTGAAATTGTCTTTCCATGTGAAGGACGTTCCCACCGGACCAAAATGATCAAAGAAAAAGCCATCTGCACTTGGCTTGTCTTGGTGCTGTGACGTTGATCCAGGCGCGGTTTCCCTGACGATTTGTTCCCTGTGCGCCGCTTGTTTTAACCGGTGTTTTGGCGGCTCAAAGTTTGATGGCTGATACTGTTCATGCGCAGTTTGGGGACGGACACTTAGAAACTCCGCGAAACGACCTTCAGTCGCCCTGAGCCGGCGGCGGTCTGATGTTTCTGGAAAATGTCGGGTTTAAAACACACGTATCAGGCCAGAACTGGCGGCAATCAAGCGAACACGCGCTTCCGGCAGACTATCTATCGGATCGTTGCCAACAGTGGCTGACGAGAAATGCGCGGCACGAACACTTCGGGCACTTAACGGAAATTACAGGCTGCTGAGAAGATAGAGCATCTTGATGCTTAGTCCGGCCATCTGGCAGACGACTGTGGCCGCAAAAAATGGACACTGCGATTGCCTCGTAGTCTTGTCATCAGCGAAAAATAAATCGGATTAGTACACGTGAAACGAATTCACGGACTCTGGTGCGACTGCACCGGGTTTCACACAAGATGATTGACGAAACGCCCTGATCAAAACTTCATTCTGCTCGGAAGGCCTGGGGCGTCATATGGTTCTGGTGTGTGAGCGCCTTAGGTGACAGCACCTGTACATCTTTTAGTGGCGTCCGGTGTGCAGTGATTGTCCTGGAAAAAAGATCAGAATTGCACGTCAGGTCGAAAATCCAGCGTAAATGTCAGGTAGGATGCGTTATCATATGAGTAAGTAAAGACGCAGGTTACACTCGGGATCAGCAGCCGGTATTTCATCTACTTTTTCTCCTTCGAAACAATCGGTTGTTGTGTGGCCACAAGACGCAAATAGAGAACCTAAGCCCGGGCGGGAGATTGTAACGTCACCCGCTACAGCAACCCGATCGACCGGCCGACCTAAGCCGGATCAACGGCATCACATGCCTCGATATATGCATCAGAAAAATCACTGGTGAGCTCGACCCACATTGGAAGGTGATCACTCATCTTATACGTCCGCCAAGTCTTATAGGAGCCTTCGGAACGTTCCGGTTGATATGTCTCGCGCTGATCGAGCCGGTAAACATGTTCGAAAAAATCGAACACATTTGCCCCTCTCACTTCAAAACGTGTATAGCCGCCCGCGCGCATTGGTTCCCAAAAGGCAATTTGATCATAGGCCTTGTCTTTCGCCACATTCGAGCCCGGAATCGAGCGTATCTGTTCAGGCACTTCAAACCCGTTGGCCTCCAGTGCTTGCATGGTTTCATGCTCTGCGCTCAGGATATTGAAATCACCAAGCACCGCCGTCAGCACCGTGTTTTCCGGATCTTTGGACATTTCTTTTGCGGCTCTTTTACCAAGGGCAGCCGTCAGGCTCGCAATCTCCCGTTTGCGCTGCGCCAACAGCTTTTCATCCTCATTGTCGCCAAAATAGATGTGGACCGTTGCAAGGTCGATCTTCAGCCAGCCGGCCTGAAAGCTGACCAGATAGGGCGTGCGCGCGAATTGCTTGAAGCTCTGATCCAAAGCGGCACCGGGAAACCGCAGGCGAAACGCTTTACCTTCCACCTGCCCTTGCGGCACATGCAATTGGACTCTGCCGCGTGTGCCGGCGGGGCGCGTGACTTCAGTGCCTCTGGTCACCGCCAGCGCACTTCCTTCGGGCAGGTTCAAAAGCGTGCCTTCCGGCAGGGCGATGTCTACATCTTCTGCAAGCTTAATTGTGCCACTTTTCTTTTTGTTGCTGCGCGCTTCATAGACACCGGACAAGTCTATGCCGCCGGGTAATTCAAGCGCGATGCCATTCTCCAACCGGAGCCGCTCTCCAAAACTTGCCAGAACTTTCTTTCCATCCGGCAGCGTCAACTCTCCGGCAATATTTCTGAAACGCACCCGGTTGCGGTTGAAGGCAAAAACCATCCGCTCTCCATTGCCAGCACCACCATCCGTCACATCCGTGGCAAGGTAATCCCAATCCGGCCCAAGGATGGCCAGCAACTGGAGGAATTCGCGCATGTCATCACGGACTTCCTGCACAGCAACAATATCAAAATTGGAAATGATCTCAGCCATGTAATACAATGGTTCATAGGTATCTCGGCCACCAAAATTGGTATTGCCAAACTCTCGAATGTTCCATGTGCCGATGCGCACAGTAGCCATGCGGTCGGTATCCTGGGGAAAATGTGCTGCAAGTGCCAGGCGCAAGCTACGCAGACCGGTGATGGTTCTTTTGCGCAAGGTTTCCTCACCCGATCCGGCTGGGTGGCTTAGGCTCAGGCGATCGTAGGTCGGCATCTGTTATCCTCTCACGCAAATTCGTTAGTGGACTCATGCTACGGCGGCACGAGCGAATGTCCAACAACGCCGCAACAGCATTTTATGCATCATAGGAAAAAACCCATCGTTTCAAGACGTGCACAAAGGGAACCTCTTCCACCTGCGCCAAAACTGGTTCAAGGTACTCAAGAACGATCAGTCTTTCGGAAAACATCATAAATGACCTTTACCAAACCGTCACAAGTGCTGACCCACACAGCCGTCATGACGATGCTGTCCGCCGCGATCTCTGAAGCCGAAGAGCACGGTCAACCACAATGCATCATCATTGTAGATGCCAGTGGGGAAACGCTGGGTGAAATCCGGATGTCCGGCGCGAAGTTTCTAAGTCGGAAAAGCGCCCGATCAAAAGCGCTGACAGCGGCGTCCATCCGGGCGGCGACAACCGCCATTCCCGAATCCGTACGACAGCCCATCGGCATGGCAACGGACGGGAACATGACCGGCCTTCCTGGTGGTTTGCCCATTTTTATCGGCGGCGAGTGTATTGGCGCAATTGGTGTCGGATCAGGAACAGGTGATCAAGATGTGGCTGTGGCTACGGCCGCCCTGAAAGCCATTGGGGCTGCGATTTGAGCCTCACTCCAAGCGGCGCGACACGCCCAGCCCAATGGGTTTTCGCTTGTTTCCGGGCAACGCCGGATCAGGGCCCCAAATCGCTTGATAGGTATCCACCGCCATCCCGCGATGTTGCATCATTATTGCGGTCGCCATCAGGCACGCCCACCACAAAGACAGGCTAAGCCACATCCAGTTTGGCGCATTGGCTTGCCAAAGACCCGTCAGAATCGCAACGACTGACAGGATCAGCGCCGCGTAGCCTGCAGATTTATGTATGTATTCAAAGGCCAGCCGGCGCGGTGTCATGTCAAAATGATCACCGTGCAAAGTGCCATCCGGCGCAGGCGCCGTCGGCCCACCTTTGGTACCGCGCAGAATGCCGCCTACAATCTGCATGACAGCAAGCGAAAGCACCGCCCAACCGATATAAAAATGCGGTCCCGTTTTTACCGTCGAGGGGGATGCCAACAGGATTAGCACAACCCCAATCGCCATCAACGCACAGGCGCTGTATTGGCAAGCACGGTGCGTGTTCCACCAGAAGTGATGGTCCAGACTGCGGGGCCAATCCTGCCCGGGAAAAATCTTGAAATACCTTGCGATGACGATGCCTAAGGGCACCAGCACCCCCCAGGCCAAAACCATCAAGCGGGCATGCCAGCTCAGAAGCCCCTCGACGTTATGCGCACTGGCCGCATCCATCGGAGCAAGCAGCCAGTCCCACATCAGCCTTTGACCGCTCCTGCGGTCATGCCAGTGATGATCTGACGCGACGCCACAAAAGTAAAGATGATCGGTGGGATGGCCAGCAACATACCCGTGGCCATAATGACGCCCCAGTCGATGTTGAATTCCGTAATTGAGTTCACGATCGTCACCGGCACCGTGCGCGAATTGCGATCCGCCAGTGCGTTGGCCAGAAGAAATTCGTTCCACGCCACCCGGAATGTGAAAATCGCTGCGGCTGCCAGACCCGGTTTGATCAACGGAAGCACCACAAGGAAAAACACTTGAAACGGCCCCGCACCGTCCATGCGCGCGGCTTCTTCAAGTTGGATCGGAACCTGCACAATGAAACTTTGCAGGATCCAGATCACAAACGGTAGGTTCATCGCCACATAAACCAGTATGATGCCCGCACGCGTCCCATCGATCTGAAACTGGAATGTCCAGATGCCAAAGACTGGCACCAAAAGCACCGCAGGCGGCACCATGCGCATCGCCAGTGTAGAAAGCGATACCGTGTCCCGCCCCATAAAGCGGAATCGCACAAGCGCATAAGCGGCCATACAGCCAATCACCAGCGTCAGCACAGTGGAAATCAGCGCGATGATCAGTGAGTTGACCAGCGCCCGCCCGAAGGTCTTGTCGCAATACTCAATATGGGGCGCTTCGTACCATAGGAAATCACAGAGCGCCGTTTCATAGTTGCGCAAAGTGGGCATGAAAATCAGCGATGACGTGTCCGACATGATGTCGACGTTCAGCTTGAGGGAGGTCATCAGCATCATGGCGATGGGCCCGACGGACATCACCACAAGGGCAACCAACAGGGCATAAAACGCAGGGTTCTGACGGTCGTAGGTTTTGGTGGACATCTACAGATCCTCCTCCGCTGCCTTGCGCAACCGGGCGGCGCGCGCTTCCATGGCCTTGTTGTAAAAGAACATCCCGAAAGTCAGCAGCATCAACAGGATCAGCAGGTAATTCGACATCGCCGCCGCCTCACCCAATTCGCGGAATTCCGAGGCTGTGCGCGAGATCCGCAGCGACAGAATTTCAGTGGACAGACCCGGACCGCCGTTGGTCAGCACCAAGATGACTTCGAGCACTTTGAACGCATCAATCAGGCGCAACAAAAGCGTCACGATCAGTACCGGCAACATCAGCGGCAGTTTGATATAGATAACTTGTTGCCACCCCGTTGCCCCGTCAATGCGCGAAGCCTCCATGGCGGATTGCGGCAAAGATTGCAGAGCCGCTAATGACAGGATGAAAATGAAGGGGGTCCATTGCCAGACATCCGCGATCACCACAGAGGCAAAGGCCCAATCACCGTTGGACAGCCACGGGATCGGTTCCAACCCCATGGATTTCAGCGTGCGGTTAAAGATGCCGACTGTGGGGTGATACATATAGCGCCACATCAGGCCAACCACGATGGGGGCGATCATCATTGGCAGGATGAAAAGCGTGCGCAGCAGCGACATGCCGCGAATATTGCGGTCCAGAAGAAGGGCCAGACCCACGCCTAAAAGCATCTCCAGGAAGACAACAACGGCTGCGAATTTGATGGTAACCCAGAAGCTTTCGAGGAAACTCGCATCGCTCAGCAGGTTGATATAATTGCGCAGTCCGACAAATTCAGCTTCGCCAATGCGCTGGCTGGGGTTCCAGTCCAGAAAACTGGCATAAATCATGTACCCGATGGGGTAGAGCAATGCGATGGCCATGATAATGGCCGCCGGAGCAAGGAACAGGTAAGGCGTGAGCCTGTTGACGTTTGCGCTTTGCATGACTCTGATTTCCAGGGGCCTAAGGGTGCCGGGCGACGACGTGCCGCCCGGCCAACGTTCGGGAGGTAACGTTTATTGCCAGGTGTAGTATCCGGCCTCATCCATGATCGCGCGGGCGCGTTCGGCCACGCCGTTCAGAGCTTCCTGCGGGTCAAGCCCTTCGGTGAGCACCTGACTCATGGTTGTACCGATGTCCGCATTGATCTTGCCCCATGTGGGGATGATCGGACGCCAGTCAGGGTCGGCATATTTCAGTGCTTCACCAAAAGTCGCAGAATAAGGGTACTTCTCGTTCAACTCGGCGTTTTCATAGGTCGAGAACCGCGACGGGTTGCCGCCGGCCATCGCCACCATCAGATCGCCTTTTTTCGAGGTCAACCATTGCATCAGCAAAAACGCAGCCTCTTTGTTCTGGGCGTTCTGGGGGATTGCGATGCCGAATCCACCGGTTTGAGATCCGCGACGCACGCCTTCGGGGTGCAGCGCATAGCCGACCTTGCCCGCAACGGTCGATTTGCTGGGATCTTCAAACCCGGCAGCAAAGGCAATGCTGTCCATGAACATGGCCGCCTGACCTTGCTGGAACGCGGCTGCCGCTTCGGCTGGGCCAAATGTCTGGCTGCCTTCAGGTCCGCAATCCACGATGGTTTTCAGAGCGTTGGCTGCCGCCACGCCCGCATCATTGTTGATGATCGGTTCCCATGCGTCATCAAATACACGCCCGCCCAATGGGGCAAGGTGCAACAAGAACGCGTGGCTTGCTTGGTGACCGGAGGCCGCACGCGACGCCATACCACCCATGCCCGGCTCAACTTTAGGGATTTTGCAGGCCGCATCCAGCAGTTGGTCATAGGTTTCGGGAGTGGCAATGCCGTGCTTTTCGAAAATATCCTTGCGATAGGCCAGCACAGAGGTTTCAGACCCAAACGGGATGCCAAAAAGTGATCCTGTTGCGCCCGGCAGATAACCTTTTTTGCCGCCCGCAATCCCGATATTGGCGACATATCCGTCAATCAGATCCTCTGCGTCATACGCAGGATCGGACAGTTTAGGATCCATGAAGAACCGTGCAAGGTTTTCAAGTTGGTCGGCAAAAACATAATCCGCCTTTGAGAAAACCACATAGGCGATCATGTCGTAATCGCCTTCATCCTTTGTCAGTTCAAGCGTCTGGCGTTCACGCATTTTGAGATACTGCAACTGGTCCACTTCGACCTCGATGCCGGTTTCTTCGGTGAAGGCAGGCAGCACCTTCATCATCGCGTTATAATGCGGATGCGCTGGAACGTTGATCACCAGCGTGGTGCCGGCATAGGGCGCATAAGGCCCGTCTTGCGCCAGCGCCATACTCGCAAATGACACCGAGACCGCAGTCCCCGTCAGGATCGTTTTTAATGATAGCATTCTTCAGTCCTCCCTGATGCTATTTCTTGGTGTCAGAGCCTGAGCCCGGACGTCTTGTCAAAAATCATCAATTCATTGGTGAGCACGCCAAAGGTCTGGACGATGCCCGCTTTGACCGGGGCCGCGCTTTGCGTCTCAACCAGCATTTCGGCAGCCCCGCAGCGGGTCACAAGAACCGATTGCGCGCCCAGGTATTCAGAAACAACAACGCGCAATTCAATCGGCGCACCCTGTGTCATATCGGTGGTAAAGCTCGATGGGCGTACACCCAACGTGATGCTCTTGTCTGAAGCGGTTTTCGCTCGCACGCTCGTTTCCGGGTCCAGCGGCAGATGAAACCCATCGCCCCGCACCCAGATAGCACCCTGTTCTTCCACAAGGTCCCCATCGACGAAATTCATCGTTGGCGAGCCTATGAACCCAGCCACAAACTTGTTGGCGGGCGATTTGAACAACTCTTCGGGCGAGCCTTGTTGTTGAATGAAACCGTCACTCATCACCACAATGCGGTCGCCAAGGGTCATCGCCTCGACCTGATCGTGTGTGACATAGACCATGTTCTTGTCGATTGTATCACGCATCTCGGCTAGTTCCGCGCGCATTTTACCACGCAATTTAGCGTCCAAGTTGGACAGCGGTTCGTCAAACAGAAACGTACCAGCATCGCGGACCAGCGCGCGGCCCATTGCCACCCTTTGGCGCTGTCCGCCCGACAGTTCGGCGGGTTTACGATCCAACAAATGGGCGATATTCAGCATACCTGCGACGCGCTGAACTTTCTCTTCGATCTCAGGCTTGGACACCCGCGCCAGACGCAGCGCGAAAGACATGTTCTTGGCGATGTTCATATGCGGGTAGAGCGCATAATCCTGAAATACCATCGCCAGATCCCGCTCCTTGGGGTCAAGTTTGCTGATCGGTTTTTCGTCAAAATAGATTTCGCCCCCCGACAGCGTTTCCAACCCTGCCAACATGCGCAATGTGGTGGATTTGCCGCAACCGGACGGTCCGACAAGCACCGTGAATTCGCCGTCATCAAGCGCCAGATCAAACGGTGGCAAGACCTCAACGGCACCATAGCTCTTTGCGACTTGGTCAAAGACAATTCGTGGCACGCAATTCCCCCCAAAGCGCAACTTTCAGGCTGTACAAAATACACGCCTGTCTGCGATCAGAGTGCATCCGACAGCTAATTTCAGGAAGGACAAAAACTGAAAACTACGTTAACGTTAACGTATCCTGCAGTTTACTCATTGAAATTAATAATTAATCCGAACTCTTGAATGACTCAACAGAAAGCATGAATACCTATGTCACGCCCCTCAAAGCCCAGCAAAATCGAAGATGTCGCACGCCGGGCCGATGTGAGTATCATGAGTGTGTCGCGCGCCATTCGCGGTGTAGAGGGGGTTTCGGAAAAGAAACGGGCGGAGATTCTGAAGATCGCCCGGCAAATGAAATACATGCCCAACAGCGCAGCGCGATCTCTGGCGGTGGCCAACTCGAACCTGATCGGCATCTCACTGCCGACCTTTGCTGCTGATGTCTTTGCCGAGATCCTGAATGGTATGCGCCAGACATTCGACACCGCCGGGTATTCCAGCGTTATCGACACCACCGAATACAACAGCGAAACCGAACTGAACTGGGTGCGCAGACTTTTGTCCTGGCAACCGGCGGCTATCATACTGACCGGCACCGATCACCATCCCGAAACCCGCGAATTACTCAGGGCTTCGCCTATTCCGGTTTTGGAAATCTGGGACCACACCGACGATCCGATCGATATTTGTGTGGGGATCGATCACTTCATGGCGGGTCAATTAATCGGGGAACACGCAGTGTCGCTAGGGTATCAGCGCCCGGCATTTGTAAGCACCCCGCGCGGCCATGACAAACGCGCAGATGCCCGGCTGGAGGGGATCCGGCATGTGTTTTCCCAACAACGTGCGGCCCCCGTGATCGCCGCACGACCTCCCTTGGGAAATGCGTTTGTGACCGGCTTTGAGGGCACCAAGAGCCTGCTGGCAGATCACGCGCCAGATATCATCTGCTATCTGAATGACCACATGGCCTTTGGCGGATTGATGTGTTGTCAGGCGCAGGGTCTGTCGGTCCCGGATGACATTGGGGTCGTCGGTTTTAACGGTCTGGATCTTGGGTCTGTCTTGCCGATCAAACTGACGACAGTGCGCACTTTGCGACGTCTGATGGGGATCACAGGTGCACGCCAATTGCTGGCACGGATCAATGGCGTTCCGACTGAACGGATCACGACTTTGCCGCTTGAATTACAACCCGGCCAAACGACCCGGCTTCAGACCGACAATGACAGATTGCCCCGGCCGTCGTTCACTGGGCCAACAGCACTGTACCGATAGCCTTAGTCTTTGGGCTCAGGGAATTCGACAGGTCCACCTTGTTTTTCCCATGTGGAAAAACCTTCTTTGAGGTGTGCAGCCTCAAATCCCATGTCCTGCAGTGTCGCGGTGGTCAGCGCGGATCGCCATCCCGATGCACAATGGAAAACGAACTTTTTATCCTGCCCAAAGATTTCCTTGAAATATGGGCTGTCCGGGTCCACCCAGAACTCGATCATCCCGCGCGGCGCATGGAAACTGCCCGGGATAAACCCACTGCGCTGACGCTCGCGCACATCACGGATGTCCACAACAACCACCTTTGGGTCTGCCAGCATCGCGATCAGATCTGGTGTCTCGACCTCTTCGATCCGTGCCCGCGCATCGGCAACCATTTGGGCGGAGTTCTTTTTCAAGGCGGGCATGGCAATGTCTTTCTTGTGTGATGTTACGAAATCAGAATGGCATAGCCCGCGCCTGTCAGCAACGGCATGTGATTGACACACCCCTTGCTTTCGGGGGATGAAAACCAACACGACCGCAGGACGGGCCTTTTGGACTATACAACCACTCTTCTTGTGGCAGGTGCTGCTTTTCTCTTTTCGGGCGCTGTCAAAGGCCTTGCGGGCATCGGCATGCCCACGGCAGCAATTGCTTTGATGACATTATATCTGGACCCGCGCACGGCCATCGCACTGGTCTTGTTTCCAATGATCGGCTCCAATGCGTGGCAAGTGTTGCGGGCAGGTGAATTACGCCGTACCGCGCGCAGGTATGCGGTGTTCGCAATCGTACTTTTGGCAGGGGTCACGCTGACCGCTTTTGCCACTCGAAACACGGGCGACCGGGCGCTCCTTGCCATTCTGGGTGTGGTCATTCTGGTGTTCGTCGCCGTCAGTTGGAAAGGTCTCGTACCGCCTCTGCGCGCACGCTATGATCGAACCGCCCAGATCGGTTTTGGGCTCTTTGCAGGTATCGTCGGCGGGATGACCGCGGGCTGGGGCGCGCCACTGGCGATGTATCTGGCCACCAAACAAGTCGATAAGGACGAATTTGTCCGCGCCACCGGCTTTTTGATTTTTGTCGGCAGCGTGCCTTTGTGCCTCGCCTATGTCCGGCTTGGCTTCATGACAGGTCCTCTGGCCGGCGCCTCCGCCCTGATGCTGATCCCGACATTGATCGGGTTCTCCATGGGCGAAGTGCTAAGAAACCGCTTGTCCGTTCAGGCGTTTCGTAACGCCATTCTGATCGTTTTCGTACTGATGGGGCTTAACTTGATCCGCCGGGCGATTTGGTATCCCTAATCATTGGCAGGTTGCTCAAAACAGCTTTCCAGCAAATCTGTAGTATTCTTTTCTGTCATCTTCACCGGATTGCCGCCGCAACTGGGATCCTGCAAGGCAGAGGCCACAAGGGCCGCGATATCGGGATCTGTGACACCCAGCTCGGTTAAGTTTTTCGGGATGCCCAATTGCGTGTTGATCTCACCGACAAAATTGTAAAACCCATCAAATCCGCCCGAAATGCTGAGATAATTGGCCGCGCGCGCAAGGTGTTTGCGGATCTTGGGGCGATTGAACATCAGCACCTGCTGCATCACCACCGCATTTGTGGTGCCATGATGCGTGTGGTGCACCGCGCCGATTGGGTGGGACAAGGCGTGAATGGCACCCAAACCTTTTTGAAACGCGGTTGCACCCATGGCAGCCGCAGACATCATATGCGCGCGCGCCGTCAGGTTTGTACCGTCTTCATAGGCATTTACCAAATTGTCTTTGACCAAGCGCATGCCTTCCAGCGCAATACCTTGTGACATCGGATGATAATGCGGTGAGCAATAAGCCTCCAGACAATGCGCGAAGGCGTCCATCCCAGTGCCTGCCGTGATCATTTTCGGCATGCCCACGGTCAGTTCGGGATCACAGATCACCCCTGCGGGAAGCAATTTAGGATGGAAGATGATCTTTTTCTCATGTGTTTCTGAATTGGTAATCACGCTCGCGCGCCCCACTTCGGACCCCGTTCCAGCGGTGGTTGGCACGGCCACGATGGGTGCGATGGCGTCGGCATCCGCACGTGTCCACCAGTCACCGATGTCCTCAAAATCCCACAGCGGGCGGGTTTGTCCGGCCATAAAGGCAATCATTTTCCCCAGATCGAGGCCAGAACCGCCGCCAAAAGCCACAACCCCATCATGCCCGCCCTCGCGGTACGCCTTCACGCCCTCTTCGACGTTTTTTTCTGTCGGGTTCGGGTCCACGTCCGAGAAGATCCCGCGCGGCAGACCCGCGGCCGTCAGGAGTTCGAGCGTTGCACCAGTGATGGGCAAGTCCGCCAACCCCTTGTCAGTGACAAGCAAGGGTTTGGTGATCCCTGCGGCCGCACAAGCCTCGCCGATTTCCGAAATTCGCCCCGCGCCGAAACGCACAGACGTGGGATAGGACCAATTTGCAATAAGAGACATCAGATCAGACCTTTTTGAGATGAAACGATTTAGGGCGCGTCAGATTGTGATAGCCGATCACCGACAATCCGCCCCCACGGCCCGTATCCTTGCACCCGGTCCAGCACAAGCCCGGATCAAGATAATCGGCCCGGTTCATGAACACAGTACCGGTTTCAATGGCATCCCCAATGGCTTCGGCGCGCGCAATATCCCTGGTCCAGAGCGATGCGGTCAAACCATAATCGCTGTCATTCATCAGGCGGATCGCCTCGGCGTCATCCTTGACGGCCATAATGCCAACAACAGGGCCGAAGCTCTCTTCACGCATCACCCGCATGGTATGATCCACATTCACAAGGATCTGCGGCATCAGATAAGCGCCATCATCCTCGGGGAACAGTGCCGGATCAATCAGCGCCTTGGCCCCGGCCGCCACCGCATCCGCCGTTTGGCCACGTACCATGTCGGCAAACCGGGCTTGTGCCATCGGGCCAAGCGTCGTGTCGGGGTCCATGGGATTGCCGAGTTTGTACCCTTCAACGATCTTCACAGCTTTGGCCACGAAGTCATCGAAAAGACTCTCGAGCACATAGATCCGCTCGATCCCACAGCAGCATTGCCCGGAATTGAACATCGCGCCATCAATCAAGGTGTCCACCGCCGCATCGATATCCGCGTCTTCCATCACATAGCCGGGGTCCTTCCCGCCCAGTTCCAGTCCCAGCCCTGTGAACGTGCCTTGTGCGGCAGCTTCCATGGCCTGGCCACCGCCCACCGATCCGGTAAAATTCACGAACCCAAAGGCACGATCCGCAATCAGGGCGGACGTTGTCTGGTGATCCAGGAAAACGTTCTGGAACACCCCTTCAGGTACGCCCGCATCTGCAAAGGCTTGCGCCAACCGTTCTCCCACCAGCGGTGTTTGACTGGCGTGTTTCAACATCACCGCGTTGCCCGCAATCAAGGCAGGCGCAACGGTGTTGATCGCGGTCATATAGGGGTAATTCCAAGGTGCGACGACCAGCACCAACCCATGCGGTACACGCTTGATCACACGGCGGAAATCACCACTGTCCTCTACCTCAATATCAGACAGCGCACTTTCGGCGATCTGCGCCATATGCTGCGCGCGCTCGTTAAATCCACCAAACTCGCCGCCGTACCGCACAGGCCGACCCATTTGCCAAGCCAGTTCCGGCACGATTTCGTCGTTCATGGCCCCGATGTTGGCGACGCCCTGCATCACCATGTCGATGCGTTCGCTCAAGGGGCGCGCAGCCCACATGATCTGCGCCGCGCGCCCTTTTGCAACGGCCTCAGCCGCCTCAAATTCATTGAGCGTCGCACGCGTCGCATAGACCGATCCGTTGATCGGCGAAATACAGGTGATTGTCATCTTTATGCCCTTTCAAAACCGCGCGCGATTTCCCAATCCGTGACCGCGCGGTCAAATTCTTCCTGCTCCCACTCGGCGCAACGAGTATAGTGATCCACAACCTCATCCCCCATCGCTTCGCGCAACATGCTCGACCCGCGCAAGGTCTCCGTGGCCGCCCTGAGCGTTTGGGGAATATCCGCAGCCTTGGCGTCCTCGTAAACATCGCCTTGCGTTGGGGCGGAGAGTTCCATCTTGTCCTCGATCCCTTTGATCCCGGCAGCCAGCATCGCGGCCTGCGCAAGGTATGGGTTCAGATCGGACCCGCCGATGCGGCACTCTACGCGCACACCCTTGGTGCCGTCACCGCACAGGCGGAACCCAGCGGTGCGATTATCCACGGACCAGACGGTTTTTGTCGGCGCAAAAGTGCCCTTGGCGAAACGTTTGTAGCTGTTCACGTAGGGCGCCAGAAAACACGTGTAATCAGGCGCGTAAGCAATCAGCCCGGCCATGTAGTGTTTCATCACATCCGACATGCCCAGCTTGTCTTTGGCATTGTAAAACGCGGGCGTGTCCCCCTCCCAGAGGGATTGATGAACGTGCGAAGAACTACCGACTTTATCCGCTGCCCATTTGGGCAGGAAGCTGGCTGCATGCCCGTGCTGCCAAGCAATTTCCTTGACCGCATGTTTGGCGATAGAGTGATGATCCGCACAAGCCAGCGCCTCAGCGTAACGGATGTTCAGCTCTTCTTGGCCGGTCTCCGCCTCACCCTTGGTGTTTTCAACCGGGATGCCCGCCGCATATAGATGGTTGCGCAGCGGGCGCATGATGGCTTCTTCCTTGGTGGTCTGGAAGATGTGATAATCCTCGTTGTACCCGCTGATCGGGGTCAGATCCCGGAAGCCGTTTTTGCGGATATCATCAAAGCTCTTCTCAAACAGAAAGAATTCCAGTTCCGTTGCCATCATCGGCGTCAGACCCATCGCCTCAAGGCGCGCGATCTGGCGTTTCAAAATGGTGCGCGGCGCTTGTGGCACCAGATCATGGGTACGATGATCCAGCAGATCACAGAGCACCATCGCCGTTCCCTCCAGCCATGGCACCGGGCGGATGGTCTCAAGATCCGGTTTCATCACATAATCGCCATACCCAGAGGCCCAAGACGTGGTCGCATAACCTTCTGGCGTCGCCATTTCGAGGTCCGTAGCCAACAGGTAATTGCAGCAATGGGTTTCTGCATAGGAATGCTCGACGAAATTGGCGGCGTGAAAGCGTTTACCGGTCAGGCGCCCCTGCATGTCGACAAAGCAGACCAGAACGGTGTCGACCGCACCCTCCGCGACCTGCGATTTCAGTTGATCAAAACTCAGCGTGCCAGCCATCAGGAATTCCGTTCCAAATTGAGGTTGGGGCGACCGAAGCCGCCCCTGCAAGTTTAGCCGTAACGGTAAGGGCGTCCAGCCTTCACCATATCCGCGTTGTATTTCTTGAAGATCTCTACAACCTTTGCCTTGGTTGGGCTTTCGGCGGCAATTTCGTCCCAGAACACAAGTGCCGCGTCCTCAACCTGCTGCCATTCTTCATCCGGAATCGTGGTCAATGACATTTTTGTACCATTCACGCGCAGATTAGCTTCACCGCCCCAGTACCACCACTGACGGTAATAGTGCGACTGATCCATGCAGACCTTGAGCAACTCCTGCAAATCCGGCGGCAGCGCGTTGTAGCTTTCCATATTGGCAAAGAACGATCCCGCCCAGGCACCGGAGATGTTGTTGGTCAGGAAGTAGTTGGTCACATCAGCCCATCCAACCGTGTAATCTTCGGTGATGCCCGACCAGGCGATACCGTCAAGCTCACCCGTTTGTACGGCGACTTCAATGTCTTCCCATGGCAGAGTTACAGGCACGACGCCAAACTGCGTCAGGAACCGACCCGCAGTCGGGAATGTAAAGACGCGCTTACCCTTAAGGTCTTCAAGACTATTGATTGGGTCCTTGGTGGCGAAATGGCAAGGATCCCATGCGCCCGCAGAGATGTGTTTCACGCCAACCTTGGAGTATTCTTCGTCCCAGATTTCGTTCAAACCGTATTGGTTGAACAGGACCGGCACGTCCAAAGAATAGCGTGATGCGAAGGGGAAGTACCCCCCGAATACAGTCACATCCGTGGGCGAGGCCATGGAATCATCATCCGATTGCACCGCGTCGATGGTACCGTTCTGCATGGCGCGGAACAATTCGCCCGTTGGCACCAACTGGTCTGCAAAGAACAGCTCGATCTGCATCCGGTCGCCAGCGATCTTGTTAAAACTGTCGATGGCGGGCTTGATCACATGTTCGGCCAGCGCGGGGCCAGCATAGGTCTGCATCCGCCATTTGATGGTGGATTGTGCGAGTGCGGGGGCGGCCAGCGGCGCAGCAGCGGCCCCTGCGGCAGCGGTGGTGATGAACTTACGTCTTGTCGTCATGGTGGTTCTCCTTGTTGAAATGAACGCCCCCTTCTGCGGGGTCTTGGTTATTTTCCGTAAACGTATTCCGGCAGCCACAGGGCAATTTGCGGGAAGGTCATGATCAGCGCGAGGCACACAAGCATGACCCCCACAAAAGGCAGGATCGAGGTATATATATCGCGCAGTGTAATCTCGGGCGGGGCCATCGCGCGCATCAAAAACAGGTTATAGCCAAAAGGCGGAGTCATATAGGCGATCTGCGTGGTGATCGTATAGAGCACGCCGTACCAGATCAGATCAAACCCAAGAGCCGCCACCAGCGGCACATAGAGCGGCGCGACAATGACCAGCATCGCGGTGTCATCCAGGAACGTCCCCATCAGCAAAAAGCTCAGTTGCATCAGGATCAGGATCATCCAGGGATTGAGGCCCAATTGTTCAGTGAAAAGCGTGTCGATTGCCTTGACGGCACCGAGCCCGTCAAAAACCGCGCCAAAACCCAAGGCCGCCAGAATGATCCACATGAACATGCAGGAAATCGCCAAGGTCTGGCGGACCGAAGTTTCAAACACTTCACGGTTCATGCGCCCTTTGAGCACCGCCGCGACAAAGGCCGTGATCGCCCCTATTGCCGAGCTTTCCACCAGAGACGTCCAGCCATTCACAAAAGGCACCATCATCGCCATGAAGATCACAACCGGCAACAAACCGGCCCGCAACAACCGTAGTTTTTCACCCAGTGGGACGGTGTATTCTTCCGGCGGCAACACTGGCCCCAAAGCCGGGTTCGCCTTGCAACGCAGGTAGATATACAAAATGAACGCTGCCGCCATCATCAGGCCCGGCACCACGCCCGCCAGCCACAACTGCCCAACGGGTTGGCGCGCGATCATCGCATAAAGCACCAAGACAACTGAGGGCGGGACAAGGATTCCTAAGGACGATCCTGCCTGTATCACCCCCGTTACCATGCGCTTGTCATAGCCCCTGCGCAGCAGTTCGGGCAGCGCGATGGTGGCACCAATGGCCATGCCTGCCACACTCAGACCGTTCATCGCCGAAACCAGAACCATCAGGCCAATCGTCCCAATCGCCAGGCCACCCGATACCGGGCCCATCCAGACATGAAACATCTTATAAAGGTCATCGGCTATTTTGGATTCCGACAACACATAGCCCATGAAAATGAACATCGGTAGCGTCAGCAGCGGATACCATTTCATCAGCTTCATCGCAGAGGAAAATGGGATATTCACCCCGCCCGGCGTCCAGAGCAGCACGGCGGCGATCGCCGCCACGCCGCCGATGGCCCCGAACACGCGCTGTCCGGTCATCATCATCAGCATCATGGATGCGAACATCAGTAGCGCGATCATCTCATACGACATTGAGATCAACCTCGCGCAGGGTGGCAATATCCTTGATCAGCTCAGAAATCGCCTGCAACAACATCAGGAAAAAGCCTAAAACCATGATGGACTTCACCGGCCAGATATAGGGGCGCCATGCGGTGCTGGAGCGTTCGAGCCGCCCAATTTCTTCCGCCCCGGTCACAAGTCCCGCGAAATACGCCAGCGGTTCCTGCCCCCAATAGCCCAGTGAATAGGCGGTCGAACTGAGGCCCCCATAAAACAGAATGCCCAGATAAAAAATCAGCAGCAGCACGGTGAACGCATCAAACCACGCCTTTTTTCGCGTGGACCAGGTGCCGTAAAACAGATCCATACGTACGTTCGCACCCATCTGCACCGCATAAGGCCCGCCCATGATGTAATAGGCGACCATGGCGAATTGCGCGATTTCCAGCGTCCAGAGCGAGGGCAGAAAAAACGTCTTGGACACGGAAGACCAGAGCAAAATAGCCATCATCACAAAGATGCCATACATCATGGCTCGCCCAATCCGGTAATTTACCGCATCGACAACACGCACGTATAGCGCAGCCAATCGCATCATGCCTGCGGCTCCAACGTTGCGGCAACGGCCTCTGCCAGCCATGGCGCCAGCGTATCCGCCATCGCGCTTTGCGTCTCTTGCGTGGCGATGAGATCATTGCGCACTTCCAGCATGACATTGAGCAAACCACGTTTGACACCATGTTCCTGAAGTGTGTGGGTCACGCCGTCCTGCGGACCATAAGGGTCATTTCGGCGTGTGGTCAGGTCAGTATGATGTTGCGCAGCAGCCATCATTACGTCCGCCAGTCGCGTGTCTGCATCGTGCAGCACGCCGATTTCAACTGCGCGGGGCTGGCCCAGATAAACAGGTGTAAAACTGTGGATGGTGATCATCGCACGGGCCTGTACCAGCGACAACACTTCGGACAGGGCGGCCTTGAAAGGAGCGTATACCTGCGCCACGCGCTTGGCCTTAGCAGAAGCGTCAAGGGCTGCATTACCGGGAATATCATAGGCTTCGCTCCGGACGGGCATCGCGCCCGGTGCCTCGGGCGGGCGATTGCAATCATATATCAGACGGGACACGCCGCCAGCGACCAAGGGCGCATCCAACAACTCTGACAATCGCTGCGCCACGCCAAGCGCGCCGGGATCCCACGCGATGTGGCTGTCGCGCGCGGCCGCACTCAAACCCAGATCGCCATACGCCTCGGGAATGGCCTTGGACGCGTGTTCGCAGACCAGGACAATGCCGGACGCACCGCTTTCGCGGCTGACCACGACAGGTGAAATCCCCCTATCAGACATGGTTTTTGGCGTCATTCGTCCCCCGATTGGCACAAATCTCTTGCCGGATCGGGATTCTGTCAACACAATAATGAAACGATCCTTTCAGTTTTTATATTCCTGTAACAAAATCCGTCAAATCAAAGGCACATCTCGTGAAAGAGGCCGACCTCACCATCGCAGACCGCATTCAGGAAAGGCTCGACAGCCTGACGCGCGCCGAACGGCAACTGGCCGATTCCATCCTGCAAAACTATCCCGCCTCCGGACTGGGGCCCATTTCAACCTTGGCGCAGGACGCAGATGTATCGACCCCAACAGTCGCACGCATGGTTCAGAAGCTGGGGTTCAAAGGCTATCCGGAATTCCAATCCGACCTGCGCGAAGAATTGAAGGCCAAAGTCCAAAGCCCCATCGCGAAACATGACACATGGGCCGAGGGCGTGCCCTCTGGTCATATGCTCAATCGCTTCACCGATGCCGTGATCGACAACATCCGCCATTCTCTGGCGCAAATCGACACCGGTGATTTTGACGCCGCTTGCGCGCAGCTGGCAGATACCACGTCACGCCTGCACATCGTGGGCGGGCGGATTACGCACACAGTGGCCGAATACCTGTTTTTGCACATGCAGATGATCCGACCCGACGTGATACACATCCAATCTACCTCGAACGCCTGGCCCCATTACCTGCTGGATGTGAAACCGGGTGATACCTTCGTGATCTTTGACGTGCGTCGTTATGAAAGCAACACACTGAAATTGGCGGAAATGGCGCATCAACGTGGCGCAAAAATCATCCTCTTTACCGATCAATGGCGCTCTCCTGTACATCGGCTGGCGGAGATTTCGTTTTCCAGTCGTATCGTAGTTCCTTCTGCCTGGGACTCCGCCGCCACAACGCTCTTGCTCGTTGAAACGGCAATTGCAGCGGTGCAGGATCTCATGTGGTCCGACACCAAGGACCGGATGCAGACGCTGGAAGATATGTTTGATCAAACCAAACTTTTCCGTAAATTCACCTGATACACGCCGCCCGGAAAGGAACCACATGGCCCTGCATGACCGACGCCCCCGCAATGGCCTGTCCCATGTAATCGGGGATACCGCCACACCCCTGCTCAATCTCACGATTCCCGACCTGCTTGCACAAACCGTGGCTGCACTGCCGGACCACCCGGCATCCGTTTTCCGCGCTCAAGATATCCGCTGGAGCTACGCGGAGTTCAGCCGCGAAGTCGACCGGCTCGCTGGCGGATTGCACCTTCTAGGTCTGCAAAAAGGCGACCGGGTTGGGATCTGGTCCCCCAACCGCTATGAATGGTTGCTCACACAATTCGCGACAGCCCGTATCGGTGCCATCCTTGTGTGTATAAACCCTGCCTATCGCCTGTCGGAACTGGAATATGCGCTCAACAAGGTCGCCTGCAAAACCCTGATCACGGCGCGTGCGTTCAAATCTTCGGACTATACCGGCATGCTGCGTGAACTGGCCCCTGAATTGAAAGGAGATGCGCCTCTCAACGCCAGGAGACTGCCGCACCTGCGTCACATCGTGGTCATGGGACCCGATGTCCCTGCCGGGATGCTGAGCTTTGACAGTGTCTGCGCTTCAGGTGATACCGTATTACGCGCCGATCTGGATGCTGTTAGCGGCACGCTGGACCCCCATGATGTGATCAACATTCAATTCACCTCCGGCACCACTGGCAATCCCAAAGGCGCCAGCCTGACGCACCACAATATCGTCAACAACGCCCATTTTGTGACCTGGACGATGGGTTTCACCGCAAAGGACAGGCTCTGCATCCCGGTCCCGTTTTACCATTGCTTCGGCATGGTCATGGGTACATTGGGCTGCGTCACCAAGGGGGCGACCATCGTTGTGCCAGGCGAAGGGTTTGATCCACGCGAAACCCTGCATGCGGTGTCCGAAGAAACCTGCACCGCCCTCTTTGGCGTGCCCACCATGTTCGTGAATGAATTGGCCCTGCCGGATTTTGAAACCTACGATCTTTCCTCCCTGCGCACCGGGGTGATGGCCGGGGCACCCTGCCCGATCGAAGTCATGAAGCAGGTGCAATCCCAAATGAACATGGGCGAAGTGACCATCTGTTATGGCATGACGGAAACCTCCCCGGTCTCCTTTCAAAGCAATATGGATGATCCGCTGGAACAACGCGTCTCCTCCGTCGGACGCATTCATCCCCATGTGGAAGTGCGCATCGTGGATCCGGATGGAAATACCGTACCCACTGGACAACAGGGCGAACTGCTGACCCGCGGCTATTCGGTGATGCAAGGCTATTGGGGCGAGCCCGACCAAACCGCCAGTAGCATCGATCAGGACGGCTGGATGCACACCGGAGACCTCGGCACGCTGAATCCTGACGGGTATTGTGCGATTACAGGGCGTCTGAAAGACATGATCCTACGCGGCGGAGAAAACATCTACCCGCGTGAAATCGAGGAATTCCTCTACACCCATCCAGACATCGCGCAGGTGCAGGTTTTTGGCATCCCGGATGCCGCTTTAGGCGAAATCACCTGCGCCTGGATCGTGCTCAAGGACGGCGTTTCCCAGACGCAGGACGCCATAAGACAATACTGCAAAGACAACATTGCGCATTTCAAAGTGCCCGCGCATGTCCAATTCAAGACAGATCTGCCCATGACCGTTACTGGCAAGCCTCAAAAATTCATCATGCGGGATCAGATGATCGCTGACCTTGCCTGCGCACCCACACCGGATCAATCCAGTCAGGATTGATCCGGGACATGTCGTGCGGCGCAAGCCGCGCTATTGGATCAGACGGCGCCGCTGTACTCACCGCGCGCCGGGTACTCATTGGCAATGGCAAAATCCAACGCACCTACCAGTTCTGAAAAATGCGGCCGCACAAAGGGCATCGTCTGAACCGACCCGTAATACAGTGTCTGCTGCGGCGTCACCATGAACAATCCCGGCTCAGAAAACAGCGCTGGCTCTTCGATTCCGATCGATGTCTTGCCGCGTGACGTCGAAATATACAGGCCCCATTCGCGCGCTGTCGCAAGGCTCAGATCATATCCAAAACGCAGGGTCTTTGCCTCAATCTTATCGGCCATGGCCTGTGCACGCTCTTGCCCATCCGAACTGATCGCGATGGTCTTGACACCACGTTCAGCAAAATCGGCCGTGCGCTTTTCCAACTCAGTCAGATACGTCGCACAGATCGGGCAATGCAAACCACGATAAAAACACACCACGGTGCCTTTTTCCGAACCATCGTTTGACAAATCGAACTGCCCGCCCCCCAAAAGCGGCACTTGAAGGTCCGGAGTTTTTTCACGAGGCATCAGCATGTTCGAATTCCTTTTGGTGTGTTTGCGCGCCGGTCGTCTCACGAAAGGCTGTGTAAGACCAGCGCCCCCAGTTCACGTATGCTTGTGATTTCCTACAATGCATCGTCTGCCTGTCCTGTAAGGCCTTTCAGCTACGCCACCGCAATACGCGTCGCTCGATTGCGCCAATTGCCGCACTTGTGATCACACCCAACAGCGACAAAATGACCACACCGGCAAACAAACGTTCCAGATCATAAAGCGACCCGGCCTCCAGAATATATGCGCCGATGCCATATTCCGCGCCCAGCATTTCAGCCGCCACCAGCAGGATAATCGCAATTGCCAGCGAAATGCGCAGCCCCGACAGAATCCCCGGCATCGCGCCGGGCAGGACGATCTTGCGCACAATCGACTGCCACGTAAGCCCAAAACTCTGTCCCATGCGGATCAGGGTACGGTCCACATTGTCCACGGCCGCATAGGTCGCCACGACGGTCGGTGTGAAGGTGCCAAATGCGATCAAGGCATATTTGCTGCCTTCATCAATCCCGAACCAGATCACGAACAACGGCAACAACGCGATCTTGGGGATCGGGAAAATCGCCGCAACCAACGGCACCAGACCTGCCCGGATATAGGAAAACAAACCCATTAACAGCCCCACACCAACGCCCACCGTGACCCCAAGGGCGGCCCCGACCACCAACCGGCTCAGCGAGGGCAACAGATGTTTGAAAAGCAATCCGGATACGTAAAGCTCCTGAAAGGTCATCAAGACATCACTGGGACGCGGCAGGGTCAAAGCAGAAATGAACCCGGCTCGCGTGCCCCATTCCGCAAAGAGGATCAGCAACGCAAAGGCGCAAAAACCCACCCAGCGCCGCGTCACAGGCGCGAACCCGCCGCCGCGAAATGGCACTTTGCGCGCTGGATCAGCCATCCACCAACTCCGCATCTGCGGCTGCGGCCTCGGCCCGCATGACCTCCCACAAATGCCGCTGTTGCAGCTCCAGTTCCGCATCGCCAAAGCGACGCTCCGCCAGCGGTGTATCTAGGGTCAACACCTCGCGAATTTCGCCGGGCCTGCGCGACAGCACAACTATGCGATGCCCCAAACGCACCGCCTCCGCCAGATTATGCGTCACATAGACGGCGGTGAACGGCGCCCGCGTCCACAATCCGACCAGATCATCCATCAGCAATTCGCGCGTCTGACTGTCCAGCGCGGAAAGCGGTTCATCCATCAGCATCACGGCAGGATTGACCACCAGCGCTCTTGCAATCGCCACCCGTTGCTTCATGCCACCCGATAGCTGCCGCGGCAGGGCGTCCGCAAACTCGCCAAGCCGTGTGCGCGTCAGGACATCCTGAATCAATGTAGATCGCTCCAACGCGGATAGCCCATGATCCTCCAACACAAGCGATACGTTACCTGCCACAGTACGCCACGGCAGCAGCGCGAAATCCTGAAAAATATAGGTCAGCGGATTGAGACACCCCTCTGGCACCGCGCCGACCTGAACAATCTCGCCCTGATCCGGCTCTTCCAGCCCGCCCATCATGCGCAACAAGGTGGATTTGCCGCATCCCGATGGCCCGACAACACAGACGATCTTTCCTGCCGGCACCTCCAGATCAATGCCGCGCAACACTTCGCGCGCACCGTAATTGTGACCGACACCCGCCAGACGAAGCTCCACCGGGTCTAGCTGCCAACCGTGTCGACATAGGAAGTATCCAGCAGCGTATCGAGCGTAATGTCCTCTCCCACAAGACCCTCTGACTGGAACCATTGCAACTGGTCGCGCACCGAGGCCACATTCAATGCCGCCCCCTCGTTCAAACGCATGGTGCCATTGATGATTGACGGCGCCGCCTTCTCACGCGGTCGATCCGTGTAGACATATTTGTGGATCAGATCGACCATTGCGTCGACCCCTGCCTGTCCATCCGCCTGCGCAATCATCGTGGCGTTGTAATCCGCGACACCCTTGGCGTAGGCCGCCAGATAATCCTGCGTCATTGCCTTTTCATTCGCCGCGTTCGTTGCCGACGTAAACACTGTCGTCACCTGATAATCGGGCAGATAATCCGCAATATTGCCAATGATATGCACCGCCCCCGACCCGGCCAGCGGCTTAGCAATATGAGGCACAATCGACCAGGCATCAATTTGTCCGGTTTTCAAGGCGCCAATGATCGCGCCCACCTTTTGCAAGGGTTTGAAGCTCATCGAAACGCCTTCGGCTGCCGCGACTTTGGATCCCATATAGTGAAAAGACGACCCAGCCGTGGACATCCCGAAGCTCTTGCCCTCCAACGCGGCTGGCGTGGTCAGACCCGCCTGAAATGCCGCATCACTGGCAAGGATCTTCTGCCCGTCGATGCCAGGCTCTTCGGACAGTGCGCCGCCGATGACCTTGATGGCGCCTTTGTCGGCCAGAGATACCAGACCACCCGAAATCGCGGTGACGGCGTAATCCACATCGCCGCTGGCAATGGCCACGGCCATGGGTTGCGCAGCCTGAAAGAACTTCAGGTCCACATCAAGGCCTGCATCGGCGAAATAATTGCGCTCAAACGCGATGAAACTGCCGGAATGGCTGGTGAACCGCAACGCACCAAGGGTGATCTTCTTGCCCGTCGCGTAGGCTGGCGCGGCCAGCCCCACAGCCGCTGCGGCCCCGAGTGTTGCGATGCTTTGGCGGCGATTGAATTTCAACATGGTGTTCTCCCAAACCTCTGCGCATTTGATCAAACATTACCCCAGCCAGCCAAAGCTGCAAGACCGCCTCTTGCCTCTCTCCCTGCCCCAAGGCTATAGCGGCCCCAACCCTGACACCTGCTGAGGTTCGCATATGTCCTTTGACCGCTCGCTGAAAATCGCTCCCTCCATCCTCGCTGCCGACTTCGCCAATTTTGGCGCCGAGTGCGAAGCGATTGAGGCACAAGGCGCGGATTGGGTCCATGTCGACGTAATGGACGGGCATTTTGTGCCTAACATCACCTTTGGCCCCGCCACCTGTGCCGCGATCCGTCCGCACATCAAGGGCGTGATGGATGTGCATCTGATGATTGCGCCTGTGGATCCCTATATCGACGCCTTTGCAAAAGCTGGCGCTGATGTGATCACCGCCCATGTGGAAGCTGGCCCGCACATCCACCGCACCGTTCAGGCCATTCGCAACGCCGGTGCCAAAGCTGGCGTGGCGCTGAACCCCGGCACCCCGGCAAGTGCCGTGGAGTACTTGCTTGATATGGTCGATCTGATCTGTGTGATGACAGTGAATCCCGGTTTTGGCGGGCAAAAGTTCATTCACAGCCAGATCGACAAGGTGCGCCAGTTGCGCGCCATGATCGGTGATCGCCCCGTGCACATCGAAATCGACGGCGGTGTGGATCCGACAACCGCGCCCTTGGTGGCCAAGGCCGGTGCGGACGTTCTGGTCGCGGGCTCGGCAGTGTTCCGGGGCGGATCGGTCTCTGATCCTGCACCCTACGGCACAAACATCCGCGCGATCCGCGACGCTGCAAATGGTACCTACGTCTGATATCTGAAGGAAACGCAGCCCGCGCGGGTAGGGTGGGCTTCAGGCCACCTTTACCCCTTCAAAGCCTTTCTGCAAAGGCCTCAAGCAGCCTGTGTTTCAGTATCTTGCCCGTCGGTGCGGCGGGCAGTTCAGTCGCCAGGACAATTCGAGTTGGTCGTTTGTAACCCGTCAACCGTTCCTTGAGAAACACGCGCAAGGCCTCAACGGTCAGGTTACTCTGGGGTGCGACCTGCACAAAAGCCAAAACCTCTTCGTCTCCCGCATGCATCCGCCCGATGACCGCAGATTGGATCACCAGCGGATGATCGTTGATGGCGGCCTCGACCTCCGGCGGATAGACATTGAAACCGCCATGAATAATCAGCTCTTTTGAACGGCCCAGGATATGCAAACGCCCCGCCGAATCCAGACGCCCCAGATCACCGGTATGCATCCAGCCCTCCGCATCCAGCGCGCGCGCGGTTTCATCCGGGTTGCGGAAATATCCCAACATGACATGGCCTCCGCGGGTCAGCACCTCTCCGCTGCCGTCCCCGCCACCGGGCACGGTTTCATCAATGCGCACCTCGACGCCCGGCAAGGGGGGGCCCACCGAAATATCCGATGATCCCAACGAGCTTTTGGTGATCGACACCCCCGCCGTGGTTTCCGTCATGCCGTACCCGTTCTGCAGTGCCACGCCGTAAAAAGCTTCCGCTTTCCGCTTCCAGGCAGGATCCAATGGAGCCGCGCCCGAGGACACATATCGCAAATCAGGCGAACCCAACTGCGCGTACCCTTGCTCGGCCGTATACTGCATCAACAGCGCGTGCATTTGCGGCACCGCCGACAGTAAGGTCACGCCGCCGCGCAGCGCCTCGTAAAGCTTTGCTGCAGAAAACCGCGCTTCAAACCGGATCGCAGCGCCCGTGCAGGCGGCAGCGGTGACAATGGAGGCTAACCCAAAAACATGAGTGACCGGCAAGACGCCGTAAATCACATCCCGCGCCGTCATTTCACGTAAATTGGCCGATGCCATGCCGCCAAATCGCAGGTTCTCATGGCTCAGCATCACCCCTTTGGGTACACCCGTCGTCCCTGTCGTATAAAGTAAAACGGCGATACGCGCGTCCTCTTCAGGATTGGACGCATAGGGCGTGGCAACGGCCACATCACCAAACTTTCCGGCACATGCACTCGCCCCTAGTTGTGTGCCATGGGTCTCCGCATCCGTCGAAACGCGTGGGGTCAAAACCACACAGGCAGGCGTGGCATGTTCCAGAATGCGACCAACTTCTGATGCGGATTGGCGTGCATTAACCGGCACGGCAATGGCACCGATCTGCCAACAGGCAAACAGGAAGGCAACGACCGCCACGCAGTTCTCGCACAGAATAACCACTCTGTCCCCTGACTTAACCCCGCGTGTTTTCAGGCATTCCGCCGCGTCGAAACTGGCCGCTTGCAAATCAGCCCATGACCAGTCGGCACCCGTCTCGTCGCACATCGCCCGCGCGTCTGCGCGCGCCGCGACCTGATCCGTCAGAAAGTCATCGACGCGCGCGCTCATTCCGCTGCCTTCGCAACAGGCAAAACGCCCGCCAAACGTTGTTGCGCCGCCACTGCCTGAACTTCAATGCGCTCAATAATATCGGCCATCGGCTCAATCTTATCCGTCAGGCCCAGCGCGTGACCCGCCGACAGAAGCCCCCGGCTGACGTCACCCGACTCATAGGCCTTGCGTCCGATCTTTCCCGACACCAGCGGCATCAGATCACCAATCGTGATGTCCGGCGTCTCGGCCTCCATGCGCAAAACCTCCGCCGTGGTTTCATTAGCCAGCGTGCGCACCGTGTTGCGCAGTGAACTCATGGTCAGCGCCGTATCCCGTTCACTCGCCGTCACCAGCGCCTGTTTGTACCCTCGGTGCGCGGAAATTTCCTCTGCCACCAAAAGACGCGTGCCCATGACCACACCTGCCGCGCCCATGCCCAGTGCTGCAATCAACTGGCTGCCGTGCCCGACCCCACCACCGATCAGAAACGGAATCTCCAAAGCTTCGCCCGCCATAGCGCCATTGACGAATGACCCAATCATATCAAGACCGGGATGCCCGCCGCATTCGGCCCCCACAATGGAGACCATATCCACGCCAACCGCTTGCGCCTTGATCGCGTAACGCACGGCGGGAACCTTGTGCAAAACCGTCAGGCCAAGGTCCCTCAGCAGCGGGATGTAGGGTTCGGGATTGCGCCCGGATGTTTCGATTGCCCGCACGCCCTCATCCGCAATCAGCCTGAAAACATCCTCGACCTGATCGCCAGGCACCAGCTTTGGCAGCATCGACACATTGACACCAAAGGGCCGCGTGCCACAGGCCGTTCGGGCGCTCGCAATCTCGGCGCGCAACGCCTGTGGGTCTGGAAAACTCGCCGCCGTGATAAAACCCATGATGCCCGCGCTTGCGGCGGCACTGACGTAGCGCGCATCACCCAGCCACTGCAATCCGCCGGCCACGATCGGGCGCTCTATGCCCAGACGGCGGGTGAGTTCCGTGTCCCAGATCATGCGCCGAACTCGGGCAAGCGTTTCTCCAGAAACGCCGCGATCCCTTCGCCGGCTTCCGCGCCCCCTGCCGCATGCGCCATAGCGTCGCGTTCTGCATCCAGCTGCGCAGCTTCGGTGGTTTCATAGGCATCGGCTACAAGACGACGGATCATGCCTTGGGCCTTACGCGGGCCCCGAGACAAGGCATCGGCAAGATCCGACGCCGCTGCAAACGTTGCACCGGTACCAACCACCGCGTTGATTACACCCAGATCGGCCATTCTCTGGGCCGAAACGGGATGCGCCAAGAGGCACATTTCCATCGCCAAGGGGCGCGGTAAACTGCGTGCCAATGACGCCGTCAAACCTGCATCCGGCACCAGACCCGCCTTTACGTAGGCCGCTGTAAACATAGCATCCTTGCTAGAAACAATCAGATCACAGGCCAGCGCCAGTGACAGCCCGGCCCCTGCCGCACCCCCTTGCACAGCGGCGATCAAGGGAACCGGGCAAGCCCGCATCGCTCGGATCAACCCATGCAAATCATCAACTTTCTCACGTCGTTCCGGCTCTGAGATGTTGCGACGCTCAATCAGGACGTTCAAATCCCCGCCTGCACAAAAGAAATCCCCTTCCGAGGTCAGGATCACAGCACGGATGCGCGGGTCTTCGGCCTGCGCCATGGCCCGCGCAATGCAGTCATATAATTCGGGCGTCAATGCGCCCCGTCGCGCGGCATTGCCGTTCCAAATGATCAGGCGGTCGCCCTTATCTTCAATCCTTGCCATTACGAAACCCTTTTAAAAACGCCGCAGGCCTTGGCGATTAAATCGCCGTTCGCGTCGCGCAATTCCGCATCTGCGTAAACGATCTTTCGCCCACCCCCAGACACACTACCAGTCGCCACCACGCGGCCCGCGCTGACGGCAGCGACGAATTGCGTGGTCAATGAAACGGTCACTACGCCGGACAAGGTTTCCCCGCCAAAGCTCAGCGAGGCAGCAAAACCTGCGGCAGAATCCAGCATCATCGCCAGGATCCCGCCATGCAGGCTGTCGTTGCGGTTAAGGTGTTGCGGGGCGATCTCAAGTGACACCTCGGCCCGCCCGGTTGTACGATCCAGATTGACGTCATACCCGATCAATCCTTGCGCGCCGCTGACGGGAAATTCAGGCGGAGAGGGCAATGAACCGCTCCAGATGATGATCACAATCGCCGAACCTGTGCTCGGCCATCACGATGCGTTTGGCGATATGGGCCAATTCATACGCCTGCGTCATGGCGATGCCTCCATGCATCTGAATGCTATCCTCCGCGACCAATCGCCCAGCGCGCGCCATCAGGTTTTTTGCCGCTGCCACGTGACGCTCGCGGCTCACTCGGTCGCTTTCAAGGTGCCCGGCAGCGTTGATCACCGCGGAACGCGCCTGCTCCATTTCGATCAGCAAATCCGACATGCGGTGCGCCAGCGCCTGAAAACTGCCAATCGGGCGGCCAAATTGTTTGCGTGTCATCAGATAGTCCCGCGTCAAAGCAGTTGCTGTTTCCATCGCGCCCAACGTTTCAGCACATTGCGCAACACAGGCCGCAGCCATCCTCGCTTCGATCGCGTCAAACGCAGCGCCTGCAGGACCCAAACGCGCGTCTGATGCAAGGGCGACATCTTCCAGAATGACCTCTCCCGCGCGCCCGCCCGCAACAAGCGCATAGCCTTGAACGCTCACGCCAGACGCACCCGCAGGCACCAGAAACAACGAAATCCCCGCTGCGTCATCCACATCGCCCGCCTCGCGCGCCGAAACCACCAGCATGTCCGCGGCCTCAGCGTTCACCACCACCGCCTTGCGTCCATTCAGGACGATTGTGTCACCCTGCGTCGAGACAGTGGTCGCCACGCGGTTCAGATCATACCGGCTAGTGGGTTCAGAATGCGCAAAAGCCACCTGTGCAGATCCCGCAATGATACGCTCAACCCAAGGGCGTTGCGCGTTATCGCCCAGATCGGCAATCAATCCGCCCGCTAACACGCCCGTATCCAGAAAAGGTTCCACAACGCCCGCCCGGCCCAATTCCTCAAACACAACGGCAAGATCGAAGCCCCGTCCGCCAAAACCACCGACGCTTTCATCAAACAAGGCACCGATCACGCCCAGATCTGCCAGCTCCTGCCAGATCTGCGCCGACATGCCCGTCTCGCTGTTCAGGATATCGTTGCGCACTTCGGTCGTGTAGCGTTCCCGCAGAAACCGGCGCAGTGTATCCTGCAACATTTGCCGCTCTTCGGTCAGGTCAAAGTTCATTTGGCCCCTCCCAGCGTGGTCTTGGCAATGATCTGGCGTTGAATTTCGTTTGACCCGCCAAAGATCGACAGTTTGCGATTGTTGAAATACTGCTTTGCAACCGGCCCGGCCTGCAAGGGATCGGGGGGCGTATCATTTGAGCCCTCCACGGCCTCTGAGGCAAAGGGCATCGCATAAATCCCCGCCGCGCGGCGCGCCAGATCGTTGATTTCCTGACGTATAATCGTGCCTTTGACCTTGAGCATTGAGCTTTCCACACCCGGCGCCTGACCCGCTGCCGCCTTTGAAATGATCCGCAGGTTCGTCGTGGACATGGCCATCAGGTCAATTTCCACCTGCGCCAGGCGCGCCGCGAAATGCGGGTTTTCACTCAATGGCTTCCCACCGGCCATCTCGGCGCGCGCAATGCGTTTGACCGCGGCCAGCCCCGCTTGTGAAAATCCGACGCCCGCGATGTTGGTGCGCTCGTGCGTCAGCAGATATTTGGCATAGGTCCAGCCCTTGTTTTCCTCGCCCACGAGGTTTTCCACCGGCACGCGCACATCCGTGAACCACACTTCATTGACCTCCGCACCGCCATCCAGCAGCACAATCGGGCGCACCTCAATACCCGGTGTGTCCATATCGATCAACAGAAACGAAATCCCCTCTTGCTGCTTGGCATCGCGGTCCGTGCGCACAAGGCAAAAGATCATATTGGCGTGCTGGCCCAGCGTCGTCCACGTCTTCTGGCCATTGACCACGTAATGATCCCCCTCGCGCACCGCCGCACAAATCAGCGAGGCCAGATCAGACCCGGCACCGGGTTCAGAATAGCCCTGACACCACCAATCCTCCCCGCTCAGAATGCGTGGCAGCCAATGGTCCTGCTGTGCTTTGGACCCGAATTTCTGCAACACCGGGCCCAGCATCGACAACCCAAAAGGCACGATGCGCGGCGCATAGGCCATGGCGCAGGCATCCTCGAAAATATGGCGCTGCACCGCGTTCCAGGCCGCGCCGCCAAATTCCGCAGGCCAGTTTGGCGCCAACCATCCTTTGCCATTTAAAATCGCGTGCCAACGTTCATGATCCGCCTTGCTCAGGGCGGCACCGCTGCGCACTTTGTCCGATAAATCGACGGGCAATTCATCGCGCAGAAATGCGTTTACCGCATCGCGGAACGCCAGTTCGTCTTCGCTGTATCTCAGGTCCATATCCGCCCCTCAGCTATAGATTTCAAACAGGCCCGCAGCGCCCATGCCGCCACCGATGCACATGCTCACCACACCCAGTTTCGCGCCCCGTCGCGCCCCCTCGCGCAGCAAATGCCCGGTCATACGCGCGCCCGTCATGCCAAATGGGTGACCAATCGCAATCGACCCGCCATTGACGTTGAACTTTTCGGGATCAATGCCCAAACGATCGCGACAATAAAGCGCTTGACTTGCGAAGGCCTCGTTGAGCTCCCACAGGTCAATGTCATCGACGTTCAATCCATGGCGCTCCAACAGTCGCGGCACCGCAAACACCGGTCCGATGCCCATTTCATCAGGTTCACAGCCAGCAACTGCGAACCCTTTGAACGCCCCCATCGGCGTGATCCCCTGTCGTTCTGCGTCCGATGCTTCCATCACCAAGACGGCCGCTGCACCATCGGAAAGTTGGCTGGCGTTGCCCGCTGTCACGTATCCGCCTTCGCGCACGGCGCTCAGTCCCGCAAGCCCTTCCAGCGTGGTGCCAGGGCGATTGCATTCATCCCTATCCACTGTGACATCGTGCATCGTGATCTTTTTAGTTTCTTTGTCCTGCACGGCCATCCGCGCGGGCATCGGCACAATCTCATCCTCAAAAACACCGCTGTCCTGTGCAGCCGCGATCCTCTGCTGACTGCGCAAACCGTATTCATCCTGCGCCGCGCGCATCACGCCATAACGTGCGGCCACAATATCCGCCGTTTCGATCATCGCCATGTAAACGTCAGGCTTGTGCTCTTTGATCCAGTCTTCGGGGGTGGGTTGCGTCTTGGGCTGGACCAGCGAGATACTCTCCACACCACCCGCGACAATCGCCCCGGCCCCCTCGGCAATGATCGCATTGGCCGCCAGCGCGATGCTCTGCAATCCGGACGAACAATAGCGGTTTACGGTCATTCCCGATGTCGTCACTGGCAGCCCTGCGCGCAGGGCGATCTGGCGCGCGATGTTCTGGCCTGTGGCGCCTTCGGGAAAACCACAGCCGATGACGCAATCCTCGATCTGGTCCGGCGCAATCCCGGCGCGCGCCACGGCTGCGGCCACCACATGCCCGCCCATGGTCGCACCGTGGGTCTGATTGAACGAACCGCGAAAGGATTTGGCCAACCCCGTGCGCACGGCAGAGACGATAACGGCTTGTTTCATGGCTCAGGCCTCCTTGTTCAGATCATCAAATGTGCGGCCCTCAGCCACCAATTTTTCTAGCGAAGGCGCGGGTCGCCAGAAATACGCGTCCTCTTCCGCAAATCTATTGATATCCGCCAAAAGCGAGGGCAATCCCACGAGATCCGCCCATTTCAGCGGCCCACCCCAAAAGCGCGGAAACCCATAACCAAAGAGCAACACCATATCCACATCTAGCGGGCGACGCGCGATGCCCTCGCCCACCACACGGGCAGCTTCATTTGCCATCGCGGCCATGTAACGGCGTATGATATCGGCGTCGCTGAAATCGCGAGGCGTGATATCGCGTTCAACGCGTTCTGCGTCAATCAACTCAATCACGTCAGGGTTCGGCGTGCCACCCCGTTTGCCCTTTTCATAGACGTAAAAACCGGTACCGGTCTTTTGCCCGAAATGCCCGGCTTCACAGAGCCTATCCGGATACCGCCCAACTCTTTCACGCGGATCACGGGTTGGGGCGAGGCGTTTGCGCATGGCCCAGCCAATGTCCAGCCCGGCAAGGTCGGCCACCGCATAGGGACCCATGGCAAAACCAAAACCCGTCAGCGCGGCATCAATCTGAAACGGCGTGGCCCCGTCCAGGATCATGTGATCCGCAGCGGTGCGATAGGTGCTGAGGATCCGGTTACCAATGAACCCATCACAGACACCTGCACGCACTGCGATCTTGCCCATCCGCTTGGCCAGCGCGAAACCCGTGGCCACAACATCCGGTATCGTATGGTCTGCCACGACCACCTCCAACAGCTTCATCACATGGGCCGGCGAAAAGAAATGCAGCCCGATCACATCGCCGGGTCGCGATGTTTCGGCGGCAATTTCATTCACATCAAGGTATGACGTATTGGTGGCCAGAATAGCACCCGGCTTACACACCGCATCCAACTGTCTGAACACGGTTTTCTTGACGTCCATCTCCTCGAACACCGCCTCAATCACCAGATCAGCGTCTTTCAGACCGTCATATTCTGTGGCTATCACGAGCGCGCTGGTCAACATGGAATCATGTGCGTCTTGGCCGATTTTACCGCGTTTCAGCGCACCTGCGAGGTTGCTCGTGATGCGCCCCCGCGCGAGCTCTGCCGCCTCATCTGTCATTTCCAATAAAACAACCTGCAAGCCTGACAACAGCGCGGCTGTGGCGATCCCGGCCCCCATTGTGCCGCCCCCGATGACCCCGACTCCGGTGACCGCGCGCGGGGCGATATCCTTGAGGTCGGGCAAATTGCTGACCGCGCGCTCTGAGAAAAAGGCGTGGATCATGCCTTGGCGCTGATCGGTTTTCATAAGGTCCCAAAACATCTGCCGTTCCGCCTTCAGCCCTTCGGCAAAAGGCAACTCGACACTGGCCTGCACCGCGCGCACCGCTTGGGCAGGGGATATCTGACCGCGTCCTTTTTTCAATACGGCATCGTATGTTGCATCCCAATCCACCGGCTCTGGTGCAGGCATTTCGCTCACGGGACGGCGCGCAACCCCATCAGCCAACAAGGCGTTTGCATAGGCAAGTCCGACCGTTTCAGGATCACCCTCTTCAATTCGATCAACCACGCCCATCTCCAGCGCTTCTGGCGCTTTCACATGACGCCCCGAGGTGATCATATCAATCGCCGCTGGCACGCCGGTCACGCGTGGTAGGCGCTGTGTCCCCCCGGCGCCCGGTAAAAGCCCTAAATGCACCTCCGGCAGGCCGACCCGCGCATCAGGCTGCGCAATCCGGTAATGCGCCGACAGCGCAACCTCAAGCCCACCCCCAAGGCTCACCCCATGCATTGAGGCCACCACGATCAGCGGCGAGGCTTCGATCCGATTGCACACGTCCGGCAAATGCGGCTCCAACGGGGTTTTGCCAAATTCCTTGATGTCTGCGCCCGCGATAAACGCGCGTCCCGCTCCGACCAGCAACACGGCCTTGACCCCCACATCGGCTTCAGCGCGATCCATACCCGCCATCAACCCCTGGCGCACGGCGTGACTCAGGGCGTTGACCGGAGGGTTCTGCAACCGCAGGACGGCAACATCACCGTGGCGCGCATAGGCTATCAAATCTGTCATCATCTCTCTCTTTTCCTCTTAACCCCGACGCGCCAAAGCGGGCGCATGGCCGGTTCTCTGTTCCAGATCGCGTACCACATCGCGCAGCGCCGGGCCGACGTCCGCGAGCATACGCGCATCACTCAGCATTTCGGGCAGTGCTCCGCAGGAAATGCTGACCGGCGCACCGAACTCCAGCGCAAAATAGGGCACGCTTACCGCGTTCACGGTGCGCGCATAGCGGGTCGGTTCCGGCGCAATCACAAAGCCCTGCGCCAGCAATTGTGCATAACCATCCTGGCGAAATCTGCGCATTTCCGCGTCAGGCTTCAACGCGTCAAAACGTTCATCGGGCAGCACGGCCAATGTCGCTTGCCCTGAGGAAGACCCATAAAGCGGGATGCGATGCCCCGGCTCCAGCCAGATCGCCGCCGCTCCTTCCGGGCGCCATGTTTTCACCAGCATCATCCGGTCGTGATCGCGCACGGCGATTAACCCCAAGGTGCCGGTCTGATTGGCAAGCTGTTGCATGGCATCCGAAATCAGGTCGATAAAAGAGGCCGAAATCGTGGCGACCGACCCCATGGCAATCGCCGCCGGGCCCAATCGGAACCGCTCGTTGCGGCCCGCGTGTGTCAGAAACCCTTGCGCGCAAAGCGTATAGGTCAGGCGCGACACCGTCGGTTTCGGCAGGCCCGTGCGCTGTGCAATCTGGGCATGGCTCAGCCCATCATCACTGGCACGAAACGCGCTTAAAACGCTGAGGCCCCGCGCCAGTGTATTGGCAAACTTACGATCTGTGGTGGGCTTGTTCATCGCGCGGCCATCGGGATCATCAGGGATATCGCCGGGAAGCTCATGATCAGGATTAACACGATCACATCTACGCTCAAAAACCGCGCGATACCCGCAAAAATCCTGTCAATCGGGGCGTCCTTGCCGACAACATTGGCAATCACGAACACGTTCAACCCGACAGGCGGCGTGATCAACCCGATCTCCAGCAGTTTGATCACCACAACCCCGAACCAGATCAGGTTCAACCCATAACTTTCCACCAGCGGGATCATCAGCGGCAGGGTCAGCACCATGATCCCAATCGGATCGAGAAACATGCCCAGCAACAGATATATCAATGCAATCGCGATCATCAAAACCACCACCGACAAGTTCGCCTGTGTCACGGTTTCCACAATCATCGGGGCGACCCCGGTAAGCGCGATGAAGGCCACGAAAATCTTGGCACCGGCGGCAATGAAAAAGATCGCAGAGGTCTGCACGCAGGTTTCTTTGACCGAGGCCCAAAGGCCCGCGCCGTCCAACTGCCCCTGCGCAAATCCAATCACCACAGCTGCGCTCACACAAACAGCGGCGGCCTCAGTCGCGGTGAAAATGCCGCCGTAAATCCCGCCAATGATCAGCACGAACAGCAGGGCGGCAGGCCAAGCGCTGAGGGCGGCTTGCCATTTCTCCACTCCGGAAAACCGTTGATCCGTGGCGGGCGCAATCTCAGGCGCGCGCCAGACCCACAAAGCGATGACCAAAACGAAACCCGCGAGCGTCAACAGGCCCGGCAAGATGCCCGCCAGAAAAAGCGCGGAAATCGAGGTTTCGGTGAAAATCCCGTAGATGATGAACAAGACCGACGGCGGGATCAGCGAGCCCAGCGTCCCACCTGCCGCCACGCTGGCGGTGGCAAGGCGTGGATCATAGCCCATGCGCAACATCTCCGGCGTGCAGATGCGCCCCATGGTGGAGGCACAGGCGATGGAACTGCCGGTGATGGCGGAAAATCCGCCACATCCCATGACGCTTGCCATGGCCACACCGCCCGGCAGGCGCGTCAGCCAAACCTTGGCCGCATCATAAATCCGTGTGGTGATCCCGGCGCGGTAGGCGATATGCCCAAGGGCGACAAACAGCGGGATCATCGACAGATCATAAGAATGGATCAGATCGAAAGAATTGGAAAACACCATGGAGGTGGTCGCGCGGATCGCCCGTTCGGGTAAAAATTCACCGGTGCGAAATGCGAAAATAAAGAAGGTCGCGGTGGTCGCCACCGAGGCCAGGGCAAAGGCAATCGGCACCCGCAACGCCAGCAATGCCAGCACCGCGCCGAAGGCGATCAAACCGACTGTCGCGGGATCCATCAGCCGTGTCCCTGTGCATCAGAGACGGAACCACCGCGCAAGATCGTGCGGGTGTCGCGCCAGGCCAGCTCCGCCAGACGCAACCAGCATGCGCCGATGCCGATCACGAAAATCAAACGCCCCGGCCATTTCGGCAGATTAAGATCACCGTAAAAGAAACTGCCAGAGGCCCAGACTTTGCTCAGATCGCGCGACCCTGCCCAGATCAGCGCACCCAGCGCAATCATGCCCATCACCGAGCCCAGCACGATCAGCCAAGACCGCAACCGTGCCCCAAACCGATCAGAAATGAAATCAACGCCGATATGGGCACGTGCTGCCGTAGTGGCCGCCAGCGGCAACAGGATCGCCGCCAACATCAATTCGCGCACAATCGTCACGCTGTCAGGCACGGCGGACCCGAAAGCGGCGCGCGCAATCACATTGGTGGTGATCACAACGCCCAGCATCAGAACCGCAATCGCGCCCAGCGCCAGCAGCAGGTTTTCGAGCTTACTTTGCACCAGACCGGCTCAGTTGGACGCCCGCTCCCAAGGGTAGCCTTCGGCGTCCCGTTCCGCGCTATACTGCGCGATCAGGGCTTGGTATTCGGCCAATAACGCCTCCCCCGGCAAACCGGAGGCCTCTGCGGTGCCGACCCATTCGGCGATGAACTTACCACCCTTATCAACCAGTTTGGCGCGCTCGGCGGCGGGCAGTTCGATCACCTCGACACCGGCTTCTTTCATGGCTGTGATCGCACCCTCATTGGCGGCGGTGATCATGCGGCCAAACTCATCGGCCATATCTGCACCGACCTCGTTCAGCAGCGCTTGTTGATCTTCCGTAAGGGCATCATAGCTGTCGCCGTTCATGAACATGCCGACACCGCCGACCTGTCCCCAATTGAGCAAGGTATAGCTGTCCATCACTTCGGCCTGCTTTAACGCAGCCACTGCGTAGCTATAACCTTGGGAGCAATCAATCAGCCCGGTATCAAGCCCCTGATAAGCGTCATAAATCGACATGCGCACCATATTCGCGCCCATTTCGCCGAACACTTTGCCATAGGCGCCGACGCCGCGCACTTTCAGGCTGTCGATGTCTTCGGCCGTGCGGATCGCAGCGCCTTTGCACCCAATGTTGACCTGACTGGTGGTCCACGTGCCGATATAAACAAGGTTCTTGTCCCGCAGATTGGCGGCAATTGCATCAGAACTGCGCATCAAAGCGTCCGTCGCGCGCATGCCCACCCAAGCATCTGGGTTGTCCATCGGAAGATCAGCAATGCCATAAGCCGCCATTTCCTGCGGATAATAAACCGCAATCACTGACCCCATATCCGCAACACCGTCCCCCACCGATTGCATCGCGGCATTGGCCTTGAACAGCGCCCCGCCCCACTGGATGTCAATCGACAATTCGCCTGCTGAACGTTCGCCCACCTCATCCGCGAACCACTGCAACGCAGCAGCACGCGCCCCGCGATTCGGGCCTGCCTCGGCGTGGATCAATTTGGTTTCAGCCTGCGCGCCAGCCCCTAACCCCGCAAAAGCAAACGCACAAACCACGGTTTTGACGGTGAACATTACAAATCCTCCCAGATTTCTTGTTTTGCATAGCGAAACTAAATTTCATTATGTGTATCTATGGCTATCCGACACCCGTTTTACGCGCAACGAAAAACATAGCGCTGGCGCTGTGAGCTTGACCGAATGGAGATTTAGGAATTTAACGTTGGTAGATAAAACAGCGTCCCGGCACTGCGTCCGGCGGCAAGGAGACTTCTTGTAGATCTTCGAAATACATTCGGTCGCTGGATACCATCAGCCCGCCCGGTGCCAGAAGCGGCGCGATCACCGGGGATACCCGACGCGCGAAATCATCGTTCTTAGCGGCATTGTGCCCACCCAAATCCGCATGGATCAATCGCGCTGTTGCGCCAAACCTCTCAGAAGCGGCAGGTAAGGTTTCAAACACATCACCCAGCAACACGCGATCCTCCGGCGGCGTGCTGTCAGGGTGCGAGGCCACGGCGCGCTCGAACACATAGATATCGCGCGCTGGAACGATCTCGCACATGTGATGATAGGTCCGCCCATTGCCCAGACCCAGTTCGAATACCGGCCCGCCGAGGTCTGCGGTCAGGGCAGCAGCGTGATTGAGGCACGCGCGTTGGGACACCATACGGTCGATAAAGAGGTCCAGACGGCTCATGGGCATATCCTTTCAGAAGTCTGTCGTCCCCATGCCTGATTTGATTAAAAAATGGTAGCACAAAGCCGCCGTACCATCTGTGCGCTGGACGTGGGGCAAGAAATCAAGTTCACTGTGCCCACCGGGATCCAATGATCTGCACCGAACTCCTGTAAGGAAGAGACAGAAAACGTGACAACCCCTCTGCTTGATGTACAGGATTTAAGCATTGGCTTTGGGTCTGCAGCACCCGTCGTCTGCAACGTCAGTTTTCAGGTCATGCCCGGTGAAACCCTGGCACTCGTGGGTGAAAGCGGATCCGGCAAAACCATTACCTGTCGCTCTGTTTTACGCATCCTTCCGGACGCGGCAGAAATCCGGGGCGGCACGATCAATTTCGACTGCAAGGGCCAGGTGATGGACCTGCTCACGCTCAAAGAACGCGGCATGCGCGCCATTCGGGGTGATCAGATTTCCATGATCTTTCAGGAACCTATGCGCTCCCTCTCGCCGTTACACCGGTTGGGGGATCAGGTCTCCGAAGTCCTCCACCTGCACAGTGACCTGTCCAAGGGTGACGCCAAAAAAACCGTGCTGGAAACCTTTGAGCGTGTCGGGTTTCCGGACCCCGCGCGGGTCTGGCGCTCCTATCCATTCGAGATGTCCGGGGGCATGCGACAACGCGCGATGATCGCCATGGCAATGGTGGCCAAACCCGACCTCTTGATTGCGGATGAACCCACAACCGCCCTTGATGTGACCACGCAGGCGCAGGTGCTTGGCCTGATCAAAGACCTGCAAAAAGACACCGGCATGGCTGTGATCCTTGTGACCCATGATCTGGGTGTGGTGGCGAATATGGCCGAATCCGTCGTGGTGATGAACAAAGGCCGCGTCATGGAAGCCGGGCCCGCGCCGGCGGTTCTGGGCGCGCCCGCGCATGGCTATACCAAGAAGCTCTTTGCCGCCGCCCCGATGATCCCCGAAGTCGCAGCCCCCGCCCGCGCCGCCACAAATGACGACCTGATCCTTGAAATGCGCAATGTGTCCAAGACCTACACCATGCGCGCAGGTGGCTGGAGCAAACCGACGCAGATCACTGCGTGTCATGAAGTCAATCTGTCCCTGCAACGCGGCAAAACGCTGGCGGTGGTCGGGGAAAGCGGCTCGGGCAAGACCACCTGCGCCCGCATCGCCCTGGGGGCTGAACTCCCTGATGAGGGTGGCGAAGTGCTTTTCCGCCCTGAAACCGGGGCTGACCCGGTGCAGATCCACGCCATGACGAAACCTGAACGCGTGTCCTTTCAACGGCAGGCGCAGATGGTATTTCAGGACCCCTATTCATCGCTGTCTCCTCGCATGCGGGTGCAACAGGCGCTGACCGAACCGATGGAAATCCACAACCTTGGATCGCATCGGGACAGATGTGACAAGGCTAGCGAAATGCTGCGCTGGGTGGGGCTCGATCCTTCCATGCTCAGCCGCTATCCGCATGCCTTCTCAGGCGGCCAGCGCCAGCGTTTGTCGATTGCGCGTGCCTTGACGCTGGACCCTGTCCTGCTTGTCTGTGATGAGCCAACCTCCGCACTCGATGTGTCCGTACAGGAACAGATCCTGACCCTTCTGGAAGACATACGCGACCGTATGGGGCTCAGTTACCTGTTCATCAGCCATGACCTCGCTGTGGTCGCGCGTATTGCGGATGAGGTCGCTGTGATGCGACAGGGCGTGGTGGTCGAACAGGCCCCGCCAGACACATTGTTTTACAACCCGCGCCACCCCTACACCAAAGCCCTGATTGCGGCGCAGCCTGAACCTGACGTGAACCGGCCGATTGATCTGACGCTGGTCGCCAAGGGAGCCGGGATGCCGACCACATGGCCGGACGCCTTTCGGTTTGAAGGCGTTGCGGCCCCTGCGCTCAGGGAAATGGAACCCGGACATAAGGTACGTTGCCATGGTTAGAATACTTGCCCTCCTTTGCATCCTCCTCGCCCCGGCGCTCAGTGCGCAGACCCCGCAGGAAAGCAGCTTCTGGCAGAAAGAGGTCGCAAGCGGCAATCTGCCTGCAGTCACCCAGCGCATGCCCAGCGAACCGCTGGTGGTGGATTTGGTCGGAAAAGGTCGCGAGTTCGGCGAACAGGGCGGCACGTTGCGCACCCTTGTGTCGCGCTCCAAGGACGTGCGCCAGATGGTGGTTTACGGCTACGCCCGCCTTGTTGGATATGACCAGAATTACAATTTGAAACCGGACATCCTGCGCGACGTTGAGGTGGTTGAGGGACGCAAATTCACCCTGCATCTGCGCAAAGGGCACCGTTGGTCCGACGGGCATCCCTTTACCTCCGCCGATTTCGAATACTGGTGGAAACATGTCGCCCAGAACCCCGAACTCAGCCCCGCAGGCCCGTCCCAGAACATGATCGTCGATGGCGTTCTAGCGGATATGACGTTTCCGGATGAACATACCGTCGTGATCGAATGGCCCACGCCGAACCCGCAATTCCTGCAATTGCTGGCGCAGGCAAGCCCGTTCTTCATCTATCGCCCAGCGCATTACCTCAAACAGTTCCATGCCGATTTCACCGACGCCAAGACGCTGAAACGCGCGATCAAAAAAGCCCGTCTGCGTGCCTGGGCCCCGCTGCACAACGACCGCGACAACATGTATAAGTTCGACAATCCTGAATTGCCGACCCTGCAGCCGTGGATGAATGCAACCGGCACAAAATCGAGCCGCCACCTGTTTGTACGCAATCCCTATTATCACCGCATGGACGCCAGGGGTGTGCAATTGCCCTATATCGACATTGTGCAGATGACGATTGTTGGCGGCGGGTTGATTGCCGCCAAGGCCAATGCGGGCGAGGTTGATTTGCAGGCCCGCGGCCTTGATTTCCCGGACATTTCGATCCTGAAAAAGGGCGAAACCGATGGGGCGGGCTACAGGACCCTGCTCTGGGCCAATGGCGCGGCCAACCAGATTGCGATCTATCCCAATCTCAATTTTGCCGATCCGGTCTGGCGTGAAGTGATCCGCGATGTGCGTTTCCGTCGCGCACTATCGCTGGGCATTGACCGACGCATGATCAACCGTGCCCTCTATTTCGGGCTCGCCAAAGAGGGCGGCATGACGGCGCTCGCCAAAAGCCCGTTTTTTGACCCGGCCAACCTGTTTTCATGGTCGATCTATTATCCTGCCAAGGCCAATGCCCTGCTGAACGAGATGGGATTGGTGGAACGCACGGCCGATGGGTTTCGCAAGCTGCCCGACGGGCGGCCGATGGAATTCGTGATCGAAACCGCCGGGGAACGGCAAGAGGTCGAAAACGCGCTGGCCATCGTCACCGATACATGGCGCGAGATTGGCATCAAGCTGATCATGCGCCCGCTGGACCGCGATATCCTGCGCAACCGGGTCTATTCCGGGTTGTCGATGTCCGCCGTCTGGTTTGGCTGGGACAACGGCTTGCCGCAGGCCTATACCCCGCCGGAATATCTTGCACCGACCCATCAGGAATTCTTTGCCTGGCCGAAATGGGGGCAGTATTACCAGACCGGTGGCGAGGTCGGCGAAAAACCTGACATGCCCGCCGCCCAGCGCCTGATGCAGCTGAGCTGGGACTGGGATCACACCATCGACACCGAAGAACGTGCTGCGATCTGGCGCGAAATGCTGGCGATCCACGCAGATGAACAATTCGGGATCGGCATCCTCGCCGAAGCCCCGCAACCCGTGGTCGTCTCGGATCGATTGCGCAATGTGCCCGAGGTCGCCAAATGGGCCTGGGATCCGGGCGCGCATTTCGGCATCCACCGTGTCGATGAGTTCTATTATGACGAACCATTTCAGCAGCTTACCCAAACCCAATGATGTTCCTGCGCTACGCCCTTTTTCGGTTCATCACGATGCTGCTTACGCTCTGGGCAGTATCGTTGCTGATCTTCATCATCATCAACCTGCCGCCCGGGGATTATCTGTCCAATCAGATCGCGGAACTGCGCGCCACGGGACAGGCCGAAGGGGTCGCCAAGGCGGAATTTCTGCGCAGCGAATACGCGCTGGATCGGCCCATCTGGGAACAATACCTGATCTGGGTCGGCATGGCACCGGGGCCTCAGGGCTGGTACGGCCTCATTCAGGGCAATTTCGGCTGGTCTTTTGAATTTGACCGCCCCGTCTCCGAAATCGTCGGGGACGCGCTTTGGCTCACCGTTCTGGTCAATCTCGCCGCCGTTCTGTTTGTATATCTCGTCGCCCTGCCGCTCGGCGTCATCGCCGCGGCGAAATCAGAAACATGGGTGGATTATACAGCCGCCTTTGTCGGCTATCTGGGGTTGGCAACGCCGAATTTCTTGCTGGCGTTGATGCTGTTTTACTATGGCAACAAATACTTCGATCTGCCCATTGGCGGGCTGATGTCGCCCGAGTTTGAGGGCGAACCGATGTCCTGGGACAAGGTCAAATCCATCCTCGTGCACCTCATTGTCCCGACCTTCGTAATCGGCACGTCGGGCGCTGCGGCGATGATGCAGCGTCTGCGCGCGAACATGCTGGATGAGCTCAGTAAGCCTTATGTGGAAACCGCCAAGGCCAAGGGTCTCGCGCCCTCCAAACTCCTCGCCAAATACCCGCTGCGCATGGCCTTCAACCCCTTCGTGGCGGACATCGGCAACCTGCTGCCCGCCATGGTATCCGGCTCGGTTCTGGTCTCGGTCGTGCTGGGTCTGCAAACCATCGGGCCGTCCCTGCTGACCGCGCTGAAATCACAGGACCAGTTCCTTGCCGGGTTCGTGCTGATGTTCGTCGCGCTTCTGACCCTGATCGGGACGATGATCTCTGATCTGCTGCTGGTCCTGCTGGATCCGCGCATTCGATACGGGGCGCGCGGCTGATGGCACAACTCCCCGACGGTCGCTATGTGGACGACGCCCCCTATTACGACAATGTGGATCTTTCCGCACTGGAACGCTCGGATATGGATGCGCCCAACTGGGTGCTGGTCTGGCGCAAATTCAAACGCCATAAACTGGGGCTGATCTCGGGGTTGTTCCTGCTGTTCAGCTACCTGATGCTGCCCGTGGCCGGGTTCATCGCGCCCTATACGCCCAATGAGCGCAGCGCGGATTACCTCTATGCGCCCCCGCAATCCATCAACCTCTGGCATGACGGCATATTCATCGGGCCTTTTGTCTACCCCACCACGGCCACGGCTGACCTGGTGAATTACCGATGGACCTATGAGACCGACACGACGCGCCCGATGCCCCTGCAATTCCTCTGCCAGGGCAATGAATACAAACTCTTTGGCCTGATCCGCTCCAACACCCACCTGTTTTGCGCCCCTGAAGGCGCCACCGTTTTCCTCTGGGGCTCGGACCGGCTGGGCCGGGATGTCTTCAGCCGCATCCTTTATGGCGCGCAACTTTCGCTCACGGTGGGCCTCATCGGGATCACCGTCTCCTTTGCGCTTGGTATCTTTTTCGGTTCCATCGCGGGCTATTTCGGCGGCAAGACCGACTGGATCATCAACCGCGTGATCGAAGTGCTGCGCTCCCTGCCCGAACTCCCGCTCTGGCTGGCGCTCTCTGCTGCTGTGCCATCCAACTGGAGTCCGGTCTCGGTATTTTTCGTGATCTCGATCATTCTGGGAATATTGGATTGGCCCGGTCTGGCGCGGGCGGTACGCTCGAAATTCCTGTCCCTGCGGGAAGAGGAATACGTGCGCGCCGCTGAAATGATGGGCGCGAAACCGGGGCGCGTGATCCGACGACATTTGTTACCCAACTTCATGTCCCATCTGATCGCCTCGGCCACCCTGTCGATCCCGGCCATGATCCTGGGGGAAACCGCGCTCAGTTTCCTTGGCCTCGGGTTGCGCGCGCCCGCGGTCAGTTGGGGGGTGATGCTGAATGACGCACAAAACCTCGCCAGCATTGAAATCTACCCCTGGACAGCGATCCCGATGCTGCCGATCATCTTTGTGGTGCTGGCCTTCAACTTCCTCGGCGACGGGTTGCGCGCCTCACTGGATCCGTACAAAAGCTGAGCGACACCCCGGTGCGGCCACCCGGCGGCGGGCAAAACCGCTGTCTGTTGCCGTTTCCTTTTTGTCCGATGTTGAACACACGCAAACCATCGCGCGCAATTCGACGACCCCCGGAATACGCCAGGATTTGCCGCATTTTTCAAATCATCAGCTTTCGCCCGTTTCAATCGCTTTGGGCCGCGTCGGAGATTTCTCTCAGGTGGCACCCTAACACAATCAATGCGGGCCACATCAGATAGACCTGAATTTCAATGTTTTCACCGAAAGACAGCAACAAAAATGTGAGCAGGATACCAAGCGGCAGCCGGCCACGCGGCGCTTGAACAGCGTCCCGTGCGGCGACAGCAAAGTGCACCCAAAACGGGATGAAAAAGGCCATAAAGCCGGTGATGCCTTTGACGAATAAAAGCGCGTACCAGGTGTGATGGCTGCCGATGGGCATGTACTCAACCAGATGCGGGCCCGGCTGCACCGTGCCATGACCAAACCAGACTGCATCTGACTGCCACCTTTCCCAGGCGATACGCTGGAGTGTTTCGCGCACACGTGTGCTGTCAGCGCGTGCCCCCCTGAAGCGCTGAATACCGGATTGAATGAGGTCCAGCGCGTAAGCACCCCAGATAGCGAGACTGGAAGCGAGTGCGGCAAAAGCGAACCAGGCTGATGACTTGGCAACCACAGGCAAAAGCCGCGGCCCCATGGTACAGGCCACCAACCCCACGAGCCCCATGCGCGACTTTGACGCGAGGATCATAAGAACACCGGCGCACAGGCCGATGAGCATCCACTTTGGATGACGCTCTTCAAGCGCAAACAGCACCGTCAGAATACCGAGGATGGCTGCGAAGGGAGACCACGGGGCATAAAACTGCCAGCGTGCCGTCCAGCTTGCCGGATCGAATGTGTAGAGAAACACGGTGAAATATTCCGGTCCGGGGCCACCAACGGCTTTCAGCGGAGAGGTGAATATCTGCCCCGGAAACCCGAGAAACGGGGAAGCCAGCAGAAGCGGCGCCAGAATGAGCGTCCAAAGCCCAACAATGCATTGCGCCCGGATCAAGATCTCGCGACGAATGGGCAATACTGCACCTGCAAGTGGAAAAAGCGCGATCAGGGCCCATCCCTTTGCCCAACCGATGGACGACTTGATTGTCTTGGTAAGCCCAAGCCCCCAATCCATATGCCCGACCCAAAGCGCGACCAGCATCACTGCCATTCCCGCGAACCAGAGCCATATCACCCACGGGACGGTCCCGGTGGGGCGCAGATCGGGACGAATGGCCGGGCCCAGATAGAGCGACAATGCCGCCAGAGCGCCAAGAATCCATGCCAGCACCGGCCCCACGACATAGAGGGCTCCAATGGTATAAAACGGCCACGTCCAGGTAAGTGTTTTCCAGACAATGACCTCGGCGGGGTTTTCGGGTGAAACGGTCATGCCGGGGCGCGCTTGGACGGATCTTGCAGAAGGCGCAAGATGATCGACTGGCGAACCCACGCAATTGCCAGGCCAATCAGAAAGAGGATCGTCGCAGCGACACCCGCAGCAATTGACAGTTTGCGGCGCGGGGACGAGGGCGCATTCGGAAGCGAGGGATCTTCAAGGACCTGAACCAGCGGATAGGACGCATAAACATCGGTCTTTTTGGCTTCTGAGCGCGCGATTGCAGAGGCAAACACAGCTTCTGCCACCTTGAAATCACGTTGCTTATCTTCAAGTTCGGCAGCAAGTTGCGACAACGCATTCAGCCTTGTGCCCTCTTCTTTGATCTGCCGTTCCAGTGTTGCGACCTTTTCGTGCAGGCCTGAGCGTCTGGCGTGTTCCTGGACCAGGGTGCTCAAGAGTGCGGCGCGTTCCCCTTCCGGGGCGCGGTCAAGTCCGGACAGCGCCTGTACCGGAAGCCCTGTGATGCTCGACGCATGTGAGCGCGCCGCACGACGCGCGCTGTTGTACGCATCATCAGCACTGATGTAATTGGGATGGCGCGGCCCGAAGTTGGCCTGTGCCTGTGCCAGTTGGGTGGCATTCTGAGCGATGTCGTCGATCAGTGTCAGATATTGACGATCTGCAAAGAGTTTGAGCGTCAAGGCTGCCGTCTCGGGTGGCAGACCAAGTGCGGTCTCAAGTGCCCGGACCTTTTCAGCCTGATCAGTCGCGTCCGCCTGTAGTTTGAAAAACTGCTCTTTCATGCGCTCATGTGCTGCGAGCTGTTCGGTGTATTGCGCGCTCGTGACTAGACCACTTTGCGCCTGCAACTCGGAAATCGCAGCACGGATTTCACCAACTGCTTTTTTGTATTCGGCGATCGCGCTTTGCCCGCTGTTTTCACGTGTGGCAATCTCATCTGCGCGCAGGGCATCAATTTCCGCAAAGAAAGCAGTGATTAACGCTGTCGCATACTGCTGCGCCACTTCAGGCGTGCCTCCGCGCAATTCCAGATGGATCAGACTGGTCTGATCCACCAGAGAGATGCGTGGCTTGCCAAACGCCTTGGTTGAAACGCCCACTTCCTGCGCGGCGGCAGTCAGGATGCGGTCGGCGCCGATCAGGCGTTTGTATGTTTCCGTGGGACTGATGGATCCATTCGCGAAAGCGGAGTTGGCGAAGGATGATGCCTGTCCGATGTTGTTCAGATTGACCGAGCCTGACGCTCCTGATCCCGGTAAAATAAGCGAAGACTGCGACGTGTATTGCAGCGGGGCTGTTGCCAGATAGCCCAGGATCGGGGCCCACAGGACGCTGACACCGAGCAGAAACACCGCAAAGTATCGCGGCAATCGACCGGCATCGGTCAATTGCCCCCCGACAATCAGGCGGCGCCAGCCCAACAACCTGAGCGGCTGCCGTTTTATGGCGAGCCAGCCAAGTGATCTTGGCTGAATTACCGGCTGCTTACTTGAGAAAATGTGGTCAAACATAACATACCTCGTGAACTGGTCACCTGATATGCCGTCATCGCGGCGCTGTACGTGTTCCTGACGGATAACAGCGGACGCATTTGCCCGCCGAGCTATCCCTTCGGATAGTCTGCTTCAGAATAATCCGGCTTCTTTTGCGGTCAGCGCCGCCTGCGTCCGATTGCTGGCGCCCACTTTGCGATAAAGCGTTTTGACGTGCAGTTTGATGGTTGGTTCGGACAGATCCAGATCCCGGGCGATTTCCTTATTCGACTTGCCCTCGGTCAGGCCCTTCAGCACCTGCATCTCCCGCTGGGTGAGCTTTTTGGCAAGCGGGTGGTCGTTCTGCGCCTCCGCGCCCGACATAAAGCCGGCAGGTATGTATTTCTCGCCCATCGCCATGAAGCGGATCGCATTGACAAGCGACTTCGCCGGAAGGGTTTTGGGGACGAAACCGGCAGCCCCCAGCTCAAGGGCTTTTTCCGCCAGATCTCGGGACGCCTCGCCGGTGATCAGCGCAACACGCGTTGCACCTTCCATGCCGATTGCCGTCTGCAGCCCTTCCATGCCGTTCATGCCCGGCATGTTGAGATCCAGAAGAACGAGGTCAAATGCTGCTTCAGTTTCAATCTTTTTCCGGGCGGTCTGAAAATCGGGCGCCGTGACCACCTCTATCCCACCAGTGGCTTCAATATAGGCCACCAGAGTGTCCAGGACCAACTCATGGTCATCAGCAATCAATACTCTCATGTCTCACTCCGGCTGCGATTCGCACTAAAGGCTTCCCGGAATAACCCGTTTTCCTAAAAGTCATAATAGGAGCAACCGGACAGGACATTCTATCCAAAAGGATAGCTCTTGTGGCTGAGTGCGCGGGAACTGCTCCTCTGAGATACGCCAGCAAACCAGATGAACCCGTTCCTGTCCCATCGCGCATCTGTCCCGATGTGCAAGCTCGGCTCATATTCCTGCTCAACAACAATCAAACGGGACAGGAACAAAAAGTGCAATACATATCAGAGGAACACATGTTTTCGGGTGCTGAGAAAACGTCGTTTCCAGACATCCGACGGCAAAGAATCCTTGGTTTGCCGTTGGTGGATGAACTGCCCGAAAATGTCGCTCGGCATTTGCTGTCAGGCCAGAAGGCGTCGGTCTTTTTCCTCAATGCGCACTGTGCCAATGTGAGTGCCGGTGATCGGTCTTACAGAGCGGCTATGGCGCGCGCCGAGTATGTATTGCCTGATGGGGTTGGCGTGGAACTGGCTGCCAGAATGCGTGGACGCAAACTCTCCGCCAACCTGAACGGAACGGATTTTGTGCCGTTGTTGTTGCGCGAGGCTGCATCAAAGGGGCTCTCGGTTTACCTGTTAGGCGGCAAGCCCGGCACGGCAGTCAAAGCGGCAGAGGCTCTTCGTTCTCAGATACCGGGCCTGCAGATTGCAGGCACCCGTGATGGCTACGCACAAACCCGGAATGAGGTCGCCGCGGTCGCCGGGATCAATGCGTCCAAAGCGGATATTGTGCTGGTCGCAATGGGGGTGCCGCTGCAAGAGTTGTGGATTGACCGCAACCGGAAACAGATCGATGCACAGCTCGTCTTGGGCGTCGGCGCTCTGTTTGATTTCCTCGCAGGTAATGTGCGACGTGCGCCTGAAATCGTGCGCCGTGCCAGAATGGAATGGATCTGGCGTCTGGCCATGGAGCCTGCGCGACTTGCGAAGCGTTACATTGTCGGCAACGCGGTCTTTTTGAAACACGCCAGCCTTGATGCAGCGCGCAATGCCGATCTGGCCGATGTGCAGAAGAGGGCGCTCGACATTGGCATCTCGACGTCGGCTCTTGTCCTGGTGGGTCTGCCGATGCTGTGCATTGCCGCAGCGATCCGGGTAAACAGCAAGGGGCCCGCTCTTTTTCGCCAGACGCGGATCGGCCATGACGGAAAGCCGTTTGAGATGCTCAAGTTCCGCTCCATGCGCATTGATGCCGAAGCACAACGCGACAGCCTTCTTGCGACGTCTGATCGCCAGGGGATTTGCTTCAAATCGCGCACTGATCCGCGCGTGACTCGCATCGGGCGCGTGCTCAGACGCACGTCAGTGGACGAACTGCCCCAACTCATCAATGTTCTCAAAGGGCACATGTCTATCGTCGGGCCGCGTCCTGCGCTGCCTGAAGAGGTCGCGGCCTATCCCGCATATGCTCTTGAACGCCTGCAAACCAGGCCCGGAATCACGGGCATATGGCAAGTGTCCGGGCGTGCCAATATCGGCTTTGACAAGATGGTGGATATGGATCTGGCCTATGTGCAGTCGCGCTCCGTGCTGCTGGACATCCTGCTCATTGCGCTCACTTTCCGCGCTGTTTCTACCGGGCGCGGTGCTTACTGAACCTGAAAACCCTGGAGTTTGAACATGAAACCTGTCCGTAAAGCCGTTTTCCCCGTTGCCGGCCTTGGCACGCGCTTTCTGCCCGCTACGAAATCAGTTCCCAAGGAAATGCTGCCGCTCATTGACCGCCCGCTTATTCAATATGCGATCGATGAAGCCCATGCGGCTGGTATTGAAGAGTTCATTTTCATCACCTCGTCGGGCAAGGGGGCGCTGGAAAACTACTTCAGCGAAATGCCAGAGCTCGAACAGAAGCTGGCTCAAAAAGGCAATAGCAACGCGCTCGCAGCTCTGCAGCATTCCAATCTCGCGGCGGGGGCGGCCTGTTTTATCCGTCAGGATCAACCGAAGGGACTGGGCCATGCGGTGTCACTTGCGCGACACGCTGTCGGTGATGCGGCTTTCGCGGTAATTCTGCCAGATGATGTGATCAGGGCTGCCACTCCGGCACTTGCACAAATGATGAGAGCCGTCGATGGAAGTGGTCGGCATATGGTCGCGACACAACCAGTGGCCGAGAAAAACCTGTCCACATATGGCGTTGTGGATATCCGTCAAAAAACCGGCGCCATTCAGCACCTGCGCGGATTGGTCGAAAAGCCGGCTCCGGGCACAGCGCCATCGCACTACGGTATTGTGGGGCGCTATATCCTTCAGCCGTCGATTTTCGACAGGCTGGCCACTGTGGCCCCCGGCGCAGGTGGTGAAATCCAGCTTACCGATGCAATCGCCGCTGAACTGGATGAGACCGGGGTTGATGGATATGTATTCGACGGGCAGCGTTTCGATTGCGGTTCTGTACGTGGTCATCTGGAAGCGACAATGGCCTTTGCGCAGGACAGGCGTGATCTTGACGGGTTATTCGCCTCTGAAACAACCTGCCTCACCCATGCCGCCTAGCGCGCCGGACTATCCGAAAGGATAGGTCTCTATCCGCATGCCTGATTGTCGGCAGCGGGCAATTGCGACCATAGAGTGTTCAGCATCTACGGAGGATCCCATGCGCCGCTTTTTTGCCCCTGTTTTCGTATTTTTTCTGTTCAGCACCGGATGTGTTGCGGCGGGACCGCTGGCTGCGCCGGATGGTGATGTTGTCCTGACGGTAACCGGTGATATCGAGATTACAAATACGCGTGATGCGGCAGCTTTTGATATGGCAATGCTTGAAGCGATGCCTGTGAAGCAATTTGAAACCACCACCATCTGGACGGAAGGCAAAAACAGCTTCGTTGGTGTGCCGCTCAGGCATGTGTTGGAGTTCCTGGGCGTTGAGGCGGGGACACTGCGCGCCACGGCCATCAACGACTACTCCGTCGAAATGCCGGTTGACTCGCTAAAGAGTGACGCGCCAATCATTGCCTATCAGAGGGACGGGAACCCAATGTCGCGGCGGCAAAAAGGACCACTTTGGATCGTTTTTCCCTATGACAGCGACGCGGAATACCGATCCGAGCTGGTGTATTCGCGCAGCATCTGGCAGTTGGATCGTCTGGAGGTCACGAGGTAGTCTGTTGCAAATGCAAGTTAATCCGGAGGGCTGAAGTGGCATCAGGTCAGGCATACCTGCAAGGGGTGGGTCGGTGGGCTATTTGGCTCATCGGCTTTGGCGTTTTGATGACACTGATCGCCACGGTTTTTCTGGGGCGCCAAGTTTTCTCGGATCTTGAACACCAAAGATCCGCAAATTCCGATAACGTGCAATGGACGCTGACGCAGGTAGAAGTCGAATATCTGTCCTTCCTGAATACTCTGGAGCATCTGCAACATATCACGGAGGAGGTCGGACAGCCGGCCGAGCTTGGTGAAATCCGGCGTGATTTCGATATTTTCTACAGTCGCGTGGATACATTGCGATCTGCGCGGCTTTTCCGCAGCCTGCGGGAAACACCGGAATTCAGCGGCCCGCTGATGGCCGTTTCCGGCTTTTTGGAAGACGCCGTGCCGGTGATCGACGCGGATGATGGCACATTATCGTCTCAAAGTGACGCGATCTTGCAACGCGGTGAAGCGCTGCGCGGTGATGTGCGGGCTCTTTCGGTGGCCGGGCTGGGCTACTTCGCACAGCAATCAGATGACCGCCGCGCGGATACAGCCCGCACACTTGCTCAGCTTGCCACCTTCTCGGGTGCTTTGCTGCTCGCGCTTACCGCGGCGAGTATCTATCTGCTGTTCGTCAATCGCGAGATCCGGCGCGGCAGCGAAAGTCTGGCGCAGGTCAATCAACGGATGAACACTGTGCTGTCAACGTCGCTGGATGCGGTGATCGTCTCGGACAAATCCGGTGATGTACTTGCCTTCAATCCCGCCGCCGAAGCCATTTTTGGGTATAGGGCCGACGAGGTGATGGGGCGGCCCATTGGTGATCTGATTGTACCGAAGCACCTGCGCGATGCACATCAGGCCGGCATGGAAAGGATGCGGCAAGGCGGAGAAATGCATGTTGTCGGCAAGGGACGTGTTCAGTTGGAAGCCATGCGCGCCAATGGTGAAATCTTTCCAGTGGAACTGGCGCTGCAATTTGCAAAAGATGGCGATTACGAAATCATCATCAGCTTCATTCGCGATATCTCACGCCGTGTGTCTGACGAAAAGGAACTGATCAACGCCCGTGATAAAGCGCTGGCCGGTCAGAAGGCCAAAGACGAATTCCTGACCGTGATGAGCCATGAAATCAGAACGCCACTGAATGGCATTCTGGGAAATCTCAGCCTCCTCAAGAACACGCGCCTGACCAAAGACCAAAAGCAATTCGCCAGAAATATGGAAATTTCCGGCGAGGTCATGCTCAATCACGTCAATTCCGTACTCGATGTTGCGCGGTATGAATCAGGAAAGCTGTCTCTGGAAGAAAAGGCGCTCAATCTCAGTGTGCTTCTGCAAGACATCTCTGACAGCCAAGGCGGCCATGCTGCCCAGAACAACAACGTGTTGCGCTGGCAGTGGGTTGGTGACGCACGGCCATGGGTCAAGGCTGATGCGCACAGAGTGCGGCAGATCATTCTGAACCTCGTCGGCAATGCAATCAAATTCACGCACGGTGGTCAGGTGACAGTGGAAATTGAAGTGACCGGCCAAAGCGTCGGCCCGGACAAACCGATTTACGAGATTCGTGTGATCGATACAGGTGTCGGCCTGTCAGAGGGGGAGCTCGAAACCGTGTTCGAGGATTTCCAGACAGGGGACACGTCGCTGAACCGGACATCGGGCGGCACCGGTCTGGGTCTTGGCATTGCGCGCCGTCTCACGCGATCAATGGGGGGCGACATCGGGGTCGAAAGCGTGCCGGGCGAAGGGAGCGTATTCTGGGTGCATCTGCCCCTTGCAGCCTCTGAACCGATGGAGAAGTCGTACACCGGCACCACAGCACACGATGCCGAAGTTGCGCTGGATCTGCTCGTTGTCGAGGACAACGAAATCAACCGTCTTGTCATTCAGAAAATGCTCGAACAGGAGGGGCACCGCGTTACAACCGCTTCCGACGGGCGCTCCGGGGTAGAGCTTGCCGGGGCGCACGCCTTTGACGCGGTCCTGATGGATATCAGCATGCCGGTGATGGATGGTCTGACGGCGACGCGACGCATTCGCGAGGGCGCAGGGCTCTCTGCTGAAGCGCCCATTATTGCGGTGTCGGCAAATGTGCTGCCTGATGCGGTCGAAAAATTCCATGATGTGGGGATGAATGCGTTTGTCAGCAAACCCATTGATATCGCGAATCTGCGCAAAGCCTTGCGGATTGTCACAAGTCACGGTGTCGGCGGCTTTGATGCAGAGACGGAAGTTGCACCGCTTGAACAGATGCGCGCGGACCTTGGAGAGGCCACCTTTGACCGGTTGTTATCTGAATTCGTGGATCAGACCGACGCGCTCATGGGCCAGTTGAAGAAAGCAGCCTGGCAGCATGATGGCCAGCAGGCCCTCAAGATGGAATGTCACCGCATCGCGGGCAGCGCCGCCCTTTTCGGATTGGAAAGCCTCCGAGAGGTTCTGATCCAGACCGAAAATGCCATCGAGCAGAGTGCGCATGACGAGCTGACCCTACTGACGCACCGGGCGAAAGGTCTGTGGGCAACCGCCCGAAAACGGTTGCCTGTCAGGTCATAACGTCACTGGGCCAGTACCAATCCCGCTCCGAGGATGGCAATTGAACGTCCGATCTCAGTAACGCTTGTGACGGTGCTGTCGTAACAGGCAATCGCATCACCGGGCAGCAGGTAGGGGTCAAAGTCATCGCGGTTGCCCCGGCGCATGAGGTCCTCGATATCGCGCTCGATTACGGCCGATACGCCAGTGATGGGGTTACGCGAAAACAGGATCGCCTTGCGGTTGGCATTTGTCGTCTTGGTTCCTCCAACGCAATTGGCATCAACAAGCGCCTGCAGGTATCGCGTACCGTATGGCATTTCACGCACGTCACGTCCAATGCCAGAACCCGCATTGCTCGCCGCAGGTTGGGTAAGGTTTGACAGAAAGAGCGATACACCTGGCGGGCTGATTGGCCCGGGCTTCATCAGATCATCCTGGAAACAGTGCCGGCTTTTGACAACAATCTCATCACCCGTCAGCATCATTATGTCGGTGGGGTCCGTGCCATCAAAGATGCCACGCAAATCCATCCGATGCACCCGACCCGCCCTGTGCAATTCAACTGCGGACAGATCCGCGTCCGGTCGCACACCTCCGGCTGCGCGCAGAGCAGCAGCCAGGTTGCGCCCTTCCGTGGAAGCACCGAAAGCCTGCTGTCGCGATGCATCAACAGCATCGCCAGCGGTGCCGCCGACCTCAACCGCATGCGGCTCAAACACCGCACCTTTGATGCCGACGACCACCGAGGCAAAGTCCTTTACCCGCACCGTCAACCGTGGAGGATGGCTGTAGAACTCAGCGGACAGGAGTGCATCACTCAGCAGCTTTTCGACCTCCTCACTGGTACGACCCTGAGCTGATATCGAGGAAAGGTAGGGCAGTTTGAGAGTGCCATCGCGCGAAACGACAAAGTCACCGCTGAGCGTTTCATCCCCGTCTATCGTGACCTGAACCAGATCATTGCGGGAAAGCTTCTCTCCCAGCAAGGGATCGAGTGTGGCGCCGCTCCACTTGCCGGTGCTTGCCTGCCGCGCGCCGCCTGCTTCGGGCAGGCAGGTCGCCGTATTCAATGACGGCGATTGAAGAAAACTCATTTCGTTTCGGCTCACCGATGTGTCGCGGTACTGTGACTGATAGCCACCGCCGCTTGCAACCGGTTCGAGGTTGGCAGGCTTCTGCATGCTTGTGCAGGCCGTCAAAGAGAGGGCAGCGGTTGCGCACAGAAGGTGTTTTTTCACGGCTTTGGACATGATTACTCCATTCACTTGGTATGCCAACGGGGTAGTGCATAACGACATTTTGGATAAGCCGGGCATCAGGATGACAACCCATCCTTTCGGATAGCCGAACGCACAAACGCCCTGGAAAACTGTCCAGCCGTGCGCAGGACGCCCTCAGCGCAGCTCGCTAAACACGACCGCAACCCCAGTTCCTACAGGTTGACCGAATGTTTAAGAGATCATTGCCAAAAACCGGATTTGTCGGACAGTTACTATCCTATGCAGCTTCTGAGGTTGCCGGGAAGGCGTCGCGACTGGTTGTCGTTGTGGTTGTGGCGCGCATGATGGATGCAGAAGCCATCGGCATCGCCGCGGCGGCTCTGGCCGCGGGTGACATACTGAAGTCCTTTACGGAAAACGGTGCTGGACAGCGCATCATTCTGGCGGCAGAGGACACACTGGCGCAGACGTGCAATACCGCGCACAGAATTTTCTGGGGCTGGTGCCTTGGCCTCTTCATAATCCAGTCCGCCATCGCGGCCAAGTTGCTGATCAGCGGTTATGAAACATCAGGGTGGCTCCTCGCGATACTGGCGCTGGAATACCTGTTCATGCCCGCCGGTCTTGTACAGGCCGCATTGGCCATGCGCGAAGGCAAGCTGCACCAGACCGCTGTGATCAGCGGCGCGCAGGTTGTTGGCGCAAACCTGACAACCGCAGCCCTTGCGCTGCTCTGGGCCTCGCCCTTCGCGATGATTGTGCCGCGCGTTATTGCAGCCCCGGTCTGGCTTGTTCTGATGCGGCGCCTGCGCCCCTGGCATGCGCGACCCGACCAGGGCTTTTGCCGGGTTGCGCCCTTCTGGTCTTACGGTTGGGCCGTCGTTGGCATCGAAGTCGTGAAGGTCGCCCGACTTCAGGCTGACAAACTGGTTGTCGGCGCGCTGCTGGGCGCAGAAGTGCTCGGGTATTACTTCATGGCCTTCAATGCGGGCCTCGGTCTGGCCACCTCCTTTGCCCAGGCTTTCTCCGTCGTGCTTTTCCCTTACTTATGTGCGGCCCAGGATCGTCTCGGCGCGCTGCGCGACGGGCTTGCCAACTGTATTCTTCTGCTTGCGCCGATCGTTGTGCTGCAGGCGCTTCTGGCCCCGTTCTATGTGCCATTGCTGCTGGGTCCTGACTGGCAGGCAGTATCACATGTTGTCTCGGTGCTGTGTCTCGCCGCACTGCCTGCCGTCCTGTGGTCCGCGACATCAGGGTGGTGCCGCGCCGAGGGTCGTCCGGCAACCGAGCTTGGCGTGAATTGCCTGCTGACCGCCTCACTGACACTGAACGCCGCAGTGCTCGCCCCATTCGGCCTCATGGCGGTTGCCTCCGGATATCTCGTCATCTCGACGGTGATCATGCTGGGCGCGAGCCTCTGGTTGCTGCCAGCTCAAACGTTTTCCTTGCGCAGGAGTACCTGAAATGCCGCGTTTTTCGGTAATCATCCCTTTTCATAATGCCGCAGACACGCTGGATGCCACCTTGCAAAGCCTGCAGGAACAGTCCTTTGACGACTGGGAGGCCATATGCGTTGATGACCGTTCCACCGATGGCTCCGACCGGATCGTCAGCCGGTATGCCGCATGCGATCACCGGATCGTGCTGCGCAAAAATGTGGGCGTCGGTCCGAGCAATGCCCGAAACGTTGCAGCGCAGAATGCCACTGGCACCTATCTGTCATTTTGCGATGCGGATGATCTTTGGACGCCGCACCGTCTGTCCGATCTCAACGCGGCCTTTCGCGAGACGCGGGCAGACGGGCTTTTTGGGCGCGTCGCCTTTTTTCGCGACCGCCCCGACGACGCCACAAGTCAGTCAACGGTTCCGGGCAAATGCCTGACGATCTCAGACCTGCTTGGCGAAAATCCGGTTTGCACAATGTCAAACCTCACAGTCTCGGCAGCAGGATTCCAGCGCAGTGGTGGGCTCGACCCGAGCATGATCCACAATGAAGATCTGGAGTTTCTGATCCGTTTTATTGGCACCGGGCATCGTATCGAGGGTTTGGACAGGCTGCATGTCTGGTACCGCACAAGCCAACGTGGATTGTCGTCAAATCTGGCCGCCATGTTCACCGGCCGCGAATGCGCGATCACCGCTGCACGCGCTTATGGCGTCGAGACCACCCCTGCGCAGGAGGCGATCTACATGCGTTATCTGGCGCGTCGGTCATTGCGCCTTGGCCATGATCCGCGAGATGCGCTGCACTTCACCAAAGCCGGGCTTGCCCGTGATCCGCGCGCCTTCATGCATCCGCTTCGCCGTGGCGGCCTCACCACACTTGCCGCTTTCATCGCACCGATCTTGCCCCTCGCGATGCGCCACTCACTTTTTGCCCGCTAAAACAGGATCTCCAACATGCCAACCGCTTCTGTCGTTGTTCCCGCCTTCAATTCGGAAAAGACGCTGCCCGAAACTCTGGATGCACTGTTGTCCCAGACCTGTCGCAACTTCGAAGTCATCATTGTAAATGATGGCTCCACAGACGGCACGCTGACAGTGGCTCGCGGCTATGCATCAGACGCGCGCGTCCGTATCGTCAGCCAGAGCAACCGTGGCCTTGCCGGTGCCCGCAATGCAGGTATCCATGCTGCACGCGGCGATTTCATCGGATTTTGTGACGCTGATGATATCTGGATGCCCGAAAAACTCGCCGCTCACGTCCATCATCTTGAGACGGCACAGACCGTCGGGTTGAGCTTTGCAGGATCCCGGCTGATCGACGAAGCCTCGCGCCCGACCGGGGTGAACCAGCGCCCCAAACTGCGCAAAATCTCCGCAGCAGACGTGTTGCGTCGCAATCCGGTTGGCAACGGATCGGCCGCGGTTATCCGGCGCGCCGCGCTGCGCGACATTGCACAACGCCCCTGGTTTGAAAAATCGCACGATTGGGTTTTCGACGAAACCTTCCGTCAGTCCGAGGATATTGAATGCTGGATGCGTTTGCTTCTCTGCACGGATTGGGAAATCGAAGGCGTACCCGGCCTGCTGACGGGATATCGGATCAGCAGTGGCGGTCTTTCTGCGGCAACCGAACGTCAACTGATGTCCTGGGAGCGCATGGTGACCAAACTCCGCCCCTACAGTCCGGCATTTTTTGCGCGGCACGAAAACGCGGCACGCGCGTATCAGCTGCGCTATCTGGCGCGCCGCGCTGTCAGCAGCCTGGATGGTGGGACAGCCTGGGACATGGTGGTCAAGTCCATGGTCTGCTCGCGTCACCCGCTGATACACGAGCCTGCAAAAACAGCGACAACACTCTGTGCGGCAGGCCTGTTGCGGGTCTGTGGCGAGACACCTGTCAAACACCTACGCAACCTCATCGCAAAACGCGCAATCAGCTGAAAGAGTATCCGTCCATGACGTCCATTCGTGTTATTCATCTTGTCGACGACACCACGCCCGGTGGCGTTATGCGCATGCTCGACCACCTCATGTCACTGCCCGGGCTTCTGGGGCGGACGCACCAGTCTGTTTGCCTTGTGAAAAAGTCCGAATGGTCGATCGGGCGGCATGATGCAGATGTTATCGTGTCCCATCTTGCGTTGAGCTGGCGGTCTCTGCCCGCGCTGATGGCACTGCGCGCCATGAACCCGGACACCAGAGTTTTGCATGTAGAGCACAGCTATACCCGTGCCTTCACCGCCTTGAACGTACCCAACAAAAAACGCTTTCACACGATGCTTCGCACATCCTATGCGTTGTTTGACGGTGTGATTGCTGTGAGCAAAGGTCAGGCTGAATGGCTGTTACAGCGCAACCTGGTAACGGATCGGGCGTTGAGCGTGATCAGGCCACATGTCGACCTTTCTCAATTTGAGGCCATCGCACCTCCTGAACCGACGCGGAATGTCATCGGTGCTTTTGGACGTCTGGAGCCGCAAAAAGGCTTTGATATTCTGATCGAAGCCTTCCACCTCTGTCCACTTCGCGACGCGCGGCTGGTCATTTTCGGCGAGGGCAGCGAACGGGCCCGGCTTGGGGCTCTGGCCCGATACGACAACCGCATTTCATTCCGCGGTCATTGCACGGACCTGCCAAGCGCCTATGCCGAAACAAATATCGTCGCGATGCCATCCCGGTGGGAAGCCTTCGGGCTTGTCGCTCAGGAGGCTCAGGCAGCAGGCCGGAACGTGTTGGTTTCAGGTGTTGATGGTCTTGCGGAACAAGCCGGTGGGTTGATCCACTTGCAGAGCGATCTCTCACCTGATGCCTGGGCGAAGCGCCTGCACACTCTGTTGATCACTCCAGCAGTCGCCAACGCGCAGACCCGCTTCCCTGCCTGCGGCATTCAGCAGGGAAACCTGTCAGAGGATTGGCTGCGCGAGTTTTGCGGCCCTGTACGGGATCGCAATGACGTGCTTGCCGCCGTGGAGTGATCAAAAAGACATTCAACCCGCATAGCATACCGCGTCCTTTTTTGGCCTGAAGCACCCCGGGCGTTATTTGCTCCCGGGCGGATCTTTTCTCCTTGGCAGCGCCAAAAGGAAGGCTTGCGTATTGTGCCCCTAAGACAGACATCCAAAAACGAATGTGGGTTTCGTTATCTGCTGTCGCAGGCCTTCAAAAATGAATGTCTGATCGGGGCCTTGAATGGACACGGGATTTACGCGCGCAGGCGGTGCAAACCCTTAACTTTTTCACCCCGACCGCGCTGTTAACCCTGCCCGCCAACCCAAATTGTACGCCACCCGGTGTACAGGTTGTGTACGGGATGTGTACGGATGTCACAATCCGGATTTTTCATGGCACACAGGGGTTAACGGCGCGGGTCCGGTCCCGCGGCAATCGCGACGCTGTGCACAGTCACCGCGCGTTGCGAGCACCGATTGCTAACGGTCGTCCCCGCCCGCCTCTTCACCGTCCAGAAGGTCGTCTTCAATGGAGGCTTGGGCGGCTGCCGTGACCGCTTTCTTGTCATCCTCTGAGAGTTCATCGACCTTGCCATCCTTCAGACGTACCGTGACTTCCTTATGTGCGAAATGGATGCCTTCGCTTTCAAAGAGGATGCGGATTTCTTCATAGACACGCTTGCGCACGAGCCACTGATCCCCCGGTTTGGTCATGAACTTCACGCGGATGATCATCGCGGAATCCTGCATTTCAATGACGCCTTGTGACTTCAGCGGCTGGATGAAATTCTCCCCGATCACCGGGTCATCAAGCAGCGCCACGCCGAGGTTCTTGATCAGCTTGCGCACCTTCTCCACATCGGTGTCATAGGTCACCCGCAAGGGCAGTTTCATGATCACCCAGTCGCGTGAGTAATTGGTCATGACCTGAATTTCACCGAACGGAATAGTGTGCAGCGCGCCAAGGTGGTGACGCAGTTGAAAAGAACGCACAGAGATCTTTTCAACGGTGCCTTTGACCCCGCCAATGTCGAGGTATTCGCCCTTTCGAAATGCATCATCAAACAGGAAAAACCCGCCCGAAAAGATGTCACGCACCAGCGCCTGAGAGCCAAAGCCCACGGCCACACCAACCACACCCGCACCTGCAAAAAGCGGTCCGACATTGACGCCCATTTCCAGCAGCACAATCAGGGAGATCGTGACCAGAACAACGATCAGGATGAAGTTTCGAAACAGTGGCAGCAGCGTTGCCAACCGGGTGGCCCCGGTGCCACCGCCGTCACCACCAACCTCCTCTTCGATAAGGTCACCCTGCTCTTCGGCGATCTTGTTGTCGATCCAGATCCGGAAGGTGTGATAGACAATATAGCCAAGGAAAAAGATCACCATGATGTCGAGCAGTTGCGTGGCATACCCCTCGACCATCTGCGCTGAATTATTGTCCCAGATGTAGAAAAATGCATATATTCCAGCAACAAAGGCGAGGATCCCGGCGACGCGTCGTGCCAGTGCCTCGAAGGAATTGAGCGCGTGGCGCGGGCGCACCAGCGTCATATCTTCCGCGTCCATCACCGCCTGCTCAAGCGGTTCATCCGAGGCCCGCGTCGCATTCAGATCCCGCAAGGCCCGCGCGCGTTGAAAGCTGCGCTCGATGGTGAAGTTTATCACACCGTAAACCACGATGATCGACATCAGGATCATATATGCGCCCGCGATCAGCGGGATCGAGGAGGGGTTTCCAAGGACCAGGTCATAGGTCAGTTCCATCCAGGCAAAGATGACATAGACGATCACCAGCGGCGCCCAGATGGTTGTCATGACCTTCAGATTCCAGCTGACCTCAGTGGCGGATTTGCCCTGCCGCATGGCATTGGAAATCGCACTGCGATTGACCAGCACCATCAGGATGTTCAGGGACACGACAATGGCCGACATCAGGGAGGACAAGAACGCATACACGTCATAGTTCAGGCCAAGTTCGCCGATCCAGATGCCAAACAAAATGGCGCAGACATCAACCGTCCCCAGTGTCCAGAGCCACGCGTGTAATCGCTTGGCATCGCGCGAGGACATAACCGGAAGGCGGTATTGCTCCAGGTAAGGGGACAGCACCATGCGCCACAGGTTCGCCACCAGGCGACAGGCGAAGTAGGCGGTATTGATCACGCTGACGGTGAATTGCATCGCCTTGTCATCCAAGGGCCCAAAAAGCAACGCGCCCAGCAGGTAGGCAACCAACATCGACACCAGAATACCGATCACACCCATGAAAAACCGAAACACCAGAAAGGGCATTTTCTCAGCGTACCCGACCGGATTTTCCTTGATCCGCGAAACCACAAAGTTTTTGACGATCCGCTTGCCATAGATCTGGGTCTCAAAGACCATACCCATCGCAAAGAGCCACAGGGAAATAATCAGCGCCCACGCAAAGGCCCAGATCGTGCCATCCGGACTGGTAGCGCGGAGAATATAGATCACTTCGTTGAAAGCATTGGGCAAATCAAGCATGCGATCAATCAAGGCGGTTCTGAATCGAACCACCGAATCCTGCGCCTTCATCAGGCTCGACCCCTCGACACCCTCCGAGGCGGGTACGGTGGCGGGCGCAGGCTCGCTCAGAACGGTACCTTGAGAGTCTATGACAATCACACCAACGCCGTTTTCGGAGGCCTGCCGCATAATTTCCGAAATATTATCGTCAGCTGCATCACTGGAATCCGCGGCTGGTCCGAACAGAGACCCCAGTGGCTGCGCCTGTGCAGTGGATTGAAACCCAAAGATAAAAAGCGTCGCAAAGCACATCAACAAGGCAAAAATAGAGGCACGCATAGAGGAAATTCCAAACAAAACGCAATTGGTGTTTGACGGTAGGGGACCGCATGGTCCATTGCAATCGCACATCCAAGCACGTCGGCGCGAGCACTGGTGTTTTGCACATGGTTCACTTTTATGCCAAACAGTCACTGGGAACGGGAAATCACGAGTTTTCGACCAATCCAAGGACTGGCCGATGTGCCTGAATTTTTACTTTGCGCGACGGCTGACATGCGACTAATTACACCATCCGGCACCTTTTCCGACGACAACTGTGGAACAGGCGGACGACCATCATGAACGTGTTTCGGGAATTGGATTCGCCGTCCGAACGGGACGCAAGCACAGAACCCAAACGTTCTTTGCGGGTTATGCTTTACAGCCATGATACATTCGGTTTGGGGCATCTTCGCAGATCCCGTGCTCTTGCAACGGCGCTTACTGCGGCTGATCCAAACGCATCGGCGATCATCTTGACCGGCTCTCCGGTTGCGGGCCGGTTCACTTTCCCCGAGCGGGTGGATCACATGCGCCTGCCCGGCGTCACCAAGCTTCCCGACGGTTCCTATGTCAGTCAGACGCTGGGATTGGATATCGATGAAACCACCAAGATGCGCTCCGGTCTGATACAAACGGCCGTCGAGCAATACGAACCCGACCTGTTGATCGTAGACAAAGAACCCACCGGATTTCGCGGCGAATTGCTCCCGACTCTGGAATGGCTGGAAAAGCGCGGCACAACACAATGTGTTCTGGGTTTGCGCGATGTGTTGGACGAACCCGCGGTGCTGGCCGCTGAATGGGACCGCAAAGGCGCTGTTGAAGCGACAGAACGCTTTTACCATCAGATCTGGGTCTATGGACCCCGCGCGGTTTATGACCCGACAGAAGGGTTGCGCCTCTCTGATGCAACGCGTGCGCGGATTTACTGGACGGGGTACTTGCGCCGTGAAGTCACGGATGCGGCCGAGATCCCGGAAACGCCTTATGTTTTGATCACACCCGGCGGTGGGGGCGATGGGCAGTCCATGGTAAACCTTGCCATCAAGGCCTATGAAACCGATCCCACGCTCAAGCCGGATGCCGTGCTCGTCTATGGCCCCTTCCTGTCCGGTGAAGTCAGAGAGGCCTTTGATGCGCGCGTGGCAAAGCTGAACGGCCGCGTTACCGCACTTGGATTTGATTCCAAGATCGAAGCGCTTTTTGCCGGGGCCGAAGGGGTGATCTGCATGGGCGGGTACAACACGTTTTGTGAAGTGCTCTCCTTTGACAAACGCGCCGTGATCGTGCCGCGCACCGTCCCGCGGATGGAACAGTGGATCCGCGCCGCGCGCGCCGAAGAACTTGGGCTTATCCGGATGCTGGATGAGCATCGCGATGGCATGACCGCGCAGACCATGATCGATTTCATTCGCGCCTTGCCGTCACAGAAGAAACCCTCACATGCAGGTGCAAATGGGTTGCTGGACGGGTTGGATGTGGTGGTGGCCCGCGCCGCGCTTTTGATGGCGGATAAATGAACTCAAATCATGCGCGCCTCGGCGTGGTCGTCAAAGGCTGGCCGCGCCTGTCGGAAACCTTTATCGCGCAGGAACTTGTTGCTCTTGAAGAGGCCGGTGTGGGGTTTGAAATCTGGTCTCTGCGCCATCCGACGGACACAAAAACCCATCCTTTGCACGATCGTCTGCGTGCGCGGGTACACTATCTACCGGAATACCTCAAAGACGAGCCTGTGCGGGTTTTGCGAGGATTTCTGTATGCGATAAAACGCCCAGGGTTCATGGAGGCTTGGCGCGCCATAAGAGCAGATTATAAGCGCGACCGCACCCCCAATCGAGCGCGTCGGTTTGGGCAGGCCTGTGTCCTTGCGCGGGAATTACCGCCGCAAACGGATGGGCTCTATGCCCATTTTCTGCATACTCCTGCCTCTGTGGCGCGATATGCTGCGATGTTGCGCGATTTGCCCTGGTCGTTTTCGGCCCATGCCAAAGACATTTGGACCTCTCCAGAATGGGAGTTGCGCGAAAAACTCTGTGCAAAAAGTCACGGGGCGACGTTTGGGGCAACCTGTACGGCATTTGGCGCCGCACATTTGCAATCACTCGCGGATACACCGGACCGCGTCGATCTGGTCTATCACGGTCTGGACCTGACCAGATTCCCCGAACCACCTTTGCGAGAGCCTCGCAAATCTGGTGATCCCATTGCGCTCATTTCAGTGGGCCGTCTGGTTGAGAAAAAGGGATTTGACCGGTTGATCAAGGCCTTTGCGCTTCTCCCCGAGACGCTGATCTGGCACTGGACCCACATTGGTGGCGGAACATTGAAAGACGACTTGCAGGCCCTGGCACAACAACTTGGTGTTTCTGATCGCATCACGTGGCGTGGACCAAGTGATCAGCCTGAAGTCATTGCGGCGATGCGCGAAGCTGATCTCTTTGTGCTCCCCAGTCGTATTGCGTCTGATGGGGACCGCGACGGATTGCCTAACGTGTTGATGGAGGCGGCGAGTCAGAAACTTGCCATTTTATCGACACCGGTCTCTGCCATTCCGGAGTTTATTGACACTGGGATCCACGGTGTTTTGAGTGACGACGATCCTGCCAGTATCGCGCGCGAAATAGAGATGCTCGCGCAGGATCCGGACAAGGCGGGAAAGATGGCTGATGCGGCCTTTGAGCGTTTGATCTCCGAGTTCCAGATGCCACCGGGGATCGCGCATCTGAAAAAACGACTGACGCACATGCTGGACAACCCACGATGACAAATGTCGCGTTTTATGCGCCCATGAAACCCCCGACGCACCCGGTGCCTTCTGGGGACCGCGCCATGGGTCGGGCCATTCTGCAAGCCCTCAGGTATGGCAACATCCAGGCCGATCTGGTTTCAACGCTGCAAACCGTGGACAAACAGGGCAACGCGCAAACGCAAGAGCGCCTGTTCGCCGCAGCAGAGGCCGAAGCATCACGCTTGATCGAACAGGGACGTCGTTCAGACTGGCAGGTTTGGATCACCTATCACAGTTACTATAAAGCGCCTGATCTCGTTGGCCCAAGAGTCGCGGCGGGGTTAAACTTGCCCTACTTCCAAATTGAAGCGACGCGCGCGCGCAAGCGGTTGACCGGACCATGGGCGGCATTTGCGCAGGCCGCCGAAGCCGCCAGTGATGCGGCGGATGCAATTTTTCATCTGACGCGCCGAGATGCAGAAGCCTTGTATGCGTACAAACGGCCAAATCAAAAGATCATTCATCTGCGGCCCTTCCTGGCCCGCGCAGTACTGCCGCCTGCCAGTCCAAGCAATGGCGCGATGCTCAGCGTCGGCATGTTGCGTCATGGCGACAAATTTGCGTCCTATGAACTTATCGCTGATACTCTCGATCTGCTCAAGACCGCAGACTGGCGCTTGGTCATCGCAGGTGATGGGCCAGCCCTGAGTGCCGTCGCTTCCATGATGCATCGATTTGGCGATCAGGTGGAACTGCGCGGTTCTTTGAACGCGGAGGCGCTGTCTGCGGCATATGGCGAGGCCAGCTTGCTGTTTTGGCCCGGCGTGAACGAAGCTTTTGGCGTGACCTATCTGGAGGCACAGGCCGCCGGTTTGCCCGTCGTTGCACAACACCGACCTGGCGTGATTGATGTGTTGGCGCCGGGCACCTATCCACTTCCGGAAGAAGGCGCAGAGGCACTTGCCGTGGAATTGGATTTGCTCCTGAAGGATCGCTGCGAACGGATCCGCCGCGGTCAGGCTGCGCGTGAGCACATCGCGGCACATCACCTGATCACCGGGGCCAGCGATGTGCTTTGCGGTGCCATTGCTGAGGCGCTCACATGATACGGCTGGCCTTGCTGCGTCACGGGCATACGCCATGGAACCGTGAGGGCCGCATTCAGGGGCGCACGGATATTGCATTGGATGACGCCGCCGAGAAGCAACTGAGTCGGTTGGTTTTGCCCGAGCAATGGCAAGGAGCAACCCTTTGGTCCAGTCCCCTAAAACGCGCCATACGAACTGCCGAATTGGTATCGGATCAACGCCCGAAAACAGATCCGGCTCTGATTGAAATGGATTGGGGTGACTGGGAAGGCAAAGAAGGCGCGATCCTTCGGGCTGACCCGAATTCCGGATTTCGCGATATCGAGGAATGGGGCTGGCACTATCGACCGCCAAATGGCGAAAGCCCTGCCGATCTGCGCACCCGGTTGCGCCCATGGGTCCAATCATTGAGCGGGGATGTCGTGGTGGTCTGCCATATCGGCATCATGCGGGTCTTGATGGCACAGGCCACAGGCTGGGATTTTGCGGGACCCGCCCCGTTCCAGATCAAACGCAACCGCCTGTTCGTCATCACCGTTACAGATCGAGACTGGTCCGCCGAGAATGCGTCGGTTCGATTATCGGAACGCACTTCATGAAGGTCATGATCGTTGTCACCCATTTGCTGGGCACGGGCCACCTGTCGCGGGCGCTTACAATCGCCAATGCCTTCAAAGCCGCCGGGCATAACGCTACCGTCGTCTCTGGCGGTACGCCTGCTCCTCAACTGAGCAGCACTGGATTGAACCTTCTGCAGTTGCCCTCTCTGCGTTCGGATGGAGTTAACTTCACACGTCTCTTGACCGAGGAGGGTGACGAGGCCGGGCAGGATACGATGAGCGCGCGTGCACAAATGCTAGAACGCGCTTTGAGCGATATTCAACCGGACGTCTTGATCACGGAACTCTTTCCATTTGGGCGACGGGTGCTGGCCACAGAATTCCGCCATCTGCTCGATTTAGCCTGCAAATTGCCGATGCCGCCGCTCATCTGTGCCTCCATCCGAGACATTCTGGCGCCGCCGTCCAAGCCTGCCAAAGCACAGGCAACCGAGAATATGATCACGACCTATTATGATGCGGTGCTTGTGCATTCGGACCCGGAGGTTACACCGCTGGAGATCAGCTGGCCCGTCACGAGACGTCTAGCGCCCCTGCTCCACTACACCGGTTTCGTTGCCCCGCCGATACCTGAATCAAAACGACAAAGATCAAACACTGTGCTGATCAGTGCTGGCGGAGGCGATGTTGGCGCAGAGCTTTTTTGTGCGGCACTTACGGCTGCAACGCTTGATCCAATGCGACGATGGCACCTGCTGGTTGGCGGCCGTCAGGCACGGGAAAACGTGAGTGATTTACAAGCGCGCGCGCCTGCAAATGTTGTCGTTGAACCTGCACGCCCGGATTTTCGAGAGTTGTTGAAAACAGCCTGTGCATCCGTTTCCATGGCAGGGTACAACACAGCCCTTGATGTGCTGCAAACAGGTACGCCCGCGGTTTTGGTCCCCTTTGACGCGGGCAATGAGGTCGAGCAGACATTACGCGCCCAAGCGCTTGCCAAATTGCCGGGCATAAGCGTTTTAACGAACGCCGATTTAACCGGGGCCGCCTTGTTGGAGCACGTAAGAAAGGTCACCAGGGCCATCCCAAGGCTACCCCAAACAAAGGGCATGGATGGAGCGGCCAAAACGGTGGGAATAGTGGAGGCCCTGAAGCATGAACGCTGACTGGTCACCTTTGCGTCGCGAGCTCGCCTTATGGCGGGCGCATCGGCTAACCCTGCCACTGTGGTGGCGAGATGATGACGCAATTGCCGCGACCTCTGCGCTTGAGCAACTCTCCAGGCTGTCGGATGATTTGGGTCTGCCGATTCATTTGGCAGTGATCCCGGATGCTGTCGAAAATTCACTACGCGATGCGGTGTGTACGCAATCGGTATTCATTCCGATCATTCACGGGTGGGCACACCGCAACACCGCACCCATCGGCGCAAAGAAATCTGAATTTGACCATCAACGTTCCGGTTCAAAAGCGGAATTGGAGCAGGCACTTACAAAAATGCTGTCGGTTTTTGACACGCGTTTAGTGCGCGTGTTTGTTCCGCCCTGGAACAGGTTGCATTCTTCGAACCTGCAAATTCTTTCGGATGTGGGTTACCAAATGGTATCTGCCTTTCAACCACGACGCACGGCAATGGCCGCACCCGGGTTGCTTCAAGTAAACACACATCTGGATCCGATCGATTGGCACGGCACACGGGATCTTTTGGATCCCGATCAGATCATTGCAACTGCGGTTGAACTGCTCAAGACGCGGCGTGTAGGGCGGGCTGACAATTCAGAACCGTTTGGCTACTTGACCCACCATCTAGTGCACACGTCTCCCATCTGGGACTTTTCCCGCGCTTTTCTCAATGAATTGCTGGAAGGCGTTGCAAAACCGACGTCTCTGGCATCCGTACTGAAGGAGATCGAATGAGCCGTTTAGAGTCAATGCGCCGCCGTCTTTCTGCCCAGATCGATGGGCTGAATTGGGCTGCGGATTTCATTGCCGATTTACCCGGGGATGTCCTGGAACTGGGACTTGGGAATGGGCGCACTTATGATCATTTGCGGGAAAAACTGCCTCAGCGTCGCATTTGGGTAATTGACCGTGTGTTACAATCGCATCCTTCCTGCGTCCCGCCAGCAGATGATTTACTGTTGGGAGAAGCGGATCAAGTGCTGGTAGATCTGGCCTCAAAGGATGCAAAGATGGCCTTGGCTCACTATGATTTTGGCTTTGGAATCAAGGCGTTGGATGTTGAAGAAGGCGAGCGTTTGTCACCTTTGATCCTTCCACTGATGCGGTCGGGTGGTCTGGTGGTCAGTCAACAGCCCCTGGTTGGCTTCACGCAAGTCACAGGACCGGTCACAATTGACCCGGAAAGATATCTCTTTTACCGCGCACCTTAGCAATCGACGTCCCCGCATTGAGTGTATATCGTTGCTCTTGTGTGGGTCCGGCTTTTCAAGATATTCAACCCCATCAGATGCTTGGATCACCAATCGAAATAAAATCAAGAGGAAGACTCATGTTGAGAATTGTTGCGTTGCTCTCCGTCCTGTTGGCTCTGGCGGCCTGTGAAACAACCAAAGGCGTGGGCCGTGATGTCCAAAACGCCGGTGAAGCTTTGGAAAACGCTGTCGAATAAAAACACCGCTTTGGCCAAATGCAGCCGAACCATTTCCAATTGCGATCCAGCCCAGGTTTTTGGCTGGATCGCCTAGACCGCCAACACCAGTCAAGCGCTTGTTAAGTCATGCAAAAACGGCAGAATGGTGTCGCTGGAACAAGTGACAGACGCGCGCTGTCTATCTCCGCTCCGCAGGTCATACAGGACCCGTAAGTGCCCTTTTCTATACGATCCAAGGCTGCGTCGATGCGTTTAAGCTCTGCCTGATCCTCGAGCCCGATGACCTCCAGAACTTCATCACCTTGTCGCTCAGATGAACGGTCTTCCCAGTCCTTTGAAGGCGTTTCGTCCAGGCTATTTTCAATTTTCTGCATCATGCCTATCAGATCTTTGCGACGGGCCAACAGAGTTACTTTTTGAATGGCGATATCCATAGCGCATCTCCTGTTTTGGTGCCAACAGGATATCAAATCACGACAATCCAGCCTTGATATGGGTCAACTCCACCCTGTGCATGAGCGCGGTTCACAACTGGGGCCCCGGGTAGAGACTGTGATCCTTTTGGCGGCGCGAAAAGGCCAATTCGAAGGGAAAAGCGGTGTGCACAACCTGTACACAGGCTGTACACAGCCCGTACACCGATTTGTATGATTTGGGGGAAACGGGGTTTGGCGGACGCCGATGGCTTACGCCGCCCCGGTGATCCGTTTCACGACATACCAACTGATCGGGAAGGCCGCGACGAAACCAACGGCGGCGGCGATCAGGATTGGGGTCAGGGTGTCATAGCCGATCGACAAAGCAGCAATCACGGCGGAGCCTGCGAGGGTCGAACCGATGAAGATATGTAAAATGAGAACGAGCATGAGGCGCGGCATCAGATGTCTCCAAATTGGGATGGGGAGGTTGTAGGCGCGGGTTGCGGTTGCTTCCTTGATTTGGGTCAAAGTGTAGAACGCGGAATTTGCGCGAAATGCGTCTGGGATTTGGGTGGTGGTCGTTTAGCTTGGAGCCGCGTCGACTCCGCAGATGCTATCGCACCTACGTGCCCGCATCGTGTGGGGGGGGGAGATACGGTCGAGGCTTGCCCCGATCAATAGGTCCGGGGGACCTTTTGAAGTATCGAACGCGGATTTCGCAAGAAATGCGCCGGGAGGCATAGTCGTAACGCGTTGCCCTCAATCGGAACCACCTGCGCCCGGACCGAGGCGCAGGATTAAGCGAAGCGCCCGCATCGTGTGGGAGTGAGGCACGGTCCGGCGCAGCCGGATCAAACAGTCCGGGGAACTGTTTTAAGTGCCGAACGCACGATCCGCGAGGATCGGGCCGGGGATGCAAGCGATGCAATCAGTTAGGTCCACCGCGTCCGAACCGAGGGGTGGGAAGCGAAGCGCCCGCCCCGTGGGGGCGGTTCGGGCGCTGCAAATCCTTTGGATTTGCAATTGGTTTATCCCATCAAAAGTTAAACTTGCCCTGTGACAAGCCACTATCGCTTGGGGATATCAAAATGGCAGTTATTCCAAAGTTCTTCCGCACGACCTTTGGCCTGATCCACGCAATCCCCAGAGATATCAAAACTTGTCCCATTTACCCAGCAATAAAGGTCTTCGATCAGCTTAATTGTCTTGTGAAAAAGCTGCGTTTCTTCTCCATATTTTGTCTTTGCAAAGGGTGAGCCGGCGTCTCGACGTGATTTCGTAAACGAGTGGGCAGCATAATCTCTCAGGTTCCGTATTGATCGTGTCTTTTCTGCTTCGCGTGTGTCCTGAAATGTCTGTATACATATGCCTAGAACTGCTCGGCATTTATCGCACTGTTTTTTGGCAAACTCCCGTTGATTTTCGTCTATCAATTCATCAACAGTTTTTTCGATTTTTGGGTCATGATGTGGATTCAAGTCGGCGACCTTACGATTAACATGTACTTGAAATGTCTCTGTGACTAGTTTTTCAATTACATCTGGATCATCTATCAAAGCAATAACTGTTGGAATAGAGACGATGTTATCACCTGGTTTGTCCCACAACGCGACTAATCTGATGATTTCGAATTTAAACTGTGAATCCCTAAAAACATTGAAAGCATGCGTAGCTAGAGATTTTGGAATCTGTTTACTTAGTTCGCTTGAATACAGAACTATTTCATTTGCTGCGTGAATTTGAATCACATCTTGAATACGGTAAGTCAGCTTATTTGTTAAATCTTTCGCGCGGTCAATGCGTTGCTCTACTGGCCAATCACCAATCGTTTCGCAAAAAGACTTTCTCCTGCCCATCCATCTTCTCCACGGTTACGAACGACACAACCGTGCGGGAACGCGCATTGCTTTGCAATACGCTGCCTCCCGCCGTCTTTCATATCAGCCCAGAATGAACAGCTTTTAGCCGTCCATCTTGAGGGCTGATATGAAAGCTTCTTGCGGAATATCCACTTTACCAAACTGGCGCATCTTCTTTTTACCCGCCTTCTGCTTGTCCAGCAGCTTGCGCTTCCGCGTGGCGTCTCCGCCGTAGCACTTGGCCGTCACGTCTTTGCGCATCGCAGACAAGGTTTCGCGGGCGATGACCTTGCCGCCAATCGCGGCCTGGATCGGGATTTTGAACATGTGGCGGGGGATCAGGTCCTTGAGCTTTTCGACCATGGCGCGGCCGCGTTGTTCGGCGCGGTCGCGGTGGACCATCGTGGAGAGCGCATCCACCGGCTCGTCATTCACGAGGATGGACATTTTCACCAGCTGGTCCTGACGATAGCCGATCATGGCATAATCAAACGACGCATAGCCCTTGGTCACGGATTTCAGGCGGTCATAGAAGTCAAACACCACCTCGTTGAGCGGCAGGTCATAGACGACCATGGCGCGGGAACCGGCATAGGTGAGGTCCATCTGGATGCCGCGGCGGTCCTGACAGAGTTTCAGGACGTCCCCCAAGTAGTCATCGGGCACAAGGATCGTGGCCTTGATGCGCGGCTCTTCGAGGTGATCGACAAGGGTCAGGTCGGGCATGTCGGCGGGGTTGTGCAGTTCCATCATCACCCCATCCTTCATGTAGATGTGGTAGATGACGGAGGGCGCGGTGGTGATCAGTTCGATGTCATATTCACGCTCGATCCGGTCGCGGATAACCTCGAGGTGCAAGAGGCCAAGGAACCCACAGCGGAAGCCAAAGCCGAGAGCGGCGGAGGTTTCCATTTCGTAGGAGAACGAGGCGTCGTTGAGCGCGAGTTTTTCGATGCTGTCGCGCAGTTCTTCGAATTCGGAGCTGTCCACCGGGAAGAGGCCACAAAACACCACGGGTTGCGCGGGTTGGAAGCCGGGGAGTGCGTCCTCGGTGCCTTTCTTTTCGTGGGTGATGGTGTCGCCGACGCGGGTGTCACGCACCTGTTTGATCGAGGCGGTGAGGAAGCCGATCTCGCCCGGTCCCAATTCGTCGATTACGGTCATGGCGGGGCGGAAGACGCCGATGCGATCCACGTGGTGCGTGGAGTTGTTGGAGAGCATGCGGATGCGTTCGCCCTTTTTCAGCACACCGTCCATGATGCGCACGAGGACGATCACGCCGAGGTAGCTGTCATACCAGCTGTCCACCAGCATGGCCTTGAGGGGGGCGTCGCGGGTGCCAGTGGGGGCGGGCAGGTTCTGGACGATGGATTCCAGCGTTTCCATGATGCCCTGCCCGGTTTTGGCAGAGACCTGAATGGCGCCTGAGGCGTCGATGCCAATGACGTCCTCGATCTGTTCGGCGACGCGGTCACAATCCGAGGCTGGCAGGTCGATTTTATTCAGGACGGGCACGATTTCATGGTCCGCGTCGATGGCATGATAGACGTTGGCGAGGGTCTGGGCCTCGACGCCCTGCGTAGAGTCCACCACCAGCAGCGAGCCTTCGACCGCACGCATGGAGCGGGAGACCTCATAGGCGAAATCGACGTGGCCCGGCGTGTCGATCAGGTTGAGGACGTAATCCTCGCCGTTCTGGGCGGTGTAGTTGATCCGCACAGTCTGGGCCTTGATGGTGATGCCCCGCTCGCGCTCGATGTCCATGGAGTCGAGCATCTGCTCCTTCATGTCCCGGTCAGCCACCGTATTGGTGGACTGGATGAGCCTGTCAGCCAGCGTGGATTTCCCGTGGTCGATATGCGCCACGATGGAGAAATTGCGGATATGTGAAAGCGGTGTCATGCTGTGGATATGTAGGGGTTTTGCGGGGCGGTCAAGGTGGATGAGCCAGTAGAGATAATGGATGACAAATGCGCCAAGGCTTGGCTTGAGACGCAGGACCATCAGACACAGGTTTGGTTTGCGACAAGATGCGCGTTGCGCGCACTTCCGGCACTGGGCTCCAGGAAGGATGCGACAACAAGCCGGCTTGCTTTTACAACTTGCCGTGCGAGTCTCATCTCTGCGGCTGCGGCCACATGTCCGGCCGCAGAGATGATGGCATTATCAAGCCCCGCCGCCGCCGCCTTCTCCGCCGCCACCGCCCCCGACACCGCCGCCTTCTCCGCCGCCTTCTCCGCCGCCGCCGCCGCCGACTCCGCCGCCGCCGCCGCCTTCTCCATCGCCACCGCCGCCGACTCCGCCTTCTCCGCCGCCTTCTCCGCCGCCGCCGCCGCCGACTCCGCCTTCTCCGCCGCCTTCTCCGCCGCCACCTTCGATTCTGTGTCACCGGGAAACTGGGTGCTGCTCTGGTCAGACATCGCTCAGCCAGAAGGCCTGAAAGCCGGTTGGGATGCCCTAAAGGCACAATGGGCCGCTGATGAAGCGGACTGGTCGTTTTGGATCGCGTGGTACGAAGGGATTCTCAACGGTTCGCCCATGGATTGGGACATGATCTTCAAAATCGCCACCGAAATCACTGATGAAGAATGGGACGCTGGGCAGACAGTTGTTGCGGAACGCATCAAGGAAATCCAAGTTGATTTCTTCGCCAATAGACTCCCGCAAGCAGAAACCATCACCCGCGATCTGGAAGGTACATATGCGGTCGTAGCTTCGACTGATAATTCCGATAAAATTATTGACCGAATTTTCCGTCAGTTAGATTTTTCGCTTAACCTCGCCCTGCGCTCGCACAATACAAGCGGTTTCAGCGATATGTGCACCGCTTACCAATACCTAAATCATACCCGTCTAAACTGTCGGGATGATCCAAACGCGGTACACATGCATATCAGGTTGGCACGTGAGATCCTTGAAAGCCGTCTGGACACTGGCGAATATCAAATCGAGGATAGTCTAGTTGCTTTGGTCTCCGCGCTGGGGCGCCACGAAATTCAACTCAGGGCAGATCACCCCGAAGTACGCAAGGCACATGAAACCTTTGTTGAGCAACGCCTGCGAGAATTGGATGAAGAGAAACGACTGGCAATCGCAACCGAATTCAAAGCTCTTTCCGGTCACAGTAAAGAGCGGTTGAGTACCGAATTTGTACTGGATGCCGTGACACTTGAATCCTCGACAGGCGTCAAGGCACAGGCAGACGCTGTAAAGAGATCAGGCGGTCGATCTCAGAGAATATCCCTTTCTGAAAGGGCGGCGGAAGCGACCAAAAAGGCCGACGGTTCCGCAATTAATAAAGGGACCGGCTTGTTACTCAGGTTAGACAAAATTACGGAACTGCTATCGTCACTATTCTAGTTCGCAAGCGAACCAATCAGTGATTGGGCAGCGCCCGAACCGCCCCCGTCGTGCTGATAGCACGCCCAAAGCGTGACGCGGGCGCTTCGCTTCCACCCCTCGGTTCGCGCGCGGGGTATCAAACTAAACGTATCGCCTGCTTCAAAATCGCATCTTTCGGTGGCTCAACTCATTCGGGACCGGGCAGCGCATGTTGCGCACCCGCGTCGTGATCCCGGCTATCGCAGGTGCACCAGGACAATGGTGACTAAATGCCGCCTGCGAGGCAAAGAAACCGCCCCCCATCCACCCCCGCCAAACGTCTAAACGCTGCGAGACGAACACTCCGCCTTGAAAAGCACGCCCTAGGGTTGAAATTATTGGATTTTCGCAGGAGCCCGGCGTATAGTTGAACAGATCATGTGCACAAAAACGCAATGGCTTGGGTCAGACCACCCGCTTAGACTTCTCTTTCATCCCTGAACATAAGGTCTTCCAATGAGACAAGTTTCCAACACCCGTATTCTGGCCTCTGCTTTTGGCGGTCTCATTCTGGCGCTGCCGCAAACGGCAGTGGCGCAGGACAACACGTTCACATTCTATGGGCAGCTCAACTTCGGTCTTTTCAGCGCCGATGACGGCACGCAAAGCGAAAGTTACATCTCGGACAATGACAACTCCAACACGCGCGTCGGCGCGATCTGGGAAACCGGTCTGGCCAATGGCGCGACGCTGAAATTCCATTTTGAATCGGCACTTGGCCTGACCGGATCAAGTTCGGTCACCATTGACGACAATGGTCTGGATTTTGACTGGCGCCGCACCGAATTGCGCAAGTTCGAAGTGATCTATGACACGCCGACACTGGGGACATTCTCCTTTGGTCAGGGCAGCACGGCCACGGATGGCTATGCCGAGGCAGATCTGTCAGGCACGACAGTTGTGACCTATTCCTCCCTGTCGGATCTGGCGGGCAACATCGCGTTCCGTCCGTTGGGCGGCGCATCCTCCGGCATTGACATCGGTGACACGTTCAGTGATCTGGACGGCGCGCGCCGCTTCCGCCTTCGCTATGACACGCCTGATTTCAATGGCTTCGTGGCCAGTGTTTCAGCCGGTGAGGAAATCCTGACGGAAGGCGACGACCGCGAATTTTACGACCTGGGCCTTAAATACGTGCGCGATTACGGCGACATCAAGGTCGACGGTCGTCTGGGCTATGCATGGGTCAGCGGCGGCGATGAGAAGGCCATTGGCTCACTGGCCGTCTTGCACGAACCCACCGGCGTGAATGCGGCCTTTTCCACGGGCGCACAGCAGGACGGCGGTGATGACGATTTCGTCTATCTGAAACTGGGCGTGATCCGCGACTGGTTGCCTTTTGGCTCGACCGCCATTTCAATCGACGTCTATGAGGGCAATGATTTTGCCATCATCGGGTCGGAAAGCTCTTCGGTCGGCCTGGGCGTGGTGCAACGGTTTGATGATCAGAACCTCGAGGTTTATGCGGCCTACCGGACCTATGAGTTCCAGGAAGCCACAACACCGGTTGAGGACATTGACGTGATGGTCATCGGTGCACGCTGGAAATTCTGACGCCCCTGCCGCCTGCAGTGAAAACATAAGCCCATGCAATTGAAAACCGCCCCCGCCTGCTACATTGTCGCCTGACCGGGACTGTGCGTTGGGCGGGGGAGTTGAATGGTAAAGTGGTTTTTTGCAGTGAGTATTTTCTTGCTGGTCACGGCTTGTGGGTCCCGTGGGTCTGACCCGCAGGTTCGCCAGGTCGTCACCAACACTGCGGCCGGGTTTGCCATCGGGCCGATCGGATCCGCTTGTTTGGCGCAAAACCGTCGCAGCGCCACGCAACAACGCTGCGGTTGCATCCAGGAAGTTGCCAACCGCACCCTCACCTCCTCTCAACAAGCCCGCAGCACCCGGTTCTTTAACGAACCTTCACTGTTGCAAGACGTGCGCCAGTCAAGCGCCCCCTCCAATGTCCGGTTCTGGGAAGCCTGGCAAAGATTTGCGGAAACCTCCCAGGCGGTCTGCGCCAAATCCTGAAACATGCGGGTAGGGTGGGCTTCAGGCCACCTTTTGCGGACCCTTACAAACGGCGCATCCAGAACTGCAGCGGCTTCCTGGTCTCGGCCTCCTCGCCAAGGTCTTTCCACGAAAACGACGCGATCACATCCGGCAGGGGTTCATATCCCCGTTTACGCCAGAATGCGTCCAACGGGCGGTACTGTAGCGGGCGTTCAGAGTGATCCTCTGGACGCAAGACCGAACAAAAGCAAACCGTCTTGAAACCAGACTCCTGCGCATGTGTTTCGCGCGCATCAAAAAACGCATGTCCCACGCCCTGCCCGCGAAACGCAGGTAGCAAAACACTCTCCGCACAATAAAAAATGTCCGAAATCGCCAGCCCGGTGCTTGCAAAAGCCTGTCCGAAATCCCCGGCATGATCCGCCAGAGGCGTGCCGGTCGTGACCCCCACCAGCCGATCCTCCCGATACGCCCCCACCACAATCGCGCGCGGGCTTTCGAGATAGCGTTTCAGATAACCGCGTTCGTACTCGGTGTCACCATCATAGAGATAAGGCCACTCCCGAAACACCGCTATCCTGAGTGCGGCAATCTCGTCCAGGGTTTCAGACAGAGCGCGCCCCGTCAAACGTTGCAACCTCACCGCCATCGTCTCAGGACACCTGCGCAATCCAGTCGTTCAGATTATACCGTGTTGTCACCCGCGTAATCTTTCCCCCGGTGACATCAAAAAACGAACCGGCTGACAGCTTGTAGGATTGACCCCTTGCCTCGGGCAGTCCCGCGTCTGTTTCGAGATAACGGCCCTGAACATTGTATTCAGCCGCCGCACGACCGTGATCCGGGGCTTCAAAAATCACCATATCCACCAGTGTTTCATCATAGCATCGACTCATATGGGCGCAAAATTCAGCAAATGCCTCTTTGCCGATCCGGACGGTGCCTTCGTTCACGTGATGCGCCACATCCTGTGACAGACAGTCCAGCATGCCCGTCATATCTTTGGCGTTGAAGGCGTCAAAATACTGCTTGATGATGTGCTTCACAGACCCTCTCAAATTGCTTCTGTCGGCGGCCCGAAACGAGCAATCAGGCGTTCCATGATCTGGTCCCGCGCCTGACGGTAGCTCACCAGTTTGGCCTCCCGGGTCTCGCCCAGACCCGTGGGGTCCAGAATAGGCCAGTATTCGACGTCCAGATGGTAAAACCGCGTCAGATCCAGCGCGCGCCGTTGCGAAGCCGGGCTGAGCGCAATTACCAGATCAAAGGAGCCCAGATCATCCCCCCAGTTTTCCATTTCATCAAAACTGCGGCTGCGATGACGCGACAGTTCCACATTCATTTCCTGACAGACGGCGATGGAAAACCCGTCTATTTCCATATCATTTGTGACGCCCGCCGACTGCACATAGGTCCCTGTGCCGTATAGCTTTTTCATGATCCCTTCGGCCATCGGTGAGCGCACTGCGTTATGATCGCAACAAAACAGAACCGATTGAGGAAGGTCGTGCTCCATTCAGCCCCCGAAATGCAGAACACAAATCAAGGTGAACAGGCGCCGGGCGGTATCGGTATCCACCTCCGCCTTGCCTTCAAGCCGTTCCTGCAACACGCGCGAGCCTTCGTTGTGGATACCGCGCCGGGCCATGTCGATGGTTTCAATCTGGCTGGGCGGCAGCTTTTTCACCGCCTCGAAATAGCTTTCGCAGATCTGAAAATAGTCCTTCACCACCTGACGAAAGGGCCCCAGCGACAGATGAAACTCCGCAGCCTTTTCCGCGCTTTCAGTTGTGACGTCAAAGACCAGCCGCTTTTCGCGGATCGCAAGCCCCACATGATAGGGACCCTCCGGCACCGTCCGCCCATCCCGTTCGGGAAGCACAAAGGTGTTTTCCTCCAGAAGGTCAAACATCGCAACGCGGCGTTCCTGCTCAATTTCGGGCGTGGCCGGGGGCAGAGCAGAATCGTCAAGGAAAATCTCGGATATACGGGACATGGGTCAGGTTCTTTACACAAAACAGCAAGCTGACAAGTCTTAGCGCAGGTCCGCGCAAAAGGGCAATGCTCTAGCTGTCGTTGAGTTTACGCAACCGTGCCGTTACCGACAGACCGTGTGCTTCAAGGCTCTCGGAGTGCGCAAGGGTTTCTGCCGCAGGACCAATGGTCTTCAGAGCCTGTGGCGTCATACGCGCCATTGTGGTGCGTTTGACAAAATCGAGCACAGAGAGCCCGGATGAAAACCGCGCCGAACGCGCCGTCGGCAGCACATGGTTTGGCCCCCCGATATAGTCGCCAATAGCTTCGGGCGTCCATTGCCCCAGAAATATCGCACCGGCGTGAGTGATCTGCGCGCTTAGGCTATCAGGATCCGCGACGCAAAGCTCAAGGTGTTCCGGCGCGATCCGGTCGCTCAGCGCGGCAGCGGTTGCAAGATCGGGCACGCTGATCACCGCGCCGAAATCGCGCCAGCTGGGCCCCGCAATGACCCGGCGCTTCAGAGTTTCGAGGCGTTTTTCCACAGCATCCGCGACAGCACGGCCAAAATCGGCATCCGTCGTGATCAAGATAGACTGCGCGCTTTCGTCATGTTCCGCCTGACTGAGCAGGTCAAGCGCGATCCAATCGGGATCATTGTCCCCATCCGCGATCACCAGAATTTCCGATGGTCCGGCGATCATATCGATCCCGACTTTGCCAAAAACCCGCCGTTTGGCCGCCGCGACAAAGGCATTGCCCGGTCCGGTGATTTTATCCACGGGCGCAATCGTCTCGGTGCCATAGGCGAGGGCCGCAATCGCCTGCGCGCCGCCAATCCGGTAGATTTCATCAACCCCCGCAAGCGTTGCCGCCACCAGCACCAGCGGGTTCAGCACCCCATCGGGCGCCGGAACCACCATCGCCAGACGCGGCACGCCTGCGACTTTTGCGGGTATCGCATTCATCAAAACCGATGAGGGGTATGAGGCGAGCCCGCCCGGGACATAAAGCCCCGCAGCGGCCACCGGCGTCCAGCGCCAACCCAATGTCGCACCGGTGTCATCCTGCCATTCGGCATCCGTGGGGCGCTGGCGTTCGTGATAGGCGCGAATGCGGTCAGCGGCCAAGGCAAGGGCGGCGTGTTCTTCTTGCGATACTTGCGCGGTGGCCTCATCAATCTCGGCCTGCGTAATGCGCAAGCTCTCAGGCGTCAGGGTCAAACGGTCGAATTTTTGCGTGAGGTCAAGCACTGCGGCATCGCCACGTGCGCGCACATCCGCGATGATCTGGGCCACCGTCGCATCAACATCCGGGCTGTCTTCGCGCTTGGCACTCAGCAGGGATTGAAAGGCTGTTTCGAAATCTGTGTCAGTGGCGTTTAAAAAGACGGGCATACCGGTACCTTTGGCAGATCACATGAGTGTTACGGCGCGCCAAACCGTTTTATTCCGGGTGACCGGGGGTTTTCTTGGAAGGCGCAACATAGGGCTTTGTCACATCTTTCAATGCCACCTCAAGGGCTTCGACGGACAGGCGGATGGCACCGTCCCCGGCCAAGGTCAAAATCATGTGACCACCGGGGGCGTCAACCTCTTCAAAGGCAACCGACAGGATGGACAAGACAGTATCGCCATCCTTGCGGTCAATTCCGTTGCTGGCCACCCCGCGCACGCCCTCAAATACCAAGAGGGATTGCACCCGTTCCGGGGACAGGGCGCGCGCCGGGCCCTCTTCCCAGCGGAAACGGTTGATCAGCAGGGCAAACCGGTTTGCCCCCCGGTCCCAGCGCATTTCCGTTGCCGGAAAGACCGCGTCCTGCACCAGAGCGGAGATGACGGTCAGGTCCTCACCATCCAGCGCGCCAAGGTTCAGCGGGGCCTCATGGCCGTCTTCAAAACTTGCGTCCGTCATTTTTCTTGTATCCGTTCGATATCCGCCCCGACGCCGCGCAACTTGGCGACGACATGTTCATATCCGCGATCCAGGTGATAGACGCGACCCACGCGCGTTTCCCCTTCTGCCGCGAGGCCCGCAAGGATCAACGAGACAGACGCGCGCAGGTCGGTGGCCATGACCGGCGCGCCCTTGAGTTTACCCACGCCTTTTACGGTCGCAGTGCCCCCCTGTACGTCGATATCCGCACCCATGCGCATCAGTTCCGGCGCATGCATGAAGCGGTTTTCAAAGATCTTTTCCTCCAGCACCGACGTGCCATCCGCCGTGCAAAGCAGCGCCATCATCTGGGCCTGAAGGTCGGTGGGAAAGCCGGGAAAGGGCTCGGTGGTCACATCCACCGCATGCGTGATGTCACCGCGACGTTTCACCGAGAGGCCTTTTGGCGTTTCGCTGACCGCGATCCCGGCCGCGTCGAGTTTTTCGCAGAACGCCGCGACCAGATCGAGCCGGCCGCCGAGCAACTCAACCTCCCCGCCGCAGATTGCGGGGGCAAGCATATAGGTGCCCAGTTCGATGCGATCCGTGACCACCGCGTGGGTTGCGCCGCCCAGACGGTCCACGCCCTGAACGGTCAGGGTTGAGGTCCCTTCGCCGTCAATCTGTGCACCCATTGAGCGCAAACACCGCGCCAGATCAATGATTTCCGGTTCACGGGCGGCGTTATTGATGACGGTCGTGCCCTTGGCCAGGGTCGCCGCCATCAGTGCGTTTTCCGTTGCCCCGACGGAGGCAAAGTCAAAATCGACCTTCCCGCCCTTGAGCCCACCCGGGGCCCTGGCATGCACATAACCGTCCCTGAGTTCGAGCTCCGCCCCCATCGCCTCAAGCGCCTTGAGGTGCAGATCAACCGGACGCGCCCCGATCGCACATCCCCCGGGCAAGGAGACCACAGCATGCCCGAAACGCGCGAGAAGCGGCCCCAGCACGAGGATCGAGGCCCGCATTTTGCGCACGATATCGTAATGTGCCATGTGGTTGTTGATATCATGACTGGACAGGGCAATGACCTGCCCGCCCTGCAGCGACGTGACCTCCGCGCCCAGGGATTGCAGCAATTGCGTCATGGTTTTGATATCAGACAGACGCGGCGCATTGATCAGCGTCAACGGTTCCTCGGAAAGCAGCGTCGCGGGCATCAGCGTCAAACAGGCGTTTTTAGCGCCCGCAATCGGAATTTGCCCGCTGAGCGGGCCACCGCCCCGAACAAGAATGGAATCCATACGCTTATGCGTCCTTTTGTGATCCGGTGGGTGCCGGAGTGCCTGTTTGTGCCCCTTTTGTATCGCTGCGCGCTCTGCTCTGAGCTTTTCGCCGCGCAAGGTTTGCTTTCAGAGCGGCCTTGAGCCGATCTGCACGCGCATCCTTGGGTCCGGTTTGCTTTTTGGGGTCTGATTTATGAACCATGGCGTCTGTCTAGCGCAGGGTGCGCACAGCGTCCAGATTAGGCTTGCGCAAATGCGTTATTGCGTCTACTCACGCGCCACATCGGCGCTGCTGTAGCTCAGAGGTAGAGCACTCCCTTGGTAAGGGAGAGGTCGAGAGTTCGATTCTCTCCAGCAGCACCACAAAAGAATCCTCCATCCAAAACACTATCTAAAGCCTTAACGGTATAGATAAATCGGGAGTTCTAGCCCCCTCATTTCGGGTGCAGTAAACGGGGGAGGTAAAGGCGAGTTTCAGCACCATTCGGCGGACATGGATGTCACCATTATCCCATAGATTCCATGGAGTTGAGAGAAACTTCAGAACGAGTTCTAGTTTTTCTGCGTAGGTGCCTTTGGCCTCACCTTGATTTGAGACTTTTTCCACCAATCCGGCCCTCTGACGTTCCAGTTGCTCGACCTTGCTTTCATAGCGACGAATGACCGAGTCACTGCTGGCCCCCATGATGCGATCAAGGACGATTTCAATTTCCTTGTCCACGCGCCGCAATTCTTTCTTGGCAGACGTCACAATGGCCTTGGATTGATCGCAGCGCGTGCTGTGTCCCCAGCTAGCCGCTTCTTTCCGGCCTCCATGAAGTCTTTCGACCATTTGTAGTAGATGCCCTGCGATATCCCTTCACGGCGGCACAGCTCAGCAATGCTGTTTTCACCACGCAGACCATCCAACACGATCCTGATCTTCTCTTCAGATGAATAGTGCTTGCGCGTTGCACGTTTAATATCTTTGACGATCTTCTCGCCAAGGCTCTTCGCTGTCTTTCTCATCGTCCACTCCTCGGTGGTTACGATGAGCAACAAACACTCCCTTAGCAAATAACCCTATTTGGATCCATAAGCGCTGACGTCAGACAATCGCTCCCGCCCAGCGGATCGAGCATGCAGACCAATTCTTTGCAGCAAGTGGCGCAGACATTCGCCACGGCGGAAATTCTGCCCACTACAGCGACGGGACCGATCATGTGCAGATGCCGCATTTCGAGAGCTTCCGTAGCCCCGAGGCGTACTATGCCACGCTTGCCCACGAGTTGAACATCCTTCAAAATCGATTGTGATTAACTGGGCAAGTCCGCCAATGTCGTTTCAGATCTTGCGGATGTGATACCGTTTTATCTTGCGATAAAGGGTCGGTCGCGAGATCCCGAGCACGGCAGCCACGCGTGTCAGATTGCCATTTTCAGCGACGATAGTCCGCCGGATCGCACCCGCCTCGATGCTCTCCAGATCTCCCGAATTGGCGTCGAGGATATACTCCGGCGACCCCGCGTCACCGGCTTCGAAATCGTCCTGGATCTCTGATGGCAGATCCTGGGCCGTGACCACGCGGTCGGACTTGACCAGATAGAAGCGCTGCACGACGTTCCGCAGTTCACGAACATTTCCAGGCCATTGATAGTTGCACAACAGCTCAAGCGCCCTTTCTGTGAAAGTCATCCGCGTGTGCCCTGGCTTGGCCGCGAAGAGATCGGAAAAGTGTTCGACCAGCGCGGGCACATCCTCGCGGCGTTCGCGCAGCGGCGGCACTTCTATCGTCAAAACACCGATACGGTAGAACAGATCACGGCGAAACTTGCCCTTTTCTATTTCACACCGCAGATCGCGGTTCGTCATGGCGACGAGCCTGACATCGACATTGCGTCGCTTGCTGTCGCCTACGCGGTAGATCGACCGTTGCTCCAGCGCCCGGAGAAGATAGGGCTGCAATTCTATCGGCATATCGCCGATCTCATCGAGACAAAGAACCCCGCGATGCGCAAGCTCGAACTTGCCCGCGCGCCCACCGGGTGCCGCCCCCGTGAAGGCACCCCCGGCATAGCCGAACAGCTCGGCGCCTATCAGCTCGCCGGAAACCGCAGCGCAATTGACCGGAACGTAAGGAGCCTTGGCATCGGGCAACCGACTGTGGATCAACCGTGCGAAAAGCTCCTTTCCGACGCCGGTTTCCCCATGGATAAGCACCGACACATTCGCAAGCGCCGCACGTTCCGCCAAACCTATGGCGTCAAGCATCTTTGGCGAGCGTCCAACAATCTGAATTTCACTCTCAACGACGTTGGCGCGTGGTCTGATCCGGCAGGTCTCGACGACCTTGCGTTGCGCCTTGCTTTTGTCTTTCAGAAAGACTGCCGCGCCCCGGAATTCACCATCCAGCCTGAGCCTTTCGATGCCGCGAGTCTCAAGGTTCACCGGGAGGAGCTTGGGGATGTCCTGATCCGTCAATCCTTCCAGTTTTGGCAGCAACTTGTGCCCCACGGTCAGCTCCCGGCCACGCTCTAGATGGTCTGTCTCCAATCCCCGGCGGAACTGCACCCGACCGGACTGATCAACCAGAACGACGCCGTCGTTTCCTCGACCCTGGTCTGACAACAGGAACGCTTCCAGCAACTGTGTACGCTCAGCCTGTTTCTGATCGGCGAGCGCGATTTCGATCTCGTGTGCGGTTGCCAGAACAAGGGCTACATTATGCTGGCGGAAGATCTGTGGCGGGCCGGAAAGGTTAACCACCGCGATCGTCGTCTGGGTGAAAGGATCACGGATCGGCGCACCGGCACAGGTCCAAGATTGCACTCCCTCAACAAAATGTTCGGAGGCATGCACATAAGCCGGTCTGCCTGTCCGCAGCGCAGTCCCGATGCCGTTGGTCCCAATTGTGGCTTCGCTCCAATCTCCGCCGACCTCCAGATGGATGTCTTTGCCGTTCTCCAGCACGACACTGTCGCCGATGGCTTCAATGACGACGCCTTGATCATCGGCTAGGATCAGGATGGTCTTGGCCTCTTTCAGATGCGGTTCAAGCCGTTTGAACGCTACAGTGGCCGCTTTGCGCAAGGCGGCATTGCGTTCGCAGCGCAGGTAGAGTTGGTTCTCATCGTCGATCTTGCGCGAGGCCTGGGCGCCTGCATTCACACCGAATGCCTTGCTGCGTTTCCAGGAATCGAGAATTTCGTTTCGGACCTTCGAAGGTCGCTCGTCATGACGGGTTACGGAGGAGACGAAACGCTCCCACGCTTCTCGTGTGTCATTTTCCGAATGGCTTAGGTCAATAGTCACTTGCTGAGACCTCTTGCTTTCCGTTTCAATAGTCCTGTTGCTCCCCCAAAGGTCATGAGACGTGTTCCTGGTGTTAGGTCACGAGAAAAAGAACGGGGATTCCGGTCAGATGACCGGCGATACAAAAACTGTCTCCAACCCGGCGGCCAGATCTTGTTCGGTGAATTCGTCGGTTATTTGTTGTCCGTCGAGATGGGCGATTGCGTCCAATACGTCATCTTCAAGCGGCGACAGGAAGCCGTTTTCCCGCGTCGCCAGAACAAACTTCTTCGATAGAAAATTTCCGCGAATCTCACCTAGTAGCAACATCTGCTTGCCGTTGCATTTGTCCACAAGCACAACGCGGTTGTTGAGGCTGACCTTGACATAGGGCTCCGGCACATCGGACTGCACCTTCGCCTTAAGGTCATGAATGATCAGGCCTTCGGGCTGTGGCGCCTGCTTGCGGCGCGCTTCGTCCGCCTGCATCCGCGAGTAGCCCCCATTGCTGATCTGGTCGGCCAACTTGCGGATTGTACCAGCATTTTCCTTTAAAACACGGCGCGCTTTTACGTCTTCGAGACGCGGACCATCACGTTTCGAGAAAATATCCAAAATGTGTTCCTCCCATGGGTGTGTTAACAGAAAAGCCCCTCTACAGCCAATAAAATGGGCAAACTGCCTTGTACCTGCGCAATAGCTGGCCGTACCGCCTGACTATTCGCTTTCAACGGAGATGCGGGTTTTTTCCTTTTGGTTCATGTTATTATGCTGAAATTTATCGGTGCGCGCTGTGCGGTTCCCCGATCTGGATATGTTCAAAAACTGAACACATTTTTCAACCCGTCGCACGGTCTGGCCAGGGCATTGGCCCTGCACGTATCGAGCCAAGATCAAGCGATCGAGCGGTTCGGCGAACACTTGGTGACGCGACCGGGTCCGGCCTTCCTGACGCCAAAAGACCGGAGGGGAGTCTGGCTCCCGATCAAAGGTTCTGACGGTCCAGTTCCGAGGTGATGCAATCAGCCTGCCGGATGACCAGCCCCACAATAGTCAGCGTCAGATTTTACGCCGCCCCGGTCGTGAACCGATTGCCGTCCTAGACAAACGGGTTAGCGATGTCATGGGTCCGACCATGCGCATTTACATCTCTATCGCGCGTATTTGCCGACATGCGATTGGTCTCAAGGTCCTGTGTCAAGGGATAGGGCAACGTCGCGCCGACCGCCTCATAGACCGCAGCGTCCTGCATGTAGACATGGTTGCGCTTGGCAACATCGTTTGGATGGTCGTCGAAATATACATCCGTCACTGGCAGTCCGTGCGGGGCCTTCACCTCGTGTTTGAGCGTGATGCGGTTGGTTTCCTGCGGCATGTCCTTGCCTACAATCCACATGCCAACCACTTTTTTATCGTGGCCAAGTGCTGTGGTGAACTCGCGCCCGCAGGCGCTGCGATCAAAGAAGATGACCATGATTGGCAGACCAAGTATGAGCATCTCAAACTCAAAACCGGAGATAAAGCCACGGCGTGGGTCATGGCGGCATTCGTCCTGAAGGATACGCGCCTTCTGATCATGCTCGGTTCCTTCGACGTCAACATAGACCAAGCCAGTAATATCGCCGATATCGTCAAAGCCGTAGTCGATGTAACCGCCTGCCGAATAGCTGTCGTTCTTGACGGCGAAGATCGGCCAGACGGCATTCTGGTTATAGAGACCCGTCACCAGACCGCCGCGTATCTGTTGGAAGAACGCGCTGTCTGCTATGGCGCGCAGCACGCTCACGCGGTCACGCGCCCACCTGAAATTGACGTAGTCGGCGCAGCCTTTGCCGTGTGCCGCCGCGTTGAGCGCAGAAATTCCCATCTCCACACCAGGCGCAGCCTTTTCGTTGTCGTAACCCTTCACAGCTTGCGCGTAGGACTCGTCCTGCACCTGTTCGAGCGGATAGATGTCGCGCGCCATCTGGATCAGAGTGGCCATCGTCGCTGGTGTGAGAAATTCGCGCTTAAGCGCCCGGTTATCGACCTGCGCCTGCCCGGCCATAAAGCCTGCGCCGATCACAAAGCTAGCGCCAAAAGACGGATCTTGCGTCAGTACCTCCGGCACGTCACGAGTTGTGACGCAAGTGCCATATCTTCCCCTTGCCCTGGGACCTACGGAGAGCACACCGCGTGCTGCAGCAGCTCGATCTCATAGCCATAGGGGTCCTGAACGAAGAAAATGCGCGCAAGCAGTTTATCCTTATGGTTGAGATCAACAAGTTTTCGGAGCGAAAGACCGGCGGCCTAGAACCGAACATGCTCGGCACAAAACGCTGCTTGCCTGCAACTGTTACCCATCTTATGAGGCCCGGGTGTCCCTGTGCTGGTCGTCACCTCAAGCTTGAACGGGTTTTCGGCGTTGGAGCACTACACAAACGTGAAGCCGTCAACGTCGATCCGGTCGGCCAGGTCGGGGCCAAAAACCTCACGGAAAAAGGCGGCTGGGGAGGAAGCGGTCACCGCAGGGCGGGGCATCACAGGCGAACGAGCCGCACAAGGATACCTTCGGGGTCAGATGTGCGGGTCAAGGAACAATCACCCCGCGGCCGGTGAACTTGCGATCCTTGAAATCAGCAATCGCCTGATTGATGTTAGCAAGGCTGTATTCCGTCTGGTGCATCTTCACCTTACCATCGGCATTCATCTCCATCAGCTCGACTAGTTCCACATAGTCGCCCACAAGGCTCCCGCCGATCTTGATCTCATTGGCCACCAGTTCCAGCGTCGGGACTTCGACGGTGCCGCCGTAGCCCACCATGATCAGCTCTCCGCCTTGGCGTAGCAGCTTCCAGCAGACGTTTTCGGTGCCGTGCTCGCCCACGAAGTCAATCGCCACATGCGCGCCGCCACCGGTCAGATCCTTGACTTCATCAATTAGGTTTGGCCCACCATCCAGCACGATATCAGCCCCAAGATCCTTGGCAAGCGCACGTGCCGCAGGTTCCTGATCCACCGCGATTACCCGTGCGCCGCTGGCATGTTTGAGCACCTGAAGCGCGATATGGCCCAGCCCGCCGATCCCCAACAACAAGACATAGCCGCCGGGATTGAGCAGTTTGGCAGCTTTCTTGGCTGCACGGTAGGCCGTGATGCCCGCATCAGCCATCGGTGCCACCTCAAGCGGCGTGACCCCGGTATTGAGCTTGATGACAGAGCTTTCGTTTGTCTTGAAATATTCCGCAAACCCGCCATCGAGGCCAAGTCCGGGAAAGAGACCGTGGTCGCAATACATGTCGTGGCCGTAGCGACAGTTCAGGCAGATGCCGCAGCTTCGATGCGGATGGCAGATCACCGCGTCGCCGGGTTTGACCGAGGTCACAGCGCTGCCCACATCCTCGACCCAGCCTGCGTTCTCATGGCCCAGCACGTAGGGCAGCAAGCTGCCTTCGGTGTCCATGATATCCTTCCAGACCCCTTCGATGATGTGCAGATCGGTGCGGCAGAGGCCGGCGGCCCCGACTTTGACAATCACCTCGTCCGGAGCTGCGACGTCGGGCTCTTTCACATCCTCGATCTTCAGATTCACGTTCATGGCCGGATCGTATTCGTAGAGTCTCGCTGCTTTCATGGTCCCATTCCTTCGTTCTGATCGGACCGGCCCCGGAAGGCCGGTCCCGCTTGGTCTCCCGCGCTCAGGCGCGGCCCAGCAATTCCGCGCCGCCGCCCAGGGCGGGGCCCTCGGTTGGATCGGCCTCACCTTCTTCAAGATCGCCGACCAGAGTTTCTGTGGTCAGGATCAGCGTGGCCACCGACGCCGCATTCACCAGGGCGCTGGCAGGCACCCGAGCCGGATCGATGATGCCTGCCTCATACATGTCGCCGAATGTGCCGGTCGCGGCGTTGTAGCCATGGCCCGGCACGCCCTCGACCACCGCTTTCACGACCGCATCGACATCGCCACCGGCGTTGCTCACGATACGGCTCAGCGGCTGGGTCAGGATCGAACGCACCAGCTGGATGCCCTTGGCCACGTCGCCCAGCGCGTCGAGACTGTCGAGGCATGCGCCGATCTGGGCCAGCGCTGTTCCACCGCCCGAGACAACGCCATCCTCCGCCGCCGCGCGCACCGCGCACAGCGCATCATCAATAAGCTGAATGGTGCGCTTCTGCTCAACGGGCGTAAAGCCGCCCGCATAGATGATCGCGCTCCCGCCGGTCAGCTTGGACAGCCGTTCGCGCAGTTTGTCCTTGTCGATATTGGGCGGGGCCACGTCATGCTGGCGTTGCACCTGGTTGCGGCGCGCGCTGATCGCGTCAGGATCACCCTCGCCCCGCAAAATAGACGTAACCGAGGCATGCGAGCGGACCACTTCGGCACCGCCCAGCTGTGCGCGCGTGACGTTCTCGATCTTTTTGCCAAGATCACGCGCCAGCACTTCTCCGCCGGTCAGAATCGCCAGATCGTCCATCATCGCGCTGCGCCAATGGCCGTATTCCGGCGGGTGCACGATCAGATACTTGCCCGCCCCACCGCCTTCGAGCAGCTTGATCACCACTTCGGGCGCGATCTCTTCGGCGATGATCAGCAAGGGCCGGTTCTCGCCATCAGCAATCGAGAGGGCGGTATCGAGAACTGCGGGATTGAGGATTTTTTGATCCGTCATCAGGATCAGCGGATTGCGCAGCACCGCTTCCATGTTCTCGCGGTCTGTCACCATATGATGCGAGATGTAGCCACGCTCGAAGGACATGCCTTCGACCACGTCCATTGTGGTCTCGATAGTGACTCCGAAGTCAGCCGAAATCACACCGTCGCGTCCGACACGACGGAAGGCTTCGGCCACCAACTCGCCCAGTTTGGGATCGGTCGAGGACACCCGTGCCACCGCTTGAAGATATTCGGGATGTTCCTCACAATCGAGAGAAGAGTCGTCTATGGCATCAATGATCCGCGCCACCGCAAGATCGATGCCCTTGCAAAGATCGACCGGTTTGACGCCACTGCCCGTCAGCTCAACCCCGCGCTGGATCAGCGCGTTGGCCAGGACGATGGCCGTTGTCGTGCCGTCACCCGCCACGTCATTGGTCTGCATCGACACTTCGCGCACCACCTGCGCGCCCATGTTCTCGAACCGGTCGTCCAACTCGATCTCCGAAGCGATGCTGACGCCGTCGCGGGTCACCAGGGGTGTGCCCACCGGACGGTCGACCATCGCATTGAGACCCTTGGGGCCCAATGTCGGCTCCACCGCTGCTGCAAGCCGTCCGACGCCGCGCGCAAGGCAGTTTCTCGCAACCGCACCATGTACCATGAGTTTAGCCATAAATTCCTCCTCCCGCCTGACGATCAAATCAGGCATGCTCCCAGTTGATTTATTGTTTCCAGCGTCTTAGCCGGTTGCCGTTGCCCCACCTCGCGGTGGCACGCGGCCTGCGATGAAATCGACCAGCGTCGGGCCATCCGGTCCGATCTCGACCTCCTTGTAGCGGGTCTTGGCAAGCCCCCGGCACATGGCGCTGTTGAACTCCATGTTGATGCGGGTGCTGCGCAGACGACCGAGATGCTCTGTCAGATTGGCCTCGCTGATCGGCGCGCCTTGCCAGGTCGGAAAAGCCAGATCGTCGGGGTTCTTGGCCAGTCCACGGGACAGCAACAGCTCGAGATAACGCGGCTTTTGCCGCAGCTCCTCTTCGCCCTGAAAGGCAATCTGCTGAAACGTCTCAAGCGTCATGGACACGATGTCCTGTGCGCTTTGACCCAGCGAACCCAACCCCAGAAGCACAGTTTCCTGACGCCGATCAAACGCCTTCGCGGCGAACTTCTCTTCCACCCGTTCAAGATTGGCCCCGTCGCAATACTGCGCAAAGACATCGCAGTAAGCACGGCCGCTATTGACGCCCTCGTTGACCTCGTCTCCGAAACAATGATCGCTGAGATGCACCTGCGTCTCGACCACCCAAGGCAGAGACACCACCGCGCTGCGAATGCCAAAGGCCATCAGGAAGGCGAAGTTCGGCGAACACCAATAGGTAGGTAGCCGGAAGTCGACCCGAACTACCCGTGCATCCGAGACTTCGATCCGCTCAACGAAGCCCATATCGGTGATGGGCTCGTCAAGCTCGGGGTCCGTCACGCCGTCGAGACGGCCCCAGATCTCCACCTCAAGCTCTGTTTTGAGAGTTTCGCGCAACATCGGTTCACTCCGCCGCGATTTGCACAGGTGCGCCGGCCAATTCGGCCTTCTTTTGCGCGACATCGACGCCATAAAGCCTTGCCGCATTGAGCCCGAGAATCTTCTCCTTGGTTTCGTCGGTCAATTGCACACCGCGCTCTTGGGCGATGTCGTCGGGGATTTGGAAGTTCCACAGCTTTTCCACCTGCCATTGCGGCGTCCAGATCGCGTAATCCGAGCCGAACAGGATCTTCTCGTCACCGATCCAGAATAGCAGTTCCGCGATCACTTCGCCGAAATATCGTGGGCGGGCATGAATGAAGGGCAGCGCCACCGCGAGACCGGCATAGACGTTGGTTTCCTGCGTCGCGATCCAGCAGAAATCGTCCAGTCGCGGTAACCCGCAATGCTCAATGATCCAGTTGAGGTTCTGGAAGTCAGTGGCCGCATAGTCAACGTCATGCACATCAAACGCGTCTTTCGACAACGGAATGATCGTCGGGCCCTTATGAACATGAATATTGTGGATGCCCAGCTTGTCGCAGAGCTCAAAGCACTTGTAGGCTGCCGGATCGTTCAGCGCCCAGCCCTTGCTATCGCCATTCCACTCGGCCGTGTACATCTTCACGCCTTTGATATCAAAGGTTTCTTTCATGTAATGGATGTACTCCAACGCCTTCTCGCCGTCGCGCGGATCGAACGTGCCGTTGACGATGAAGCGTTCCGGATGGCGTTCCGCCATAGCATTGCTGCGCTCGATCGACGAAAAACCATTCTTGTAAAAATCGCTCAGATAGGTCGACTGGATGATCGCCATGTCGTCCGGTCCGTCGATGAACAGATCACGATAGATATCGTCTTCGGAATACTTCTCGAACTTGGATTTTTCCCAGAGTTGTTCCTCGGGGCTAAGATTGGTGTGGTAGGCATAAAAGCAGTCGATGAACTGCTTGCCATGTACGTTGGCCTGGTTCTCCGGGCTTCCATCCCAAAAATGCGTGTGGCCGTCGAGAACGAAAATCTCTTTTCCATCGGGTGTCTTGTACATTGTGCTCTCCCTTGGGTGCAGTGTTTTTGTTTGAATACCCGGGGGCCGGTGCCGGCCCCCGAAGATCTGCGTCAGGTGGCGTCAGATGAATTCCATCACTTCGTTCATGTCGCCAAAGAGGATGACGGTGTTGTCATCAACCCGGACCATGCGCCCGTAGTGGGTGGAGGTGTTGACCTCGAAGGTCTCGGCGGTCATTTCGCGCCCAAGATATTCAGTGATCTCGTCCATCTTGAAGATCAGCTTGCCCTCGCCGTCGACACGGATGGTCGCAGGGTTGTAGGTCACCGTGACTTTCGGATCCTGCCCCATGAATTCGGCGATGGCGCGGGCCTCGACGGAATCGTTCATGGTGACGCCGCATTGATGCGAAACCTCGCGCGAGCTCAGATCGATGTCCTTCATTGATTTGAAGATGTTTTGCTTGGATGAATCGCGTGCAACATTAGACATAAATATATCCCTTTCAGAGAGTTATCCGATACCCAGCTCATCGATGATGTGGCTGAGCCGCTCGTGCGACACGGCTTTGACATCCTCAAAAGAGACCGGCTTGGAATGGGGTTGTGACCAGATCGGCTGCAATGCTGCGGCGGCCTTGTCGGCCAGATCGCGATGCTTGTTCAGCCAGGCCGTGAAGAGCTTGCGGTTTTGTGTTCCAAACTCTTCGTCATTGGCCAGCAAGTAGACCAGATCGACAGTGTTCGCGAGATTACGCTCGAAATCGGCCTCCGCAGCGGAGATCACCGGCGGCGTGATAAAGTCATTATTGGCCGCAGCGACCTGCATGAAGAAACCCGAACGGATCAATTCGCCCACCAGCGGTTCGAAAACGATATTGATCGCAAAGTACTGTTCCAGGTAATCCTCACAGCCCATGATCGTCTCGATGGCTTCGCGTGTCGGTTGCCAGATCGGATCTTCCAGCCAGGCCTGCTTGCCCAGATCGTCATTCCAGCCCTCGATATCCATGCCGATCTCGGCCAGATACAGCGTGATGTCCTGCGCAAGACGCTGCTTGTAGGATGAATTGGTCAGCGTCGCATTATTGATCATCTGCGTGTAGCCATAGCGCTGCGCCTGCATCAGCGAGGTGCCAAGGCCAAATTCGGCATGTTTCCATGCACCCAGATGTTTTTGCAGGATCGTCGTCCACGCCTTGTCAAAAGTGGCCGGCGCGCCGGCTTTGCGGGCGTTCTGAATAACGCTCTGCACCATGGTCTCGATCCTGGACTGGCGCTGGTAGTGTGTGCGCTCCCACTCCTGATCAGGCGCGCGAAAGGCGTGCCAATTGCTCGACCGTGCGGCGGTGTAGTCCTTTTGATAGGCGCCGCCACCTTTGCCGCCCTCAAACTCGATGATCCAGTTCTGTATCAGATAGCGTTCGGGATCGGGCTGGACGTCAACTGTGACATCCTCGTAATGCGTTGCCCTTTTGCCGCGTGGGGTGAAGTAGTTGTATTTGCGGCTTGTCGATCCGACGAACTGTGCGGCCCCTGCCGCACCGGATCCCACTGAGCTTGATGTTGCTACCATTTTAGCCTCCCTTGAGTTGTGTCACGTCACTAGCGTTCGAGCCAATCTCAGTGGCTCGAAGAACCGGAAGTGGGCGTGAATTTGTCAAAAAAGATTCTGTCCGTATCGAAGTCGTGCATGAACAGCACTGGAGTCAGCGCGTCGATCATGGGCGGCGGGCCGCAGGCGTAGACATCTCCATCGCCGTCGATGCCCAGTTCCTTGAGATGCGTGTCGACGTATTCGTGCACAAAGCCGCGCGCGCCAGTCCAACCTGCATCGTCATCGGCATGGCTCAGGACGGGTATGAACTCCACGTAGGGATGGGCCTTCGTGAGCGCCGCGATCTCATCGAGTTTGAAGAGATCGTCCTGCGTGCGCGCACCATAGAAGAAGTGGATCGGGCGTTCCTCGCCGCAGGCCACCTGATCATTCAGGATCGACCAGACCGGAGACATACCAGATCCCGCACCGACGAGGATCACGGGTCCTTCCCGTTCTTCGCGTCGGAAACACATCCCGTAGGGCCCTTCGACCCGGACGTCTGCTCCGGCTTTGATGCCTCCGTCGTCGAGCTGGTTGGAGAACCGTCCTTCGGGGTATTTCTTGATGATGAACCCGAGTTTCTGGGTTTCGCTCGGCGGATTTGCCATGGAGAACGAGCGTGTAATCTCCTCCCCCGCTTCTGTTTTGACCGTGATGTCGACATATTGGCCCGCCCAGAATTTCAAAGGCGCGTCCAGCTCGATCTGCACGCCGCGAATGTCGTGAGTGAGTTTTTCGAAGTCGACGATCTTGCCCGAATACTGCTTGATCGGGATCGACTTGGAGAGCACTTCCTCGTCGTAGTTCAGCAGCTCGATTTCGAGATCGCTGTAGGCCAGTGTACGACACATCAGGATGTGCCCGCTGTCCTTCTCGGAGTCGCTCAAGGCGAAAGTGGAATATTTCAGTAACTCAGTCTCACCGTCGAGCTGAATGCACTTGCAGGCCGAGCATTGCCCCTCCTTGCAGCCGTGGGGTAGCGCGATGCCCTGTCTGAACGCAGCGTCGAGAACGGTTTCATCCTCTTCGACCTCGAATTCCACGCCAACCGGTTCCAATCGAACCTGGTAAGTGTCGCTCATGTGTCCCCCCTCTCCTGTATCACGCGATAGAAGTGCCGTGTGGTGACAGGGGCCGCGAACGGCCCCTGCCTGTGTCTTCAGTTACAGGGGTTGATGGTGAAACCAGCCTGATACTCGGCGATATGTGCCGTGCGATCCGCGTCATTCATGCCGCGCAGAGCTTTCAGCGGTGACGCCAGCGTGTGGCCGCGCACATGCTCAAGCTTCCACATATCCTTGTCGTCGAAACGCAGATGTGGTTGTGGCACCAGAGTCTGGCCATCGTCGCGCACAAAGTTGAGATCGACGATTGCATCGGCCAGGTCCCAGCCATCATAGACTGTTTCCCACTCGCGCTTACCCGAGAACTTGCCCATCGCAGGTGTCGGACGTCCTTGATACTCGTCAGAGAAGGCCTCCACAGCAGTCCAGCGATCCAGTTCATGAGCGAATGTGTGAAGCTGCCCGTCGATCTCGTCGACGACCATATCCTCACGGATGAGGCACGGAACCAGGCAAGACCAGCAGCGATGCGGATAGACATAGCCCGTCTCTTCGTTGAAGGTGATGACCTTCTCGCCGGGCTTGCTGAGCTTGGCATACCATTTCCAGAAATCGCCGAACTCGGCATACCAGCCCGGATACTTGTGCTCGAACCACTCGAAGTCCTTGTCGGTCTGCGCCTCGATCCGCCAGAAGTTGACGGGCCAGCCAACGGCGAAGAACTGTGCGACCTTGTGCACGTAGTTCTTCTCAGTGATCCGCTTCCAGGCTTCCTGCACATCGTCGTGATGGATTTTCACGCCGTATTTCTCGAGCGGCAGCATGTAGGTCCGGTAGTAGTCTTCGAAGATCCACCGGTGCCACATCTCCGCATAGGATTCCTTTTCCTTGTCGCGGTTCGTAGTGCCGTATTCGATGAACGTGCCGATGGCGGCGTCCACGATGGCGTGGTTCTGCCAGAACGCATAACGCAGGTCACGCTCGAGCAGCAGGTGGTTCTCCGGCTCTTTCAATGCGGCCATCAAAAGCGAATGGCCGTTGCCGATGTGGCGGCTCTCGTCGGACTGCACAGACAGGAACACGGTAGGAAGCGCATAATCACCATTACGGGCGGCCTCGGATGGCATGGCCACAAAAAGCGTATTGGTGAATGCAGTCTCCGCGACCACGGTCAGGTACATGCAGGCGGCGGTCATGGTATCGCCGGTGATGAAACCCTCGCCGAACTGACGACCGATGGTGGTGGCATAACATTTGCCGAAGGCTTCTTCGGTGATGTCGAAACCAGCAGGATCGATGTAGTTTTCCATATACCACTTCTTCAGGTTCATCTGAATCGTGGAATGGCGGAACTCGTCGACCATCTGCATGGTAAAGCCGGTACGCAGCTCTTCGCCAGGTGCCAGTCGGGCCACCATGGCCATGGAACGCGCCGCAGATATTTCCGGGAAAGGAATGATCGCAAGGAACAGCTTCATCCATTCGATCCAGCGCGGCTCGACATTGCGGAACATGTCGCCACGTAGCGCGGCATCAAGAGCGCCGTAAACGCGGTTGTCCTTTTCTTCCTCCATGGGGAAGTAGGATCGCAGCACCTGCTTCATTGGATCGCGTGGTGCCTTGGTGATCTTGTAATCCGTCGGGAAGGTGCTGGCTTCCTGAACGTAGCTCGGATTCCAGCCAAGGTCGGCGATCTTCTTGGTCGCCTCCCCCACCGAAATCCCACGCTGGGACGTGATCTTGTTTAGTGTCAAAGTCATGCCATGAGCCTCCTATAGCTCTGTGTCCGGTTTCCCGGACACCTGTTGGCGGCTTTTGCCGTTTCAATTAAGCGCCCGTCGTCGGATGACGCATGGGCACCGGTTCTCGGCAAAGGTTGAAAAGATCGACATGCCCTAGCGCCGCGGCGGCTTGCCTTAAGCGCTGATGGTCTTTCTCCCTGTCCTTCGTTCTTTCAGCAGACCGGGTCCGACCGGTCGCTCGCATCTTGTGCATATCTTGTTGCAAGGCTCGTTCCAGAACCGTCGCGGACAACTCGAATTAGGGGCGAAAAGATCACAGGATATTGATTTTATTCATTATATTATGAGAATTTATTTTGTTTCCTGAACGTAGCTGGGACAGGCACGATCTGGGACGGATGCGCGACCGTTACATTCCGTTACAGTCGTTTCACCGCGCGTTAACACTTCGTTACAACCTTTCTGTAACGCCCATTACTGTGGGTCAGGACGAACAGTGCAATGTCTTGGGTTCAATGGAAAATCGACCGGCGGAGCGGAGCTTTGGCGACGCGCCAAATGCGGGTTTTCGAAGACTCAAAACCGCAGCAACCACAAAGCTTGTGGCGCAACGCGGCGCAGGAATGCTGCAAGTCAATCGCTTCGGGGAATGCGCGCGAAACCTAGCGCCATGATGAACTGGAACGGTAAGCCTTTCAGGCGCGTAGTTTGCGCTTTGGCGCTGCCAAAAAGCCAATCTCCTGTCGGTAGGTGGAAACGACCCGGCGCGACACCAAAATGCCCTCACTTTGCAAGAGTGCCGTCAGTCGCCGATCCGTCAGCGGCCGCGTTGGATCTTCCTTGGCCAGCAAAGCACCAATGCGCGCCTGAACCATCGGTTTGGATTGCGGCGCCTGCGCTGACGCCGATCCGGTAAAAAGCCTGCGCGCGGAAACGATGCCGTTTGGCCCCTCAATCAAAAGCCCGCTCAACACCCGGCTAATGGTGCTGAGATGAAAGCCGGTTCTATGCGCGATCTCGGACATGGTCATCGGCACCAACGCCTCCGGCCCGACGCGGAAGTATTCCGATTGGCGTTTGACCACGTCGCGCACAACCTGGTCCAAAGCAGAACCGCGGATATCCAACGCCTGTTTCAATGCGCGTGCCTCTGCCAACGCTGCGCGTGTGGCGGCGTTTTGCAAGCCACCCGGAAGCCTTGCAATGCGCACATCCGCCTGCAAAGAGGACAGGAATTCGATGTCCCAGCCATCGCCGGAAGCCGTAAGGCGCACATCAGGCGCACGCATCAAGGTGGCATCAGTAGCAAAAGCGCTGCCAGGCTTCGGGTCGAGTCGTCGCAGAGTGGCAAGACCGTCCTGAACTTGTGGTTCACCAAGTCCGGTGGCCGCGACCAGTGCCGCGATCCCGCCGGTTTCCAGTTTCGGCAGGTGATCCAAAAGGCAGGTCAACGAGTCGTCCAGTGCGTCCTGATCCTCTAACTGCAAGCGCAGGCAGTCCTGCAGATTGCGCGCAAACAGCCCTGCCGGTTCGACGCGTTTCTGCACGACCCGCAACGCGGCATCGACCAACTCTTCAGACAGTTCCAGCGCCTCGGCGATCTCTTCGGTCGAGCGGCCTAGCCAGCCTGACGGCTCCAGATCATCGATCAGCGCGAGGATCAGTTGTTCCATCAGCCCACCTTGCGCAATCAGCCCAGAGAGATCACGCAATACGTGGCTGAACAGGCTGCCGGGTTCTTCTACTGCGTTCATTTCCAACACATCGGTCGCGCTTGAGGCCCCCGGTGGCCGCCGGTTCAGGATCAACATCGGATTTTGGCGCGCGGTTTCTGCGATCGCGTCGTCTATCTCCCCAGACGACATCTTCAGCATGCTCACGACTCGACCCAACCGGAAGGATTGCGTTTGTAGCGGACGCAGGGACAACCCTAGCGGCATAGCGCGCTTCCTTTGTCCTGTTGCCGACAAATTGCTGGCCAGCGGGTCGGGGCACGGCCTATTCTTGGGCAAGTAAACCACTGGATGACAGTTCCATGAGCCACGAAACCCTGCCTGGCGGACTCGTTCCGCTTGAGAGCGTCGCACCCGAGTTGTCCTATCCCGGCCTGTCGCCGCAGCTTCTGGCGCGCGTGACACAGCTCTGGTCCGCTGCCGGTCTCGAATTTGATAGCCACTGGCGTGCGGGTATTCGCAACTTGCCGGGGTTCTGCGCCGTGCCTCGCATGGAGACCACGGGTGACAGCGCAGATGTCGATCTGGTGTTCCTGTTCGATCAGTGCATTCTGTGGATCCGGTCGCTGCATGCTGCCACAAATGCGGGCTCGATGCGCGAGATAGACGGGCTGAGTGCCGCGCAATGGCATGGTCTTGTGGCGCTTACGGCGCGGCTGACGGAACAGCTTTCGGCGTTGCGCCTGCTGGCGCTGACTGGCTTGCCGATGCCCGCAATGCAGGTCGCGCGCTCGATCTCCGAGGACGTCGACATGGTGCTGGTGTTGCTGATCCGCCGCAAGTTGGCGCAACGCTTTGCCGATTGCCGCAGCGTCGAGGACGCAAACGAATTCTGGCGTCGTCATATTGCCGGGGGCCGCGCTTTTCGAAGCATCTCCGAAAAGCTTTACACCGTAGGAATCGATCATTCCGCCGATACAGATTACGCCAAGTGGCGTCGTTCTGTACTGATCACACTGGGGGCCGCCGTGCACAGCAACGCGCTGAGCGTGAGTTTGCCTGAACGCGCTCAGGGCGATGTTCTGTTGAACGGTGACAGCCTGCATTTCGCGACCTTCCGCATTCATGAGTTGTGTGCTTTTGCCCAACTGGTGGAACCGGGCCTCACGCAGGCGCTGACCACCGCAGGACGGGACACGAAAGCCAACCATCAGCTTGCCGGGCTCGCGGCCCCGATGAGCCGCATCCTCGTCAGCCAGATCGAGAGCCTGCAGGCCCCGGCACATCCCCAAACGCAATATCCGGCGGGACATTCCTGAACCCGGATCAGTGCTTGAGTTCCTTGGCCTCGCCAAGACGGTTTTCCGCCACCCACCTTGCTGCAAGAACCAGCGCTCCCGCCGCGAAGTCCTTGCCGTGATCGCCGACCATTTCTTCGGCAACCTTGGCCAGTGTCTGAAAATAGCGGTCCTTGCTCTGTTCTTCTGGCGATAAAGCTTGTGTCATGGAGTGCCCTCTCATCGGTGTTGTGTGCAGTTTAGGTTCTGGTTTCATTTGAACATGTTCTTGGGGAACGTGGCGATTGACAGCCCACCATCCGCGTCCCCGATGGCCAGATGTGCGCCATCATCGGTCCAGGCCAGTGCCTGGGCCCGTGCACCCGTGCCCTCGCGCAGGAGCATCTCATCGGGATGGGCCACGCGGCAGACCAACACCAACCCGTTGGCATAGCTCACCGCGCAAAGATCGCGTGTCGGGTGCGCGGCCACCAGATCGACGACCATCAATCCTGGTTTGCCGGTCTCAATGGGCGCGCCCTCGTGATCGCCGAAAGGCAAGTCAGGCAGGGTCCAGCCCGCCACCCGAAACGCCCCGGCCGCGATCATCGCACCGGCCTCGGTACTGAAATCGACCGCGCGCACGGCATCAGGAAAATCGACGATCCGGTCGCTGGTGCCTGCCGTTACATCGACCAGCAACAACGCCTTGTCGCGACAACCTGCCACCAGCCAGCGGGCGCAGGGCGACCACGCCAGATCAAGGACGTCACCACCCTCGCACGCTATGACAGAACCTGCTTTGAATCCGTCAACTGTGACGATGCTCATCTGCCCGCTTCCAAAGCACCCCAGCAGACGACCATCTGCGGAGAAAGCGATACGCGAAATGTCATGCGTCAGCTCAACCGATGCGATCTCTGCCCCGTCGTCTTTGCCCATAAGCGTCAGCTCATAACCGCAGGCCCGCACGATCTGACCCGTCTGTGGTGCGTCAGCAAGCGCGGTCACAACACTGTCCCCGGCATGTTTTACAGCCAATGTCTGGCCCCGCGCCGTGGCCCGCCAAAGAGCGCCGGTTTCAAGCTGCGCAAAGGCAAAGCCCTGCGCGCCCAGACGACACATGGCCACATCTGCCTGCGCCACAGGCGTCTTGGTGACCACCGGCACCGGCAGAGGTTTGGCGCGCGGCCGGATGCTTGTCCGCCCGGTATCGGCTTCAATCCGAACCCGCGATTCCGGATCTTCGAGGTCCTTGACCGACACGAACGCCATCCGGCCATCCTCCAGGATCGCCGCGAGGGATGTACCGGAGGCATTGAATCTCACCTGCCGCACCGCGCCGTCCAATTCCCAGCGTCGGGCAATCAAGTCAAAAAGCGTCATCGCCTGTGGTGGCTTGTGCTGGTTCATCTATCCATCCTCGTGTTTTGCGGTGGCTTCGAGTTCCGCGTCCAGAGCTGAAAGCGTCTCTTCCAATTGACGGATTTCAGCCATCGTCTTCTCGAGCGCCGCCTCGTTGCGGGCGCGTTCGTCCTCGTGGGCGTGATCGTCGATACCGTCGCGCTCATCCGCCAGATCCAGAACCAACAAACCGCTAGCGCGCTGATTGAGGCGCATATGTTCCGTGTTAGCCGCGGCGATGTCCTGAATGATCTTCAGGCGCTCGTTCAGGATGTCTACGAGTTCGCGCGATTGACCTGTCATCTGACGTTCCTGTAGACCGGACGCGCATTCCGAAACAAAAGGCCGATGCGATGCTTGACCCTGCCGACACGCGCTTTTTCCAGTTCCTGAAGGAGGCCTGCGATGCAGAAGGCGGAGTCGACCAGTCTTGCCGCGACGCGGTGGATCGCGCTGTCGCCACGGGTGATCCGGTTGACCTGCGGACCGCGCGGGACGCCATCGACAGGCTCGACGTTTCCTTGAAAGACAGCGTGTTGCAGCAGGTCCACCAGCGTATGGCGACGGATCTTTCGGCGATCTGGGATGTCCTGCCCGGTGCCCCTGACAAGCAGAGACCTAACTGATCCGCAGTGTCCTGGCACATAGGTTCGAGGTATTGCAATTTGCTGCATCGACCCCTCCCCGGCCCGCACATCCACTCCGTAGTGAAAAGGGTACCGCACCTTCACAGTGTCGCAATAAAATTGCCGCGCGTCGCTGGAATCAGAGCGATTTTCGCGCACCGTCGCCGGAAAGCGTAAACATGCGTTACGCACGATCAGGCACAGTGTAACACCTTGTTCCAACGCCCGTTTCGCTGCAGTGCGGAAATTCTACTATTCCAGTGTTTCACCCGAATCACCGGCTTGCTTTCTACCTGGCTTGGCATTCTGATGAAGTGATCCGCATTGCGGGTGGCAAAAGGACGGCGTGAAAGGCAATGCAGCGCAATGGACGAATTTCCCGAAATTCTGGAACAGGACGGGCTCAGGTTACGCCCGCCGACTCAGTCCGATCTTCCCGCAATTGCATCCCAGATCAACGATGATCGCGTCGCGCCATGGCTCGCAACGGTCACCCGGCCATTCGATGACGCTGCGGCGCGTGCACTGCTCGATCATGGCCGCCATCCGGGCGAGCATCTGCGGCTGATCGAACGGAACGGAACGCGCGTTGGAGGGGTCTGCTTGGGGCGTGGATTATGGTTTTGGCTAGCACCCGCCTTTTGGGGCAACAGTATCATGCACCGGGCTCTGACGCTGGCAATCGGGACGCGCTTTCAGCAGCCTGCGCCGCCGCTGATTGCAACCTGCCATGACGAAAACTCCGCCTCGCGCGCGCTGCTGGCCCGGCTTGGTTTCGCGCGCAGTCCCACGGGACGGCGCATGTTCTTTCATGGTAAACAGTCATCCGAACCCTGCCACGACCACCTTCTGACACCCGAGCAATGGCACCTGCTGCACCCGCCGATCATCGTTGTCGGCCGGACAAGGTTGCGCCCTGCGCGACAGGTGGACGCGGCGACGCTCGCCCTTATGTTGCCGCAGGCCCGCGACGGGCGCGGACTTTGGCCCGAGGCCGAAGGCCTGCCCACCTTCATCGAGACCCACCGTTTTCGCGGTCCGCGACAGGGGCTCTTCATGGTCGAAGACGACACCCTGCGGAGCGTCGGTATGGCGTTAATACAGCGACCCAAGCCCGCGCTGCGTTTTCTCGACGATACCGAGCAGGCTCGCCACCGGGCAGACGCGGAGGCCGCGCTGGCAATCTTTCGCGCTGCCTGACACCCGTCCCGGCGCTCCGGATCTTGTTACTACACCCGGTTTCCAGTGTACGAGCCAACGCTTGAACAAACCCTTTCTTGCAGTCGGGCGTCAGTCCTTGAGATGTGCATAAACCGTGTTGCGTGACACGCCGAGACGCCGTGACGCAAGCGCCACATTTCCCTGACATGCGCTGACAGTTTGCCGGATCCCGATACAGCGCCGGCGGCGGATCGGTGCGTCGTTGCAGCGTCCGCATGCTTTTGTCTGACGTTGCAGAGAGGGGAACACCCGATCCAACTGCACATCGCGCAGCACACCGCTTGGAAAGCTGGCTGCCAGCAGTCGCAGATGATGCCTCAGGTCGCGCAGGTTGGCCGGCCGGTCCATTTCGGATAGTGCCTTCAGGGCTTTCTTGGACAGCTTGTGCTGAGGTGATATCGCTGTAAGGAGGCTCCTTGCGATCTTATCAAAATCCGTGCGGTCCGCCAACAGCGGCAGGTCGACCGCCAGGAACGTCTCGCTCGCTTGTGCTACCACCTGCCCGCCAATCTCATTCGGCCGCGTGCGCTGCGTTGCCACGATGCACCACGGTTGAGCCGTCGGGGCATCCCGCAGGGTGCTCAGCAGACGGTCCAGATATGCGTCTGCCTCCTTTGGAATAGCCGACATCGCCTCCAGTACAAGCGTGCCACCGCTGCCCGTCAATGCATCCGGCGCTTGTGCCAATATGTCCTCCAGAACCCGATCATGGCGCGCGCCACGCAGGTCTCGGCAATCGAGAACGATAAGCGGCGCGTCGGAATTCAGATGGTGGTGCACTGCCTCCGCAAGCGCCGTCTTGCCCGTGCCCGCAGCCCCGCGCAGGCAAATCGGCTGCCCAAGCGTCGCAGCGCTGATCGCCACTCGCCGACATTCCCGCGCCATCTCATCATCAAAAACAAACCTGTGCTCGCGCAACTCAGTTCGTCGCGCCAGAGGCGACTCGACCCGCCTCCCACCACTAAAGGCACGCGTAGTGCGGCCCGGCCGTTGTGGCGACTCCGGATGCAGTCGTGCGAAAAACGCCGAACCCAGCCTGTCCCACAACCGCGTCGTTCCAACCTCTTCCAGGGTTCGCAGGTTCGTCCCGAAATCGCCGCGAAAAAGCGCATCGAACCGTTCGGCAACTTCGTCTTCCTGTGGCGACAGAAACTGAATGGCATTGCGGTTCGCTCCGGTGATACGCCCGGCCTCGTCAAATGCGATCAATCCTGCGCTCTGCGTTGCGAGATATTCATCGCGCGGATGAAACTGCAAGATGATGTCACGCCAGTGCGCCTGCGCAAACAGCCTGTTCTCTATATTCGTCGCTGCCAGATTGATAAGCGCACGCGTGTGGTATTGCCGCTCTGCCAATTCCGAAGACGCGTCCAGAAGGCCGACGATGCGTCCGTCCGAGCCACGGATCGGGGTCGCCACGCAGGCCACGGCGCTATGGCACCCGAAATAGTGCTCTGCTCCTGTAACCATGCTTGTTCGCCCTGTGCTTAGCGCCAGTCCCAACGCGTTTGTACCGCGTACATCCTCGCTCCAGACCGATCCTGTTACGACACTGCGCGCGCAATCGCTGTCAGAAAACTCCGCATCCATGATCGTGTCCAGCACAACGCCATTCTCGTCGGCAAAGGCACACATGAAATTTGTCCCGGCGATCTGGGTGCTTAGCAATTCAAGCTCGGGCCGCACCAGATGGATGAACCGTTGTCTGTCCTGCAGGATCGTTCGCAACGCCTCTGAGCTGACCACTGCGTCCTCTGGCATTGCACCCGGGTCGAGGCCCATCTCACGACACCTCTGCCAACTGTGCGCGATATTTTCTGGCGTTGCAGAATGGTCAATTGCGTCACCGGATTCCAGCGCTGCGCGTGCGTGTAACAATTCCCTGTTGTCGCGCATTTGACGATCCCCCAATCGTGACCGTAGCATATTTCGCCGCCAAATCCGAGTGGTCGCATCACAAGGCATCTGCGGGGGGCTGTCACAATAGTGAGGGTTCTGATGTACCAAGCGTGTCGAAGCGAGACTTTGTGTAAGTATTTTTTCAGGAAAACCCTATGCCTTGCCGAGACCCATTCAAGCCGCACCGTTTGCCACGCGAGGTTATTCTTTTGGCAGTGCGTTGGTATCGCAGATGCCCGCTTTCTGACCGAGATGCCCGCGACCTTCTGGCTGAGCACGGTCTTCAGTTGCATGTATCCTCTCGGCCGATTCCCACGCAATCGCCTGACGGGCAATGGGAAAGCACCACCGCCCGTTCATACAGATGTAGGTCTCGTTCTTTGCCCAGCAGGCAGTCACACCATGATCTGCATACGGTCGCGCTGAAGCGACCGGATGGCTTCTATCTGGTTTTGTTTTTCCAGTGCGGCGCGCTTACCAGTCACGCGGTCCAGTAGGCTGCGCGAGCCTTTACGCAATCGCGTTGATCTTGCTTCGGCTTCGATATCAACTCGTTCCTTCTGCCCGGCATACAGCGTGCGCCGTTTTGCCAGTTGTTTGGCCTGCATTTTCTGGCGACGCGCTTTTTATACAGTTTTATCTTTGTTTGCCTCTCTGGTGTGTTCATCATTTGTCGCTCGGTGGGGATTTTTTTCGCAACCCGATACTTGCGCTTTGGGTCAGAGGACCGAGTTTTCTGTGGGTTCGAGTGCCCTCAAGGGGTGCGGCTATCTGGTTCATCCAAATGGCAGGTTCAAATCGTCTACGCCCAATTCTCAAGCATGTGCTGGACGCCTTGCTTGCCTGCCTCAATGATCTTTTCAGCCTCATCCTCAGAGTTCGCGAGGCGGGCCAGAGTGATAGTGCCGACCAGCGTAGCCATCGTTGCTATGCCTTGATCTGTTGCCACATTGCCCCTCGGATCAAGTACACGGGACGTACGCTCAATTGCTTTTGACGTCTCTGCCTTGGTCGTCTTTCCATGGGTGGCAAGCTCCGCGCCCATAGTTGCAACTGGGCACCCGCTTCCGGCGTTCTGGGCGTGGCCCAAGGATAGGTAGCGCGAGAGGTAGTCTTCTCTCGCTTGTTCTTTTTGGTGTTCGGTTTCAGCGGTTTCCCACTCGGCGAGCAGGTCATCAACGGCCTTGCTGAATGCGGCCTCTATCAACGCCTCCTTGGACGGGAAGTGACGATAAAAGCCGCCATGCGTTAGGCCTGCGGCCTGCATCACGTCGGAAATACTCGTCGCGCCCACACCTTCATTCCGAAAGAGGCGTGCCGCGGCATTTATTATCCGTGCATGGCTCTTTTGTTTTTCGGCTTCTGACATTCTTGGCATTCAAACGAGCTCCAGGGAATTGACACTATAGATTTTATGTATCATCTATAATTTTAGAGTACAAACGTAATCTTAAAGTGAAACCATCTGGGTTTACACCTTCCCGCAGTGGGTTTCGGCAAATCAACTGGAAAGTAAGAACATGACAGACTTCCTAATTTTCTACGTGCGCACGTTCGCGGTCGCGCTGCCGCTGATTGCAGTCGCGATCATGATGATCGGCGTCAGCCGAGCGCACTTGACGGAACGACAGACCGGGGTGAGCATCGCAGTTGCAGCATTCGTGTTCGGTTTGTGGTTCGCCGTGGTCGTTCCTCCATCCCAGGCCAACGCGCTGAACGTGCCCCCAACGCTTCAGGATCCTCCAATTGTGCTTGGTTTCCTGTTCGGTGGGGCGGCGCTCATCTGGGTGCTGGCGTGGGTCGTACCGCTTGGACGACGGATCACCATGGCGACCCCACTCGCCGCAATTGCCGCGTTTCAAATTCCGCGCGTGATGGGCGGCGTCTTCTTGATTGGCTGGCTTGGTGGAGTCATTCCCGCCGAGTTCGCTTTGCCGGCTGGGCTTGGTGACATTTGGGCGGGTATCGCGGGCTGGCAAGCCAGCAAGGCGCTGGCCAATGGCGCGCCAAATGCAAAGAAGCTGCTGATGCGGGCGAACGTCATTGGCATATTGGACTTTGTGTTTGCAGTTGGTCTGGGCATCATGACATCCGAGGGCTTTGCCCATTTGCTGTCCCGAGATACGCCCAACATCGTCAACGATCATCCGCTGGCATTATTTCCTGCATTCTTCGTCCCGATCTTCCTTGGGTTCCACTTCATCTCGATCAGCAAGTTGCGGGCAGAACGTCGAGCTGAGGCTTCGGGCACGGCATCCCTGAAGGCCTGAACACATAAAAAATCAATGGGAAACTGCCAGGTGCGTGCGATGGCGCGCGCCAGCAAGACCATCCGCATGGCGGCCGCGTTATTCCCAAACTTTCAGACGTTGGAAGGAGTGTATGTCAATTGATCAGGCACCTCAATACAATCAACCTCGACAGCTAGTGGCCAACCGACCCACCATCAGTCTTGTGGCCGCAATGGCAGCCGTCGGTCAGTGCCCATCAAACATTTACACACCATCGCTCCCCAGCGTCGCCGCCAATCCGGCAGTGTCGTAAGGTAACAGCCAAGCGACCCTTGCGGTCTTTCTTGCGGCAATTGCCAGCAATGCAGCTTCTGGTTGGGCCGCTGGCGGATCAGCGCGGGCGCAAGCCGACACTAACGAGCGGATTGGCGGTTTTTCTGGCAAGAACTTTTCTATGCAGCGTGGCATCCGATGACACCGCATGGTTGGCTGGCCGGATTATCCAAGGGCCCGGGACCGCTGCAGGCATCGTCGTGTCCCGCGCGACGATCCGAGATAGTTTTGACGGAGCAGAACCTGCAAAGATACTGGCCGCCGTCACAATCGTGTTTGCGCTCGTGTCCGGCCAAAACCCGCTTCTTGGCGGAATTATCAACCAAAGTCTGGTGTGGCGAGCTACGTTCTGGATCACGGGAGCGCTTGGGCTGCCGCGCCTTGCCATTGTTGTGCCGTGGTTGCCCGAAACTCTTGCAACACAGCGCAGAGTGTCACCTGCCTCGGAGATCGCAGGATACAGCGCAGCGGCAGACTGTCTGACGTCTACTTTGGACGCGACAAAACCATTCTGCAGCAACGAGAGAGGATCAAACAAAAGGCGCTCGAAACGCGATGCTCGCATCACCGCAAACACACCGCATAATCAATCAAACAAGATGAGCCACACTCTCACTCAGTTTAGGCGCCCTTGGTTCTAAAAACCCTGACAACGGACAATTTGCAGGGTCGGCTGACAGACGGTGACTAAAATACGATCGCCCTCGAAGAGGTCACAGGACCATATCGACGGCTACACTCCAACGAAGTTTTCCGAAAGCAGTGATCTGCCTCAAAACTGCCTCACCCGAATGCGTTTCAGCCAGCTTGTGATACTGTTCACTGTATTTTCCAATCTGTGCAGCAGCAGAATGCCGACCCGGATGTACGGGATGAGCACCAACAATTCCAATCCTGTTCAGGCCCAAGTTATTGGACGGACCTGCTTTGGCTTACCACGCACATTGTTCACAAATGCGCCGGAGCGTGAGCGGGACTTTGTGCACGATGCCGAGGCGCGAGGGCAGGAAGTCACCTTCAAAACAGTACGTACCGTGTGCTCGATCGGGCGCATAGTCAGCGCGCGGGATGTGACCCGGTACAACAAGCAGCGAATTTGCCGGTTCAATTTCAGGAACGGGTGGAAGGACAGGATCCAAAGCTTCAATTGATGGGCGAAGAAGTCTTTGTGACCCGCATCACGACCAGCGGCTTCGATTGCCGGTATATCAGAGGCCATAACGGCGGCGCGACCGAGCTGGAGCCCTGCGTACTGCCGCTGGAAATTGCCTTGCGGTCTGTGAAACCATCGTATGCACTGACCCTCCCGTTGGCTGGTATCGACCCGCGTGAGAAGCCGGACGGAGCATGGGTGTACTTTGAAGTGAATCCGAGCCACGCGTGTTCAGATTACGAAGCCCATACGAGACAGAAATTTCAAAGGCCATTGCCCGATATCTATCAGGTACCTGGCCATTGCTGGGCTGGGACTTTGGTAAGAATCCGAGCAATTTTTCAGGTTCAGCATGAAAAAAGCTCCCGCCCGATGTCTCGGGCGGGAGCAGATTGCCTTCACTGCGATTTCAGCGAGACACGCAGAAAGACCGCCACATGTTCGTGTGTCGACTTCTGTAGCTGAAGAAGTTGTCACTGGGAGCAAAGCTGAGATCAATCGCACGATCCCAGGCCCGGAAGTGCACAGTAAAGCCACACACGTCCGGCAACTCCGTTGGAACGCTCTGGGCTGCTGCAATCGTTGCGTAAGCAGCGCTCAGATCAAAGCCATCCTTGAGTGGCACAAGAATTGAGTTCGGCGGTTGTGTGCCTGTTCCATCGAGATCGGTGCGCGGATCATCAAAATGGGTTTGATCCGCTGCCGTGGTGATTGGATGCGCTCCGGCCACAAAGCCACCAGACCAGTGCAGATCATATTGCCAGAAATGATCGTCATTGATCCGCCCTTTCATGTCCAGAACGACATCTTCACCTTTCCCTTCAACCCTGCACTGATCGCCGAGCGGAGAGGTTTCAGACGCGCGATAGATATCAAACCACATGTCCCCTGTGCCAGACGAGGTTTGCAAAAGATTGTCGGGCAGGCTGATGCGATCGTTATCGATCTGCACGCGCACGGAACCGCTGACATATGTGGGGGTCGGTGCGCCAATTTCCCGCATCACCAGCCGGACGCTCACCAAGGCATCCTGCGCACCCGTGGCCGAGTTCCAGACGGCGAGGCTTGGCGGGTCGCCACAGCCATCGAACCGGCGATAGTCTGCGACCGAGAACCAGCCCAAGGGATCGCTGTCATAAACATCGTTGCGCGATATTGGGCAGGGGGATGCCGGCGTTGGCCTCACCAAGCGCCGCCAGTCTTCGCTGGCAGGATGGACAACGCCCGGATCACCAAAGGTCGGAAAACCGGCACCTTGGTCCACTTCCACACGGTACTCGAAATTTGCCAGATCCGGGCAATTGATCAATTCAGGCATTGAACCCTGAACGCGGATGTTTCTGGCGAACGGCCGTTGCGTGACGCCGCCAAAATTGGCCAGGCCGGTCGTGGGATCAATCATGCCAACTTCGACGCCGCTGATGAAGGTAATCGACGGCGGCGCGCATTGGACAACATCGCCCACGTCGTCATGTAACGCATCAAGTCCCAGATCTCGCGTTGCGGGTTCCAGCGAGTTGAGCAGATCTCCCGCTTTCAACCAGATAGAGGGCCCCGGTTGCAGTACATCACCATCTGTAAATGGCGTTGGCCCAAAGCCCACGATTTCGGTCGACATCAGCTCGACCGGTACATTTTCGATCGGATCCAGCGCAGGTGTGAAGGCATCCAGACCAAAATCAACACCGCGCACCGGGATGCCGGCAGGAAGTGCTGGCAATAAAGTGGCATTCGAGCGAACAATCACTCCGCCACGCGCTGACAGCAGGTCACCATCCAGAAAAACCGGCTTGCCGATTTCCGGCGGCGTCCCTTCAGTCGAGAACCAGATGTCGACATCCAACTCTTTGAGAAAGCCGACAAGCTGTTCAGGACTCTCACGTAACCTTCCACTACGTGCAAGTTCAGCCAGACGTCGCAACCTGCCTTCATCGCCAACAAGCGTCACGGCATCCAAACCCAAGTCAAGCGAGCGGGGGATTTGGAAAAGCGTCAGCAGGGCCGCGTTTGGAATGATCCCACCGTTGGTAAAAAGCAGATCACCTGCCGTGAACTGGTCGCCGTTGACGCTGTCCAGTTCCGTTGAAAACGCGATCAACTCGTGGCGTTCATCAACGGAAGCCACGGCATCCAAGCCCAAGTCCACGCGCGAGATGTCAAACTGTCGGATCAAATCCGCATTGCGTCGGCATATCCGCGCCCCGGCTGAAACGTCCCAGGCCAAAAGGTCGCCATCCGATATGATTGGATTGCCATCCTTGGGTTCAGGGCCGCGTGTGATGAAGTCTTCGGACGTGGAAAACAGCAGACCACGACATGGATCGTCCTGAGCAACGGCAGCATCTGGAAATCCTGTCGCGAGAAGCAAGAGAACCCCAGAGGCTGCTGCCAAAAACGGCCTGGCCCCGGAATTTTGTCGTGAAAAATATCGACGATGTATAAACATACCAATTTCCTCCAATGCACTTTTTTAAGCCTTGGAGGGTAGGTAAATTGGCCGCGTGCCGATTGAGATAAATCAATCAATGGGGGAACGCGTGCAGACAACTATCGTTAAAAGTGTTTTACTGTAAAACTCGCTATCGCCAAAGTTGCCGAGTTACCCGATCCATGCAGATGATACGGCGCGTCGCGTCTGTGCGGCATGCCTTAGCTTTCAGATAGTCAGCCAGATCCCCTGAGATATCCGCTGGTCGTCTTGATGTCGGGTTTCTATGGCTACGGCCAACGCGGATGTGGAGTTGGGCACTGTCGATATGACCTATGTGTCGGTCGGAAAAACAGCCGGTACGTTCCTCCTCTGGCGCGCGATCTGGTTGTTTGCGCGCTAGGCTTTCCTTTGATTGGGCGCGCCCGATACCTAACACATATGGAATTAGGTCTCATATCCAACCGAAACCTTTGCAGTTTTGCCAACTGCCTTGCGAATGGATTGAATCTCTTCAACGGCCTTTGGTTGGCGCGGCACCATTTATTACAATGAAGGCAGCCAAAGCGCCAACTGGGGAAACGCGATCAAGAGAGCAACCAGCAGCAACGAGCAGCCGATGAATGGAAATGCAGACGTATAGATCTGCCGCATGGTTGTGCCCTTTGGGGCCACCCCCTTCATGACGAACAAGAGCAATCCAAAGGGCGGTGTCGTGAAACTGATCTCCAGTGCAAGCAACATGATCAGGCCAAACCAGATCGGATCGAAGCCAAGCGTTTGTGCCAATGGGAAGAAAATCGGCACTGTGAGCAACATCATCGAGATTTGCTCCATGAACATCCCCAAGAGGAGCAAGACCGCGAACATCACCAGAAGCATGACGAGCGGCGCCAGTTCATAGGAGGTTGCCCAATTGACCAGCCCCCGCGAAGCGCCGGAAAACGCCAGGAGTTGGCTGAAAGTAGCCGAGCCGAACACGATGAGATAGGCCATCAACGTCACGCGCAACGCGCCAACGACCGACTTGCGCATTGCCTCCCATGTCAGGCACCGGAAAACAGCGGCCAGTAGCATCACCCCGAGCGCGCCAAATGCCGCAGCCTCGGACGGGGTCACGAACCCCTGGATCATCAATATGATTATCACGACCATCACGCCCACCATCGGCACCACTTCGGTGAGCAACAGACCGATCTTTTGGCCAAATGTCATCGGCTCGACATCATACGCCGGTGCCGCTGTGGGATCGATTTTTGTCTGAAGCCAGATCGTGGCAATATAGAAGCTCGCAAGGATCAGACCGGGAATAACGCCCGCGATGAGCAAAGCGGCCACATCAATTTGGGCGAGCGTCGCCAATAGCACGGCCAAAGCAGAGGGCGGGATGATAATCGCCAAACCGCCCGTGCCCAGTATGGGCCCGATGCTCATGTGAGGTTTGTATCCACGCCGCCCCATCTCTGGCACCATAAGCGAACCCAAAAGCGCGGTGGATCCCATGGAGGAACCAGACAGCGTCGAGAACGCCGTGCCCCCCAGAACGGTGACATAACTCAGGCGACCCGGCAGGCGGCCAAGCAATTTGTCAATGGCGCTGAACATGCGCCCCCCGAGACCTGTATGGAAAAACACCTCTCCCATCAACAAGAACAGCGGGATCGGCACCAACGCGTATTTTGTAAGCGAACCAAGTCCGTTGTTCAAAAGCTGCCCGACTCCACGCTCGCCACCCATGAAAACCCAGGCACCGAGAATGTTGGCCGCAAGAAAGGCCAAGGCCACGGGCATGCCAAGCGCCATAAGAAACATGATGGCGCCAATAAGCAGGGCAAGCGCTTCGAACCATTCCATTATTCGTGAATTCCTGCTTCGCCGGAGTGCATCAGCTCGGTCCCAAAGACGAAACGCGCAAATTCAATGGCCATGAGTCCAAAGCTGATGGGGAACGTGATGGTGAGCAGCCATCGGGGGTAATAATAGGCGCGTGTGTCGACGTCACCCCGCGCGATGTTGGTCAGGAACAGGTCGATCCCTTTCCATGCGAGGATCAGACACACCAGAACGCAGGCAATCGCAACAATGCGGCTCACAATGCGGCGCGCGGCAGCCGGCAAAACCGCGGTGACCAATTCGATGTGCACATGTCCCTTTTCACGCACCAGCCAAGGCGCGCCCAGCATTGTCATATACAAAAGCCCGTATTCCGCGGAGGTGAAGAGCCATGCAAAGGGTTGCAGCCCGGTATTGCGCATCAGCACTGAGACAATCACAGACACCATGAGCCAAACCAGGGTCGCGCCCGCAATGAAAGCCAAAAGATCGACCAGCGCTGTATAAAGCTTGGAAATCACTGGCCTTGATCTTTCATTCAGGTTGTAGGAAGTGGGCCGATCCAGGGACCGTCCCACACGTTACTTACTTCGCAGCATCAAGATCGTAGAACAGCTCAAGCAGACGGTCATAATTTCCGGTGCCACCGGGCTGCTCCGCCATGACGGTCTCCATCCGCTCCCAGGTTTTTTCGCGTGCCGCAGCAAGGTATTTCGCCTTGGCGTCGCCTTCGAGGGAGACAACCTTCATGCCAGCGGCGTCCAGCGCGGCAAAATCTTCGTCACGCTTGGCGCGCAAGGCTTCAACACTGTCTTTTTCGTGTTGAATGGCCACGTCCTGAACGATCGTTCTTGCCTCTTCAGACAGTGAATTCCATTTATCGTTATTGACGATCACACCAAGGTCTGTGGAAAAGAAGCACGGTTCGATCCGGTAGTTCAGAAACTCATTCCACTTCAGGTCAATCAAGCCAATCTGTGTCCAACCCGTAGCGTCTACGACGCCGCGCTGCAGGGCTGAATATACCTCGCCGGTTGGCAGATCAATCACTTGGGCGTTCAGATAATTGGTGAAGAACGCATTATAGACGTTGTTGCCGCGCAACTTGAGCCCCTCGACCTCCAGATTTCCGTCCGCGTCAAAGGATGGCTCATCGCGCGTCCACAGGTTGTAGCAAACGCCGCTGTCAAACCAACCGAGATACTTGAGACCCATCTTCTCTTGGTGGATCTGGTCGATCAACTCGATGCCGCCGTTCATGCGTGTTTCCACAGCCGTCAGGTTCGACGCCACCATCGCGTCCTTCTCGGGCAATGCGCCACCGTAAAAGGAGCCCGGCGTATAGACCATGTCGACGATCCCGTCGCGTACGGCGTCGGGCTGCTGGAACATGCCAATCGCCTCAGGGCCACCACGTACGTCAATCTGCACTATTCCTTCGCCCGCAGCGTTCACTTTGTCCACAAACGACAAAAAGCTCTGGGTATAGATCAGGCTTTCAGGAAATGCGTGCACCGCAGAAATTGTCTCTTCCGCTTGCGCAATGCTCGCTGCAAATGTCGAACTGGCCAGAATGCCGCCCCACAGTGTCATCTTCATTTGAAGTCTCCCATTTGGTGTGAGCGAAAGTGTTCTCATCGCCCTTTTGTTTTGACATCTCCCGGATGTCGTTATGTGCAGCGAATGCCGCGCGTTTCAATCCAGCGTTGCGGGCAAGGCCCAGGGTGCCGCTCGATGGTGGTGATCTTTAAATTGCTTGATTTCTTGTGCGTGCTGTTGCGTTAGGTCGATATCGTCCCAGCCGTTGACCAGTTTGGTACGCCAGTTTTGCTCGAGAGCGAATGAAACGGTCTTTTGGTCAAACGTCGCACGGCAGGTGTCTAAATCGATCCTGACTACGCAGGTCCCGGTACTGGTGTGCTTGAGCAGTGCGTCGCAGTTTGCTCTTTCAACGCACGCTGGCAGAAGCCCGTTGTTCACAGCATTACTCGCAAATATATCGCCAAAACTGGGCGCGAAGACTGCCTTGAAACCTGCATCGACCAGCGCGTAGACGGCGGCTTCCCGCGAGGATCCGCTGCCGAAGTTTGCACCGGCAACCAGTACACTCGCTTGCCTGTTCGTGTTCAGAGGGAAGGCCGGGTCAAGAATACCATGCTCATCGCGCCGCATGTCGTGTAACAGAAACTCGCCATAACCTTCGCTGCGCAGCGCGGACATGAACCGCGCAGGGATCAACTGATCTGTATCGATGTTGTCAATTGGCAGGGCCAACGCCACCCCTTCATGCGAGCGCCACCCCGCCATTACGCTACCCGCCCCTGCAACAGCGGCCGCACATCGCAAATCTCGCCCGTTATGGCGGCCGCGGCCACCATAGCAGGCGACATCAAATGCGTGCGTGCGCCAGGCCCCTGGCGACCTCGGAAGTTGCGGTTTGTGGACGAGGCGCAGCGTTTGCCTCGCGCCACCAGATCGCCATTCATGCCTACACACATCGAACAACCAGACGCAGCCCATTCCAGTCCTGCATCGGTGAACACCTGATCCAGCCCCTCTTGCTCGGCCTGAACTTTGACCAGTTGCGAGCCAGGCGAGACAAGCCCCGGCACTTTGGCGCGGCGGCCCGCCATCACGGCAGCAGCGGCGCGCAAATCCTCGATACGGCCATTGGTGCAGGACCCGATAAAGACCTCATCGACCGGCGTTCCAGCCAAGCTGCGACCAGCCGTCAACCCCATATAGTCCAGCGCGGCGGCAGTGGCATCTGCCTTGCTATCATCCAGTGCGGACGGATGCGGGAGGGCTGCATCGATAGGTAAAGCTTGCTCGGGGCTGGTGCCCCAAGTCACCGTCGGTGCGATATCGGCGGCATCTATCCGTACATCATTGTCAAACGCGGCCTCGTCGTCTGACGTCAAAGCGCCCCAGGCTTGCTCTGCCGCCGTCCAGTCATTGCCTTGCGGCGCATAAGGGCGTCCCTTGACATAGGCCGCTGTGATGTCATCTGGCGCGATCAATCCGAACCGCGCGCCACCTTCAATTGACAGGTTGCACAGCGTCATGCGACCTTCCATCGACAGCGCGCGAATGGTGCTGCCCGCGTATTCCAGCGCGTGTCCCTGCGCACCGCCCGTGCCCAAACGCGCAATCCAGTTCAGCGCGATGTCCTTTGCCGTTACGCCCGCACCAAGTGTACCCTCCACACTGATCCGCATCGCCTTGGGCTTTTTCTGCCAAACGGTTTGCGTGGCCAGCACATGCGCCACTTCCGTCGCACCGATCCCAAAAGCCAAGGCTCCGAACGCGCCATGGGTCGAGGTGTGACTGTCACCACAATTGATCAAAAGCCCCGGCAAGGTAAGGCCTTGTTCTGGCCCGACCACATGGACAATACCCTGCGCCGGGTTCTCCAGATCAAACAGCCTCAGCCCGTGATCGCAAGCATTTCGGCGCAGCGTGTCGATCATGCGTTTGATCTGCGGGTCTACAATATGCGCGCGCATGCGCGTAGGCGCATAATGGTCAACCATGGCAAAGGTTTGCCCAGGCTCTGCAACGGTCATGCCCCGCGCTGCCAGCTTGGCAAAGGCATGGTGCGAGCCTTCGTGCACAAGGTGACGGTCCACCCACAAAAGAGACACGCCGTCAGCGCGCCGCAAAACTTCATGCGCGCGCCAAAGCTTATCCAAAAGGGTCTGCGGCGACCTCATATCTGCTCTTCTTGCTCGGCCTGACCAATCGCAGGTTCCCAGTGCCGTCCGACGCCGTCGCCCACGCGGGCAAGCGGCATTTCAAGGCTGAACATATCGGGTCGGTAGAGGCCGGACAGAAATTCGACGCCATTCCCGTCCACATCCCGCACCACGCGTTTCAGGGACAGCAACGCTGAACCCACAGCCACTTCAAGTGCTTCGGCAACTTCTGGACCGGCAAGCGTGGCAGACACCGATTGATGCGCCTCTTTGATTTGCACACCGCCACGCTCAAGGAGCTTGAACAAAGGCGTCGTCGCCAGATCGTTTTCGGAATAGTTCTTGGCAATGGCACTTGGGACATAGGTCGTAAGGTGCGAAAACGGCGCGCCGTCGCTCAGGCGCACGCGGGTCGCGATCTGTACCTTTTCGGACGACGTCAATCCCATCGCTTGGCCGACATAATCTGGGGGCTGACCGTAGAAAAAGGACAAGAGACGCGCCGTTGTCGATTGGCCCATTTCCACCAGCTGCGGCATCAGCGTATTGAAACTCATCGCCGCGCGTTTGCCCATCAGCACCTTGGAGCGCACGGTTGTCCCACTGCCTGCTCGCTTTTCGATGAGACCCGTTTCACTGAGTGCATCCAACGCGCGGCGCACTGTAACACGAGAGACGCCATAAGTTTCCGCCAGCCGTTTTTCGCCCGGCAAAGTCTCACCATCACAAATCCGCCCGTCAGAAATCTGATCGTGCAGCGACAGGAAAACACGCCTGGCCTTGGCCCCTTCAGGCAAAGCGATTGACCCGACGATTTCCACAAACACCCTCCCCAAAAAGCTGCGCTCACATCCTTCACGCTATAAAAGAGCTAAGATCGTGAATTTTTGCAAGCAAAATTTGACTTAACAAAAATACATTAAATGTATTATCAGTAATACAGATATGCGCGGGAGGACTGCATGCCGATTGTCGAACTACATGTTCTGGAAGGCTATGACGCAGAGGCGAAACAGCGTCTTGGCAATGCTCTGACTGACGCTGTGCGATTCGTCGTACCCGCTGCACCAGAATTGGTAACGATCCTGATCCATGACATCGCGCGCGAGAATTATCACCGCGGCCGTACCCCGCGAACGCCCGCGCCCGCCAAGGCTGACCCATCTGAGACAGTGCGATCTTTTCTGTCGGCGATGGAAGCCCGCGACGTCGAGTATGCACAATCTTTCCTGTCCCCAGATTTTCAAATGCAGTTTCCTGGCACAGGCCCGATGTCTGCTCTGCAAGAGTTGATGTCCTGGGCCAGTGCACGCTACCGGTTTGTCACCAAGACCTATGAGGGCTTTGACGCCATGCAGAGTGCTGGGGATGCCGCAATCGTATACTGCCGGGGCACGCTTTCCGGTGAATGGCCCGATGGCACCAAGTTCACGGGAATTCGCTTCATCGACCGTTTCGAGGTCGTGGGTAGCATGCTCACCAAACAGGATGTCTGGAACGACATCGCTGAAACGAAAGCTGGTTTATGACAGATATTGACCCAATCACCTTGTCCGTTCTGGCAGGCAGGATGGAGCAGATCGCCGATGAAATGGACGCCACGCTGTTTCGTGCGGCCTTCAATCCAATCATCGCCGAAGCGCATGATGCCAGCCATGGCCTGTATCATGGCGCTTCAGGCGATACGCTTGTGCAAGGCAAATCCGGTCTTCCGATTTTTGTCGGTGTAATGTCATTTGCCGTGCAAGCCGTGATTGAAAAGGCGGCCAGTGACGGCGACTTGAAAGATGGCGACATCTATATTTTCAATGACGCGCATATCGGCGGAACGCACCTGAGTGATATGCGGCTGGTTCGGCCCTATTTCCGCGACGGCGAATTGTTTTGCTATCTCGCGTCGGTCGGACATTGGCATGATGTCGGTGGCGCGGTGCCGGGCAATTACAATCCTGCTGCCACAGATGTTTTTCAGGAAGCCTTCGTTTTACCACCGGTCAAATTGGCACGCGCGGGGGAAATCAACCAGGACATCATCGACATTCTGTTGCGCAATACGCGGCTGCCGCAATCGGCGATGGGGGATTTGAATGGCCAGCTCAACGCGCTTGATCTTGGGATCAGACGGATGGACGAACTACTGGATGAATATAGCACCCAGACCGTTACAAGCGCATTGGACGCGCTTGGCAACCGTGCTGAAACACTTATGCGCTCGGAGCTGCAAGAGCTGCCGGATGGTCGTTGGGAGGCCGAGGATTTCCTCGATAATGACGGCATAACGGACGAACCGCTTTCAATCAAAGTGGCTCTAGAGATTAAAAACGACCGTATGACCTTGGATTTCACAGGTTCGGCGGATCAATGCGCGGGCCCTGTAAACATCGCACTGCCGACAACTGTTGCGACGGCCTACGTGGCGATCAAACATATCTTCCCCGTGTTGCCCGCCAATGCTGGTGTGATGCGCCCCATCGATGTTGTCGTACCCGAAGGCTCGCTGTTGTCCGCCGAATTTCCAGCCCCGACAGGGGGGTATACCGAAACCATCTTGCGGATGATCGACGTGGTGTTTTCCGCCTTTGCCAAGGCCGCCCCGACACGTGTCGTTGCCAATGCCTATGGCACGATCAACGCGCTGTCGATTGCAGGAAAACGCAGCAACGGACAGCCTTGGGTCATGTTCAGTTTTTACGGGGGCGGGCACGGGGGCTCTATTGAAACGGATGGTTTGAACCACGGAAACGCGCCCATCTCAACTGCGACAATCCCCCCGATGGAAATCCTCGAGGCGGCGTATCCGGTGATGTTTCGCACATGGGCCCTGCGCCCTGACAGCGCAGGCGCCGGGACACATCGAGGAGGCACGGGCGCGATCTACGAGATTGAAGTACTTGAGGAAAACGGTGCCGAAGCATTTCTTTTTGGCGAACGTGGACGCTTTGCGCCAAAGGGTATCGCGGACGGATCTGATGCGGCATTGAATGTATTCTCCTATGAGCAGGATGAGGGATGGTTGCGTCCTCCCCTCGCCTCCAAGATGCGCGGAATCAAATTGCGACAAGGTCAAGCCGTACGCCTCGAAACCCCTGGCGGTGGAGGGTATGGCGCTGCCCGGGATCGGGCGCCCGCGGATGTGGCTCGCGACGTTGCGCGCGGGCTGGTGAGCGCTGTGAAGGCCGACGAAACCTATGGCCCGTTATGGCGGGAGGCCGCGCAATGAGCAAACTCATGATCGGCGTGGATGTCGGTGGCACGTTCACAGACGTTTTTGTTCTGAATGAAACCGAAGGCACCGCAAGAGTTGCCAAGGTGCCAACCACGCGGCCAGATCAAGCCGCCGGATTTCTGGATGGCATCAGGCGAGAAATTGATGATTTGTCTGAGATTGCTGTTGTGGTGCACGGCACCACGGCTGGGACAAACGCCTTGCTTGAACGCAAAGGCGCGAAGACCGGGGTGATCTGCACCGAAGGGTTGCGCGATGTACTTGAAATGCGGCGGCGTGATCGACCGCGCACCTGGGGCTTGCGGGGGGATTTTGAACCCATTGCGGACAGGCGCAACCGCCTCGAAGTGCCCGAACGAACACTGGCGGATGGCACCATACGCACAATGGTAGATTTGGACGCTGTAAGCGCGGCGGCGCAGCAGCTGAAGGACGATGATTGTGCTGCTGTAGCAGTCCTGTTTGCCAACGCTTATGCCAATTCTGAGAACGAAGCCGCCGCTGTTGCGGCTGTGCGCGCGGTCTGGCCGAATGACCATGTCTCTGCCAGCCACGAAATATTACCAGAAATCCGCGAATTTGAGCGGTTCTCGACAACCGCGCTCAATGCCTATCTGCAACCGGAAGTCTCCGGCTATCTGGGCCGGTTGGAAACAGCCCTGCGCGACGGCGGATTTGACGGTGAATTCATGATCGTTCAGTCAAACGGTGGCGTGATGGCCGTGGAAACCGCTTGCCGCCTTCCCGTGCGTACTGCGCTGTCCGGCCCGGCGGCGGGCGTGATTGCTGCGGGCTACATTGCGGGATCTGCCGGATTTGAGAACGTGATCACGGGTGACATGGGAGGGACAAGTTTTGATGTCTCGTTGATTTCCCAAGGTCGGTCGATGCTGTCACCGCAGACTTCCGTCGACTTTGGCATGGTCGTGCGGACCCCGATGATCGAGATTACGACGATCGGTGCTGGCGGCGGCTCTATCGCATGGGTCGACAAGGGCGGATTGCTAAACATCGGACCTGAAAGTGCCGGGTCCGACCCGGGTCCTGTGGCTTACGGGTTGGGCAATGATCGACCCACCGTGACAGACGCGAATGTGGTCCTGGGGCGCATCGACCCGGACAACCCAATCGGCGGCAAGCTGGATCGACTGGACGTCAAGGCGGCGGCAAAAGCCATCGACACGCACGTCGCCCAGTCGCTGAATCTGACAACTCTCGAGGCCGCAGAGGCCATTCTGACTGTTGCCAACAGCCGAATGGCGGGCGCGATCCGGCTTGTGGGAATTGAGCGGGGATTTGACCCCAAACGCTTCGCCTTCATGCCGTTTGGGGGCGGTGGTGCACTGCATGCTGGTGCGATGCTGGCCGAGACAGGCATCGCGCGCGCGATTGTGCCGCGCTATCCCGGTGTGACCTCGGCCATGGGCTGTGTGATCGCAGATATGCGGCAGGATTTCGTGCAAACGATCAACACGCTTGTCAGCACATTGGATGAAACGGCTCTGGCGGCAATCATGCAGTCGCACGCGGACCAGGGGATGGCTCTACTTGATGCCTCGCGCACCATCTTCGATGCGCGAGAATTACGCTTTGAGCTGGACATGGCCTATGTCGGTCAGACCCACACCGTGTCTGTCCCCGTTGATGTGACAGTGACAGACGGCGCGGTACAGGCCTTGACAAAGGCAGAGATCGAGACCGCCTTTGATGCAGCTTATGGTGCCACATTCGGTCGGCTTCTGAAGAATGGCGTGCAGCGGATATTGAATCTGCGCAGCGCGGTCACGGGGAAACGCACGAAGTTTAACCTGGCCACCCTTGCTCCGGCCAATACGGGCGCCGTTGACCCCATTTCAACGCGTCCTGTTCATTTTGGCACCGCGTGGCACGACACGGAAATTTATGACCGGTTGTCTTTGCCCGTCGGTACCGTCATCAAAGGCCCCGCGATACTGTCCCAGCCGGACACGACAGTTTTGATTGAACCTGCGTTACAGGGGCGTGTGGATAGTTTTGGCAACACCATCATTGAACCTGTGACGGCCTCACCAGAGAAGGCTCCCGCATGAGTAGTCCAACAACATGGGATCTGGGTCGAACGGCTTTGCTGACCATCGACCTGCAGAACGACTTTATCCATCCGGAGGGCGCTTACGGACGTGCGGGACAATCCGCAGATGCCATTGCGGACTTGCCCGAGCGTATTGCACCCTTGGTGGCCGCGCTGCGCGCACAAGGTGGGCACTACATTTCTGCGCAATTCACGTTAGTACCGGACCGCGATGGCGCGCCTCTGATTGCACAGCACCTGAAAGAGCTGCGCCCGTTTTTGGCCAAAGGCGACTTTGCGCCTGGTTCATTCGGACACTCGGTCGTGCATACCCTGCACCCGGCTGATCTTGTCATCGAGAAAGTCGCCTATTCCGCCTTCTACCAAACCCGGCTCGAATACATCATGCGCGCCGTCGGCGTGGATCATTTGATCGTCGGCGGCATCGTCACGAACGGCGGCGTGGCATCGACGCTACGGGATGCACATTTACGCAACATCGAAACGGTGATGCTGAGCGATGGCTGTGCCGCTTTCCGACAAGAGGTGCATGATGCAACGCTGTTGTCCCTGGGTACGGTGACACATCAAATGACCTGTGCGGACGCACGCGCCTGGCTGGAGGGCGCGGCATGAGCCTGAAAACCCGACTTCAAAGCAAAAACATCCTTGTTGCCCCCGGCGTCTATGACGGCATTACGGCCGCGCTGGCCACGGATGCAGGGTTTGAAGCGCTGTATCTCAGCGGCGCAGCAGTGGCCTACACGCGACTGGGTCGTCCAGACATCGGGCTTAGCACCGCAAGCGAGATGGCCGATACGATGGCGTTGATCGCGGACCGCACGCAGCTGCCGGTGATCATTGATGCAGACACGGGATTTGGCAACGCGCTGAACGCGCAACGCACCATGCGGGTTTACGAGCGCGCGGGCGCTTCTGCGCTGCAACTTGAGGACCAGACATACCCGAAGCGCTGCGGCCATCTTGCAGACAAGTCGCTGATCCCCGCGTCCGAAATGAGCGGAAAAATTAGGGCCATGGCCGATGCCCGTGCGAGCGAAGAGACGCTTATCATCGCGCGGACGGATGCTATCGCGGTTGAAGGATTCTCGGCGGCGCTCGACAGGGCAGAAGCCTATTTGGAAGCCGGTGCAGATGTGCTCTTTGTTGAGGCGCCTCAAACACGTGACCAACTGGGCAAGATTGCGCACCAGTTTACCGGTCGCGTGCCGCTCTTGGCCAATATGGTCGAAGGCGGTGCCACCCCAATCACTGGCGCTGCGGATCTCGAGCACCAAGGCTATTCGATTGCAATTTTTCCCGGCGGCATTGTGCGTGCCTTGGCCCGGACTGCGCAGGATTACTACCAAAGCCTGCTCGCAAACGGCAGCAACAAGCCGTTCACTGATCGCATGTTTGATTTTGAAGGTTTGAACGCGGTGATCGGCACTACGGAACAGTTGGAAGCAGGTGCGCATTATGACGCCAAAGACTGAGGTCCTGCCACCGCCAGACGCCTTTGACATCTCCTGTGAAACACTGATCATTGGAGCTGGCGCGTGCGGGTTGGTCGCGGCTCTTTCGGCCCATGAGGCGGGACAACAGGTCCTGGTGATCGAAGCGGATGCCGTGCCCGGCGGCTCGACCGCGCTGTCGGCTGGTCTGATCCCGGCGGCGGGCACAAAAATCCAAGCCGCAGCGGGCATCGATGACAACCCAACTCTTTTTGCCCGCGATATCCAGGCCAAAGCCAAAGGTGAGAATGACCCGTATCTTGTGGATTTGATGGCTGCGAACGCCGCAGATGCGATTGATTGGCTCGCAGACTCCCATGGACTGCCGTTCTCGGTCGTGACTGACTTCCTCTATCCTGGCCACTCGCGTTGCCGGATGCATGGTCTTCCAACGCGATCAGGTGCGGAGCTGATTGATGCCCTGCGCAGTCGGTGTGAGGCGCTGCAGATCGACGTCATTTGTGAGAGTCGCGCGCACATCCTTTTTTACGAAAACAGCAACATCAATGGCATTGCCGTGGCCCGGGCAGATGGCAGACAAGAAACCATAGGGTGCGACCGTTTGATCCTTGCCTGCAACGGCTTTGGTGGCAACCGCGATCTGGTTGGCCGGTACATGCCCGAAATCCAGGACGGGGTTTGGTTCGGCCACGATGGCAACCGCGGCGAGGCGATCCTGTGGGCTGATGAAATCGGAGCGCAGACCCATCACCTTGGCGCGTACCAAGGACATGGAAACGTCGCGCATCCACATGGAATACTGATTACATGGGCGGTCATCACGGAGGGCGGATTTCAAGTTAATCGCGACGGGTACCGTTTCTGGAACGAGATGCAAGGCTATTCCGAGGCGGCGCGCGCCGTGCTTTCCCAACCCGGCGGCGAAGCTTTCACCATCTTCGACAGCCGCATTGCAGCCATCGCGAGACAATTCGAAGATTTCAAACGCGCAGAGGTCGCCGGAGCAGTAAAGACCAGCGAAACGATCCAAGGCCTCGCAGAGGTATTTGGTCTCCCCATAGATCGTTTGGATGAGACCGTTTCTGCTCTTCCCCTCGGAGGGACGGACCATTTCGGTCGCACGTTCAGCGAAACACCTTTGGCCGCACCATTTTTTGGCGTGCGGGTAACAGGGGCTCTTTTTCACACGCAAGGCGGATTGCGGGTGAACGTGAAGGGGCAGGTTCTGCGCATCGACGGCTCAGGTTTCGACACGCTTTACGCAGGAGGAGGTGCAGCTTGCGGCGTTTCGGGCAGCGGTGACAGTGGCTATTTGTCAGGCAATGGCTTGTTGAGCGCGATTGTGCTCGGGCGATGTGCTGGCAAAGCAACATCAAGCGACGGTTAGCCAATAGCGACTAGGGCCGTTTAAAATTGCGATGGTAACTTTTCAACGAGGGCTCATCTGTTCAGTCCGGCTTCTTCATCTGCCCGGTTCCAGCAAACGAAATTACTCCGATTGGGTGTCGGCGTAAAACGGAGATATCCAATATTTCCAAAAGGCTAACAACTACATTGACAGTCAAGTGCCACGAAGCCAATTGCGCCTGATAGCCGGAAAGCTGTTAAAGGTGCAGAAGAGGCGTTTGATCGTTTTTACAAAACCACTGAAGCTTCGGAGGCGTAATTTGGTTCGACCCGTTGGCCGGCCTCGCCCAACCGGGCTAGCCAAGTTGAGCGGATACCACGCTACATCCGAAGGCCGAAAAACGCACACTTTTCCTATTCTCTGTGTCACCGCGACTGTTCGGTAGCGAGAAGCCGGCGAAAGGACCCGCGAGACCCAAGCCCGGTCCGAAAACCAACCGACGCTGCAACGCATCTTTTCGAAAGCGGGCATTGATCTAGAAGTTAGGTGAAAAGAGCGTTCATTTCGGTCAACTGATCCGGTTGTCTGACCAAATCTCGGATTTGGGCGTTTACGCCTTAGCATTCGATAAATTCGATAGTATCCACGTTAGGATTGACCTGATGCGTGACGTCTGGGTCCGACCGGTCAATCTGTCCATCAGTACACGGCACCCCGGCCCGCCTGTTTGCTCTCAATGAGGCAGCAAGCGGATTTCTGTCAATCCGTGTTTCGGACAAGAACCCATAGCCCAACATCTTTGATACCATGAACGATCCTTTCAGAGGTTGTCACGTGTCCGACATGCCGGGCCTGGGATTATTCCTCAACGGATGCGCGTCAGATCGGGACCGGTCCGTTTGGACCGCCATTGGTGCGGGCGGTCAAACATGCTTTTGGCGTCGGGACTGTAATGCCTGCAGCCGTCCACATCAGATTTCAGCGTTCGGATCATTTGGTTGTGGTAGACATAGCAGTATTCACGCAGGTAAATTTTGCGCCCCGCCGGTTTCAACGGTGTAGGGGGACGGACAGCCACGCGTATTGAGTTGGCGCTCGATTTCAGGAAGGATGCGACTGTCCAAATGCCGGTAGTCACAATGGTAAATACTGTTTGAGAAACCGTCGCCATTGTTGGTATGTGAGTAAACGTCGATGACATTTATGCCATGTCCGGAGGCCAGCTCCGCCAGCACAGTGTTGAATAGGCGCACGACTAAAGCCGCTTCCTGGTTCTGCTCTTTTGTCAGCTCTTCAAAAAACGTCGGGGCCGGAATATTAATCATATGCAAATCATGATGCCAACGCGCATTTTGCTGCGCAATCCAGGCAATAGAGTCTTGCGCCGTTTTGCGGGTCAGTGCGCTCAGATCGCTTTTCCGCTTTTCCGCCGCCTTGATGATGCCATCATTCCAGCGGCAATCAATTTCTCCAACCGATAGAAGAACGCGCGCACCCGATGGTATGTTTGCGAGATGCCGTGCCACAAGAGCACGATACTTTGCGGTCTTGGCAGCGCCCAGATGGAACGCCTTCAAGCCAAAACAAATCCGCGGTTGCACGATGTGCTGTGCCCCATCAATCTGAAGCTTGTGCCCCGCAAAGCTCAAACAATGGCTTTCACCGACATGGTACAGTGGGTCCTCCGCACCTGAGACCTCGGGACGGTATAAATTGGTCAATTTGGCGAGGTATTGCGCGTAGGCTTTGCAGAACACCGCATCTTGTGCGGGCATGGCCTTCAACTCACCTAGTAGATCAGCCTTGTCGAATTGTGCCAACGCCTGCTTTACGGCCTGATCATCCGCTTTGAGGAAATGAGCGATCGCCTGTTGAATTTGGAACTTTGGTGTCAGCGACAAACGTTCCATCAAGACAGCGCCCGTCGGAATGGCGCTCACCGCACCGTCAATCTGCAATTCAAGATTGTGTCGATTGACCCATGCGGTATCGTATGTCGGACGCAACACCGTTGCCTGTTGATAGAGCCTCAGCGCTTCGTCAACCTCGCCTTTTTCCAAAAGGTCATTGCCCAGGTTGTTGGCCGCAAAAGGATGATCCGGGGCGAGCCGGAGCGTTTCCCTAAAACAGGCGATGCTCCTCTCAAATGACTTTTGAGCCGAATACGCCATGCCCAGAGTGTTTATCGCATCCGCGTTTTGTGCATCCTTCGCGATGACTGTCTTGCACGCTGAAATAGCTGTTTCAGGATCGTCGGCGAGGATTGATAAATAGGCAAAATTTGTCAGTGCGGCGCTATGTTCCGGATTGATCTCGAGAGCCTTGCGACATTGGGCAAGGCCGAAGTCCAACTGCCCCATATCAGCAGCCACCGAGCCGCTTTCGGACAGCGCCTCGACAAATCGCGGCTGAACCATGAGGGTGGTTTTCAGCATCTCGCTTGCGGATTGAAGCTTGCCTTGCTGTCGCAGGGTGACGGCCGCGTTAAAATACGCATAGGGGTCATTTGGGAACCGTTTGATTGCCGTTTCATAGGTTTTCAGGGCGGATTTTATGTTGCCCACGGCCAAATATGTGTTTGCAAGATCGTTCAGGACGGTTGCATCACTCCGGGACTGCCGCGCGGCGCGTTCAAGAAACGGTATCGCTTCAGAAAACGCCCCTTGTCGCTTTCGGCAGGCTGCCTTGATGACCAAAGCATCTAAGCAATGCTGCAATTGCTCAAGACGCGCGGCGGCCAGACGTTCTGCTTCCATCAACCGACCCTGCTCAAAGGCCTCACGCATCTTCGCAACATCTTTTGAATCAAGAGAAGCTGGCGCATGTTTCGGCAACGGCCTTGCCTGCAGGAGCCTTTTGCGATTGCGTTGAATTTTCTTATTGCCCGGGAAACCTTTGAGGTAGCTGTCGCACAACGCAAGGGCTAGCGAGAGATCGCCGCACTTTTCAGCTTTTGCGATCCCACGGATGGTCTTCTGTAACGATGATGGCTTGGCTTGGTGCGGGTTTTGCGAGGGACTGATCATTTCCGGGCGACGGGATGCTTTACGTCCCAGGACATGCCGGACAACAACGCAGTCTGAGCGGCGTATACTGCATCAAGTTTTTGTGCCGGAGCCGAGGGGCTTTGAATGAAAGGACGCCAAATTTGCAGGCTTTGCGTCTGGGCTGTCTGATCTTGCTTGGCGTGAATGCCGGCGTTGTGGTGATGCTCGTCCTGCACTGCCAGAAAGCCCGGACGCAAGACCATCTTTTCACTGGATAGGGCGGTACTTGCATCCGCGCCAACACTGGCGGACAAAGCTTCAACCGCTTCCTGCCAGCTTCTATGGTCAGCCGTCTTTCCTGACTGGGGTGCCATTCGTCTACGCGCCTCCACGGCTAGATGTGCCTGTTCAGCCTTGGTTGCCCAGTGGTTTTGCATGCAAGCGTTACTATTTGATTGATCACAGGCCGCCGAATTGGCCGTTCGATCTGGCAATGGCAAAAAACGCGTCGTCAAACGTCTATTGTCACTCCCTTCGCGCGCCATGACCACGCTTAAACCCAAGGTTGACAATGCATTCGACCTAAAAATATAGGATGTGAAACTGAGCCAGACAGTACTGAACTCAGTGGGCGCTTGAGCAGGAGCGATAAAGCCACACGGTATCTCGAGGCGACCTATCTCTGGTGGGGTGAGGCCGCGAACAACCCGGTGTCGTCCGTCTATGGCGGCCGGATGGTGCACTTTTCCGAATGCGCTAGTGGTCGATCTGCTGACCGGCACGTTAGAAAGCGTCACTGATCTGACGCTGTTCGGCGGTGCTAATGCGCTGGCCGTGGAAAGCCCGCCTGGCATATGGGAAATCGTGCAGGCGGGCACAGCAGACCTGATCGCGCCGGGCCGCTATCGCCTGACGCGACTGCTGCGAGGACAGCGCGGCATGGAAGCGGCCATGGCCAACTCAACTCCGGCAGGCGTGAGCGTCGTAAGCATTTTGAATGAGCTCAACCACGAAACGATCACGATAGTCAGTTGCCACGTCGGTCGTTTGCCCTGCCAAACTCTCAGCAAACCTATTCAAATACTGACCGTCCTCACCGATGGTGCCGAGGAACCCTCTGATTTTGTTCGACGCCAAGGTCTCTACGATTTCGCGCGGCGACTCTGAGAGGGCCTCGGTACTCCTAAGGTTGTTGCCGTCTACTATAGTGGATGCATCTTTCATCTACTCACTCACTCGCAGTGTTCCTAAATATACTTGTCCGCTGTACGGTGTCATATCTACGCAAGCGCAACGGAAAAATCTTAAAGTGCGTTATCCCAATCATTGTGAGATGCCATGGCTATGCTGATCCGCGCCACTTGAGTGGTGCACTTTAATGTTTGTGCATGATTGGCCTGGGTTTCATCGGGATGATGGTTTCCGGAGCCGGTGGGCGGTAGCCCCGGGCCCTATGTTGTCGTTTGGTGTTGTAGTGTTTGCTCCATTGTTCGATCAGGATTTGCGCCTCCCTTAGCGAGTAGAAGACCTCTCCGTTCAGCAGTTCATCCCGAAGCCTTGCATTGAAGCTTTCACAATACCGGTTCTCCCAGGGCGAGCCGGGCTCGATGTAGGCGGTCTTGGCACGGACTGCTGAGATCCAATCTCGAACGGCCTGAGCGATGAACTCTGGGCCGTTGTCTGACCGGATGTAGGCAGGGACACCGCGCAGAATGAACAAGTCGGTCAGCGCGTCGATAAGCATCAGCTTGTTGAAGGGGATGTCGCAGGAAGCGCTGAGGGTGATTTTCTGTTGCTTGGTCATCGGGATTACTCCGCGACGGGCCAGCCGGGAGCCACTCTCCCGACCTCCGAACCCGTCACGGAAAACCCGGGCCACCTCTCCCTCTAAAGAGTCGATGGACCTTAAATCTATCGGCGAACGAAACAGCTGGAAGAGTCGCGCCTAGCAAGCGATCTGAACCGTTTTTCGAATCCGACTCCGCCTGACATTCGGAACTGTCGTGGCTATTGCCAAGCAAACGTTTCGAACAAGAGTACTCAAAGAAAGTATTTTTGGTGCGATAGGTTCCCCGAAGATTTGATCGAAACCGGAAAGGAACTTCCATTGATACTCGGAACTGCAAAACAGCATTTCGACGAAGACATGAAAAGAGCGCAAGACATCCGCATACACGCGGTGGCGCTTCCGATGGCAGACTCAAAGATGACCTATTCAGATCGTCCTGGATGACTGCAGTTGGTGCCAGCGATGCCTTTTTCTGCGATGCATGTGCGGATCTTGTCTCTCGAACTCTGAGGGCCAAAGATTACCAACCCGACGGAGACCTTCAAGACAAGTTAAACAATTTAAAAGTCCCAGTAATAGCCGTTTTAAACACCACTAATGGGTGGCGTTGGCGTATGGCCGCAAGAGAGATAATCGAAAAGGAGAACGTACTCTCAATAAAACAAATCAAGGGCCTCTTGAATATTTTCTGCCGGGAGGGAAGTAAGTTGCTAACGCAAGACACTGTAGAAGCTTGGATATTGCATGCAGAAATGCGCCAACGACTTTTCGGGATAAACCAGCCGCAGTACAATCAATTGCAGGGTGCAGCGAAGAACAAAGCCAAAAAGCTAGCCCTTGAGCATCTTGGTCGTCGGATGCAGAGCATCTGTCAAAGACGGCATGACTGCATACACAACTGCGACCGCCCTAAGTATGCGATCCAGGCCATCACAGAAGACAAGACCCGCAAAGCCATTGAGGACGTGGCTTTTCTGGTTAATCGGTGCACAGATGACTTGCGGGCCGAGTACCCGCAGTACCTGATCTCACGCGGCTTTTCAGGTGCGACCCGCAACTATGTGGGAGCCTGATGACACCGCAAGATCGCGTAGGCGGCGGGCGCGCCGACGAGGCTGGAGAGCTGGCCAAAGCTCCAATGCGTTGGGGCAATCGGCTCATCAGCTCCGGGCAAGACCAGCCCCAACTTCTCAGGGTTATCGCGATGCGCCTCCACGCGGATCGCAGCGCTTTCCACCGTGCGCGTCCGGCTCCGCTCCGCGCGACCATTGACCGACGCGAAGAAATCGTCGAGCGACAGATACCGCTCGTCATCCGGCCGCGAAAACCATTCGGACGACACGCAGTCCACATTCGTACCGCGCGACACATCCACCTTGTAGACGCCATTCGCATCGGGGCGCGCATTGAAATTCTGTTCCTGGATCATGGGGTAACCTCCACGACAGGCGCCGGAGGCCACTCCTCCAGCCCTAGCCCGTCACGGCACCCCAAACCCATCTCTCACTTTCCCGCCGGAGTAGCCGCGCGTACAAACCGCGTAATCTCGCAACCCCATTTCAATGGCGTTTTGCGACTCGGACAGGTTGTGGCATTCTCGCGGGAGCGTTCGATTGCGCTGGCAATTCGTCCGCCGAGGACCTCTCCATGGACAGAATGCAGACCGACACACATCTGAACACCAGTATTTACGGTGCCTAAATGTGCGACGCTAAATTTTCCCATACCGCGAGTGCCTACGCCAAAACACGCCAGCGCAGGCCGCAACGCGCTGTTTTCCCATTTGGTTTTTTCTTGAGGGACTGTCGCCGTCTGTCATGCTGGAGTTTATGGAACCCAACGATCAAAGAAAATACGGCGGCCAGACGGCAAGCGATACCTCGACAGGGCATTGCTCCATTGGGGCCGGGACAGCAGATCGCGAAATCGTGCGCGTGGGACGTGCAAGCGATGACCCACGTCTGGTCGACTTGGTTCGTCTGCTGGCACGGCAAGCTGCAAGAGATTTTGTCGAAGCGGAAACCGCGCGTCATGGACAGAGCAGCCCCCGCGATTAGGGAGGTGAGCATATGAAAGCGGCACTTTACGGATGGTATTCATCTGACAATCAACGCGATGCCTCAATTTAGGATCAGTTACGCATCTGCCGTGCACGCGCGGAATGCGAAGGCTGTACGATTATCGACCGCTATACGGATCGTGCGATCTCCGGGGCCTCGCTCCTCCGTCCAGGCGTTCAGGAACTGATCGCCGATGGGCTCAAGCGGCGGTTCGATGTAATTCTTACGGAGTCACTGGATCGGCTTTCGCGGGACCAAGAAGATATCGCCGGGCTCTATAAAGGGATGCGCTTCGCCGATGACAGCATCGTGACGCTGTCCGAAGGCGAGGTCAGCGAGCTGCATATCGGCCTGAAAGGCACAATGGGGGCGCTCTTCCTGAAGGATCTTGCGGATAAAACTCGGCGCGGTCTGCGTGGTCGGGTGGAAATGGGGCGGTCCGGCGGCGGGCGCTGCGTTGGCTATGACGTGGTTCGGACCGCAGTCCCGGACGAGCGGGGGAACGCGAGATCAATCCGATCGAAGCGGCTGTCATACGGCGGATCTTCCGCGATTACCTCGCCGGGCAATCCTCACGCACCATTGCATTGACCTTGAATGAGGAAGGCATCGCGGGACCGCAGGGCAAGGAATGGGGGCCTTCGACGATCCACGGTAACCCCAAGCGCGGCACAGGTATTCTCAACAACGAACTCTACATCGGGCGGCTGGTCTGGAACCGGCTGCGCTACATGAAGGATCCCGACACCGGCAGGCGGGTGTCCCGCCCGAACCCGGAAAGCGAATGGGTTGTGCACGAAGTGCCTGATCTACGGATTGTTGAACAGCCGATGTGGAACGAGGTCAAGGCGCTACAAGCCAGCCTTACGTTCGATACAACCGGGGATAGCAGCAATCCAATGAATGATCGCAGGCGACCCAAGCACCTTTTGGGGGGCCTCATCAAATGCGGATGCTGCGGCGGTGGCTATTCGCTGATCTCAAAAGACCTGCTGGGCTGTTCAACAGCCCGCAACAAAGGGACATGCAGCAATCGAATGAATATCCGGCGCGATGCTTTGGAAGCCTCGATCCTGAACGGTTTGCGCAAGCATTTGATGGAGCCGGAGCTCTTCAAGGAGTTCTGCGCCGAATTTACGCATGAGGTGAACCGTCTTAGGATCGAGCGTGGCGAGGATTTGGTTGGATGGCAAAAAGAGTTTGAACGGGCTGATCGTGAATTGGACAAGATGGTCGACGCCATTCTACAGGGCTACCCGCCACTCAAGCTGAAGGACAAGGCCGAGAAGCTGGAAGCGCGCAAAGCCGAACTGGCTGAGATGCTAGCAAATGCCGATGAGCCACCGCCCCTGCTGCATCCGAACATGGCACATGTCTATCAGGATCATGTCGGCAAGCTATGCGAGAACTTACAGCGCGAGCAGGACCGCGCACCAGCGGTCGAGGTTCTGCGGTCGCTGATCGAGCAAGTAACGCTCATGCCTGACAACGGGTAATTGGCGATCATCTTGCGCGGCGATCTAGGCGCAATCCTGCGATTTGCGGCAGGAAAGAAAAACCCCGACTTCCTTTCGGAGGCCGAGGCACTAAACAACCTGCTATCGCAGAGATCGTTGGTTGCGGGAGGGCGCTCAAATCTCAACTTGCAAACGAAAGACGGCCACCCGGTAGGGGCGGCCGATCTTCGTGAACTTGCATCGCAAGTTGAGATGGTTGCGGGGGCTCGCTCTGATCTCAAATTGCTTTTTCAAGCAGCAGCGTAATATTCTCAAATGTTCGGTCCCCGCCGCAGAGTCCTTGCGCTTGGCCAAACAAGAGGCCTGGTTTCTATGGCCTGAGACTGATCTGCAGCGCTTCCATATCGATCTCATCCGTCGAGCCATTCAAGTTGCTAAGAAAGGCCAGCAGATCGTCTTGCCGCGGTTGCCCGAAAGCCAGCCGGTAGATTGCGACAGAGCGTCTGAGCCATCCCATCAACGAGGTCTCGCGGCTGTAGGGCAAACTCAACGCATACCGCTCAATGCAAGTTTCGCCTTCCAAGAGCCAGAATGGTTCCAGACCACCCCCGCGCGCGGCACCTTCTTGGGCAACGTCAAACATCTGCCTCCAAACGTCCTGATCCGCGCCGACCATGGTTCGAGGCTGAGAAGAGCGCTCCGCAAGATTTTGGCGAATTGCGAGGTTTTTATAGCGATGAATGCGCCCTTCGCGCTGTTCCAGATCAACCGGATTGGCGGGCAAATTCCAGTGCACAAGGCGGTGGCAATATAGATGGAAGTCTAAACCCTCCTGGCCGATCGACGTGGAGGCAAGCACGAATGGTTTGAACGGTGAATTAAAGGCTGTGCGAATGGTAACCGTTCGCTGAGCGGCAGCATCCTCCTGACCTTTTGCAACCAAACGGGTCGCGAAGCGGCCCCGCATTCCGAACGGTTTGGGTGTATGGATGCGTCCTCGACGAGCTTGGTACCGCTTGATTTCAATCCGAGCTGGTTTGAGCGAGAGTGCTTCATCGATAGCCTTGGAGATCACAGTAACCGCTTCGGATGGGCCGGCATCTGTCTGTCCCTCTGCTTCCAGAAGGACGTGCACATATTCATCCATCACGGACTGTAGGTCATAATCTACGCAATGATGCAGAACTGACTGCCAATAGACTTCATCGCTGTTTCCACGTAGCAGCGCCTGGCTTTCAGGTTGGTTGAAGAGCCCGCGAAACGCCATCCCAACGCGCGCTGCGGCATTCAGAAGAGCTGGATCATCGTAGGATAGATTGGGCGCCATGCGCCGAAGAGAACGCAACGCGCAGGTCGCGGGACTGCCCAATGCTAAATCGGTCAAGTGATCAAGCAAGATGTCGAAGTCTGGCTGTCCAAAAACATGCTCCGTCCGGGACGCTTCGTTCAAAGCATCGATATGTTCAAACCAGTTTTCGAGACCATCGTCGCGGATTTCGTCGCTTAGTATTTTCCCTTGAGCGAGCCACTTGCCAAACCCGTCATGGTCTTGGTCAAGACACGCCGCACATGCCCACTCCCACGTCTCGGCCCGCACACCACTGCCCTCTTCTCCAAGCCGATCAGCAAGTTTTTGTAAGAGACCGCCGCGCTCCGCAGGGTGAAGTCTCTTGTCGATCTTTTTGGCGTACGACACCAGCCGCTCTTTTGCCAAAGTGCGCATCGTCGTGACATCAGGTACAGGCTCACCGCTGAGGAAAATTGTCAAAGGGTCCACTGCTTTTGCGAGCGTCGGCGAAGGGATAGCCAATGGCAGGGCACGCAAACCTGTCAGGCGTGCTTTGGTCTTTCTGAAGTTCAGAGGTTGCGTTTGCTTTCTGAACGCATCGGAATATGCGTGTCCGAGTTGATCCATCCCCATAGCCCGCTCGCTTTCATATGAAAGCAGCGCCGCAATCGCGTCTGGTACCATCGCCCATTGCGAGAATATGAGCAATTTGCTGGCCCGAATGCGCGGCCCGAAATAAGGCAGACTTGCTGGAACCCAGAGCCGTTTTGCCATATCGTTCTGAAAGGCAATTTTCTTCAGCGCCCGCATCCGACCGTTGTTATCTGGGATTGCGTCGTAGGCCTCCACTGCACGCTTGTCGATTTGCGCAGATTTGGCGTCCTTGATGGCCTGAACCAATGATGCTGGCGGCGCGTCCTTGAGATGCTCCAGCCGCTGGCCAAGCTTGTAGTCACGCAAGAAACTCAAAAGATATGGCGCCGACTTCCAATACTCGACTGTGCCCGGTGCGTCTGCCGCGTCAGCAACGCGCGCGACAGCGCGCGCTTCGATTAGATCACTTGGCTCCACAGTCACCGGGACGTCGATGTCCCGCATCATTGCATCACGATCAGCGGTTTCAGACACCCGTTCGGTTCGGGCAATAACGCGGCGCAGTGTTCCTTCAATGTCGGATTTGATGTCTTTGGCGATATCAAAACTTCCCGGAAGGGTCTGCAAAGCGTTGCGAAAGCGCCGCATCTCTGTTTCCAACTCGGCGCGGACATGTTCGCCGCGTTCCCCAAAGAGAAAATCGAGAACGTCCAGAAACTCGCGGTAATGATCGCCGGCGTCGGCATCATCTTCGCGAAGCGATAGCATTTTGTACGGCGTGGCGGACAACAAAAGCACCTTGGCTTGGTTGCCATCAGGGTCCACCGCGTCAAAGAGCTTATGGGCAAGTTCTGCCGCCTCACTGTCACCGTGCAGAAGTTCGGTAAAACGCTGGAATTCGTCGAGGACAATCAGGTCCGGCTCTAGCGCCTCGGCACTTTCACGGGCAAGAATGGTGCGCAACTCACCGACAATTGTTTCGCGCCGTCGGTTTAGGTCCCGATCATTGTGCCGAAGCCCTTTATAACACTGCGCGCAGGCTTCAAGCTCAGCAAGCAGGTCCGGCCGCTTGGAAATTGCGTTCTGAAACCTTTGGGCAATCTGCGGCTCAATGGGTTGCGCATCGACCCAGCCGCGCGTGGACTTCCAGCCCTCCTTGCCTGCATAGCCCTGCAGCATCTTGGAGACCCCGCGACGATCATCGAGGAGATCCCAAATCAGTCGCAGGATCAAGGCACGTTCCTGTTTCATGCCGCCACCCTGTTTCAGGTCCAACGATGTTCCCGGCGTCAGACTAAAGAAGTTAACTCCCTTTTCCTTGATACCGCCTGCACGTGCCAGCTCCAGTGCGAGCATTGTGAGACGGGTTGGCAAGATCCGAGACTGCTCGCCCCCCATCACGTTCAAGCGGGCCACGTTTTGTTTGGCAATCGCACCGTTTGAACAAATATAGACAATATCAATACGCGGCACGGTATCTTGGAGCGCTTCGATGGTGCGGGCAATCACACCACGCGCAATCATGGTTTTGCCAAGCCCCACTTCATCAGCCACCAGAAAATGCCGAACAGCGTCCGGATCGCTCAGAAGTCTGCGCGAAACATACTCGACAGTGGTGCGCTGAAATGGCTTCAGCGGGCGAAGAGCGCGCTCGGCGCTAAAACGTTCAGCCATCCCTTGGCTCCGTCGGTACGACTTGCCGGAATGTCTCCCACAGCGCCAAGAAATCTGCTGGGATGACGTCACTTTTCCCAGTCTCAGGATCACTCAAACGGGTGACCAACCGTTCAATGTCGCGCAATTGCCTGCCGTCCCCCGCCAAGGCGCGGACCATATCTTCCAGAAGCGGTGCGTCCCTGTTGTCAGAAAAATCGCCAAAGAACTTGCCCCCTTGGCCTGCCGCAAACAAAGCCTTCGCAGCCTCTGAAACGTCTCCAAGCAGAAGACGAATATAGCGCAAGAAAGCCTCCTTGTTCTCAATGAGCGCACGCAGAATTTCTGAGGTCCGGGTTTCTGGCAGATTATTAAGTTCTGTTCCGAGCGTGAACTCTTGCTCGAGACCTGTCTCTTTGTCCTTAAGCTGCACGCCAACCCACCGCGTGACATTCTTGAGGGGCAGCCGCGCCAAGAGTTGTTCCTTACCATCCAGCGCCGAAAGCTCAACGCCGAACCCATCCCCGGCGACCAATGGCCAAATACGAACCTCCGCAATTTCTGGAATACGCACTGCATTTGCCGCCGATAGATGAAGGCCAATCAAATCGCCCTCATAGGTCTCACAGCGCATCTGCAGATGTGCCTGCGCCAGCTGCCGCCGGATTTCATCCAGCCGCCCCTCGGCAGCCTCCTCAGAGGAGACATCCTCTGGAATATACGGTACGAAGTCGCGTAAGTAACGGCCCAGATGTTCAGACGAAAGCTGTTGTTCAACTGATCCCAAATCACGCGTGTATCCCGAGAGCGTCGCAAAGACTTCAACATTTTCTCCACTAAGCAGAGCAGCCCGCGTGGCGTTTCCGGACCCCATTGTGATTTCGGTGCTGGAGTACCGCTCGGTGATGAAAGCCTTTGCGTGCAGGCCACGCGCCGGAACGGGTCCTTTGGTACCCTCTTCTGCGTCCTCGCCATCTTCGGTTTCGGCTAGTTCATCAAGAACGCGGACAGAGGCGAAATATGCAAGCGTTTCTGGCTTCAACAAAGCCAATTCATCGCTGCGCCCAAGCAGAAACGATTTTTCAGGTCCAACGCTACCCGCCAGCGTCGCGAGAGCACTGTCGGTGACAAACGGAGAAATGATCCCGAGGCTCTTGCCGATCTTAGGTCGCCAAACACGGTCAGTGAGCCCGTTGACGGCAAATCGGATGGCACGCACATGCTCTGGCAGGATCCAACAGGCTCGGGCCAGGTCATCAGCAAGCGAGGTCACCATGCGCGTTACACGGTCAGGCGTTGGACGGCCGGACGACAGGCTTGGCAAAGTGCGGATCAGGGAAACCAGTGGCGCATTCGCGGCATTCGTTGATGACTCAGTCGCACCATCCAAGGACAATGACAGATCCCAGGACGCATCTGTCGTCAGGTTGCGAGACAAGAGTGCCAGCCTCAGGCGCGACGGACCTTTTCCACCAAGTGGTTTGAAACGCAAAAGCCAAAGCTTGGGGTGAAACGCACCACCGCGTGGTGCAACCACTTCTGTCACAGTCTCTTCCAAAAGCGCTGTCAGGCGGTTGGCACCCTTTGGCACGGCTTTAATCCGACCCGCCTCGCAAAAGATGGCGATGCGCGATGACAATCGCTCCAACCCTTCCAGAAGGGCAAGCGGCGTGTCGAGTGTCTCCTGCCTGTTTTCAGCTGCGTGAAACGCAAGGGTCGCCGGAACCACAAGAGCTGTTTCAAAGTCAAGCGTGTAAGTCGTGGCCAGAGCTGCATCCAACTCAAAGCCCGCAGGTGCGCGCAGGATTTCCCCATAAAGTGCACGATTTTGCGGATCTAGCGCAGCGCTATCCGGCATCTACTAAATCCTTGACGTGATTGGAGACAACAGGCTGCCATCTGTAGTTCAGCGGTGCTGTTCCAGATGCGCCACTCCAGCGCATCAGCGCACCGTCATTTCGGAAGCGGGATTTTCCTCCCTTTAGTCTCATCTCCCGATCTTTGATCAACGCGCGCGCCTCGGTATTATTTGCAACAAGGCCATTTGTGCGCACAACGATGTCGCGCCAGGTTTCAATGAAACGGCATGTCTGCGGTTTCACTTTGTGAATGGTATCCCGTGACAGATCCCAAAGCTCGAAAAGATCCCAATCCAACAACTGGCTGATGTTCAGGGACTGGGCCCATTTATCCAGCAGCAACGCATAGTTCTCACCGCGATCGTGCCAAGTGGAACCATCACCACCCTTCATCGTTGCGGCCTTCTCACAAAGCATGAGATTATAAAGCAACGACGCGCCATGCATCAGATCCGAGAACCGATGCGCATGTTTCACAATTATCGTGATATCCCTTGGCCAATCTGATCGTCGCGGGTGCTTCCAGATCATATCACAGTCAGGTGCGGTTTTTTCTCGCGCCAAAAGCGTCAACAGGCTGGTGGGAGCCTGATGCGTCAAGCGATCCCGAATGAACCCTGCCTCATCAGGCGTCAGTGCGAAAGCAACCGAACTGTCCAAATCCTCCAGAAAACCTTCAGGAGCAGAGGGCAGGCCTGAGGCCCAGAGTGAGCGGGCCTCTCTGGGCGAGGCTTCAAAGCAGGCGTTTCGGCTCCCCTGAAAGCGGCGAATGCCAATCGTATAAAGACCCGCCCAATACACATCACTTGGCAGGCGTTTCAGCGTTTCCCGCGCTTCTCGTCCGATAACATTCTGTGTTTCGCCGCCATTGATTAGAGCCTCAATCAGGCGAAACTCCAACCCTCGTGCTAGCGTCTGCCGAACGGCGGCCGTCCCGGCTTGTTGGCCCGCCATCTGATATATCCATGGCACAAAAAGCATGTATCTGAGACGCGTTTGGATGGTGGACGTGCTGGGAAACATCAAGTCCGCCAACGCGTCGCGCACAGAGCCCAATCCCAACTCGTCCCGGCTGTCTTCCTGGCCGAACAAATCCATGATCCGGCGGGTCCGGTCACGATCGGCTTGGTCAAAATCAATCCATGCCAGAAGGGACATCAGACGCGTTCCTCCTGCGCAACAGGGGAAACCGACAGTGTCCCTTCGCTCATCCAATTGATCACGACGCCGTCTAGCCGCTTTTCTGGCCAGTTTTGGCGCACTAGGTCCGCATAGGCTGTAAGCTGAGGTAAATACGTGGCGAAACGTGTCTCTGGATCAGGACAAGCCCCAGATTTGTGATCAATGATCAGCACACCTGAAGGACCCTCGGCGACGCAATCGACAATGGCGTTTGTCTCGGAGCCGTCTGAGGCGATCTCTTGCAGAGGAAGTTCAAAATGCAGTCGATCATAACCACGCTCGCTCAACCATGCCGTCAGGAGGGCAGCCTGTGCCCCGATCTCCGTGAGCGTTGCCTCGGAAAGACCCGTCGCGGCGCGCAAGTGTTCGACTCTGTGAGGGTGCTGTATCAAGACGCGCAATGCCAGATGCCAGGCTGTACCCCGCATCGTTGCAGCCACCATCCGTGTGTCCGTCACCGGCGCGCCAAGATCGATTGTTGTCAAAGGGTTGCTGGTGAAGTCTTGCGCCGCTTCCAAAGTCGATGGGCTGCGCCGCCAAACCGTTTTTGGAGTAGCGTCGCTTGCGCGACGGGCTCCAAAGCCCGCATGCACCATTTCGTCCGATACCTCCGTCCTGTCAGGTTCCGCTGCGATCCCGTCACTTATGCGTGTAGGAAAAGCGCGCCCACTAAGGGTGAGCCCAGTCTCATGTGTCACTAAACCACCCTTGTCGCGGAGCACGTCCACCATCCGTTCCGGCCGCTCGCGTGAGGTCGTCCGCTCTTTTGGCAGTACAAGAATGAGCCTGTCGCGCGCGCGGGTCAGTGCCACATAGAGTTTTCGGGCGGATTCCTGTCCGTCGTGAGGATGCTGTGCATCGGAAAACACCTGTTGGCTTTCCGGTGCGTCAAAATCAGGAAAATAGCTAAGGCCTGCATGATCCAGCACTTGATCCAAATCGTCAAAACGCTCGAACTCAGCGCGCAACGTACCGGCGCGTTCAGCAATCTTCTGATCCAGTCCCGCGACAACAGTGATAGGCCATTCGCGCCCTTTCGCAGCATGCCACGTACATACCTCGATACCCGTGCCTGACCAGGCATCGGGATTGGGGTGACGATTCCAGTCTTTTTCCGTCTGACCCGCAATCCATCCCAAAAAGACCTGCAGACTGTTGCCATGATAGCCAGCGGCAGCGCGCAGGCCGGGCACCATCCGGTCGAAGTCCTGGGCCTCTGCCTCAAGCCGAGCAATATCTGCCAAAGCTTGGGCGGGTGACTGCAACCCAGCAGCCCAGTCCCGCAAACAAGTCGCCCGTATCACTGCAGCCATCGCATCTGCGATCGGGAGCGCCTCAATTTCCAGTTTCAAGAGCCGCAATGTCTCTAAGGCTATATGCGTGTCCAGCACACCGTCGGCAGCATTTCTAAGAGCTTCCTCCAACGCCACTTGCGGTGGGCCGAGCGTGAGCCAAGTGAGGGCGGCATGGCAATCACTTGGGTCGGCGGCATAGGCCAGCGCAGCACGGGCAGCGCGCATCGCCGCTGCTCCGAGCCATCCATCTTGCTGGATGCGCACGGGCAGGCCATGTGCTTCCAATGCGGCCGCGACCTGGCTCGCGTGACCGTGTGTATAGCACAGCACCGCAATGTCATTGGGTTGGGCCGCGCGCAGGTTTTCAGATACTTTGTCAAATACCTGTGTGCCCTCCGACAGAATGTCAGCGATGCGGTTGGCAATGCATTCGGGCCCTTTCGTGAACGCACTGCTTGGCAGCTTGATAACTTCAAGGGCCGTCTCACCGGTGACAGCGCGCTGCGGGGTCAATGGATCGTAGCCGCCCGGAAACAGAACAGGACCAAGCGTGTTGACCACATCCATAATTCGCGGATCAGAGCGCCAATTGCGATCCAACGGCGCGATCACATCCGGGTTCGCCGATTGCAACGCTGCAGAGAGGCGCGCATCAGCTCCCTGAAACCCCATGATGGACTGCTTGGTATCGCCAACAATCAGCGCGCGTTTGGCGCTACGCGCAAGTCGCCAAAGCAAGGCGAACTGCACCGGATTGGTGTCCTGAAACTCATCGATGACAACGCAATCGATCTCACCCATGACCGCCTGCAAAATTTCTGGCCGTGTTCTGAGCAGAGTTTCTGCCTCCACAATCATATCGGCGTAGTCGATGAGGCCCGCTTCACGCTTTGCTCTCTGATAAGCTTCAAGCACCTCCTGTGCCCCGGTCACGAGTGCGGTAAGATGCGCGCAAGCGTCTGCCAGTGGGCCCGGATGGCGCGGCAATGCGTCAGCCGCGCTGATGACAGATTCAGCCAGCGCGTCATACCCGTCGGGCGTCTTGGAACGAGAATTAGAAAGCCGGAGCTGACGCAGTTTTTGCCACAACGCCCAATCACGCTCCAACGCCCCATCCTCTGCTGCTCGGCGCAACTCCTTGTAATTTTTTGAGAACGTATCAGCGACAGTCTTTGTGGTGGCAAAAAAAGGTGCAAGATTGTCGGGAAACGCATCCAGAAGTGCTAGGACGGCGAGGTGGAGGTCTTTCGTCATTGGCCCGCCATCAGCCTCACAAGCGCCATAGCCCTCTGTCAGGGCCGTAAGTGCCGTGTTCACAATGTCCTTTGCCGCGCCACGATCACCCAAACTGCGAATAAGATCGACAGTTTGCAGCAACTTGGCGCGGAATTTATCCTCCGCGCTCAAACCCGTCTGCGGGTCCCAAGCATACCCAAAACGCCCCAAATCCGCCATCAGCGGCTTCAAAGCCTCGCAACGCGACATCTCCAACCGGATCAGCAAGTCGCGCTCAGGCTCACTCAAAAGGCGGCTTTCAGGAGACCGTCCTGCCGCAAAGGCATGTTCAGTCAGAAGGCGCTGACCCAAGGCGTGAATGGTGCCCATATAAGCACGGTCAATTTCCAATGCGTCTTGGATTCGACCGCGCACCATCAATTCCCCGCGAACACGATCCCGCATTTCTGAAGCGGCTGCCTCGGTGAAGGTAACGGCGAGAATCTTGCTCGCAGCAATTTCATCCCTTGCAACCCAATCTGCCAGAGTCTCTTTGATATGATGGGTCTTACCGGCACCTGCGCCAGCGGGAACGAGAGACAAATGGGTCATGCGGTATCCTCCTCAGGTAGAGTAAAGGCAGCAACCAAGGGGTTTTCTTCCAAGGCGTAAGCTTTGATCCCGCGTTCCTTCTCAAACCGTTTAACATCTCCGACCCGGTTCAGACGCACTGTCCCCGCTCCGACCTCCACGACAGTACCCGCGAGATGTGCCATTGCCTCTGCCGAGACATCACGCTGTGCAGCCTCAACACGTGGCAGACCACCGCCAGTGGCGTCTGCCAGCACAGACGCATCACGTGTCGTGTGATAAGCGGTCACGATCTGCGCGCCGCCCTCTATCAAACGCGTGAGAGCCGTATCCTCACTTGGGCGCTCCAGCATGGCCCTATAGAGCGCGACTTGAAGGTCCCATCCCTTTGACATTCGATCACGCCGATTGGGCGCGCTCGATCTTTTGTGGTCCACCACCAAAATACGTCCGTCGGGCAGTCGCAAAAGGCAATCAGCCTTCCCACGCAATATCAATCCGCCATGATCGCCACTGAGTGCGATCTCGTTTTGCAAAATCTCCGCACCAGCTGCCGCCAAAAACCCGGACCATGATTGGACGACATCCCGCGCCTCGCGCAAAAGAGTTTGGCGTTCGGTCGCCCAAGATGGTCCCGAGAGCCAACGCGCATGGCGGGCAATTGCGGCCTCCAGAATACCTGGGATCTTGTCCTGGAGCACATCAGTTGACGGAACAGGCGTATTTTCGGGAAAGGCATCCTCGAGAACCTGATGGATGAGCGTGCCCATGATCATCACATCCAAAGCTTCAGGTGCCCAAGTGCGATCCTTTGCGTCGAGTTCTTCAAGGAGCCATGCCAGCGGACTGACAAGCAAGGTTTCTAGGCGCGACGGTGATTGGGGTGCCACCTGCCCATTGTCATCATGGCGCAATCGCAGCAGGTCGAGACCGGGTTTGTCTGGCGTCCCAAGACCAAGGTTGAGATGGAGTATCCCATCTTCAGGCAGAACCGGGGTACCGCCGTTTGGCAAGACGTCGGGCAAATGGTGTGAAACTGGCCATGTCTCACGCGGCATCGAGCGGAGGTTTTGCACCAGATCTGCGGGCTTTTCCGCGCCAAGCACATGTGAAATCAAGGCCAGGCCGGTTGAGGGCGACAAACGCTCACCGCGCATATCCATCGCCGGCGCCAAGAGGGTCAGCCCCTCTGTTGCGGCACAAAGCTGGCGGCGAAAGAGCTCCATGCCCCGTGCCAGTTTCTCACGGCGACCTTTGAACTCCAGACCTGTCTTGTCGCGTATCAAGGCAACTTCAGCCTCGGTGAAAAATGGATCAGACCCTGGAAGGCGTGGCCAATGGCGCCCGGTCAGCCCCAAGGCAATGAGTTGACGCGCAGGCCGCCAAGGAAGGCTGGTTTCGGTGAAAAGTGAGAGCCCTTCCACAAAGCGATCATGCCCCGAGGCTGGTATCCCTTGCGGTGCGGCCAGTTTGTGTAGAAGCGGCCAATCCAAACCGTCTTTTGTCACCGCCCGCAAAGGCGCAATGCGTGGGTGCAGTCCTGCCTTCGGCAAAGCTTTGGCAATCATGCCTAGCCGCGCAAAGAGCTGCTCTGGCGTTTGGCACGGTCGCAACGCATCCACAATTTCTCGGGCTGACCCATCAAGCGCGGAGGCCGTCCGAGACCAGCCATAGTCCATGATCTCACGCGCCATGCGTTGGCCAGCATCACGCGGCCATGTCATCAAGGGTGATATGAACAGGGATGCCAATGCCGTTCGGGGGGCTGGCGCAGACAGCATGATCAACAGAAGCGACAGTAACTCGCCCGTCACATCCCGCGCGGCATGAACTTGAGGGCCGCCTGAAAGGGGAAGACCAAGATCATCACAAGCGTCCTTTAGTGCCGCCGTATAGATCGCGTCATCAGGGACCAGGAGGCCGATATCTTGGGGATGATCAACGACTTGATCATCCAGCATCCGCTGCGCGCGCGCGGCAGCGAATTGCGCTTCTTCACGCGGGTCACGCAATCCAAAGCAGGAAATCGTGCTATCCTGCGGGATCTTATGCGCCGAGGTGCCCAAGGCATTTTGGATTTGGCCCAATGCGCCTGCTGCGGTTGGCTCTGCTGGTGTCTGCCGCGCACGCCACTGGGCATGGGATGCCTCAGGTGCCGACCCATGATGTCGCTCGAGTGTCGCAGCCAGCGAGACCTCTGCCGCATCGGAAAATGAACACGGCGAAGCATTTAGCACAGGGAGTGACTCCAGAGCATCGGAGCCCGCGCTGGAAACAACATGTGACCATGTCGCGAGCGGCTCCGGCAGTCGCCCTATGTCGCGCCAGAGCTTTGTCAGAGCCATCAGATGTGTTTTGGCACGGCCATCTGGCAGGCACGAAACGTCAATCTCGTCTGGAACAAGAGCGTTGGTTGTGCGTGCGACGGAAATGAGGCCAGCTTCAACCGCCTGCACCGTCTCCGTGCGCGCCGCTTTAAAGCTCTCGGCCCAAGGCGCTTCCCGGCCCTCCAGAGCCTCGGCAAGGTTCCATTCTGCGGCTTGGGGTGCCAAGTAAACCTCACGCAGCAATTCGTCGGTCACCAAACGGGTGGCTCCTGTCGCTGGGCTCGCGGTCATCAAAGGATCAATACGCATGAACACTCTCAAGAATCGGCAGAATTATCATTAATCAAAGTTAGGCATTAAGGGTGACAAATTCTGTCATGGCAACGACGGGAAGTCATCCCGCTGATGTGCGGAAATCAAATCACGCAAAGCAGGCGGCGATAGAACCTCGACCTGATCACCCCATTGATAAAGATGCCAGGCCATTTCCAAATATCCCGAGGCTGAAAAACGCACAGTCAGAGACCCATCGGCGTCCTCGGTCATTTCTTGATTGGGGTGAAAAACAAAAAGGCGCGCCGTCGGTGCCGCAGTGGGCGCAAAGCGCCACGCGACTAAACCGAATTCCTCCTCTGAATGATAAGACCCAAAGGCTTGTGCAGCAAAGACATCAAGGTCGAATTCGGGATCCCGTGCAAAACTTCGACTTGTGATCTCCGCATGCTCAATCCGGTCCAACCGAAAACGCCGCATTACTGCATCTCCATCAACGGGCCTTGCAACGAGGTATTGTCGTGTCCCCAGCAGAACACCGTATGGATGCAACCTCCTCTCGCGGGGCCGGACCTCCTCGGCACCTCGATATGAGATCGTCAGTTCCCAAGGCGCTCTAAGCGCTTCTGTCAGCGTACCCAGCAACTGCGTATTGGTGATCACGCGTGGTCCCGGCCGGGATACAAATCCCTGGGCTTCCAAAAGGGCTTCGGCATCCGCCTCGGTTCTGCGTGCGAGACTGGAAGGCATGGCAGACAATAACCTGTCACGAAGTGCCCTGAGGTATCGTGCATCATCGTATGCCCCATCATGCAGCGCACGTTTTTCTGCCATATCCAGTGCGGCCAGTTCACCATCGCGGATCCCTTGCGCCTGAAGCCATCGCGGATCGCTGCGCGGCATGTGCCAGCGCCGACGTCGATGATCATCTTCCGAAATATCCACTTGAGGAAAAACCGCCTCGAACGCCCGCATCATCCGCTGCGCTGTGCGGTGATCGCAGTCAAATTCGCGGGTCACGTCCTGCAAAAGAATGCCATCGAAGCTTGATGTCGCCATATCAGCTACACGCAAAAGATCAGCTGCTTTCGAAAACGTCATGATGGCCGCCCCATTGAAGAACCAGAACCAATTTAAACACCTTGGGTGACAAGTTCTGTCATGGTCTTCTGGCTCCGTGTCTCTGTCAACGTCATACCGCAAGTGCTTTGAGCAGATCACTGGCGGCTCGCTCTTATCTCAAGTTGGTGTTTCAAGCGGCGGCATGGAGTTGCACGATTATCGTCAGGAGCCGTCCTTGGTACTGCATTGAAATACTATCTTAAAATCTAGACGGCAGGCAGTTCCTCGACTCACCACGAAATCACGACGAAAAGCTACACTGGGGGCGGATTATGCCAGTCTCAAATTGCTGATGGTCTGACCGCAGCCAATCTTGGATCAAGTCCGCTGATCGTGGCGCGTCTTCCCCTCTCAACGCGCACTCCCATACTGTCGCCACCCGCCACCCAAGCCCCAAAAGCTCATGAACGCACCGTTGATCGCGTTGCACATTTTTTGCAAATTTTGCATTCCAAAACTCGCTGTTGGTCGCAGGTGTGATACACCAGTGGCAACCTGAGTGACGATGCCAAAAACATCCATGAACCAACACGACTGCCTTCCAGCGGGTCAGCACTATGTCCGGCTTTCCGGGCAAGTTCTTGCGATGCAACCCGTAGCGCAAGCCAGCAGCATGAAGCAACCTTCGGAGTGCCATCTCAGGCTGGGTGTCGGCGCTTCGGATCGAAGACATGATGCGAGAACGTGTTGAAGTATTTACAATATCGGCCATACCGCTTGAAGTATTTCTCCTCTAGGGTGATTGAAATCAGCTAGAAATCATTAACTCCTGCAGGGACGTCCATATTGCCAAGTTACTCAGTCGTCGACATTTTTGCTGGACCAGGTGGCCTCGCCGAGGGGTTCTCCAATGTCCGAGGCAACAATGGAGATTATGCATTTTCAATTGAACTTTCCATAGAGAAAGAAGCGGCCGCTCATTCAACTCTTCTTCTCCGCAGTTTTCTTAGGCAGTTCAACGGCGCCATTCCTGAAGCTTACTACAATTTCATAAACACCAACGCCCCAGAACCAGACTGGAGCAAGCAGTTTCCCGAAGAGTGGGAGCGCGCGCAAAGCGAAGCTTGGCAACATGAGCTTGGCAGTGAGGATGCGACCGCCCAGCTAGATGCCCGGCTGGACCAGATTCGAACTTCCAGCAACGACAAGTTGATCCTGATCGGTGGCCCACCGTGCCAAGCTTATTCGCTAGTTGGCCGAGCCAGAAACCACGGCAAGAAAGGTTACGTTGCCGAGGAAGATGACCGACACTTTCTATACAAAGAGTACATCCGCATACTTGACCGGCTGCAACCATCGGCATTCGTCATGGAAAATGTGAAGGGTATGCTCTCCTCGACCATCGATGGTGAGCGTCTAATTTTCGATCAGGTTCTTGAAGACCTCAGGGGCGATCAGCGCCATGCAGGGAAGTATCGGCTGTTTGCCCTCTGCCCGTCGCCTCGTCCCAGATCTGAAAGCGAAACCACAGAACCGCGTTCACGCGATTTTGTGATACGAGCAGAAGACTTTGGCATTCCTCAAGCCAGGCACCGTGTAATCATCATCGGCGTTCGCGAAGATCTGGCCCGCAGTGTTTCGGATCGAGCCGTTGCTGATCTAATCGATAAAAGAAAATCAGAAGCGACTGTCAAAGATGCAATCGGTGGCATGCCGATATTGCGCAGCGGCCTCAGTCGCTCGACAGATGGCCCTGCCGAGTGGCGAGCGGTCGTTTTGTCGGCAATGAAGAAGGTGTCACAACTTGACCCGGGGTTGCCCAAGGCGGAACGACTCCAATTCAAGTCCACGGCAAAGCACTATCTGACAAAATTCCAGAAAATGAACGAAATACCACCGAGAGAGAGTGATGACGTAGGCATTTCCAACCTGTGCTCCAAAGAGCTCACAGATTGGCTTGTTGACGAGAAGCTCACCAGGTTGGCGAATAATCAGACTCGTGGGCACATGGCTGAGGACTTGGCCCGATACTTCTTTGCAGCCGTGTTTGGAGAGGTGACAGGCCGCTCTCCGAAGGCATCGAATTACCCTGACGAGCTGGCCCCAAACCACAAAAACTGGTCTACAGGAAAGTTCTCCGACCGTTTTCGCGTCCAGCTGTGGAATGCCGCTTCAACCACCATAACGTCTCATATTTCAAAGGATGGGCACTATTTCATTCATCCTGACCCTCTGCAGTGTCGTAGCCTTTCCGTTCGTGAGGCAGCTCGACTACAAACTTTTCCAGACAACTATCTCTTCAAAGGCAATCGCACCCAACAGTATGTGCAAGTTGGCAACGCCGTTCCACCACTGCTCGCAAAGTGGATCGGAGAGGCCCTGCATTCGATCTTGGTGGGCAACGCAGAAAAGTCGGAAGAAGCATACAAGGCAGAGGAGCAGACCAATGTCGGCTGACTACGATATAGCCAACCCCGGGGCGGCAGAACTGTTCGAGTCGCTGCGCGCCTTTGGCTATGACCTTCCCACTGCGCTTGCCGACATCGTGGACAACAGCATTACTGCGAAGGCTCGCAACGTCTGGATCGATCTGATTTGGGCAGGACAGGATTCCCGGATCACCATTCGCGACGATGGTGAAGGCATGTCAGAAAATGCTCTGGTTCAGGCCATGCGGCCGGGCAGCCTAAACCCGCTTGCACAGCGATCTGTCAACGACTTGGGACGCTTTGGGCTTGGCATGAAAACGGCATCGATCTCCCATTGCCGCTGTCTCACGGTGCTCAGTCGATCGGCAGATTCTGCCCTTGCAGTCAGACGATGGGATTTGGACTACATTGCATCAACAGAGACAGGCGAATGGCGGCTTCTCAAGGGCGCCGGACTGGTCAACAAGGCTGATACCTCACTGCTGGAACAGCAGGATTCCGGAACTGTGCTTTTCTGGGATAGGCTCGATCAACTTGTTGGTTCCGCTTCCGCTGACGACGACGTTGCGCAGAAGCACTTTCGCGAGCGTGCAGACTCCGTAAAGCAGCATCTTGCAATGGTCTTTCATCGCTTTCTGACCGGAAGGAACGCGATCGCCATTCATCTAAACGGTCGGAAGGTCGAACCTTGGGACCCCTTTATGGAGGACACAGAGGCTGTTGATCCCCAGCCAACCGAAACGCTGTCCGCGGACGGGGCCCGCATAGAGGTGAAAGCATTCATTCTTCCCCATCACAGCAAGATTTCCGCGGAACGGCACGCAATGGGCGCCGGGCCAAAGGGCTGGAACGCCCATCAGGGCTTCTACATCTACCGAAATCGTCGATTGCTTGTCGCCGGCGACTGGCTTGGTCTGGGCATGCAGAAAGAAGAGCATTTCAAGCTGGCACGCATCAGGATTGATTTGCCAAACTCAGAGGACCTCTCATGGCAGATCGATGTCAAGAAATCCCGCGCCCGCCCGCCAGCAAAGCTGCGCAAAGATCTCCAGCGCATTGCCCGAGCTGCGCGCAGTCGCGCCTCACAAATATACCGGCATCGCGGCAAAATTCTCCAGCGGCAGCATGGCGAAAAACAAGCATTCCTGTGGACTCACCTCACAAAGCAAGGAAAGACATTCTACAAGATCAATCGAGATCACCCTCTTGTTCGCAAGGTGCTCAAGGATTCCGACGATCCTCCCGCTTCTCGTGCACTGCTTAATCTGATTGAGCAGACCGTCCCGGCTCCACTGATTGTCATCAACAATGCCGAGTCTCCTGACGGCTTCGGCCAGCCATTCGAAGGCGCCTTATTGGAACTGCACAAAGCGATGGAAGCCGTTTACTCAGCGCTCCGACAAGAAGGAAATGAACCAGCGTCCGCCGCTCGAGCAATCATGGGCATGGAACCATTCAACCAGTATCCCGAGCTGATCGCTGGTTTTCTTGACGAGATTGCAATCACCATTGCAGCGAAAGATCACAGTAAGAAGGGCGCAGAATGACGGCAGGATCAAGTGAGGCCTTGTTTACAAGTGCCTACGGAGTTGCAGACTCGCTACTCTTGATGGAGCAACGCGTCACCCAAGACGCCCTAGAGCGAACCGTCGCCGCGGTGCTGTCCATGACGCAGTTCGCCAGTGTCGACGGAAACAGATTGCTCAAGGAACTGGAGGCCAAGAACAATACTCATGTGAGCGGTTATTCCGTGATCGACGACAATGACTTCAGCGCCTGGATCACCGCATCGCAAGAAAGCCGACCATTCGAATTCTGGAAACGCTATCGACACTACCTCGACAAGAAGAAACGCTTCCCTCGAGAAGTGCTCGATCAACTGGATGGCCTCACTGACGACATTCTGGACCGATTGCGCGATCCAGAAACCGCTGGCGAATGGGATCGCCGTGGATTGGTGGTCGGTGATGTACAATCTGGGAAGACATCCAACTATACTGGCTTGATTTGCAAGGCTGTCGATGCCGGGTTTCCGTTGGTCATCGTCTTGGCCGGCATTCACAACAGTTTGCGGAGCCAAACCCAGCTCAGGCTTGATGAAGGTTTTCTCGGCTTCGACACGCGCCTCAATCTTCTGGCGGAACAGGAAAACCAGAGGATCGGTGCAGGAAAGATGCCCAGCGCCCCATTTCTCGTGGCGCACTCATTGACCAGCAGCACCGATGGCGGTGATTTCAAGCAGGCGACGGCACAGGGTACGCGGATAATTCCGGGCGGGCGCGACCCGGTCATTCTGGTTGTCAAAAAGCGCGTAACTATCCTGAAGAACCTTCTTGCATGGGTACTGTCGGTTCGGGGTGTCGATGACATCAATGTGCCGGGCGGAAAGACAATCCGAGATGTGCCTCTGCTCGTAATTGACGATGAAGCCGACAACGCCTCAGCAAACACGAACGAGTATCGAGACGATGATGGCAACATTGACGAGGACGCTGATCCAACAAAAACAAACGGCCTCATTCGCAACCTCCTGACAGCCTTCGAGAAGAGTGCTTACGTCGGATATACGGCGACGCCTTTCGCAAATGTTTTCATGCATCACCAAGCACGGTCCAGAGTGTTTGGTGAAGACCTCTTCCCACGAAGCTTCATCATCAACATTCCGGCACCATCCAACTATATTGGTCCTGAAAAGGTGTTTGGCTTGAATCGTCCGGGAACTGACGGAGAGACGCCCGGTTTGCCGATCATTAGGCGCGTCTGGGATTCGACCCCCCATTTTCCACCAAGGCACAAGAAGGACCTCCCTGTCTCAGCATTGCCTGCCTCGCTGAATGAGGCTCTGTTGGCTTTCATTCTTGCATGCGCTGCGCGGCGGGCTCGTGGTGAAGTTGACGCAGACAATTCCATGCTGGTCCATGTCACACGATTCACACTCGTGCAGGATCAGGTCGCAAGACTTATTGAAGACGACTTGGCCGATATCCGGCGTCAGCTTGAATTTCCAGGAACTGGCGGAAACGCAGAAGATGCTCTGAAACAGCTCTGGGAACGCGACTTTGTTGCAAACGCACCAAAGATCCGAAAACTGCTGCCAGACCATGATTTGCCTGAAGTTAGTTGGGAACAGATACAGCGACAGTTGTTTGACGCAACCAAGCGCATAAATGTGCGGAGGATAAATGGCTCCGCAAAAGATGCTCTCGATTATGCTGACCACCCAATGGGTCTCTCTGTCATTGCGGTTGGGGGCGACAAGCTGTCCCGTGGCTTGACCCTCGAAGGACTGAGCGTCAGTTACTTTGTGCGCACATCTCGGATGTACGACACTCTGATGCAAATGGGTCGTTGGTTCGGCTATCGACCACGCTATGCGGACCTCTGCCGCCTCTATACATCGCCGGATCTTGTTGACTGGTACCGTCATATCGCAACAGCCACAGCAGAGCTTCGAGAAGAATTTGACCTGATGTTCGCCAATGGCGAGAATCCACTCCAGTTTGGAAATCGGGTACGAACGCATCCCGACGGCATGCTGATCACCGCTGCCAACAAAATGCGGTCGGGTGCTGCCGTTCGGGCTGGTTTTTCCGGAACGATCTCCGAAACCGTTTCGTTCGACATTTCAAGTGCCAAGCAGAACTTAGACACTGTTGCTCAGTTTCTGACAGAATTGCCGCGCACTCAAGTAAACGGTGGCCGATATCTATGGGAGGACGTAGACGGCCACAAGGTGGCTGAATTGATGGGAACTCTTGAGACATCGCGCGACTCTTGGAAAGCCAATTCCAAGGCAATCTCCGACTACATCGCCAATCGTGTTGCCGCAGGTCGGCTGCAGGAATGGACGGTAACGCTTGTTGCGAGCGGGCGCTCAAAGGTCCAAGCCCAAATTGGTCCGTATGACGTCATTCTAACTGAACGCGAGAACCACATGCCAGGCGATCCTGATAAGGTCACCATCGGTCGGCTGGTAAGCCCCCGCGACGAAACGATCGACTTTGATCAAGGCCAGTTAGATAGAGCATTGAAAGATACGATTGCCGCATGGAAACGAAAATCGCCGCCCAAGCGTGATCAGCCGAGGTCGGCGAGTGGACCCTTCATACGCAGACAAAGAGACCCGGATCGCGGATTGCTCTTGATTTATCCGATCGATGCAAGCCTTGAAGGCGGCGTGCCAATCATGGGTTTCGCTGTCAGCTTTCCATTCGACGACGACGCACCATTGATCGACTATGCCGAAAACAGCGTAAAGCAGCTCGAGGAGCTGTTCTCATGATTCCAGACGATCTGACCGAACTCTGGCGCAGCTTGGCAGAAGGGCAAGGCCTTTCCGGAATGGATCGGCGCAGGCTTGACACAAAGGCGTCGGTTGATCTCTTCGCCTGCATTTTCTGGCCCAGTGGACGCCTCGGACTTCTCATAGAGGGCGATGGAGAACAGAGCGCTTCGCCAAACCGCATACCGACCTGTCGCGGCGTCAAGGTCGTGCACGAAGTGCTCAATATGCAAAGCCCTCGAACGGTTCTGCGAGTCATGTTGGAGGATGAACGCCTCAGAGACATTTTTGCTGTTCTCTCCGCAGATCTTGTAAGTGCCGTAGGAGCAGAAGAGAACGCCGCCGCCGGTCTCCGCCGCTGCATTGACCGTCTGTCAATGTGGCAAGGACTGTTCGAACGCGTCCCAGCCGAGGGCCTATCAGAGGACGCGCAACGTGGCCTGTTCGGTGAACTGGTCGTTCTGGAAGGTTTCTGCCTCGCCGAGATGGAAGCGTATGTGGCCGTTACGTCTTGGGCGGGACCGCGCGCCGCACATCAGGATTTCACCATTGCAGATGCAGCAATCGAAGTAAAAACCACATTGGCGAAACGACACGCCCGGATTTCGGTAGCCAATGAAAGACAGCTCGATGAACGCTCCCATCGTGCATTGCTGCTTGCCCATGTACGTCTTGAAGAAAGCAATGCCAGTGGGGTTGCGCTTCCTTCGCTCGTCGCGCGCCTGCGTTCGCAGCTACGATCCGATCCCGCAGCGGCTCGGGAATTTGACAACCGGTTGATGCATGTTGGCTACCTGGACTTGCACGCACCGCTCTATGCCGGGAGCAAGTATCGCGTAACTGGTCAGCAATACTTTCATGTTCATGGCAATTTCCCCCGATTGACTGAGGCAAACCTTCCATCTGGTGTGGGAGACATCCGCTATACGATCATCGCTGATGATCTATCTGAATTTGAGATCGCTCGAGAGGAAGCAGTCCAACTCGTAAAGGGCACCGATGTCTGAACTTGAGGAGCTGAAGGCTTTTGGTCGTAACATCCAGCAGGATGTCATCGCGCGCGCAGACGCAGCTGAGGATGGTGCCCTTCGCGCTGAGGCATTCACCGACATCATGATAGGGTATCTGTCTGATGCCGGCGAAATTGACGACGGTATTGCTTGTCCATTCGAAGCGCGCGGTATGCGATGCAGCGGGTATTATCTGTCTGAAGACAATGATCGACTGGACCTGTTCCTGACCATACCGCAACTCGATGGCGAAGCGGGCACTACCTCGAAGGCGGAGATCGACACTGGGTTTAGGCGTCTGCTCACATTCTTGGACAAGGCCATCGGAGGCATACACGAAAGGCGTGAAGAAGCCTTGGACGGTTATGACATGGCCCGATCAATCTGGCAGGCCGGAAAGGAAATAAGCCACGTCCGCCTTTTTGTGATCACTGATGGGTTGGCTCGCATCGAAAAAATTGAGAACGACACGCTCCATGGGATCGAGATATCCAGCCATCTTTGGGACTTGCGGCGTATCCATCGCGCCGTTTCTTCAGGCTTGGGCCACGAAGCGATACAGGTCAACTTTGCGGAAATGGGCGGGAGCCCCCTTCGTTGCATAATGTCCGAACCGGAGAATGCGGGCTACCGCTGCCTTTTGGCCGTTATTCCGGGAGATGTACTCGTGGAAATGTACAAGCGCTTTGGGCCAAAGCTGCTTGAACGCAATGTGCGGAGCTTTCTGCAACTGCGGGGGAAGGTTAACCAGAGCATTCGCAAGACTATCCTTGATGAACCTCAGATGTTTCTTGCATTCAACAATGGATTATCGGTGACAGCATCTGGACTGGTCATCAGGGACCATGGCGACGGGACGGCGGATCTGATTTCCGCTGAAGACTTCCAAATCGTCAATGGCGGGCAGACAACAGGATCGATATTTCGTGCCTCTCGCAAGGACTCTGCCGATGCAAGTCGCCTTCAGGTACCGGTCAAGATCACGGAGATCCTGACCGGCGGCAACGTCGAGGAAATCGCACCACGCATCTCCCAGTCTGCCAACAATCAGAACAAAGTGAACATGGCGGACTTTTCGTCAAATCATGCATTTCATCGCAAGATGGAAGAGCTCTCGAGGTCGATCTGGGCTCCACCGGCACCCGGCATGCAACGCCAATCGCGTTGGTTCTACGAACGAGCGCGGGGCCAGTATCACGACGCGCTGGCGCAGAACAGAACACCTGCTCAACGCAAGGCATTCGAGGCGATTCATCCGCGAAGGCAAATGATTTCGAAGACGGACCTTGCCAAGTTCGAACACACTTGGTCGCAATTGCCCAGCATCGTCAGTCGTGGTGCCCAAAAATGCTACCTCGACTTCATGGATGTCCTCGATCGGCGTGGACAGTTCTTGCCCGATGAGGCGTTTTTCAAACGCGCAGTCGGGCGTGCCATCATGTTCAGAGAAACAGAGCGGATCGTCTCTCGGCGAAAGTTCGGAGGCTATCGAGCGAACATCGTGACCTATACTCTTGCATGGCTATCACACAGCACCGCGAAACGGATCGACCTCGATGCGATCTGGAGCTTGCAAGGCCTCTCACCTGTACTTTCAAGCTTCATCGATGACCTATGCGTTCATGCCCATGAACACATCACCAATTCACCCGGTGGTCAGAACGTCACGGAGTGGTGCAAGAAGGAGGCCTGCTGGGAGAAGTTTCGTGACACCAAAATCAAGATTCCACCCTCCCTCGAAGCGGAACTGATAAGTCGAGACAAGGCTGAAGCACGCAACACGAAGCATGCACTTGAAGAGCAGACGACCGTGGAAGAATCCGAATTGATCAACGAAGTCTCCAAAATCTCTGCAGATACCTGGTTTGCGCTATCGGCTTGGGCAAAGGACACGCAATCACTACAGCCATGGCAACGAAGTCTATCATTCAGCCTTGGCAAGCTCGCTGGCAGCAGCAAGGCTCCGTCCCGAAAGCAGGCCATGCATGGAGACAAGATTCTCGCTGAGGCTCGCAAACTCGGATTTAGAGACTGACTTTCAAAGTTTTACAGCGTCAGTTTCAAGGCCGTTTCGATTTCCGCATGCTCGAATGCTTCAGCATAGGTCCGTAAATCGCCCGCAGTTGACGCTTCGTCGCGCAATGCCTGTTTCCAATTGCCTGCAACCGTCCTCGCCATGTTAAGTACCTCCTGTTTGGCATGAGCCGGTTCCATGTCGAAAAAACCGCAGGCATCGAGCGCAATATCCAGGGACGCGTCGAATGCGCCACCCTGCACGATACCCGTTTCCAAAACCCTGTGACGCGATGGCGAGGGATTGATGTCGAAAGCCGGCGAAAGCCGCCATCTATCACCGCCAGCATAGATGAAGCCGTGGTTCTTCAGATGATCGTCCTTGTTGGACACAAGGATCGTGAAAACAATCCGTCGCCAAAGTTCGTGCAGATCATCGAGGGGCTTGCTGGAAATCTGCCGGATTACGTCGGCAATGTCCGTGTAGAAGCCGCCTTCGTCACCCTGCCAGTCCAGCGCGGTTCGAGCTGAAATGTAGGGAATGCGCGTCGCGCCGCGCCGGTCAAACCGACGGATGAGCGCGATCGGGCTATCGCTGTCCCGCAGCTCCAGTTTCGCCTCAGCAACCCGCAGCCCGCACATGGCCGCGAGCTTCAAGGTGGCAACCTCCGCGCGTTCGACAGGTTTGGTGTCCTGCGCAGAGGTGAATTTAGCAATCCAGAGATGGCCATCGCCTTCCACATTGGCCTTCGGACGCGCACCACCCAATGAGCCCGCAATACCAGCCAGATCCCGCGCTTCTTCCTCCGCACCGGAAGGGTCGCGTTCAAACCGCTGCGCGAGCCCGCGCAAACGTTCAAGGTCGACCAGTCGCGGGATCGGCGGCGTCAGGTTGGATAGTGGCTCCTTGTCCTCGCCAAGAAACCGCAACGCGCCTTGCCGCGTGCGATCATCAGACAGCACCAGATAGTCGAACTCGCTGAGACCGCCGCCAAGCGCCTTGGTCATCAAAGCCCGCCCCCAGGAATCCGGCGCGGCGTCAGCGAAACATCCAGATAGCGCCGAACGCTTGTCCTCTTTCCCGGTGTTGAAGTGGCTGCCTTCACGCAGAGGCAATCCCGGCGACAGTGCGAAGCGGTCGTGAGCCGCCAGCCAATCGTCGGCATATTCGAATTGTGAATGCTGACGTCGGCCGTCGCTATCGAAGCGTAGGCGTCCAACAATGCGTTTGCCCTCTCCGAGGGCGACGATCGCCTCAGGCATCAGAAACCGACCCCTTCTTCATCGTCCAGATCCGGTGAGGGGCCTAATTGGTCTTTGCCCGATGACTCCTGCCCGGATTTTCGTATTCCGTCGATCCGCTTGGGAAGCGCCTCCCGATCAAGGAGCAGCCCGGTATCGTCAGATCCGGCATCGAGGAACTCCGCAATGCGCTCGATCTCACCAAGGACGAGGCAGGCCATCGCAAGCGTACCGATGCTGACCCCGTCATCGCCCTTCTCCAGCCGCATGATTGTGCTTTCAGACACACCGACGCGCTCGGCGAACCCCTTTACGGAGATACGCCGCTTCAAGCGCGCCGTCTTGATGTTCTTACCCAGAGCTTCAAGCGCGCGTCGTGCGGTCAGTGAGCTTATCTTAACTACCATATCTGACGGCCAATTCCTATTTATACGTCAAATATGACCGTTAGCATATAAACCGAATTTAGACAACTATTCTCAAGGTATCGCTCGATGCCATAGTACAGCATAAGTTCAAGGCCCACAGGCATGGCCGAGCCAGCGCAAAACCAACCCCTATTCTGGGTGTCCACAACGCGCCCTGAGAGTAAGAGGCCTGCGGCCGTTCCCGTGACGGGTTTGAAGGTCGAGAGAGAGGCTCCCGGCCGCCCGTCGCGGGAGATTTCAGATGAATACCCAGATTATCGAGGCCGGGCGTGACGCCAGCGGCGGCTACAAGGTGGATGTGTCGCGCGGCGAAAATGTGGACCGCGTGTCGTCCGAATGGTTCTCGCGGCCGGACGACGAGCGGTATCTGTCGCTCGACGAACTGTTCGCCTCGGTCAAGAGCCGGGCCGAGCGGAGCCGGACGCGGACGGTGGAGAGTGCGGCGATCCGGGTCGAGGCGCATCGTGACAACCCTGAGAAGCTGGGGCTGGTCCTGCCCGGAACTGATGAGCCGATTGCACCAACGCATTGGAGCTTTGGCCAGCTTTCGAGCCTCGTCGGCGCGCCTGCCGCCTATTTGCGGCAACTGCCCGCGCCACTTGCTGGGATTAACCTTCAGTACGGACTGGCCAATCACCGCGAGGAACAGATCAAGACGCTGGAAACCGGAGATGGGCGCACCGAACTGCGTGCCGTGACCGGGCCCGACTATGGCCGCATCTACGATCACGAGCTTGTCTCCGCCGTCCAACGCATCGCGGGCAACGGCATTGGGGACACGCGTTGGAAGGTCCCTGGCCTGCTCGACTGGTCGACTGGCATCTACAACCCGCGAATGGATGTGACGAAAGACACCACCACGCTTTACGCCTCGGACCGCGATGTCTTCCTCTTCCTCGTCGACGATCTCAACCCGATCGAGGCCGGGATCCTGCCCGATGGCACACCCGACCTCTACTTCCGAGGGTTCTACTGCTGGAACTCCGAGGTCGGCGCAAAGACCCTTGGCATCGCCAGCTTCTACCTGCGCGCGGTTTGCCAGAACCGCAATCTCTGGGGCGTCGAAGATTTCCAGGAGATCAAGATCCGCCATTCCAAATACGCCGCGTCCCGTTTCGCCCACGAGGCTGCCCCTGCGCTCAAGAACTTCGCCAATTCGTCACCCGCGCCGTTCATCGACGGCATCCGCGCGGCGCGGGAGAAAATCGTGGCGCGGTCGGACGAAGATCGGTCTGACTTCCTGCGCAAGCGCGGTTTCTCGAAAACCGCGGCGACGACGATCATCGACACCGTGCTGACCGAAGAAGGTCGCCCGCCCGAAAGCGTCTTTGACTTCGTGCAGGGCATCACGGCGGTCGCGCGCAACAAACCGCAGCAGGACGCGCGGCTGGAGATGGAAACCCGCGCCAAGACACTTCTGGAAAGCGCCGCCTGAAACCTGTCGTGCCCAAATCGCCCCGGTCCGCCCCTTCCCCAGAGGAAGAGGTGGGCCGGGTTTTCGTGACGGGTTTGAAGGTCGAGAGAGGTTCCCGACCGGCCCGTCGCGGAGAACCCCGATGACCAAGCAACAGAAAATCACCCTCAGCGCCTCGCGCGACATCCCCTTCAACAAGCTCCTGCTCAGCCAGTCCAACGTCCGGCACATCAAGGCCGGCGTCTCGATCGAAGAGTTGGCCGAGGACATCGCGCGGCGGACCCTTCTGGCCAGCCTGACGGTGCGGCCCGTGTTGGACGAGAACGGCACCGAGACCGGCATGTTCGAAATCCCCGCAGGCGGGCGGTGTTTCCGGGCGCTGGAACTGCTCGTCAAGCAGAAGCGCCTCAATCGCACAGCGCCCGTGCCCTGCATCATCCGCACGGATGGCCTCGCCGAGGAAGACAGCCTAGCCGAAAACATCCAGCGCGCGCCGTTGCATCCGCTGGATCAGTTTCGCGCCTTTCAGGCGATGCGCGAGAAGGGCAAGAGCGAAGAGGAGGTCGCGGCGGCCTTCTTCGTATCGGCAAGCATCGTCAAGCAGCGGCTCAAGCTCGCCGCCGTCGCACCGTCGTTGCTCGATGCCTATGCCGAAGAAGACCTGACCCTCGACCAGCTGATGGCGTTCACGGTCAATCCCGATCATGAACGGCAGGAGCAGGTCTGGGAAGCGCTGCAGCGGCACTATTCCAAACAGCCCTATGAAATCCGCCGCATGCTGACCGAGGGCGCCGTGCGGGCCTCGGACAAGCGCGCGCAATATGTCGGGCTGGACGCTTATGTCGACGCAGGTGGTGCGATCCTGCGCGATCTGTTCCAGACCGATGATGGCGGCTGGCTGCAGGATGCCGGTCTGCTCGAGCTGATGGTCACCGAAAAACTGCGCGAAGACGCCGAAGCCATTCAGGCCGAAGGTTGGCACTGGGTCGAGGTGGATACCGACTTTCCCTACGGCCACACCTTCGGCATGCGGCGCATTGCAGGCGAGGCCGAACCGATGAGCGACGAGGAGGCTGCGACCTACGACGCGCTCAAGGCGGAGTTCGACCAGCTTGAGGCAGATCATGCCGAGGCCGACGAATTGCCCGAGGAGGTCGACGCACGGCTGGGCGAGATCGAGACTGCTATGGAGGCACTGCAGGACCGTCCAGTCCACTTCGAGGAGGACGAGTTGGCCATTGCCGGGGCCTTCGTCAGCATCGACAGTTCGGGGCGGCTGCGCGTCGAACGCGGCTATGTGCGTCCGGAAGATGAACCAGCCATCCCCTCTGAGGATCACTCCGGTGGGGATGCGGGCGACAAGGACGTCGACGAGACCAACATCGATCCCGACGCGGGCGCACCTGACGACGAGGAGGACGAAGACGATGGCATCAAACCGCTCTCGGACCGCCTCGTTACGGAACTGACGGCACATCGGACTCTGGCCCTGCGCGACGCACTGGCGGGCGATCCGCACATCGCCTTCGTGGCGGCGCTACATGTGCTGACGCTCAAGCTCTTTTACCGCTATGGGTCAAACAGCTGCATCGAGATCGATCCCCGGAGCGCCGCCTTCTCGGCACAGGCCCCCGGTCTGGCCGATACGGCATCGGCCCAAGCCATCGAAGCGCGACACGCGAATTGGGCGAAACACCTGCCCAAGGCACCGGAAGACCTCTGGGACGTACTGATCGATTTCGACAGTGACAGCCGTCAGGCCCTCTTCGCCCATTGTGTATCGCTGACGCTCAACGCGGTGCATGAGGCCTACAATCGCCGCCCTGGGGCTTTGGCACATGCAGATGTTCTAGCCACTGCATTGAACCTCGACATGGTGGCGGTCGGCTGGACCCCGACGGTTGATGTCTATCTCGCCCGCGTGACCAAGGCGCAAATCCTTGAAGCGGCGCGGGAGGCCAAGGGCGATGATGCTGCCGATCGGATCGCTGGGCTGAAAAAGCCTGAGATGATCACGGCTGCCGATGCGTTGCTCGAAGGCAGTAGTTGGTTGCCGGACCCGCTCCGCACGCCGGGGCAGGAATTCTCCGAAATCCAAGCAGAAGACACTGGTGCGGACGAGCCTGATGCGGCAGAGGCACCCGACGCGGACGACGAAGCCGGGACCGAACCGGTCGAAGCCGTCGCCGCTGAGTAACCCGGCTTTCCTTCATCTCAATGTCGGACCCGGCCGTCGTGCCGGGTCCTTCCTCTCTCAGCACAGGAGAATTCCGATGACCGAACCGACCACAACACCCGCCCCAGCCTTCGACGTGGCCGCCTGGGACGCCGAACGACGGGCACGCGAAGCGGCCCAGGCTGCCATCAGGCCTGCCAACAAAGCCGCCCTCTTCACTGCGCTGTCCACCGCCGGTATCACCAGCGTTGACGTGAGCTTCGACGGCTACGGCGATAGCGGCCAGATCGAAAGCATCGACGCCAAAGCGGACGGGGCGGACGTGCCTCTGCCAGAGACAACCGTCACCCTCACTATGATTGGATGGCGGGACACCGACCCGACCGAGCGCAGTATGTCCGTCCACGATGCTATTGAGTATTTCGCCTATGACTGCCTCACGCAAACCCATGGCGGGTGGGAGAACAACGAAGGTGCATTCGGCACTTTCGTATTCGACGTCGCGAACCAGTCGATCACACTCGACTACAACCAGCGGTTCGAGGACGTCGAGTCCTTCGAACACGCATTCTGAGGGAGGGCGACATGGCACATCCCTGGCATCACGCCCTCTCTTCCGCGCGGCGCTTTGGCGGCGTGGCAGAGGACTATCTGGCCCTGCACAGCTGGTTTGACGAAAGCAAGCTCATCACAGCGGATTTTCGGCACCGCGCGCTCAGGCACCACGCCGAGGGCATCTTTATGGCCGAACGCTTTTTTGGCGCGACGCTAACAATCTCGACCGGGCGCAAGGTTCCCGTCCGATTGATCGGCGAGCAGCATGTCATCGAGGATCTGGGCTTCATCCCGTGCTTTGCGGACTGGGTGCGCTGCATCCGCCCTGAACCATGGATGGGTCGCGCGCAACCACTCCACGGAACGGTTGAACCCGTTCCTGACGTGCCGGTGATCATGCCCATCGCAGCCGAGCGCAGAAACGACGGCAAAACGGCTATCGACCGGCACGATAGTTCCGGTGATCCTGAAAGCACGAGGCAGGACAAGCAGTGCACCGCCGCGGAATGACGACTTCACTCCCCACTGGGCCCGCTGCAAAGTGGGCCCTTTTTCATTGGAGGTATCGTCATGTCACGATCCATTGCGGATTTGACCGAAGCGCTTGCCCGTAACGCCGAAGCGGTCTGTCACCACTATCTGTCGAACGGCAAGCGCGAGGGCCATTACTGGATGGTCGGTGATGTTCGAAACACGCCCGGACGGTCCCTTTTCGTACGATTGAAAGGGCCGATCTCGGGCAAAGGAGCCGCAGGGAAATGGACTGACGCAGCCTCAGGCGAGCACGGCGATCTGCTCGACATCATTCGGGAAAGTTGCGGGTTTGTCGACTTTGCTGATGTCGCGCTGGAGACCCGGCGGTTTCTCAGCCTGCCGCTGCCAGAGAGCTCAGGCGACACCGCCTCCCGATCTGACCAAGCGCCGACAGGATCCCCGAAAGCAGCCAGACGACTATTTGCTATGTCGCAAGCGATTACCGGGACGCTGGCCGAAGGATACCTGCACAACCGTGGACTGACGGGATTGTCCGACATTTCAAGCCTGCGGTTTCATCCGCGCTGCTACTACCGTCCTGATCGGCATTGCGAGACCGAAACCTGGCCTGCCCTCATTGCATCTGTCACCGATCTCGATGGTGCGATTACCGGTGCGCATCGCACCTGGCTTGATCCGGACGGCTTCTCAGAGACGAACTTGGGCAAGGCCCCAATCGACACGCCCCGACGTGCGATGGGCAATCTACTTGGCAACGCTGTCCGTTTTGGCACAGCACAAGAGGTCATGGCGGCAGGCGAAGGCATCGAGACCATGCTGTCGCTTAGAATGATCCTGCCCAGTTTACCGTTGGCCGCCGCGCTGTCCGCTGCCCATCTTGCCGCCATCCGGTTTCCGCCATCCCTCAGACGCCTCTATATCGCCCGTGACAACGATCCAGCCGGTAACGGCGCATCGGCCAGACTGACGCAACGCGCTGAGGATGCGGGCATTGAGGCGATCACCCTGTCGCCGCACTTGGGTGATTTCAACGATGATCTCCGCCTGCTAGGCGTTGATCAACTCCGGGACATGCTCCGGGTTCAGGTCGCGCCGGAAGACGTCGCCCGCTTCATGAATGCTGCAGCCTTGACCGCGCGCGAGGCCGCGTCCGGCTAGTGCACCCTGTCTCGGACCGGCAAAGGAGGTGCTCCAGGGTCTGAGAGACCCGCGACCCCGGCCTTCTTGGGAGGGCGACCGGACGGCAAACGGGACAGCCCCGCAAGGCCTGCGCCCGGTTCTTTTCCACCGCGCCCAAGCGGGCGCTTTGCATCGCGAGACAAAAGAACCGGCCTCAGCCCTCCTCCGCTGCGCTTCGGCCCATGCGGGTGCAGGCCCGCACCGCCTGCCCTCTTTCGGCGCCATGAAGGCCGCGGCGGTCGCGGTCAAACCGACGAAGGAGCACACAATGTACGCCGATCCCCACAACAGCGATGCCGAGCCACATCACGACGCATCCGCAACCCACGCCATCTGCAGCGATCTCGAACTCTACGGCTACCGCCATTCCGAAAACGACCCCGACCCCCGCGACGTCCCCGAAGACCGCCTGATCATAGGCGCAGTCTCCGACATCTTCGACGCCCTCGTCGCCACCATGGCCGACACCAGCCTCGACGCCGATCTCGACGAGATGCTCTGGTCGGCAGTCAACATGTTCCACCGCGCCACCGACCGGATAGAACGCAAACTGGACGATAACGAACAGGCGCAGAAACGCCGCCAGCGCGAACAGGACGGATCCGAGGTCAAATCCGTCCAGCTCGAACATCTGATTGCAACCGGCCAGTCACTGCTCGACCGCCGCGACTGCATGGAGGTCTTCCGCGACCACGCCGCCGATCACTATCTGCGCCTGACCGGATCGCCCTGGTCGACCCGCTCCGGGTCACGGGTCAATCACCGCAATCTGACCGCGGCAATGATCGACAGCCGCGACTTCCTTGCCGCAAAGACCCGCGCCGATACCGAGGTCCATCTGCCAGCCGGCACCAAGATCGCCTTTACAGGTGGACTCGAATTCAACGATCACCGATTGATCTGGGACACGCTCGACAAGGTCCACGCCAAGCACGCCGACATGGTGCTGCTCCACGGCGGATCACCGCGCGGTGCCGAACTGATTGCAGCCAAATGGGCCGAGACCCGCAAGGTCACACAAGTCGCCTTCAAGCCCAACTGGACGCGCCACGCCAAAGCCGCCCCCTTCAAGCGCAACGATCAAATTCTGGACGTCCTGCCCATCGGCGTCATCATCTTTCCCGGCACCGGCATTCAGGACAATTTCGCTGACAAGGCCCGCAAACTGGGCATTAAGGCCTTCGATTTCCGCAAGGGAGGCAGCGCGTAAGCGCTGCACCCATCGGTAAAATTGAGCATCCAGATGCGAAAACTTCCCCAACACTATTTGCAACACCGATCAGGTTTTATTAGCCGAGTTTGTGTCGCGCTCGTGCCATTAGATCCAGCCCGACGGCGGTTTGCAATTTCTCGCCGATCACTTTGGGTCGAAGCGCTCGAAACTATCAAGAATCCGCCTTCTGAGCTATCATGATCCTGCGCCAAGGTGGGGGTGGCAGGCGCGACCGTTCACCCTGTTTGCACGGAGGCATTCACCATGCTTGTCCTCAATATCGTCCTTTTGCTCGTCACCATCGGGTTTCTCTGTTGGCTCGTATTCACTCTCGCGGTCTACGCGTTGCCACTGTTGGCAGGCGTCACGGCCGGACTGTGGGCCTATGAGACTGGATCAGGGCCTGTCGCAAGTTTCCTTTTGGGCGCTGCCGTCGCGGGTGCGGTGGCGATTCTTGGCCAGCTTCTGTTCGCCTTTGCGCGTCCGCTCTGGGTCCGTGTTGTCGTGGCAGCTTTGTTTGCTGGTCCCGCTGCCGTTGCCGGATATGCTGCCACCCTTGGCATCGCCAGGCTCGCGATACCTTCCGAGACGTTGCAGATGGCGGTCGCGATCATCGGTGCCGTGGCAGTCGGCGTCACCGCATTGTTTCGGATGGCAGGCGTAGTCCCACCCAATCCACGCACTGAAACGGCCAGCGAAGCTTAGTCATCGAGGCTTGGCCGGAAAGAGGATCAGGGCTGTCGCTTAACCCTCGGCGTTTTCGATGGGCGACAAAACGATGACCGCGCGGATTTGCAGTTGGAGCCATGACGCAGCGTAGCCACGTCGATTGTCAATGAGACAGCTCCGGTCAGCGCGGCACTTCACAATCTGCGGCGGCAGCGGTCTCGCAAAGGCTGTTTGGAACGCTGAAGGTGCGGGTCATTTGACCTGAGACGCGTAACGATTTTCGGGCACTCGATGGTGCCGGACCCCGTGGGTGGCCTTTGGTCGCTAAGTTCTCCGCTGATCATCTCTGCCTTGGTCGACCGCTCCATATGGCCTCGTCAATGGACTGATCTGGCCGAAGGGCGGCTGCGCCTCGACCGCCTAAGGCTCAACGGGTTTGATCGACTTTCTTCCCCTGTCGGCTGCGCCGCCATTCCTCGCGCGACAAGAAAGTCTCCCGTCCCCGTCCTCCACTGACGTTCCGGCCCGTACCGGGTGAGCCGTCTGTCGCCTCCGGCCTGTCGATCTCCATCGAGGCCGCAATGGTGCGGGCTCGAAAACATCTGATCAAGGAGAACCACAATGGCAACCATCGGCACCTTCAAGAAGTCCGGCACCGAATACACCGGCGAAATCGTCACCCTCAACGTGCAGGCCAAGAACGTCCGCATCGTTCCCGAAACCAGCCAGACCAGCGAGAACGCCCCGAGCCACCGCGTTTTGGTGGGCCGCGCCGAAATCGGAGCCGCATGGTCGAAGACCTCCAACGAGGGCCGCACCTATCTTGGCCTCAAGCTGGACGACCCGAGCTTCACCGCTCCGATCTACGCCAATCTCTTCGACGAGGAAGACGGCGACGCCTACAGCCTTATCTGGTCCCGCCCGGTTCGCCGCAACGGCGACTGAGCCACTCCGGCACCACCCCGCCCGGACGCTCCGGGCGGGTACATGCGCACCCAAACCCGACCGAATCGGATTGCGCGATTTCCGCCAAACGCCTGCCCAAAAACAGATAATCACTCGCCATCAGCGCAATGAGCGACTATTATAGTCGTAGTTCTGGCGTGCGCAGATGTGTCCGTGGAGGTGATCATGCATGATCACCGCCCGACAAGCACGGGCCGCGCGCGCGTTACTTGGTTGGACGCAGGAAACGCTCGCTGAACGGGCCCTGGTCTCATTGACCGCGTTGAAACGCCTCGAGTCGCGCCACGGCAAGCGTGTCTACGAGTCGACCGATGATCAGGTTCGCCGCGCTCTTGAAGCCGTCGGCATCGTTTTTCTGACGACCGCCCAAGGCGAAGGTGTGTTGATTAACGAGTCCGATGAGGTGGGCAACGCAGCCCGTTAGAAAAGATGGCTCAGCCAGTTGTCTGCGTCATTGCATGGCGGCTGGAGTTTCGGGCGTGCGAAAGATGGAAATGGTTAACAGACGCTTCAATCGGCAGTAACGTGCCGACCAAGGGGGCAACTTGACGAACACAGACTTCCTTGATGCACCGCCCGAAAGTGCGGTCCTGACCGATTACGACCGGACGCATGTCAAACTCTACATGCGTCTGCTGGATGCTTATGCCGATAGTGCCGATTGGCAAGAGGTCGTGTCCGTCCTCTTTTCCCTTGATCCGTCGTCCGATCCAGACCGCGCGCGCCGCATCCACGATAGCCATCTGGCGCGCGCGCAATGGATGACCGAGCATGGCTATCGGCAGCTTTTGGGCGGTTCAACACATTGACCCGGCAGGATACTGCCATTGCCCATGAGCAGTGGATGGGCTGACTTGCTTCGACTCCCCTTCTGATTGAAACTCACCCGATCGAACCAATGCACACGTCGGGAGGATTGAAATGCCCCCAGACCCATCGCGTTGGCGCTCGGCATCAGAATACGACTATGTCGAATCCCTGTCGGCACCAGACCTCGCCTGGGAATGGTTGCGTCGAAATACGGACTACCAGCACGATTATGCCCGCGCCATTGAGAGGAAAGAGGACCCCCGTGACCTGACGCATCTTGTGCGTCGGTCCTGGGGGTTGCGATTTCCCGATCGATCCCCAGCGGACTGCGCTGCAGGCGGTTGTCTATTGGCAGCCTGAGATAGACCCGGGCACGGTCATCCTTTCGTCCAGATCACCAATCCCAGATCTTCAACCCGTCGATTTCCCGTCGGTCGAACCGGACACCACCGTGCGCGATCTGGAGGGAACGAGTGTGACTGTGTCCGATGACCTCGGAGCGCTGCGCGTTCTGTTCATTGATGGCGCGGGGCCCGACACGCCCCTCGTTGCGGTCATCCCGCTCAATGATGCCGGTTTGGATCGCATCGAAGCAGCCCTGCGCCTCTGGCGCATGCTGCAGGGTCGTCCTTCAGCATCCAATGGACGACTGACTGCGCAGCGTCGTCAAAGGTTGCGCCGGATGCTGCAGGCAATTGACGGGCACATCGATGGCGCAAGCTACCGCGACATCGGCAAAGTTCTCTTCGGCAAATCCCGCATTGCCTCCGAAATCTGGAAGACTTCGGCGCTACGGGACAGCACGATCAGCCTCGTCCGAGACGGCCGCGCCATGATCGACGGCGGATATCGCAGCCTATTGCGTCAGCGCCGCCGGAAGTAACTCACGAACATCCCAACTGTTCATCCCTCCCGATGATCTACGCCGCTGGCCCTGCGACTGGGTCAAAGGGGTGCGATTTTGGCACCCGTTACTTCCCCATCCCCCTTTCCGGTTCTTCTTCGCCATCGTGGCCGCAATCCGCCGCCCCTCTCAGGTGGCTGCATTGGAACCCACGGAGGCCCGATCATGCCCGCAAATACAACCGACTTGCCGCCGCGCTACCTGCGCACGCCCGAAGCAGCACGCTTTCTGAGCCTGTCCGGCCGCACACTGGAAAAGCACCGCACCTACGGAACCGGTCCTGCCTACCATAAACTGGGTGGTCGGGTCGTCTATTCCATTGACGACCTGCAAGCCTGGGCAAATCGCGGTGCCGTCACATCGACGTCTGATCCCCGCGGATCCGTTCTTCCAGCCAAGCATCATGATCCGGTCGCGCAGCAGGCCCGCTCCGGCGGCCGGTCTCGCTGATCTCTCCAGCAGTTGCCTGTGATGACAAAGCGAACCCCCATCCCATCAGAACGCGGTCAGTTGGAGCTGTTTCGGGCTCATGGTACCGCTCTCGCCCTGCGCGACGCGCAGGACCTGATGGCCTATCCGTTTTTCAGCCTCGCAAAATCGCGGCGCACCCAGCCCATTGACTACGCGGTGGCGGGGGTCGTCATCCGCGTCGAGGCTGTCGCCGAGCACGGCATGGCGACCATCTGGGACGCCGATATCCTGATCTGGGCCGCAAGCCAGATCGTCGACGCCCGTGACGCCGGCTTGCGCACCTCCCGCTTGATGGCCGCGACGCCTTACGAAATCTTGACCTTCATCGGACGGGGTGTGAGTGCGCGCGATTATCAGCGCCTGAAGGCCGCCTTGGACCGCCTGCAATCCACAACAATCGCAACGAGCATCCGCCAAGCAAGCGAAGGACGGCGGCACCGCTTCTCGTGGATCAACGAATGGGTCGAGCGTGTCGATCCGCAGGGCCGACCAGCCGGCATCGAGATGATCGTGCCGGACTGGTTCTACAACGCCGTCCTTGATAACGCGCTGATCCTGACCATCGACCGCGCCTATTTTGACCTTACCGGTGGCTATGACCGATGGCTGTACCGCATCGTGCGCAAGCACGGTGGTCGCCAACGCAACGGCTGGCGGTTCGAGTTTCGCCATCTTTATCTGAAATCCGGCAGCCTCTCACCGTTCAAACGTTTTGCGTTCGAGTTGCGCGGCATCGTCCATCGCCAGCCCCTACCCGGATACCGTTTGTGGATTGAGAATGGCCCCCGTCGACAATTGCTGCTCGCATTCGCACCAGTTGTCTGTGGACAACCAGTGGGTGGCCTCGTGCTATCGGGAACCCCCAATGTCGTGCCATCAGGAACCGGTGACTCGTGCTATCGGGAACCGAAATCCGCGTTAACCCAATGCGAACAGTCGGAAAACGCAGCCCTTAACTTAGAATCTAACACAGATTCTAACTTTGGTAGTCGGGCCCGTCGCGTTGGGGACAAAGACGTTCAGGCGCGTGACATCAGCATCGCGGAGGCCCGCGATGAGCATTGAGCACCATCGAACCAAAGCCGTCACCGGAAAAAACATTGACCGGCAGACTCATGCGCTGACGCATGTCGATTTGATCTGGGTCGAAGGCAGGATTGAATACTGGATCCGCTTCGGTCACGTTGCGAAAGAACAGATCCTGGATCGTCATCGCCGTGTCGTCAGCTTTATGCCAGGCAGCGTCTTCGCCTTGGTCCGGTGGCGGTCGAATGACTATGGAACGGTCCTGTCGCGCATCGACATCCTGCGCGCTGTCCATCCCAGCGAACCCCACCAGACGCTGCCCTGTGTGCGACCGGGCGGTGAAAACCTCCTACGGCTGACGGGCTGGCCAAAAGTCCAGCAGGTGCTGCAAGCAACCGACGCCATCGACGCACTTGGCATCGATCCCGCAGACGTCGCGCAGGATTATTGGCGTCATGTCCACAACCGGATCGCGGCGGGTCAAACGCCGCGGGCCTATACACCTGACCGCCATTCCGCCTGCCTTAAGCGTCGGAGGGCGGGGCAATGACGCCCCGTATCTGGGCAGGCATCGCATCCATCACAGTCAGTGCGATTGCTCTTTCGACTGCCGTCGACTTGCCGCCAGTGCTCCTCTGGAATGCCAGTTCCTCGGTTCCAATGGGCCTCTACCGCTTGCAATCGATCGACCATCTTAGTCCGCGCGTTCTCGTCGCCGTCGCCCCGCCCGACCCGATCGCCGCATTCATCGCCGAACGGGGCTATCTGCCACCAGACATCCCCCTTCTCAAGCATGTGGCCGGTCTTCCGGGACAGATCGTTTGCCGGATCGGTAGCAGCATCACCGTCGATGGAATCGCTTTGGGAGAGGCGCAGCAGATCGACAGTCACGGTCGCCCAATGCCCATCTGGCAAGGCTGCCGCCGCATTACATCCGACGAAATCTTCCTGATGAACCTGGATGTCGAAAACAGTCTCGACGGTCGGTATTTCGGACCGGTCCCCCGCAGCGCGATCCTCGCAGAAGCAAGCCTGATTTGGGCGGCGGATCAGCGTGCCACGAAGCATCTATCCCCGGCGTCCGATGTGATCGGCGACGCCGTAGTCACAATCCCCAACACCCCCTGAAAGGAGATCCCCATGGCACATATCGGACAATTCACGCGCACCAAAGACGGCTATCACGGTTGGATAAAAACGCTCACCCTTGATGTCGAACTGACGCTCACTCCGGCCGATCACAACGATACCGAGAATGCGCCCGACTATCGCGTGCATATCGGCACCGACGATCAGAGCCTGGAAGTCGGAGCGGGCTGGAAACGCACCGGCGAGAAAGCCGGGGCCTATGTCTCGGTGCTGATCGACGATCCGGCCTTGCCGCATCCGATTAACGCAAACCTGTTTCACTCGGTGCAGGATAATGAGCTTTATCTGCTCACTTGGAACCGGGCCCCGAAGCGCCGCGAGCGGTCCTGAACCGATGGACAACCCGCACCCCAACCGAACCTCCATGTGGCAATCAGCCACCCAAATTATGTCCCTTTTCCTACTTTCAGGACTGCTTGCCGGTGCTGCCGCGCCGATACCGACGCATGCCCAGAGTGTCGCCCTAGAGCGTTCTTCCGTGAACCCCTATGCCGCCTATATTGCCGAAGCTTCGCAAAGGTTCGGCATTCCGGAGCACTGGATCAGCGCGGTGATACGGGTTGAAAGTGCGGGCCGTGTGACAGCGGTCTCCACCGCCGGGGCGATGGGACTGATGCAGATCATGCCCGGAACCTGGGCTGACTTGCGCCTGCGTCATCGTCTTGGCAACGACCCGTTTGAACCCCGCGATAACATCCTCGGCGGCACCGCCTATCTGCGCGAGATGTACAATCTCTTCGGCGCGCCGGGCTTTCTCGCCGCTTACAACGCGGGTCCTCGTCGGTATGCGGAGCATCTCGAAACGGGGCGTCCATTGCCGCGCGAAACACGTGCCTATGTCGCGATGCTCGCGCCGATGATCGGATCAGAGTCTCCGCCGGACAACCATCATACTGCAGTACGACCGACGGATTGGCGTGACGCAGCACTTTTTGTAACGCCCGCAGATCGCGCGCCGACCACAGTTCAACCGCAGATGCACCGACAACCTGACGCCGCTCCGAGTTCCTCGGAAACGAATGCCCTTGCCCCGTCAACGGATCGTCCGGACGGGATGTTCGTCTCACCATCTCGCTTGGCCCCCTCGCAATGATGGGTATTTGGCGAAATCGTACCGCTGAGGCCTGCTGCGCAGTCTTGCGTATCAAAGGGTGTGCAACAGACGACACAGGAAGGGGATGGCGAGATAAAAGGGCGCGATGTGCGCCTCGGTTGTGGGGAGTGATTTCAGGGCCTTACAGAGCAATTTTGCGAGGTGCGCAACCTCGGCACAGGCTGCAACCTGACCTGTTCTGCAATCGTTTCAGAGCGTTAACGCGATGTGCAGGAGTGGCGCAATGAGCGATGACGACACCTTCCACATCCGTCCTGGCCGCATTCGCTCATCATCCAGCCAACGTGCGCGGCCCTTCATTTCGCAAGCTCTTGCGGCGACACAGCGCGCGGGGGGCAAGGTCTCGCGTTCCGGCAAGATCACGTCCGGCAGTCGATCCCATTTTGGTCGCGGCAAGCGCGCCAGCGTGCAGGCGATTCGTCGGCTCAGCCCACGGTCCCGTGTCGCTGTCATCAAGACGCGGGTCGTCCGGAATGGGCAGCGCAGTGCCCCACTTGCCACCCACCTGTCCTACCTCCAACGCGACGGCGTCACGCGCGACGGAGAAAAGGCACAGCTGTTCGGACCTGAGGCGGACGAGACAGACGCAAAGGAGTTTGCCAAACGATGTGAGGGCGACCGACATCATTTCCGCTTCATCGTCTCGCCCGAAGACGCCGTCGAGATGACGGACCTAAAATCCTTCACCCGCGATCTGATGCATCAGGCTGAAACGGATCTGGGCACGAAGCTGGACTGGGCCGGTGTCGATCACTGGAACACGGAACATCCACACATCCATGTGATCGCCAGAGGTCGAGCCGATGACTGCGGTGACCTCGTGATCGCGCGCGACTACATCAGTGACGGGATGCGCGCCCGAGCGCAGGATCTGATCACGCAGGAACTTGGGCTTAGAACTGATCGCGACATTCACAACACGCTGGAGCGTCAGATTGATAGCGACCGCTGGACGAGCCTTGATCGCCAGCTTGCCAAAGAGGGTGGCCGAAACGGCATCATCGATCTCGCGCCGCGGCCGGGAAGCCAGCCAGACAACCATCACGCGCTGAAAATCGGGCGCCTACGCAAGCTGGAATCCCTCGGTCTCGCCGATCAGATCGGGCCAGGCCAATGGGTGATGGACGAGAGTGCCGAGACCACCTTACGGGAGCTTGGCGCGCGCGGCGATATTATCAAACGCATCCATCGAGGCCTTTCGGAGCGCGCTATTGAACGCAGCGCAGCGAGCTATGTTCTGGCCGGAGAAAACCTGGACGATCCCATTATCGGCAGGCTCGTCGATCGCGGCCTCGACGATGAATTGAAGGGCACAGCCTATGCCGTGGTCGATGGCTTGGATGGCAGGACGCATCACATCCGCTTGCCCCATATCGACGCGGCCGGAGACAGCCCGCCGGGGTCGATTGTAGAGTTGCGGAAATTCGACGATGCGAAGGGCCGCCGCCGCGTCGCCCTCGCAGTCAGGTCCGATTTGCCAATCGAGCGGCAGGTGATGGCATCGGGCGCAACTTGGCTCGACCGGCACGCCATTGCCCGCGAGCCAATGCCCCTCGGTGAAGGCGGGTTCGGCGCAAATGTGCACGACGCGCTCGAACGCCGCGCCGATCATCTGATCGCGGAAGGGTTGGCGAAACGTCAGGGGCAGCGCGTGATCTTCAACCGCGACCTGCTGAACACGTTGCGCAACCGCGAACTCAAATCCGTCAGAGAGAAGCTCTCCACGGAAATCGGTCGTCCGCACACGCCCTCAAAGACCGGGGACTATGTCACTGGCACCTACCAGCGCCGCATCGCGCTCGCTTCAGGGCGCTTTGCCATGATCAATGACGGGCTCGGCTTTCAACTCGTCCCCTGGACTCCGTCCATCGAGAAACACCTTGGCAAGCACATCAGCGGCGTCGCCCGCGGCAATGGCGGCGTCGATTGGGACTTTGGGCGCAACCGGGGGATCGGGTTCTAGCGGCGACCACTGCCGGGAAAGGGAAAGATCATGTCAGCAACGAAAATCCTCTGGGGTCAGATCCTTATCGTGTGTCTAATCGTGCTCACCACGACTTGGGCTGCGACACAGTGGACAGCGCTGCGGCTCGGCTTCCAACCACAGTTGGGGCAGCCGTGGTTCGAATTGCTCGGAATGCCCATCTACTACCCACCCGCCTTCTTCTGGTGGTGGTATGCCTATGACGCCTACGCGCCACCGATCTTTATCGAAGGTGCCCTGATCGCCGCATCGGGCGGTTTTTTGTCGGTTGGCGTTGCGATCTTCATGTCGGTCTTGCGGGCGCGCGAAGCTGAGAACGTCGACACATATGGATCGGCCCGTTGGGCTGACGAGAGCGACATCCGTACAGCAGGGCTGTTTGACCCGGATGGAGTGATCCTCGGAAAGCGTGACCATGATTACCTGCGACACGACGGGCCGGAGCACGTGCTGTGTTTTGCACCCACACGATCCGGCAAAGGCGTCGGCCTCGTCATTCCGACGCTCCTGACCTGGCCCGGATCAGCAATCGTCCACGACATCAAAGGCGAGAACTGGCATCTGACATCGGGCTTCCGCGCGAAGCACGGTCGCGTTCTGCTGTTCGATCCGACCAACGCAAAATCGTCCGCCTACAATCCGCTGCTGGAAGTGCGCAGGGGCGAATGGGAGGTGCGCGATGTCCAGAACATTGCCGACATCCTGGTCGACCCCGAAGGCTCACTCGAAAAACGCAATCACTGGGAAAAGACCAGTCACGCTCTGCTGGTCGGAACCATCCTGCATGTTCTCTATGCCGAGACAGACAAAACCCTCGCCGCCGTCGCGAAATTCCTGTCTGACCCGAAGCATCCCATCGAAACCACGCTTGAGACAATGAAGACCACCGCGCATCTCGGGGACGCTGGAGCGCATCCCGTCGTTGCAGGTGCCGCGCGTGAGCTGCTGAACAAGTCGCCTAACGAGCGGTCCGGTGTGCTGTCTACGGCAATGTCGTTTCTCAGTCTCTACCGCGATCCCGTCGTGGCAGACGTCACCCGGCGCTGTGATTGGCGGATTGCCGATCTGTTCGGGAGTGCCAAACCGGTCACACTATACCTCGTGGTGCCACCGTCTGACATCAACCGCACCAAACCGCTGATCCGCCTGATCTTGAACCAGATCGGCCGCCGATTGACCGAGGATCTCGAGGGTAAGGATCGGCGTCACCGCCTCCTCCTGTTGCTGGACGAGTTTCCAGCATTGGGACGGCTCGATTTCTTCGAAAGCGCACTGGCATTCATGGCAGGTTATGGCATCAAGAGCTTCCTGATCGCACAATCCTTGAACCAGATCGAGAAAGCTTATGGGCCCAACAACTCGATCCTCGATAATTGCCATGTGCGGGTCAGCTTCGCCACCAATGACGAGCGGACGGCAAAGCGTGTGTCCGATGCTTTGGGTACGGCAACCGAGATGCGTGCGATGAAGAACTATGCAGGCCACCGCCTGTCCCCCTGGCTCGGCCATCTGATGGTCAGCCGACAGGAAACCCCACGCCCTCTCCTCACCCCCGGCGAGGTGATGCAGCTTCCACCCACAGACGAGATTGTCATGGTGGCGGGAACATCGCCGATCCGGGCGCAAAAGGCGCGGTACTTCAAGGATGCCCAATTGCAAGCCCGCGTTCTGCCGCCCGCGACGGCACAGAAGACTGATGCACCGGCGAACGATGACTGGAGTCAGATAGCACCACCCAGGCCACCAGAGATCGCTGATCCCGAGACGCAGACGGCAGAAGACGCGACCACCGATGATCCGAACGAACAGCGTCGGCAACCTGAGTTGGACCGAACCCAAGAAACAGAGAAGGAAAAACTCATCGAGAACGAATTTGAGCCGGACCTGAAGAAGCCGCCGAAAGATCAGACCGTTCAATTGAGGCAGCTTGATCAACAAGCCCGCCAGCTTGCCCGCCAAGCCTCGATGGATCCCAACGACGGCATCGACATGTGAGGGAACAGAAATGAAACAGCCAAAAAAGCAGCGCCTGTCCGTCTATCTCGACCCAGACATTATGGCTGCGCTGGCCGATTACGCAGCCAGACGGGATCATTCCCGGTCTCTTGTCGCCGAAGCCGCGATTGCTTCGTTCCTGTCACCTGACGCCGCCGAACGCCAAGAAGCGGCGACCACAAAACGCCTCGACCAGATCGACCGCCGGATGGACCGCCTAGAACGAGACCTCAGTATCTCGGTCGAAACACTCGCGCTGTTCGTGCGCTTCTGGCTAACGACGAACCCGCCACTTCCAGAGCCTGCCCGCGCCGCGGCCCAAGCCCAAGCTGGCGAGCGGTATGACGCCTTTATTGCAGCACTCGGGCGACGGTTGACCAAGGGGCCTGCGCTGCGGCAGGAGGTTTTAGAGGACATACCCCAGTAGCAGTGAGATGCTTGCCGAAAAGCAAAAAACAGGAAGTGAGCGAAAGAAACTGCTGTTGGCAGTCATCGGAATGCAATTCATGCCTCACTATATGCACATGACTTGCACAGGAAATCTACCTAACCCATTGGAAAATATGCTCACTCCATCCACTCCTCCATCGGTTTTGATTTGGATGGAAGCTTCCAACGCGTCACTGCGATCAACGATGTCTTCGAGCCAAGCCGAAGAAACGCTAAACTGCGTCCGAAAAACGCGGCGGGAATCCAATTTTTAATGGCACGGCAAAATAATGCAACAGACCCGCCTCAATTGCTCAAGAGTCGGCGGGCCTCCTCGCGGATCTCGGCAACGGTGATAACAAGCGCTTCCGTCCCGCTTGGGCGGTTTCGAAGTGCTGTCAGCATTCCCACGATCCGATCCTGTCCGTCAAAAACGGGTCCGCCTGAAAAACCCGGCGTCACGCCTCGCGTGCGCAGGATCATGCCCGGTCCGAAGTGTGGTATGAAGACTTCTTTCCGGAGCACGTACCCGGTACCAGTCGCCACTGCCCTCGGGCCATTTCGAGCAACAACGCCGACAATTTGCATTAGTTCCGCTGCACCAATTTTGGTGCTTGCTGAAGGTGTATCAAGAATACCCGCCGGGATCTGCAACAACGCAAGATCGATTTTTTCGCTGACTGCGACCAGCACAGCGCGCACCGGTTTGCGCCTGTCAGATACAACAAGTTTTATTGATGACCCTACGCCTATGCCCCGCACGACATGTGCGTTTGTTGCGATGAGCCCGCTTTCAAGTTCAAAACTGGATCCAAGGAAGTCCCCGTTTACGACGGTCGCGTGGTACCGAAAGAGGGGGCTGACCTCTGCCAGCACTCGGGTCGCGAAAAGGACTAACAGCAAGATTGCAAGCGACGCCTTCTTCAATGCTTGATTCTCCCGAAAACTGCGGATTCGGGGAGATGCTCACAGAGGCGGCCTAATAATATGGTTAGATGACCGAATGATCTGCATTCAATTTTATCTGTTGGCGTCGTTGCGGAGGTACAACTGACTTGTATTGTTTGACTGCTCGGTTCTCACGACCGGGTGATCGAATGCGTGTCAGACACTAGACTTCTTTGTTGAGCCCGGGTAAGCTCGAAAAAGGATGCGAGGCAAAGTGGCCCAGTGAAGGGTTGAAATGAGCAAGTTTCTATGCTGCGGTGCCGCGACCTTAAATTTGGTTCTGTATTTTTTGGTTATACAGTGATTTTTTCCAGCTAAGATTTTCTTTTGTTAACTGAAAGTTAACTTTTCTTCGATCTGGAGCTGAAGGGGTCCGAGCGTCACTATTGCGGCAGCAGGACTAAGTTGTACCGCCGCGTTTCCGCAAGCCGCACAACAGTCCAATATGGATCACCATAGCTCAAATCAACGCGTCGGTATGCCCTTGGAATTTCATCCGGGCCGCATCCTTCTTTGGTGCAGAAAAAAACCTGGGCCGTCCGTTCTGATCGCGGAGGCAAAGGAGAAACCAATTAACCCAGAGGACGCATAAGTCCTTGTCGCTCGCTATTTGCGAGTATCGAGACTTGCGTTAAGCGAATTTTTTGTCATGCTGATTACGCGCGGTGACTAATTATTGGTACGCACCGCGAATAACGGGTGGGTATACTTCAAGTGACTCATTGTACGCTATTTTACGTGCGTGAACTCAGGCGGCTGAAAACAGCGATAATAGTTGTGTTGGTCATGTTCGCGATGAGTCCAGGAACAAGCCTGGCGCAGACAGCGAGCGAGATCACGCCCGATAACTTCCAACCGGAACTGCGGAATTTCGATGGATCTGTGGTTTTCACAGGGGAGGAGGGCACACAAGCGCCACCCGGATCTGAAAACATCGGCATCACGCTGGGCGGGGTTAATCTTCAAGACGCGTTGCCGGAAATGGCCGCCGCTAACGACGCCTTTGAGGCACGTTTGACCCGGGGCCGGATACCCGTCTCGGAACTCTTTGTTGCCGCAGCGGAACTCGAGGAGGCCTACGCGCAAGCTGGCTTCGTTCTCGCCCGCGTGGTACTTCGTCAGCAGACGTTGCGCAACGGTAGCGCGCTAGACGTAATTGTCGTTAACGGATTTGTCGAGACAGTGGACACGACAAATGTGCCGGAGAACATCAAAGCCCGCGTCGATCAGTTGACTCAGCAGCTTGTGAATCGTCCCGGCCTCACGCGGCGTGAACTCGAACGACAGCTTCTGCTGGCTGGCGACACTCCCGGTACGGCGCTCCGCTCCGCTCTTGCTCGCGGCGAAACCCTGGGCGGCACCGTTATTGCACTCGATCCGGAGTACCGGGTGATGACCGGTTTCGTCGGCTTCGGAAATCCTGCAAGCGATGAGCTGGGCGAATTCACGCTGGACTTCGGGGCTGAGTTGAACAGTGCCTTTAAACTGGGCGAAACAATTTACATCCGGCTCTCAACCGCACCCGACAGCGTGTTCGGGAGCGACCCGACAAGTAGGATCTTTGCGGTTGGCGCAGTCCTGCCCCTTGGATCATCCGGCGCCAGCCTGAATGTCGAAGCGACGCAAAGCGACACGACGCCGGATAATCCGCTTGTGCCGACACGATCAGACTTTAGTCGCCAATCCGTGCGTTTGATCTATCCGTTTATCCGAGAGAGACAATGGAACGTGTCTGGACAATTCGCCCTTGACACAGCGCAAGACAGTCAAGAGTTGATAAGCGGCGCTACAATTTTCGAAGACCAACTTACAGTCCTGCGAGGAGGCGCCGACCTTACCTATCTCCATGAAAACGGCGCGTTGAGCCGGGGAAACCTGGTTGTTTCGGTGGGAATTGACGCGTTTGGTGCCAGAACAGAAGGCGACGCCATGAGCTCAACCATACCCCTTTCTCGTGCCGGAGCCGATGCCGAATTCACCAAACTTGCCGGATCTTTTTCCCACAGCGGCGCGCTGAATGACTGGTTGTCCCTTGCAGTATCAGCGCGGTTTCAAAGCTCTTTCGGGGAGCCGCTTCTGACCTCTGAACAGTTTTCGCTTGTTGGGCCGCAGGAACTCTCGACATTCGACTCCGGGTCGTTGCGTGGCGACAGTGGTTGGGTGGCTCGAACTGAGCTCTCCACGCAGCTTGAGACAAGCGTCGGACAGATACCGCTTTTGGTATCACCTTATCTATTTGCCGGTTTCGGCTATGCGAAAATCGAAAATCCGACTGCCATTGAGCAGCGTTCAACAGAAGCGCTCGCTTACGGGATAGGAGTAGACCTGTTTTCGCGGATCGAGTCGAACTACCGGTCAAATTCTATCAGGGTTGAGTATGGAATAGGAGAGCGAGATGATGCATTCCCGGATAACCAGCGCCTCAGTGTTTTGGCCAACTTCCGCTTTTAAATCTAGTCTCCGCAATCGGGCGTTAGTGCGCTCAGTTTTACTTACATCGGTCTGCTCCTCTTGTTTTTTCACCACGAGCGTTGCGCAAGAATTGCCGCAGGGCGGCACCGTTGCGCACGGCGATGTGGTAATTGGCCAATCCGCGCCCGGCTCTATGACAATCCGGCAAGGGTCCGACTCGGCCATCGTCAACTGGAATTCATTTTCTGTCGGGGCAGGCGCCCATGTTGACATTCGACAACCCAATTCCAGTTCAACTATTCTCAATCGAGTTTCGGGAGCGACTACGAGTGAAATTCACGGTCGGCTGACGGCCAACGGGCAGGTTCACCTCGTAAACCCCAACGGCATTCTGATCGGACCCAACGGGAGTGTCAGCGCCGGCAGTTTCGTGGCCTCATCGCTCAGCATTGCAGATGACGATTTTCTTGCAGGGCGGTTTCGCTACAACGGTGACGGCAACTCGGCGACGGTGGAGAACCAAGGGCGCGTCTCAATTGGTCGTGGCGGCTACGCTGCACTACTCGGTGGCAGGATAAAGAACTCCGGAACGATCACGGTTCCGATGGGCAAGATTGCCTTCGGTTCGGGAGAACGTATCGTGTTGGACCTCGACGGCGATCAATTTCTGCAAGTTGCCTTGCCTACCGTGGGCGAGGATGGCGATGACGCACTAATCGATAACTCTGGTTTGGCCAGCGCGCAAGGCGGTCGTGTGGAAATGCGCGCGGCGACGGCTCGTGAAGCGGTGCGGCAGGCGGTGAACTTGAGCGGTGTCGCTGAGGCGCAGTCAGTGTCAGTGCATAACGGTGCGATCATTCTTGGTGGGGGTAAAGGCGGAAAGGTGAACGTGACAGGGCGCATACGTGCAGGTGGTCAAGCTTCTACGCCCAGTCCGGACGTATCGATCCGCCCGTTGGCCCGCCCCAGCATTACCATCACTGGCGATCGAATTGAACTTGCGGGCGCTGAGATTGACGCAAGCGCGGCCGGCGGCGGCGGGATTGTTCGGATCGGGGGCGATTTCGGTGGAGTTGGTGACATGCCGCGCGCGACAGAGGTAACGGTTGACGAGAGGACCAGTATCCGCGCGGACGCTTTGGGGCACGGCGACGGCGGTCGGGTTGTAATCTGGTCGGAGTTACGCACCGAATATTCTGGTTTCGGTTCCGTGAGAGGAGGCGACAACGCAGGCGACGGCGGGTTTTACGAAGTGTCGAGCCGCGAGACGTTGCGCTATGCGGGGCTTACGGACCGGCGAGCTCCCAAGGGCCGTTCGGGAGAGCTGCTCCTTGACCCCCGCAATATCGTGGTCGGGACTGGTACCGGAGCCGAGAACGAGGTGGATATCGAAGCCGATCTCGAACTAGGTGATGTGACGCTGGACACGTCCGACGCGTTGGGGCAGCAGCAGGACGAAGCCGGTGATATCTTTATCAACGCTGATCTCGACTGGAATGCCGCAACGCAGCTCACCCTGACAGCTGACAATGACATTTTTGTCAATAGTTCGATCACAGCAAATGCGGGTAGCGTCGATCTGAACGCAGGCCAGAACATCTCTATCAACGGCGCAGTCACCGCGTCACCCGATCAGGCTGTCGATGGCTTGACAGTTTCCGCGGGCGGAACGATCACGGCCACTGGCGACGTCGACGTGGGCAGGTTCTTTCTAGGAAACGGGGACTGGCAACAGTTCAATACGACCGCTGAATTTTCGGCAAATAGTTTTGGGCTAAACCAATCCCTTGCTTCTTTTGCGCGCACTCGTTCTGCTGGCGATCCTGATCTGCCTCCGCTGATCTTCGACGTATACGGGCTGCAGGGCATCGGTACCTTTGGCTCCAGTTTTACGCTGGCGCAGAACATTGATGAAAGCGGGCTCGAAGAGTGGGGTATCGGCAACAATCGAGGCTTCCAGCCGATCGAGGGATTTACCGGAACATTCGACGGCAATGGGTTCGCGGTTTCCGGTCTGTTTCAGAACATCGTTGACGGGGATGGGGGCGGAGATGGCAACCAAGGTGCCAGACGCGTAGGGCTGTTCGAAACCATCGAGGCGGGCGCGACAGTCCGCGACCTGACAATCGAGGGCGCAGACTTCACTGGCAGCACCGGCGGTATACTGGCCGACACAAATAACGGCACAATACGCAACGTTCGGGTTTTAGGCACACTTGAAACAGAAGGCGAACAGACGGGTGGACTGGTTGGCATAAACAGGGGGCTGATCGAAGACAGCCTCGCGGATATTTCTGTAAACGTTGGAAGTTCCGGGTTTGAGGATAGAAACTCGGTCGGCGGTTTTGCCGGTCAAAACTTTGGGCGGATCAACCGATCCCATGCTCTTGGCGACATCAACATTAGCAATGATGACAACGTTAGCAATTCTGGCGACGTTCTTGCCGGCGGCTTTGTGGGCGAGGAGTTGGGGGTTGAACTGCTGACAATTAACGACTCCTACGCCCAGGGCAGTGTGACGATTTCCAATGGCAGCGGTTCAGAATCAACACCCGTGATTGTTGCCGGCGGTTTCGTTGGACTCATGAACGGTACGATCAACAGATCCTATTCGACGGGCGAGGTATTGGTTTCCGGCGATGCAATCACTTCTGAAGGCGGATTTGCCGGCGCTACCGGAGTCAACGCGTCGGGTAGTCGCAATTTTTGGGACGAGGACACATCGGGACAGGCAACGAGCGCCTTTGGGACCGCTTTAAGTACCGCTGAGTTCCAGGATACCGAAACCTTCATTGGCCTTGCCAGTCGTCTCGATCCTGACGATCCTCCAAGTTGGGATTTCGGAACGACGTGGGCGCCCGGGGACGAGGGGTTTTACCCTGCGAACTATACAACAACACCGGTCATCTTGATCGAACCCGTCAATGAGCCAGTGCCAACTGTACAATACGGACTGTCCGGTGAGCCGTTCACAAGCACAGTATTCAGCCCCAGTCCTTTGACCTACGTGTTTGCAGAAGAGGGCGACTCTGTCGGTGACGTGACAGTCTTCACGGATTTGGAACCCGGCGCACCGGTTGGTTTGCAGACATACCGTATTGAAACAGAAGAACTGGAAAGCGTGAATGGTGTGACGTACCGCATCGTTGACCGACCGGGTGTCGTAGAGATAACAGCTGCGCCGCTCACGATCATCGCAGACGACGATACAAAGACGTATGGGGAGTTCTTCACGCCGAGCAATTTTACCGTTTCGGGGACAATCTTCTTCGACGACAGCGTCGAGTCAGTTGCTTTGGCTAGCGATGGCTCCGCTGTCCAGGCTGCTGTCGATCCAGGCGAAGCAAGCTATTCAATTGTAGCCACCGAGGATGGAGCGTCGGGGTCAGGACTGGATAACTATGATATTACGTTTGTAAGTGGAACGCTTACGATAAACCCTGCGCCTTTAACCATCACACCTGACCAACAGGTTAAGGCATTTGGCGAGACCTTCGTGTTTGCAGGCGACGAGTTCACGACCAGCGGTTTTGCGGTTCCCGGCGACGGGATAAACGAAATCTCGCTGTCGAGCCTAGGCGCTCCGTCTGAGGCCGATGTCGGTGATTATTCGATTACGATTGGCGATTTCTCGGGAGTGGGCCTGGAAAATTATCTAATCACCGAAGGCACGGGAACTTTAGTAGTCCAGTCTAATGCTGACGACTTCGTCCCGCGGCCTGAGGTGATTACACCCGCTGGATTACCAGATCCACCTGATGTCGTTGACTTCGGTGATGATCTTAGCGGGTTTTTCCCCGCCACTGGGGAATTCCTCGGGCCAGATGCCGCACAAAGCTCCGCCGAAGTTCTGTCGCTTTCGGACGCGCTTGATATCGCCGCAGACGCCTGCGGACAGGGTGGAGGAGACGTGGGCCGATACCTAGCCTGCCTGTCCGACGCTCTGGACAGTTTCGCCGGTGAACTCGACGCGATTGCGCTCGATTTACCTCCAAGTATGGAGAACATTGCACAGATCGTCCGCGATGCGAGCCTTCGGATCAACGCGGCGGCGACGCGCGCAACCGCTCGTTTGGCGACCGCGGAAACGGAAGCTGAACGACGGGCCATCCAGGGCGAAGCCGCTAGTGAAGCTCGCGCGGCACTGGCAATCGCCTCCGCAGAGATCAGGAGCGCCATAACACTGGTACGTGCCGATGATCCGCAAAGTGCGGAATTTGAGCGTGCGACAATTTTATCGGTGGCAGACGCAATCGACACGTTGGGAAGCGAACTGGAACGTGTGAGCGATCTATGAGGCGAATGGTAAAGGTCATGTGCTTGTGCGCGGTGCTAGGATTTTCGGCGGACGCAGGCCAGTCTCAGGTAGCTGCGATTACCTCACCCGTACCAGAGGAACGGCGCGTTGCGCTGGTCCTTGGCAATTCGGCCTATCAGGACACCAAGGACATACGGGCACTGACGAAGCCGGTGAACGACGCCTTCGATATGGCCGAGGCACTGCGTGGGCTGGGATTCGAGGTCTTTCCTGGTGCGGACCTCGATTATGCCGAGACCCTTTCCGTGGTCGACGATTTTGCCGAAGCGGCGGAAACGGCTGATGTGGCGCTCTTTTTTTATTCCGGGCATGCAGGCCAGATCGAGGGCCGCAACGTGCTCATGCCGGTTGATACGGAACGCACAGAGGACAATGGGACGGTGTACTACGAACGCGTCGTGCCACTGGCGAACGTCATCGCGCGTCTTGATCGGGCTCCCGGAGTTAAGATCCTGCTGCTCGATGCTTGCCAGAACCCGCTGACGGGCAGTTTGACGACGGAAGACCAAACTGGGCTGGCGGGGGTAGCGGCTGGAAGAAACGTCTTCATCGCATACGCTACGCTACCTAACCGTGAGGCCTACGAGGGTATTCGCGGACGCAACAGCTATTTCACGAAAGCGGTTTTGAGCCACATCCGGGTACCGGGCGTACAGATAGAAGACATGTTCAAAGCCGTGCGACGGGACGTGAGTGCAGACACGCGCGGGGTCCAAATCCCTTGGGACAACTCCGGGCTCGTTCAGGACTTTTTTTTTGATCCCGGCGATGTGGAGGCGTCGCCCGAAACGCTCTGGTGGCAGCTTGCAGCGGTCAATAAAGACCCTGACCTGGCACGACTCTACCTCGATCGGTTTCCGGCAGGTACTCATGCGAAGTCGGCGGAGGCGCTGGTCAACGCTCCCGATGGCAAAGCTTCTGAGGCAACCGGCAATAACACGCGGCAGGAGCGCGCGCTCTGGCAACTGGTTGTACGGTCGCGATCGGTGGATTTGGCGCGTGAATATCTCGAGATGTTTCCTGATGGCCCCGAGCGCGAGGCGGCACGTACGCTGATCGGCCGGGCAGAAAACCGTGCCGCCGAAACGCCGGAGGAGGCGTGTGTAAATCTTGCCCTCCACCCCCGCGACGGTCAATCATTGCGCGGAGGTGTGCCGATGTGGCAGCTGGCTGGTCACGCAGAAGAGGCGATCACAGCCTGCAAGCGCGCTGGGACTGACAATCCGCAGGAAGGCAAATACCTGGGCCTTCTGGCGAGAACGCTATGGGCGGATGGACAAACCCAGCTTGCGCTTGAGAGCTACGAGGCTGCAATCGCTCTCGGCGACATGCGCGCCGCGCTCAGCCTTGGCCTCATTCTGGAAGATGGACGGCGCGGCGTACCACAAGACCCGGAACGTGCCCGCGCGCTCTACACCAGTGCTGCACACCGCGGCTTCAGTGACGGGCTGATCAATCTCGCGGTCGCAATGCGCCGTGGTGTTGGCGGTGACAAAGACCCTGAGGGCGCGTTTTTGCTGCTGAAGGAAGCGGCCGACGCCGGATCGCCGCTTGCTGCGATAAACTTAGGCAGGCTGGCCTTGCAGGGTTTCGGAAATGGTGAAGCGCAGGGGCTCAAATACCTTGAGGATGCGATCAGGTACGGCGCTGTCGACGCGTTTTTGCCGGCTGCGATCCTTTACGATCAAGGTCGTGGTATCAGGCCTGATCCGTTCCGCGCTGCCGATTACCTCCTGGAGGCGGTCGCGGGTGACCGGGGCGATGCGCTGGCCCTGTTGACAGAGCCCCATACGCGCGCAGGGTGGTCGCCCGATACGATCCGGGCGATGCAGGCCACGCTAGTTCGCCGAGGACTTTACCACGGCGTCTTGAGCGGAGTGCCGAGCGCGGCGTTTGACACCGCGCTCGCAGACTGGCGCAACGGCGGCTATCTCAGGCCTGACGAAAAGCGGGGGTTACAAGTTGGCTCAGATTAAAGCTCAGAATAATGCGATCCGCTTCAGCACCGGACAATTCGGTCAGGTTGACATTGACCGAGTGATAGAGCCATGCGGGAAACAGAACGAGCCGCCCAGCCACCGGCTCAAGCGTCACCCGCGACCAAAGCTGGGCGTTTGCCTGCGCCTCTTCAGAGAGAAGCGGTGGATTCACAAGGGCTTGCGTCCGTGGATCGGTGAATTCAAGGGCGCCGGATTTGGGCGGCGTTTGCAGATAGTAAACCCCGCTCAAGATCGATCGGGGATGGATATGGCTGCGGTTGTAACTGCCAGGAGGATTGACGATTGCCCACATGGCGTCGATCCCCAGCGGCGCGCGGGGATCAAGAGCCAGAGACTTCGCGGTTCGCGTTGCGGCATCGCCGATAACCTCGACGATCGGCTTGAAGGCTTCAACCAAATGGAGATCAACGCTAGAGTGCCAACTCCCAAGGGCTGGCACATTCGACGCGGATTGCCCCGCGTCGAATGTACGTCGCGCACGAACGGCGTCGATGAGCGCAGGGTTCAATGCCGCCGCGTCCTCGAGTTCCGAAATAAAAATCGGGGTCGAAAAGTAGCGCTGCTCGGTAAGTCGCATGGGTATTGTCCCTAGCCAGTATTTCAGAAAGGAGAAAACAATGAGTTCAGATATGGCATTCCTCAAATCGCACGTCAAAGAGAAGGATCTCTATCGGGCTTGCATCGCGGGCTGGACTACCGCAGGCGTCCTCACTGGCGCCTTCGGGGGGGTGAGCATCCCGGTCACTGCGGCCGCAGGCTTTGCATGGGGCCTTCTGACCTGCGGTCCGATGTCGAGAATGGCCGCCGAGAAATTTCTCAACCAACGGGCGCAACTTAGCGAAGCCGAACTGAGCATACTCGCCAATGAGCTTTCTCGCATAACCGGGGAAACTGATCCCGACACACTTTTGTCGGTGCTTCTGCAGACCCGCGATGCCTACCGGGCGTCTAACGGGATGGCGTCGTGAAAGCTCAAATGTCTGTTGCGCTGTTTGTCGGAACGCTTCTGGCAGCGCCCCTCGTTGCGCAGGACACGCTGGTGGTGGAACTCAACAAGGTTGAGGCTTCGGAGGGGGGAGGATGCAGTACTTATTTTCTCTTTCGCAACGGCACGGGGCTGAATTTCGCCACTCTGGAGTTGTCGCTCGCCATTCTGGACGGAAACGGTGTGATCAACCAGCTTCTGACAGTCGATGCAGCCCCCGTCCCCGCTGCGCGAACGACTTTGAAACTCTTTGATATTTCTGGATTGGCCTGTGATGACATCTCGGAGTTGCTCGTACATGACATTCCCGCGTGCGCCCCGGAAGATGGCACAGCACCTGCCTGTTTCGAAACGATAGCGCTTGAGAGCCTTGCTGACGTGGCACTGGTGAAATGAGTAATTTTCTGGGCGATGCCTTGCAAGGGAGTGCCGGCCCGGTTCTTGTAATCCTCTCGGGTCTGTCGATCATGTCCATCGCGCTTATCATCCTCAAGGTGGCAACGCTTTGGCGCGCACAGGCTTTCGACAGCGGCGTGGCAGAGGTCGTGGCGCTTGTGCAAGAAGGCGCGTTTGATCGCGCGGCCTCGGTTGCCGGTCGCGATACACCGGTGGGGCGCGTGCTGAATTCGGGCATCGACGCCTTGCGATCAGAACACCCGATGGAGTCAGCATTGCAGCTTCAAGGACGTACCGAAGTCACGCAGCTTGCGCGACATCTCAAAGTTCTGGAGGGCATCGCGGTTGTCAGCCCTCTGCTCGGCCTGCTTGGCACGGTATTGGGCATGATCGAGGCCTTCCGCGCGCTCGAATTGGCCGGAGGGGGTGCGAATGCTGCCGTTCTGGCGGGTGGCATCTGGCAAGCGCTTCTGACGACCGCAGCTGGGCTTGGCGTCGCCATCCCAGCGCTTTTCGGCACGATTCTTTTCACGGCCCAAGTCGACCGGATGGCGGCACTGATGGAAGACAGTGCGCTGGCGCTGAAGGCTGCCGACCGTGCGGCTTGAGCGCCCTCATGCGGGTGTGCGACGGGTGATCCTTGCGCCGCTGGTAGACGTGCTGTTGATCCTGTTGATCTTTTTCATGGTCACGTCCACTTATGCCGATCTTGACCTGCGCCCCGTAGTCGGGCCCGAACCGTACGGAGTTGCCACAACACAGGCAGGCCCGGTTGTCGTCACGCTTTTGGGCGACGGCGAGTTGCGTTTGCGCGGATCTGAAGCGGAGTTGTCTACGCTCGCTGCGATGGGGCGCGAGGTTGTGCTGCTGCCGTCTGGCGCGGCAAGCGTAGGTCAGCTTGTCGCCGCGCTCAATCGCATGGAGGCGGCAGGCCTTGGCACGATAAGCCTCGTCCGTCCTGGGCGTGCCAAATGAACCTGCGACGTGCGTCAGTGGGCCTGCCACCCGAAACAATCACACCGTTGATCGACGTGGTCTTTTTCCTTCTGGTGTTCTTTCTCCTCGTCGGGCGGATGCAAGCCAGCGCGCCGTTCGACGTGGTTCTGCCAGAGGGCCAGGGACAGGGGCCCGCAGTGGGCGCACTGGTTCTGATGGTAGGCGCAGACGGCTCTCTGGCCCGCGACGGAGCGAACGTCACGCGCGCGGAGATCCTGGGGGATGTTCCCAAAGCGCGCGTTGAAATTCGAGCCCACGCCGATGCGCGCCTCGGCGATGTGCTGCCCCTGATCGCCTCACTCGAGGCCCTGGGTACGGCTTCAGTCGCCCTAGTAGTCTCAGGGTCTGCGCAATGAAAGCGATGGGGTGGGTTGGTGCGGGAGCGGTCTCCGTGGGCCTCCATGCCGGCGCGGCTGCCCTCCTTTGGTTAACCTTTTCACCGCACTTTGAGCCCTTGGTGATGGACGCGAACGACGGGGTCGCCATCTCGGGCTACAGTGTGCCCGAGCGTCGCACAGAGGGCCGGAAGGCGACCGGATCATCACTGGAAGCCGCTGGTTCGCGGGGCATGGACGGCGGCAATTTGGGCCTTCCGGATCCAGTGAAGGTTGTTTCACGAAATCGGCTGGGGGAAAGTGTGATCGCTTCGGGAGGGCCCGAAACGCAAGTCCTTTCGGTTGCGCCCACCGGTGCGCGTGTCCTCCCAAGAAATGGTGCCCGAGAGATCAAGCCGCGAGACATCACACCCGATCGCAACGTAGCGCGCAGCCTAGTCACGACGCGTTTAGAACCGTCCGGTGTTGCGTCCCTACGCATCTCAGGCCAGGCTCCATGGCCAACTCTTGCGCAAGAGCACACCGCAATGGTCTCTGTGCCCGAACGCGCAGGCGTGGCACCAAAGGCTCGGCCCCTGCGCGAAACGCTTGTCCGATCAGAAGTCGTCACCGCAACCCGCACACGACACGATCCCGTGCCCGCCGGATGGCCCCCGTCCGCAAAAGCGAGCAACGTCCCGCCCAAAACCGCCATCGCCTTGCCCGAAAACCTTGGCCAGAGCTATGCGATGGCGCCCCGACCGGCGCGCAGCCCCGCAGCGCCCGCACGTATCCCGACATCAAAAGCTCGCCCCATGACAGCCGCGTGGTCAGGCACGCAAGCGCTCGATTCACGGTCACTCGACGCGCTCGCCGACTTTGCGGCGCCGCGCTTGGCGGGAGCGGCGCGCCCACGCACGCAGGGTCAGCTTTCTGATTTGCTTTCGGCTTTACCCTGCGCCCGCGCCCAGGTCGAATACCGTGCCGAGACCGGACGGATGGAGCTGCGGGGACACATTCCAACGGAGGACTTGCGCGCACCGATGATGGCGGGGCTTGCGGATATTGTCGGTGCAAGCATCCCCATTGACGACACACTCGCCCTTCTGCCTGAGCCGCAATGCGGCGTTCTCGGCGCCCTCGAAGATCTCGGCATCGCTTTGTCGAATGAACAAGGCGTCTCGCCGCGCATGGTCGGGCCGACCGGGCAGGCGCGCGTGTTCACCTTTCGCCGCGGCGACCTGTTGAACCTGGTGGTGACCGGGTCGGATTACCCCGCCAAACTGATGATCGATTACTATGATGCGGCGGGCATGGTCACCCACCTCGTACCAAACGATGTATTTCCGCCGCTCGCGCTAGCGACGGACGAAAATTTGGAACTGACCGGACCGATAGCCGCAGGCCGCTTTCCCAGGGTGAGGATCAGCCCCCCCTACGGCTCGGAACTCGCGGTCGTCATCGCCTCCAGCGCGGTCTTATCCGACGGCTCCCGCGGTCGGCGGGAGACAGCAGGCCTTTATCTGGAATGGCTCAAGCGCCAGATCGCGGAGGCACGCGCAACGGATCCGGATTTTCGCGCCGAATGGGCGTATTTCATTGTCGAGACGCGCGAGTGACGTGCGCGTCTCACTCCCCGCGCGCTACAACCGCTGCGGCACGCTCCCCCGCTTCGGACGACACTTCGCACATCGCAACCGCTCCGGGCGCGTATCCTTCCTTGAAGCTATCGGCGGCAACGGCAAGACAATAGAGACCCGATGCAGATCCGATGTCGCCCACGGACATTGCAGGAAAGGCCGTCACCATGAACGGCCTGTGCGTGCGGTAGTGACGCGCCCTGAAGATCAGCGCCTCAAGACCGCTGTACCGCTCGCCGTTGAAATTGGCGACAATGAAATCAACAGCGCTTTCCGGTGTTTCCTCCGAGATCGTCCCTTCCAGCGCTTGCTGCATCCCACGGCCTTGGCTCTGGCGCTCTCCAATGACCGGACAGGCCTCCTGCCCTGTGCCCACTGCGCGGATCACAGCGTCCGAGGGATTGCGCGGAACGGCGGCAAGGCGCAGGGCAACGGCCCCTTCGCCCGGGATGACACCTTGGGCATTCGTCTCGCCTGACAAACGCTCCGCTGCCTTAAGCCGTGCGATGTCCCTGTCGTTCACGTAGCTGTCGGATGCCAGAAGGATCACCTCCTCCGCGTCGCCCAACGCGATGAGGGCTGCAGCCTGCTCAAGTGCGCCAACAATACCCGCCGCACCTCCGCTCACCTCCGATGACGCGGCGTGGAACGCGTAGTCCGTTCTGGCCCGCAGGCTCGAAAGGAACCCTTCCTTCGGCCAGGTCTCGGCCGCCGGGTGTTGGCGAAATGCGTCAGGACCAGCGGCGAGCACGACTGTTTCATCGCGATCCAACACCTCTGCCAACGCCCGTACCGCCATATTGGTCAGCCATTCGCCCGGTGTGCGTTGCAGCCGCCAGTTCGCGGGCACCGAGGCCACAGATTGCGTTGATCCAAAAGGATGGGATTGGATCCGATCCTCAAAGCCCGAGGTATTCGCGCGGGTCGCCGCCAGCGATTGGGCGGCCGTGAGGCCCACAGGCGTCACGGCCCCGATGCCCGTTATGAAAAGGTCTGGCGTCAGGCGACCCATAGGGGTTTGTCGGTTTGCGTGCCGTCGCCGCCACGGGGGTTGAGGTAGGCCTTGCCCTGGCGCCGAGCCGAGAGCCAGACCGGCGAGACATGCCCAAGAACAAGCTCCGACAGTTTTGGGCGATTGGGCACAATCGGCACCGCAACCCGTGCCTTAAGGGTCACGCGTGCCGCATCCGGCTCGATGATCACTGTGTCAGGCTCGAGTTCACGCACTTCCGTCCTGTCGCGATAGATTAGTGTCAGGGGCGCGGTCAACGCGGGCAATCGGAACGCCCAGACCCGATTGGGTGTCAGATTGGTCAGGCGCACGGGCGTATGGGGACCCAAAGCCGCCGAACGCTGATCCGCGGGCGCGCAGAGGTTGTAGGCGGTTTTAAAGTCATGCGGCGGCAGCGGCCATTGTTTGGCAAGCCAAGAATCATCGTAGGTCCCGGCAAGGGGCAGGCGCGGCAGCCAACCACGACCGAGCGGGGTGAGACCCACGGGCGTGTCGGGACGATCCGGGTCAGTGATATTGGGCACATCCGACAGAACGTCGGGATCTGCGGAGCGTGCATCGCGATAGCCAATACCCACCGGATTGCGTTGGTCCAGCCGTCCGTCGGGCAAGGTACCGCCATAGGCGCGTTCCCAACGGATCGGCATCGTTTCGAACGCACGCGGGGGCGACAGCCCCCCCGCCACCCGCAATCGATCGCCGGTCACGCGCAAACGCTTGCGAATGTCTCCAGCCTCTACACTCACATCGATCTGCTCGGTGAGCTGCCCCGGAGGCGCATGGGCCTGCCCCAGCACGATCAACTCAGGCTGCGGTTTCTCGAGGGCGAGATCGGCCTCGTGCTCGTTCGAACACAACTCCGGATTGCCGTATGGCACATCGCCGAACTGAACAGGAAGCTGTGCCTCGGCGATCTCCAGCGTTGCGTCCAGCCCTGGCGCGGTGAAACCCGCCGAGACCACGGCCAGAAGGATCTCTTGCCCGTCGGCATTCATCTGAACATGCGTCGCCGCCTCAAACGGCGTGCGGTTTTCAAGCCAGACATCAAATCCCATTGCTCAACACCAGTTTCCATCCTCATCGAGCCCAACAGGCCAGTAAGGCATTGCAGAGACAACGCTTACTAGTTCCGAGAGTTTTTGATCATATGGCCACTTTGCCATGATGGTTTCGGGTGCGACCCAACGTGCCTCTGCGGGAAGAGGCTGTGATATCGCTTGAATTGCCAGCCAATTTCGACGGATTGCTGAGATAAAAGGTTGATGCCGCGCAGGCCCGCCAAGCATTGTTAATGTGAGGCGCATGATGGCCTCTTTCTCGCTGTCGCCCTCTTCGATCTGCGCATCAATCTGATCTTGCCAATGGGACATGGCACCATTCAAAGCGTCAGTAATGTCTTCCAGAAAGTCACCATAGGCGCTGCGAAAGACTTCGGGTGCATCGTCGAGCTCGAAGATCGCATTTGAGTAGTCCCGAAGCGTGTAGGCATCGCGCGGCGCATTGTGCAGCCGGTAAATTCCTGTTCGGGCGTTGTGTCCTGTTTTATCGGCAAAGCTCATTCCAAGTCCCTTTGCGCGTTCATTCCAATCGGGAAAAACCTGACCTTGCGTAGGGCTTCCGCCGCGCTCTCCGAATATGAGGGCAGATCATCAATCAGCAAAACGATAGGTGACACGGGATCTGGGGCAGTCGGATCCATGCCTTCCTCCCGCGCTACGTCTCCCCAGCGTTCGCCATCCTCGTGTTCGGGAGGATGGTACAGGTGCACAATACTATCGTTTAGTTCGAGTAGTCTGAAATAGTACATGCGAAACAGGCCCAAGATACGCGGATGGCTACCAATGCCCGCAGGCCAATGAACGTTGACGAGGCCAGGTCGCGTTTTGTCCAGGTTGTCACTGAGTGCGTCCCACCAATCCTGCAGGTCAGGTAGCAGTGCGTCCACTTCAGCGGCCCATTCTCGGCAAATCGTATCATAGGACGCTTCAAGGTCGTCGTTTGTCTCGATGTCCATCATATCGCCAACCCAACAATGTTATCATTCATAAAGTCGAAAACCTCGCGCTGATCAACGCTGCGCATTTGCCCGCCTTGGCTGCTGCTGCAGGAACGACAGTGCGGCAACACGGGAAGTTCCTTCATCGCTGCCTTGAAGGCCTCGGGCGATGGCTCCATGTTACACCCTCCCATCTCCCAAGCGACATTCTCCGGAGGTTGGTGATCGGCAATCATACGAGGCGGTGGTTTGGTGCCACACTGCCAGCACTTGCTACCAGCGGTGTTAACAGAGTCCCGCTGAGCTTGTGTAGTGGACTGCCGGTGCTTGGATCCCGTGTAAGGTTCGTCACAATCCTTTTCGAGTTGGTCCATGGTGAGGTTCTTGACGATGAAATCGACGGTCAGCGTGGCGTCGACACAGTTGGGTGGGAAACTCCCGCTATTTTGCCCAGCCAGGTGACCATGACAAACGGCACCCTTGTTCTCGACTTTCACCTTGAATGACCAAGTGTTGAACCGGCCTTTTCCTTTGGTCTTGGCCGTAACGACGCCGCCGCCCTGAGTCCCGGCCTCGTCACCGCTACTCGTCGACACAAAGGATACGTTCTCCTTGGCAGTGGGCTGACCATCAATTTTTACTGATTTGGAACCTTTGGAAAGGTCTCCAGACTTGAGCATGTTGACATAGGGAACGGGAGCTGGACCGGTAGGCGCCGGCGGCGGCGACAGGCAGACATCCCCAGGCGCGGAACCAGAGCCGCCACTTCCCTTGTGAAAAAATCCTTTACCTTCAGCATATGCGGAAATGCCCATCGCCTAGCCTCCCTCAATCTCAGGACGTAGGCCAGTCATATCGGAAAGGCCGGTCGCGGCGAGGGCGTGAATGCTGTCGTAATGCAGTTCATGCACCTCCCAGTCGTTGATCCAGAAGGTGACGCCCGCGCCCTTGGTCTCTGTCGGGATCAGGCGCGGCAGGTCGCGCAGGCGGCGGTACAGGCGGTCTGCGCTGGCGAAACTTTCGGTGGCAGCCTGAATCAGGTCTCGTGCCGCAGTAAACCAGGCGCCGTCAGCCGGCGGCTGCGCGTTTGTCGCCGCCAGAACCAAAGCGCCGGGTTCGCTTTGACGATTGTGGCTTAGACACCACACGCCCGCGCAGGGTGTTCGCTCAAAAATGCCAGGCGCCGCAAGAAAGTGCCAGATCCGATGGTCGTCGGTCTCGATCTCTCGGGCACGGGCGGAAAAGGCAGACCAGCGGTTTCTGAACACGGCAGACAGGCCCGTGTCGAGGGGTGCCGTCTCGCTTGGGATCGGTCCGAGCAGACCTACCTCCTTGGCGTGCTGCGGGGGCGAGAGCGGCGCGTGCATCATGACCACGCAGGGCCCGGTGCGGGCGCGTCCCAACGAGCAAGGATTGATGTGCGATCCACGCGCCCGGCGGCAAAGGCTGCGTGCTTTGCGCGGCGCTGGGACGTATAATCCGCCACAACCTCACCCGTCTGAACCCGGTCCCACAAACGGCGCGCTTCGTGCGGGATCGGCCACGGCCCGTCGTCGCGCCCCTCAAATCCCTCTGGCATCGCGGCAGCGTCAAGTGTGAACACGGACCAGTCGTTGAAATCCAAGGGCAGCAGATCGCGAAACGCAATCCCAGCCGCTGCGGAGAGAGCCGGCTCCTCCATGGCGTTGAACAGCACACTGGCCGTTGCAGGGTCCCCCAACAGCCCCAGTCGAGCAAGGGCATCGCTGCGGGTCGACTCATCCGCGAGCCGTTCCTCGATCCATGCCCGCGCTTCCACAGGTTCGGAAAGGATCAGGGCTAGGTCGATGTGTGTTTCCGTCTTGAGCAAGGCGTCGAGCGAAGATTGATCTCCGGTGAGACGGGCGTGGGCAATGAGATTTGCAAAAGCAACCTCCGCGTTCTCACCGTCACACCGCCGGGCAAGACGCGGGGCAAGATCCACCAGACCCATGGCTCCGATCAAGGTTGCAGCACCGATTGCCACCCGTGGGTCGGGGTGGTCCTGCAATCGCGCCAGGCGGTCCCCTGGGTTTGTGCGGTAGGCAAGCAGAGCGGCCAACGCCAGATAGTTCAGGTCGGCGCTGGGGTCATAGACCCAGGTATCGAGATGCCGACGCAAGACATCCGGGCCGCACCATGCCAAGGCACCCGCAGCCCCGGCCTGCACCTCGGGCGGCTCGGCGAAAACCAGCGTACGGGCCCATACTAATTTTTCGGAATCATCGAGAATGAGCGCTAGCAAAAAGAGCACAAATGCCTCACCGGGTTCAACGTAATCTTCGAATTGCTGCAACGCGATGGGCCAGCCTTCCACTCCCGCTGCGCGCAGCCCCGCGATATGGGCCATGAGGCGTCCATCCATCCGTGCAAGGTCTTCGGTGCCATATATTGCGCTATCACTCTCGCGGGTGCGACGCCGCCAGAGATGGGCGGCCTCCTCTACGTGTTGCCGGACGATGCGTTGGATGATGGCCATCGCTGTGCCCTCAGTTCAGCGTCACCGACGCGCCGCGCACCGCGTTTATGCCGCTTGCTTGGCTGGTCAGATCGCTGCCACGGATGGTGATATGGCCGGACGCCTCAAGGATGATCGACGCCTTTCCGCAGCGCAATTCAACCCGGTCCTCTGCCATGATCTTCTGTACTTTGCCATCGACAATAACCGCGCCGCGATCGACCAGCGGCGTGTCCAGCACCGGGCCCACCACCATCGGGGCGGAGGGGTCACCCTCAACAAAAAGCAGCGCGACCTGACTTCCCACTTGTTCGGTCGAAAGCTGGACGAGGCTTTTTGCTGCCCGCGCGGCCGCGTCGGGGTTCTGGGCGTAGACCACCAGCGGCTGGCCATTCTCAAAACCCATGAGCAACCCGATCGCCACACCCTCCAGTTTTGTCGACACTGTCATAGGGCCTCTCCCTCAAAGGTATAGCGAAAGCTGTTGCCATCCCCATCAATAATGACCCGTGCGATGGGCTCTCCGTCAAGCTGCCGTCGCAGCAGGGCGCGGCTGAGGTCCGGAAGCAGCGTATTGGTCAGCAGGCGGTGGATCGCCCGCCCGCCCGAATGCACATCCGTCACGCGCGCGGCAATCGTCTCGTAGACGTTGTTGCCCAAGACCAGGTCTGCCCCGTACCCACTGCTGAGGCGTTTACGCAGCTTGGAAAACTGGTGGCGCGCGATGGCTTCTATCATTTCTGGGGAAAGCGGGTAATACGGGATCGTGACAACGCGGCTGAGGAATGCGGCCGGGAAAACTTCCAGCAGCGGGTCCTGCAGAGCATCGACAAGCGCGTCGACGACGGTGCGTTCTTTGCCCCAATCGGTCATGCTGCTGATGACGTCCGAGCCGACGTTCGAGGTAATTAGGATCAGCGCGTTGGAGAAATCGATCCGACGTCCTTCGCTGTCGTCCATCATACCCTTGTCGAAGACCTGAAAAAAGATCTCGTGCACATCCGGGTGCGCCTTTTCGATCTCATCGAGCAAGATCACCGAATAGGGCTTGCGGCGGACAGCCTCTGTGAGAATTCCGCCTTTGCCATAGCCCACATAGCCGGGGGGCGCGCCCTTGAGGGTGGAGACCGTGTGCGCCTCCTGAAACTCGCTCATGTTGATCGTTATGAGATTATGCTCTCCGCCGTAGACCAGATCAGCCAGGGCAAGGGCCGTTTCAGTCTTGCCCACACCCGCAGTGCCACACAGAAGGAACACGCCAACGGGTTTTTCTTCGGCATCAAGCCCGGCCGCGGAGGTCTGCATACGGGCCGCAATCATTTCCATCGCATGGTCCTGCCCGAATACGCGAGTGGACAGTTCAGCGCCCAGATCCAGCATCCGCCGCGTCTCATCGGCCAACATACGACCCACGGGAATTCCGGTCCAATCCTGAACAACCTCAGCGACCACGACACCGGTCACAGAAGGGTGGGCCTGCGGGGTTTCGCCCTGAAGCGCAGCCAGTTCCTCATTCAGTCCGCGCAAGTCTTGGCGCAGCCTGTCCGCATCAGCAACCTCTGGATCTGACAGTTTGCGTCGGAGGTCCAGGATTTGGTCGATCAGCGCCTTCTCCTGATCATAAAGCCCGCGGGCTTGCGACAACTCCGCTTCGACCTGCTCGCGATCTTCTGTGACAGACGCCTGCCGCGCGTCGTCGCCCTCGCCCACCTGCGCCATGCGCGCCAGCATGTTCAACTCGCTTTCCAGCGACGCGATGCGACGCTCGAGATCCTCAATGGTCGGCGGTCGCCCAAATTGCGAAACGGACACGCGGGCGCAGGCCGTGTCCAGCAGGCTGATCGCCTTGTCAGGCAGTTGCCGGGACGGTACATAGCGACGCGACAGGGCGACGGCCTTGGAAATCGCTTCATCCAGGATTTCAATCCCATGGTGCGCTTCCAGCGTCGGGACCAGAACCCGAAGCATCTCGATCGCGGCGAGTTCATCAGGCTCCTCGATTCGCACCACCTGAAAGCGCCGCGTGAGTGCGGGGTCTTTCTCGATATGTTCCTTATACTCGCTCCAGGTTGTTGCCGCGATGGTGCGCAATTCACCGCGTGCAAGCGCAGGCTTGAGCAAATTCGCAGCATCACCCGTGCCGCTCGCCCCCCCGGCCCCCATCAGCGTATGCGCCTCGTCAATAAAGAGGATCACCGGGTTCGGCGCGGTGGCCACATCTTCAATCACTGATTTGAGCCGCTTCTCGAACTCGCCCTTCATCGATGCGCCAGCCAGCATCAGCCCTATATCGAGAAGATAAAGCGAGACGTTGCGAAGCTGTGGCGGCACCTCACCTGCGGCCAAGCGATGGGCCAGACCTTCAACCACGGCGGTTTTGCCAACCCCAGCCTCACCGGTCAGAATTGGGTTGTTCTGACGTCGCCGCAGAAGAATGTCGATTATCTGGCGGATCTCCGGGTCGCGCCCGATGACCGGCGACAGGTGCCCGGCCTCCGCCTCGGCCGTCAAATCGGTCCCATAACGTTTGAGATTAGCCAGCAGATCACCCTCCTCCGCGGGCGCTTCTTGGGTCCGCTGCACCTCATAGGGTCCCGGCGCCTCGATCGAGCCTTGCGTCAGGCTGTCGAAACGCTCGGCCAGGTCTGCATTGTCGAGACCGTTAAAGTGCGCGCTGGCGCTCCCCGCAAGGGCAGCCAGGGCGTCATTTCCAAGGATACCAATCAGAAGATGCCCGGAGCGGATGCTATCGGACTTGAATGTTATTGACGCAAGGGTCCATGACTCGTGGATCGCGCGAAAAATATGCTCAGAAATGACCGGCGTGGCAGTTGCCCCGCGAGGCAATTTGTCAAGCGCCGCGGTAAGGTCCGTGATCACCCGCCCGACCTCATCACCCGTGCCGCTGAGCATCCGCACGATATCAGAACGCTGATCCGCGATAATCGCCAGCAAGAAATGGCTAAGTTCGATATAGGCATTCCCACGCGTCTTGGCCGTTTCGCCAGCGGCAATCAACGCCTTCTGACAGGACATGTTCAGCCTGCCGACAAGATCCCCTTTTGTCGTCTTCGGGCTCGACGTTGCCATATGCTGTCCACCGTAAATGGATCAATTATTTCGCCACCATACTCTCGTTTGCGTATATTTCCAAAATGATTAGTTGCCCCGAATTGGAATCATAGCCATGCTGGACCCCCTGCCAGGCGACATTTTCACCATCGGTGAAGTCGTCAACCACACTTTCGAAATCCGCGCTTTGTTGGGGCGCGGGGGCATGAGCGAGGTCTATCTTGCCCATAATGTCGTGCTCGGCGGGGACGTGGCAATCAAGGCGCTGACGCTCGAATTTTCCCGCACACAAAACGCAATTGCCTTTGTGAGGGGCGAGCTTCTGGGCCGTGATATCCAACACCCCGCGGTGCTGAAATACTATGACTGCGGGCGCAGCGACCGAGGGCATGACTTTATCATCATGGAGTACGTCGAGGGCAAACAACTCTCGGAAGTTCTCGAAGGTCCGCACCTTCCGGACCCGCAGGCATTAGCCATAGTGCTCAGACGCGTGGTCGAGGGGCTGAAGGCCGCCCATGACAGCGGCCTGGTGCACCGCGACCTCTCACCGGACAATATAATTCTGCGGGGTGGTAAGCCTGAAGACGCTGTCATCATCGATTTCGGCATCGCGAAGGACACACGAGAACGCCGCGCCACACTGATCGGAAGCAAATTTGCGGGTAAATACGAATACGCCGCCCCCGAGCAGATCTTCGGCAAGACCGACGAGCGGTCGGATTTCTACGCGCTTGGCGCCTCCCTACTTGCGATCTATCGGCAAAAGGTGCCCTACAACAAACTGAGCGACGGTCAAATCATGGAGGCAAAGAAGCTGCGCCTCGACACATCAGGCGTGCCCGAACCGCTGAAAGACCTGATCGACTGGATGTCGGCACCCGAGCCGGCGGATCGCCCTCAAAGCGCGTCCGACATTCTGCAGCGACTGGACGGTAGGACAACGCGCTCCCCCTGGCTGCGGCGCGTCTCGATTGGCTTCGGTTTGGCGGCGGCATTGGCAATCGCCGGTTACATCGGATTAATCTGGGTACCCGCTCCACCCAAGGTGCCGGTCTATCGGCTTGAGGCTTCTGCCACCCGCGGTGGCCCCGCGTCTCTCGTGACCCATGCCCCAAACCGCGCGTTCGAAGACATGTTCACGCAGCGCTTTGATCTTTTGACCGGCGGGTCCACAGAGATCACCCTCGCCTTGGGGCTGCCCGATCCCGACTGGCCAGAGCGGACCATGCAAACCATGGAAGCGCTGTCGCTTGAGGATTGGCGGCTCGTAGTCGAGGATACCGAGATTTCGGTGTCCGGCACCGCGGCGTCGCGGCAGGTACGCCAAAGCGTTGAGGCCCGTCTGGCCAGCCTCGCTGCTGATTGGGGGTACACTCTGCGCACCGAGATCTTCGCCGGTCCGATCTTGCTGGAGGTCGATGACGTGGCGGATGCGCTCAACGGGCTGTCGACCTGCGGTCCGCTCACGGTGGTGGGAACGGGCGCCTTGACGCTTGATCAGGCGGTGGAGGTTCGCGGGCGTGTGGCGTCGACCGCCGAGGCCAACCGTCTGCGCGACGCCCTGGGCCAGATCGCGGGCGACAGGCGCGTCGCATTCTCTACAAAGGTCACCAACCCCCACACCTGCGCGTTTCGCGCGGCCCTTCCCGATACCGCGCCACTTTCGGTTCTCATTCGCGACGGCGCGACCGATCAACCCGCGCTGTCGGGTACGTTCACCGTTGGAGACAACCCGGTCGTCGACGTGCATTTTCCCGGAGTCGAAGACGGCTATCTCTGGGTTCTGTACCAGGGCGCATCTGGCGAGCTGACCCATATTCTGCCCAACCTAAAAACTCAAAATACCCGAATTCCAGCGCTGCGCGAAGAGTCGGGTGGTCAGCAAATCATCCGCGTTCTGGGCAACAGATCACGGGGGCGCGGGGACGCGCCACTGACCAATGCGCATCTCATCATGCAGGAATACGACGTGGGCGAAGTTGCCGTTGTGGCAATCTTCAGCGCAGGTCCACTGATCGAATCTCAGACCGTTGGAACCACGCCCGAGTCCTTCCTCATGGCGATTCGAAATTCGCAAACGGCGGGCGACGTGAGCATGGCTTATCGTCTTTGGCGAGTCGAACCCGCCCAATAACAACGCTTCTGGTCCGGTTTTCCTTGCCGAAACGTCAATCGCTTCACTTGCGCGGTGGTACCTGCGGTTGTATCATTAATTGTTGTTAAAGAATTTTCGGGGGATGTGATTTGTTCGAACCGCGCAAGTGGCTAGAGCCCGTGCAGGGTGACAATCCCGCTGGCGTCGAATTGCGTGAGGACCCGCGATTTGACGAAATCGAACGCTTGTGCCAACCGGTCGTCGACGTCGTCACGGACGACCTCAACAACGTCTCCGACTCCATCACCCGACCTCCCGATTGGGCAACAGTCCTGGAAAAGGCAGAGGCCCTCGCGGAATCCGGCAAGGATTTGCGCCTTTTGGTGATCGTCACCCGTGCGATGTTTGAGCTTCGTGGCCTTGCGGGACTCCGCGACGGCTTGCTCCTACTGCGCGACACCTGCCGCGATTTTTGGGATACGGCCTATCCCGTCCTGCGCGCCAATCAGCCGGTTGAAGATGCCGCGCGGCGCCGCATGACCGCCCTGCGCCAGTTGGATGGGCGCACCAGCGGGCTCGTCGGCCCGCTCAAGCACCGCACGTTTCTTGCGCAGCCTGGCGACGATGAAATTACGGGCGAGGATCTGTCGCGCGCAATGCTCAGCCCGCAGCAAGCGGCGGACGGCCTGCCTGAGCTTGCCGGGGACAAAGACCGGCAGGCTGTCATACACACACAAACACAGTTGATTAAACGCGTGAAAGACGCCTTGCGCGGCTTAGCCCGGGACAATGCCGAGAAGTTTGCGGCTCTGAAGAAAGATGCCACCGATGCGGCCGTGGCGCTCGATGCGCTGGAGACGGTGATGACTGAAAAACTGGGCGAAAAGGGGCCCATCTTCGCAATCCCGGAGCTTGGGCGCATTTTGCGGGGGATGAATGCCACTATTGACGGCATCAAACCCGCGGCAGCGTCACCAACGCCCGCCACAGTGCCAGATGCCTCGGACCAAAGCCACACGGCCGACTTAGCAACCCAGGCACAGCCGGTTGCCGCTCAATCCGCGCAGGGCACCATCGCGTCCCGCGATGACGTGATCGACGCGCTCGACCGGATCATCGATTTCTACAAACGCACCGAACCTGCAAGCCCGGTGCCCGTGCTCGCGCAACGGACGCGAAACGCGGTCAACAAAACGTTCGTTGAACTCTTGGAGGACATGGCCCCGGGCGGTTTGAAGGACTTCAACGCCATTATCGGGCCAAGCGTTGACAGCAAAGGGAAGATATCATGACACGGAAGAATTCAAAGGCCCGCATCAAGGTCGAATATGAGGTTGACGTCAACGGCGCGACCAAACTGGTGGAATTGCCTTTTGTTATGGGCGTGATGTCCGATCTCGCAGGGGAAAGCAAGACCGAATACGCCACGCGGCCAGTGGCACAGCGCGACTTCAAGGTTACGGATGCCGAAGAACTACCAAAGCTCATGCAGGCGATCGAGCCGCGCGCAAAAGGCGATGTGAAGAACGTCCTGCCGCTCGACGAAGGCGAGGAGGACAGCGAAGATCGGACGCTCAGCTTTGATCTGAAGTTCAAATCGATGTCCGATTTCACGCCGGATGAGATGGCCAAGCAGATCCCCGAACTTAAGAGCCTTCTCAAAATGCGTCAGGACCTCGAAGACCTTCTGGGCTTGATGGACGGCAAAGCTGATGCGGAGAAGGAAATCGCGTCGCTCCTCAAGAACAAACCGATGCTTTCCAAAATCATGGAGACCGTGCCCGCCGCTGGCGGCGATGATGCGCCGAAGGGAGACAACTGATGGCTGATGACGCAAAGCTCGAAGAACAGGCCGGCGGCGCGGAGCAGACGCTCGACTTTTCCGAGTACACCGGCCAGCTCGAAGAGGCGTTCCGCCTGGATGACGCTGAAAAAGCAAGCTTTCAGAAGATGCTTGGCACGCTGGCCAGGCTGGCCATGGATGAAAGCGGCAAATCCGCCGTTTCAAGCAACGCCAAAAAGGCAGTCAAGGAACTGATCGCAGGCATCGACACGCTTTTGACCGCCCAGATGAACGAGGTTCTGCACGCCCCCGAAATCACCAGACTCGAAGGGGCATGGCGCGGCCTCAACTATCTGGTGAAGAACACATCCACGAGTGAGAAACTCAAGATCCGCGTGATGTCGATCAAAAAGGAAGAACTAGGCGAAACGCTCGCGGATTTCGAGGGCGAGAACGAGTATATGACTTCGCCGATTTTCCGTAAACTCTATACTGAGGAATACTCCCAATTCGGGGGCGAGCCCTACGGCTGCATCCTGGGCGATTATGAATTCGACCACAACGCGACTGACGTGCAACTTTTGCGCAATATGGCCAAGGTCTCTGCCTCCGCCCACGCGCCGTTCTTCGCAGCCGCAGGACCAAAGCTTTTCCGCATGAATACCTGGGAAGAATTGCCAAATCCGCAGGATCTGGAGAAAATCGTCTCGAACGCGGCATATGCAACATGGAATGGCTTCCGCGAAAAGGACGAGGCCAAGTACATCGGCCTAACTATGCCGCGTGTTTTGAGCCGCCTGCCGTATTCGGAGGAAGACGGGCGTGTCAAAGGCTTCCGCTTCAACGAAGAGATCGAGGGCCAGCACGAGAATTACGTTTGGATGAATGCGGCCTATGCCTTGGGCGTGAACATCAACCGCAGCCAAAACGAAAATGGCTTCGCAACTCAGATCCGCGGCGTCGAAGGCGGTGGCACGGTTATCGATCTTCCGGTGCACGCCTTTTCGACCGATGACGGCGGTATCGGCATGAAATGCCCCACCGAGGTGGCCATCGACGACGAGCGCGAGGGCGAACTGTCCGCCTTGGGCATGATCCCGCTTCTGCATCGAAAACACACCGACAACGCCGCATTTCTCGGGATAATGTCCCTGCAGAACGCAGAAAAGCTGGCCGGGCAGTACGCAGACATGGAAGCGGCCTCAAATATCAGGCTGTCCGCAAATATCGCGTACCTTATGCCCGTGACCCGGTTTGCGCACTACCTCAAGGCTATCGCACGCGACAAGGTGGGCACCTTCAAGGAACGCTCCGACATGCAGGAGTTTCTGCAGAAGTGGATCAGCCTTTACGTGGCACCCCCCTTGGCCACCGACGCCGAAAAGGCCCGTGCGCCTCTCGCCGAAGCCGAGGTCGAGGTTTCCAGCGTAGAAGGGCGCCCTGGCTATTACGACGCGAAATTTTCACTCCGACCGCTCTTTTTTCTAGAAGGCCTGAAATCAAAACTCAGCCTTGTTTCGACCCTGCCGTCAAAACGTGGGTGACGGCTCAATGTAAATTATCGGGAAGGACGTAGATCATGCCAATTGTAGGATACGCCCAGCTGGGCGACCCGGGAGATGTTCCGGGAGAGGCGCGGGGCAGCGACCGCGAAGATATGTTCACCATCATCGGATATGGCTCGGGAATGACACGCAAGCGCGAGCGCCAGGCTCAGGGCGATGCGGTCACGGGCCAGGTTCTGACCCATGATGTGACGCTCATCAAGTACAACTGTCTCGCATCGATCAACATCATGAAGGCGTTGTCGCTGAACATGACCTTTGACACCGCAAAGATCATGCTTTCCTTCGAAGATGAAGAAGAGGAAGTTGACTACTTGACGCTCGATATGAACGTGGTGAAGGTCGTGGAGTTCAGCCAGATGAACGACGGCAGCCCCGATAGCCCGACACGGGTTGTCGAGCGCGTTGCGCTCACGGCAGAAAGCATTCTTTATACCTACACTGCACCGAAACGCAGCCCGAAAGAAGGCGAGTCCCTGGAGTTCGAGCACTTCCTCGATCCCAACAACCGGCCGTGATGCTAGATGCCTGACCCGCAAAGCTCTGACACGGGGCTCGAAGCGACCGAAGCGGCGGCGCAGCCGACGCTTTGGGATCGTCTCAAGAATGATCTGCCCGGACTTGGCCTTGAGGTCCGCAACCTGCAGGCTGAGCTCGAAACCGAAATTGGGCAAAACAAGCTCAAACGCCTGTTGTCAGGCTCTGCGCCTTTCTCGGAAACGGCCGTCCTGTCCAAGGACCAGCAACGCCATCTCAAGGCACTCGGCGAGGCGGAACGCAAAATGCGGGTTCTGGAACGCACCGGGATCGTGGTATCCGTGCGAAATGTCGTCGAAGCGGTCCGGCGCGATATCGAGGCGCTGATGAACACGGCCCGCTATGACTGCAAACTGGCACTCACAGAAGAGGAAATGCGCAATCGCCCGGACCTTGTGCGCGACCTCTCGGACTTTCCCGAAGTCCAGACGAGTGTGGTGAACTACGGCATCGTGCCGCTGGTCGGGCGGCACCGCCGGTCGCTGGACCTGAACCAGATGGAAAAGGAACTGCGCGACGCGCTCTTAACGTTCGAGCCACGCCTCGCGCCGGACAAGTTGCGGGTTGAAGTGCGCCGCCCCAGACGGACCGCAACGCGCTCAGGGGTCGAGGTTTTAATCAGTGGCGAAGTGCGCCTATCCCCCGCGCCCGAGCATCTGAGCCTGATTGCGGAGATCGATTTCAACACAGCCAAGACCTCGGCGCGTATGGATGACGCCTGATGGATCGCCTGTTTCTCGAATACTACAACGATGATCTGACCTATTTGCGGCACCTCGCCGCCGATTTTGCCGACATGAACGGACAGATCGCCCGGCACCTGTCGCTCAAGGAAACCCCCTGTCCCGACCCTTATGTCGAGCGTCTGCTTGAGGGTGTGGCTTTTCTCGCCGCGCGAACGCGGCTGAAGATCGACACCGAACAGGCGCGGTTGAGCCGCGATATTCTCGAGATGCTCTATCCCGACCTCGCGGCGCCGACGCCGTCGGTGGGGCGCATCGTCATGGAACCAGGCGACCAGGTGATGGGCATGTTCGACGGCTACCACGTCTCCCGCGGGACGCGTCTGATCACCGACCCTCAGGACGACATCCAGACGCGGGCCACGTATACAACCGCGCAGGACGTCCACCTTTGGCCCATCCAGGTCCGGGCCACCGACTACCTCGCCAACCGAAGCACCCTGGAAGCGGCCGGGCTGACCGACGCCGAGATTGGCACCGCCGAGGCAGCGCTCAGGATCGAAATTGCGCCGGCGGGCGCAGATCCGCTCGCCGCGCTGAGCCTTGATGCCCTGACCTTCACATTCGAGGGTGCACCGATGGCTGGTGCGCTCTTTGACGCGGTCCATGGGCACGGCAGCGGGGCCTTGGCCCGGCCCCGGAACGGTCCGATCACGCGGCTGGACAAAGCGGGAATGCAGGGGATCGACGATTGCGACAGCCTGTTTCCCCGCACCCGCGCGGGCTTTGAAGGGTACCGGCTGCTGCGCGAATACTTCGTGCTGCCCGAGCGATTTCACAACATGACGCTTGACGGCCTCGGCCCCGCGATACGCGGTGCAACCGCCGAAGGTCAGACGCTTGAAATCTTCATTCCTCTCGCCCGCCCGGTTCCCCAGATTGCAGCAGTCAAGCCGCGCAACATGCTCCTGTTCTCCACGCCAATCGTCAATCTCTTCGAGCGTGAGTGCAGCACGGTGGATGTGGACACCCGCGGCAACGGAAAGGTGGTTTTTGCCGACAAGGCCCGCCCGCGCGATTACGAAATCTATGCCCTTGTGTCGGTCAAGGACCTCGAACGCGACGATGGCGACGAGACCCATATCTCCAACGCAGCCTCTGTCGGGGCCCTGGCCGCCGATGGCCCGGTCTACGCGATCGAGCGCCAGCCCCGCAGACCGGGTCCCGGCGAGAAGGCGCAGGGCAAATACAGATCCACCTACAACGGCGACGAGGTGCGCATCAGCCTGTCGCAACGGCGCATGGGCGAGGCACGGCGGCGCGTGCGCCGATTGGATATTCGGGCGCTGTGCAGCAATCGCGATCTGCCCATTCTCGAGCCTCGGCCCAATCTCACCTCGCAAAGCGGCCTTCCCGTGGGCAAGATCCGGCTGCTCTCCGCCCTTAAACGCCCCATACCCGCCCTGAAATCAGGTCTTCTTCGCAACGCGGCCAGCGAAACTGTCCTAGAAGACATCTCCTGGCGCCTGGTGGCACATCTGTCTTTGAACTTTCTCTCTCTGGCCGAGGAAGGCGAAGGCTCAGTGCCCCTCCGGGGGCTGCTGCAAATTTATGCGGATCGGGGGGACTCAACCCTGCGCGATCACGCCCGCGCTCTGATTGCCGTGCAGTCCGCTGAAACGCCCGAGCGCTTGCCGCTGGACGGGCCTATCTGTTTCGGCACCGTAACCGACGTGACCTGCGACTTCGACGATCAGGTCTTTGTGGGCCAGTCCCGGTTCCTGCTCGGCGCGTTGCTGGGCCAGGTTTTCTCTCGCTACGCCGGGCTTAATGCTTTTGTGCGCTGCACCACAACTCTCGCCCGCTCCGGCGAAAGCGTGGCATGGCCAATGCGTCCAGGAGTGCGCCGCACGATATGAACGACGATCTTCCAGACCTGCCCATTGGCACCAGCTTTTTTCAGGCGCTGCGGCAACTCGAAGACGGCAAGGCCGTTTACGGGCGCACGCGGGATAGGGCCGACGAGCCCGCCCGCCTGGCCCAGGCCCTGCGGACAGGTTTTGCCAAGGGCGACATAGACAATCTGCGACCCGCGCGCGGGAAGAGGCCCGCGGTGTTGACGGTGAACGCCTTTGGTCTCTTTGGGCCCGAAGGTCCAATGCCGCTGCACCTGAGTTGGTGGATGCAACGTCGTCAATCCGACCGCTGGTATGACGAGGAAACAGGCGACATTGTAGCTGATACCGGCTTTCTCGATTTCTGCAACATGCTGCAGCATCGTATGATCGGCTTATTCTACCGCGCCTGGGCCGACACCCGCGCAGAGGTGGACGCCGACCGGGGTGGCACCGGCGTAGTCGGTAGCATGGGGCGTGCGATTTCCGGCCTCGGCCTGCCGGAGGGACGGACTGGAGATCCGCACATTGATGCCATGTGCCTGACGCAAGCCACCTCGATGGCGCAGGAACAGACCTGGCCCGGCAAACTAGCCTCAGGATTGCAGCATCTCTTTGGTGTGCCCGTGACCGTGCGCGAATTTGTGGGAAATTGGATGGACCTGCCGCCCCGCCTGCAATCGCGGCTCGCGCACCCGGTCGGCGGGCGGCTTGGGGTCGATACCGTGGCCGGCGCGCGCATCTACATGCGTCAAAACAGGATTGAAGTGACCCTTGGGCCCATGAAGCTCAGCGAATATCGACAGTTCTTGCCCGGATCGGTGCGGTTTGATCGTCTCAGACGCGCCCTCTCACGGCTCATAGGAGGCGGTCCCGATGCAGATGTGCGCCTGGTGCTTGCGGGGGAAGACGTGCCACCCGCGCGGCTTGGCCAGGTTGGACTAGGACGCGACGCCTGGCTGGGGCGCATAGACGCGGCACCGGCAGATGATCTGTGCCTGCGCGCCGTGCGCACCACATTCCGCGAGGCTGGCCCATGACGCTGTTGCTCACCCTGACCCACGCGCCCCAAGCGCAACTCCAGACCGAGCTACCGCTCGGTGAAACCGACGTCGTCATCGGACGCGAGATCGACTGCCACTGGGTGATCGACGACCCCGAATGCATTGTCTCAGGCCAACACTGTGTGATCACGAGCACCTCCGAGGGCTACTGCGTGACCGACACCTCTACAAATGGGCTGATGCTCAATGGTGGCGCGACAGCCCTCGGGCGCGGCAACTCCGCTCTGATCGGGCCAGGCACCACACTCGGGCTTGGGGACTACGTGATTTCAGTCATCGCGCAACAAATAGATGGGGAAGCGCAGGGTTCAAAGGAAAAGCCTGCGCCAATGCCAACCATCGACCTTGGCCTGCGGACAAGTCCCTCCACCCCAAATCCGATCCCCGGCCTTGATGACAGCCCGCAGTCTACACCACTACCGGTCAAGCCACCGCCATCGGCTGGCGGACTGGATGCAGGCGGCCTTTTCCCGGGCGAACCCACGCATACACCCGCCGCGCCACCGGTAGCAAACCTTCCCAAGGGCCGTCATGTTATCGAGCCTCCCAATATCCAGCGCCGGGCCCCGCCCGATCCGCAACGACGACAAGGCACGCCCCAAAAGCCTTCAGAGACGGTCCACGAACACGACGTCGCCCCATCCATGCCTTTGTCCGACGATCTCTACGCCGCCTTTCTATGTGGCGCAGGGCTGGATCCTGCGGATTTCCCAACAGACGACGCCGAGGCTCAGATGAAGGCTCTGGGCCAGCGCTACAGATCCCTCGTTGATGGGCTGATCTACATGTTGCGCGCCCGAGACAAACAGCGCGATGGCCTACCCGTGCGCAAAACTCAGGTTGGCGTCCGTGACAACAATCCGCTCAAGACACTGCCCGGCACCGACCGCCCTTTGGCCGCCCTGATCCGCCCCGAAGGTGAGGGCTTTCTCGACCCTAAAACGGCCATCGACCAGGCTTTTCGCGATCTGGCACTGCATAACCTGAGCACCTGGAACGGGCTTGAGGCCGCGCTGCGAAAACTGATCGCGGATATGAACCCAGAGCGGTTTGAGCAGGAAGCCGACACTAAGGGCTGGCTTCAACGAGCGGCCGCCGGTGGCCGTGACTCGACTCATTGGCAGTTGTACAAAAGTAAATACAAAGACCTGTCCGAGGCCGCGGAGCAAAAGTTTCTGGGCAGCGTGGGGACGGAATTCGCCCGCGTCTACGACAGTGACAAAAGGGGATAGACACATGCGCACCATCATCGTTGTACTTCTGATTGTGGGACTTGCGGGCTGCCTCAAACCCGGGCCAACGGTCGTCAGCCTCAATGCAACAGCGGCAGCGGGCATGAACCCCGGGCCTGACGGCAGTGACCGCCCACTCACAGTTGCGGTCTATCACCTCACCACGCCCGTGTCGTTCCAATCCGCCCCGTTCGCTGCCCTTCAAAGCGACGCGGCAGGCACCTTGGGCGCGGACCTGCTGCAAGAAGACACGCTGGTCCTACCACCGGGCGGTACGGCGGCACTGGATATTGCCGTCGCTGATGGCGCCACCGCGGTCGGGCTGTTGGCGGGCTTTCGCGACCCCGCAGGCAAGGCGCGGCAACAGGTTCTGCCCGTTGCATCCGGCAGGACCAGTGACGTCACCCTCACCGTCGGGCCCTCCGGGCTCGTGCTCAACTGACGGGACGCAACAATGGCGGAATGGCACAAAGTCATCTGGTCCGAGGGAATGTTTCTCAGACAGCAGCATTTCCAGCGGCAGGATCGCTATACAGACTGGCTTTTCAACGCCGCGCGGATGGTTGGCGGCGCGCCAGCCTTCGGCTTCGAGACGCTGGAGATTGACCCCGCTGCCCTTGGCGAGGGCCGTATCTCAATCGACCGCGCACGCGGCATTTTCCCGGACGGGACACCCTTTGACATCCCGGGCACAGCGGCCATCCCCCCGCCCCTAGTCTTCACCGCCGACAGCGCCACGGGCACGGTGTCGCTCTCGATCCCGGAGGCGCGGGCCGACAGCAAGGTGTTCGATCGCGCAGGCGAGGCCACCTCGGGCGCGCGCTACGCGGGGCTGTTCGATGACACGGCGCGCGACATCACCGTGAACACCGGCGCGGCAGAGCAGATCGAGGTTGCAACCCTCGCGCCCCGGCTCGACGCCCCAGACGCCGAGATGGACCGCCGCGTCAGCCTAGCGGTTGCCGACGTGCAATCGGTCTCCGCCACCGGCGAGATCCGCCTTAATTCCGCTTTCCTCCTGCCCGCGCTTACCATCGGGGCCACACCGAATTATGCGCGTCTTATAAGAGAGTTAATTGTCGGTTTCGAGCAGGCGGTCGCCGTGCACGCAAAGGCGGTGCATGGCCAGACCGCGGGCGGATACGAAAGCCTGCTCAAGCTTGAACTGGCCAATGCAGCCCTTGGTCGGCTTCGGCATATCGGCGCACAGGACACCCAGCACCCGTCCGAGCTTTATGGCTATTTGGCCGAACTGGCGGGGCGTCTGGCCACCTACGAGACCGCTGATATGTCGATGCGGCCCCTGCCCGATTACGTCCACGCCCACCCACAGGGCGCATTCACAACACTGCTTGATACCATACGGCCGCTTCTGGCCTCCCTCGCGCACCACACACCCAAGTACACCGAGCTTGAAACCACCAAACGCGGTGACAACATTTGGGCGATCCGGCTCGACAACCCCGAGGTGCTGCGCAATGGCAGTGTCATCCTGCGGGTGATGTCCGACATGTCGCCCGAGACGGTGGCACATCGGTTTACCGACGCAATCATCGCGGGGGCCGCCGAGTTTCAGACCCATTGGGCACAGCGAAAACCGGGCGTGTCCCTTAAGGAATTGCGTAGCCACCCTCGCGACGTGCCGCGCGACGGCGAGGCAGTGTGCCTCGAGTTTGATCAGTCCTCGAATTTCTGGGCCGATGCCGCCAAACCGCCTGGTTTCGCGCTTGGGATCATCGGCACCCTGCCCGACGATCCGCGCCTGAACTGCTACGTAGTCTACAGGTGATGCCATGAGCGACGACCATCCCCTCGGCCTCCGACGCTCAGCTTCACGGACCAAGATCCGATCCATCGGACAGGGGACGCCGCCGCCCGCAGCATCAGGAGCAGTCGCCTCGACGCCGATGACGGGACCCACCCGGCGACCAACCACCAACCCCTTTTTCGAGGCCTTCGGTGAAGTGCTCGATGTCATTCCCGACCTGTCCCGCGCAGAGCCGCCGTCAGATCCCGAAACGCTGCGGCTCAAGCTTCATGACCGCATTCTGCGCGGACGCGACCGCGCCGTGGCGCTTGGAGTTGACGGGCATCGCGCCCGCCAAGCCGCCTGGATGGTGGCCGCCCTTGCCGACGATCTGGCCATCAACACGCCCTGGGGCGCCCGCAGCGTATGGCCTAATGAAGACCTCACCTTTCTGCTTGAGGATCGGGGCGGCGATACCGGCGTCAGGTTTTTCGACGATTTGGCCGAACTCAGCCGCTTTGCCGACCGAGACCCCGAGCTTCTGACGCTGGCCTATACCTGTCTGACGCTGGGTTTTCTGGGCAAATACCGCCAGGCTGACGGCTCCGCCGCGCCTGAGCTTTTGCACCTGATGGCCGAGATCGGGCGCGTGGTGGCGGGCCCTCGCGCGGATGCGCGCCTGTCTCTCCGGTGGGAAGGCGCCACCGTTCCGGACGCGCCCCGCCGCGCGCCCGTGCCGCTTTGGGTCATGGTTTTGGGCGCCGCCACCATCCTGACACTGACCCACGCCGGATTGTCCGCCACCCTCACGCACAAGGCAGCTGCGGTCGAAGATGTCTCCGCGCTTGTGCCACCGCTCAAACGCGCCGAGATCGTGCGCACCATCTCCCTTGAGCGCGAGGCCACGCCACCGCCCGAAAACTTCGAGACACCCGAGATCAACCTCCTGTCGGAATTCGTGCTCCAGACCGAAGCGCTGGCCCCAGTGCTCGACGAGGGTCGATCAACCGACGACCCGCTCGCGACCCGCCTCGTTCTGCAAGCCACCAACCCCGAGCTTTTCCGCTCGGGCAAAGCCACCATCAATCCGCCGTACGAGGACTTCATCGCGCGCGTGGCCGAGGTGATCCTCGAATACGACATTCTCATCGCCCGCGTAACGGTGCTGGGACACACAGACTCGATCCCGGTGCAATCCTCGAACCCCTTCACAAACAACCAGCGCCTGTCCGAGGCCCGCGCGGGCACGGTGCGCGACCTGCTGCTTGAACACGGACTGCCCGAGAATTTCGTCATCGCCGAGGGCAAGGGCGCCTCCGATCCCATTGACACCAACGGCACCTCCGAAGGGCGCGCCCGCAATCGGCGCGTCGAAATCCTCCTGCAAAAGACGATCGCCAAATGACCCGTTTGAAAGCGCTCCTCTTTTTCCCCTTCCGTCGCCGTTTTTGGACCTTCATGGGCCTTTGCCTGCTGCTCTACGGCATCCTTGCGTTCGGTGACCTCGTCGAAATCGGCGGCTGGGCGCCGCTCGGCGCCGAGATCGTGCGCTGGTTGCTTGCTATCGGGATCTTTCTGGCGCTCCTGATCTGGGTGCTCCTGCGCGAATACCGCAAGCTCAAAGCAGAAGGGGCATTCCGCAAGACCCTCGCTCCGCCTGAACCCGAACCCTCCGACCCCGTCGCCGAAAGCGTGGGCCTGATCAACGAGAAGTTTCGCCGTGCGCTCGACACACTGCATGCCTCCAAACGCAATACCGCGCGCACCTACCTTAAAACCGTCCCTTGGTATGTCTTCATCGGCCCGCCGGGCACAGGCAAGACAACTGCGCTCAAACAGGCGGGTCTCGTCAGTCTCGTGGAGACTGAAGACGACCTAAAGGGTCACGGCGGCACTCGCAACTGCGACTGGTTCTTCACTGAAAACGCGGTGATGATCGACACGGCGGGGCGACTCGTCGAACAACGCAGCGATCCGGGCCTCGATGCAGGCGAATGGCTCGGCTTTCTCGACATTCTTAAGAAACATCGGGGCCGTCGCGCCCTCAACGGGGTGATTGTCGCGGTATCCGTACAGGAACTTTTAGGCGACGAGATGGCCCTCACCAACCACGCGCGCGACATCCGCAACCGTCTCGATGAGATCCAAGCGCGCCTCGGCGTGGTCCTGCCGGTCTATCTGATGATCACCAAACTGGACCTTGTGCCCGGGTTCAACACCTACTTCGGGGACCGGGTCTTGGACGAGGAGCGCCGCCAGGTCTGGGGTGCGACCTTCCCCGAGGGCGTGCGCATGGATGGCACCGGCATCGCGGCTGAATTGCGCACGCTCTTCACCCGCATTGACGCAGGCGTGCCCGGAATGCTGGGCGCGGAAACCGACCCTGCCCGCCGCGCCAGGGTGTTCCGCTTTCCGGGCCAGCTGGAGACGCTCGTGCGCCCCATCCGCATGCTAGCCGAACGCATCGGCGCCGCCGGTGAGGGCGAGGCCGCGTGGCTGCGGGGCATCTATCTGACCTCGGCCACGCAGGAGGGCACGCCTATCACGCGCATGGTTTCCGCCATGGCCGCCGAGTTTGGCCTGCCCGCGCCCGCGCACGCCACCGCGCCCGTGCGCGAAAAGCGATCCTTCTTCCTGCACGACCTGATGGCGCGGGTGATCTTTCCCGAGGCCGGGCTGGCCACTCAGGACGCCGCCTCTATCCGCCGGAGCAAGGCAATATTCGCCGGCGTCGCTGGGGTGAGCGTGACCGCCACGGTGGTGCTGGCGCTGCTTTTTGCGATCAACTACGCAAGCTGGTCCCGCACGCTTACCGCCCAAAGCGAAGCGTTCGCTCAGGTGACGCCCCGGCTTTCGGCCGGGATCCTCCCTGAAGTCGTCTCGGACGCGGCTCCAGACTTTGGCGTGGCGCTAGCGGCAGTCACGGATGTGGCGAACGCCGCGGTCGACAAGAACCCCACCGCCATCGGCGCGCTCGGGCCCTCTGCCGCAGGCGATCTGTCGCGCATCCAGTCGGCAAACTACGACAGGGTGCTCACGAACGCGCTCGAACCGCGCATGGTCGCTCTGCTGGAGCAAACCATGTGGGAGCGCCTGCAAGACCCCAGGTTCCAGCTTGGCGCTCTTAAGGTCTACAAATTCCTCACCCGCACCGGCAGCCACGGACCCGAGGAGGCCGCCAACTGGTGGTTCAGCGAACTGTCAAAGGTCACGCCCGTGGTGCTCGACCCCACACCAGAGGCTCGCGCCCACCAGGAGCGCGTGTTTGCCAACCTTCCGCGCAATCGTACCGCCGTGACCCCTAATGCGCCCCTCGTGGCGCTCTCGGAAGAAGTAATTTGCAACAATCTGTCGCTGGCGGAACTGGCGCTAGACGAGGTACTAGCCCTGCCCGAAGTAACCGCTATGCCGGACTGGATCCCGCGGGCAAACGCGGCGGGTCGCGCCGATGAGGTCTTTTCCCGCTTTTCCAACCGAACCCTGCGCGAAGGCACGGACGGCGCCTTCACCCGCGATGCCTTTCGGCAGGCCATCCTGCCCAACCTAGACGCCGTCGTCGAACGCTACACCGCCGAAAGCACCTTTTTCCTCGCCTCCTGCGCCGACAGTGCGGCGCGTTCCGAGGACACGCTGCGCGCCGAGGTACTTGAGCTTTATTATCAGCGCTTCATCTCCGAATGGGACCTCCTGCTCACCGATCTGCGCCTGATCCCGCTGCCATCCGACGACATCGGCCAGGCGATCACCGTGCTTGAAAACGTCTCAAGCGCGAACGGCGCTTTCGTCACCATGCTCAACGGTATCGCCTACCAAACCGATCTTGCTGCCACCGACGGAGGCGGGCGTGTGGTGCCAGCCAAAGCCCGCAAGACGGTCATGAAAACCGTTTGCAAGATCGCCAAATTTGCATGCAAGGCGGGCAAGGCCGCCGCCAAGAACGGCGGCGGCAGCGCTTCCGCCGCGGAGGCGCCTGTAGGCGATGGGATGCGCGTGTCGCTATACTATCGCCCGATCCGGGGCATCATCGAAGAGGTCGACGCCGAGGCGCCCAAGATCGACGAGGTCGTTACCGCCATGCTCGAACTCAAGGGCCAGCTTCAGACCGCCCGCAACAGCGGTGATCCCCGGCGCGCTCTCGATGAGATGGGCGGGCTTTCGCTTTTGACCGGCGCGCTGGTGGCCTCCGCCAACAAGCTGCCCGATCCGATCAGCACCTGGGTCGTGGGGATCGCCGATGACGTCAACGATCTGGCCCTCGAGGCGGTGCTGGCCCGTGTCAATGACCGGTGGCAGGAGAATTACCTCGGCACCTGCCGCCTGTTCACCGAAGGACGCTTCCCCTTTGACACCGGAGCGCGCGACGACACCACGATCCAGGATTTCGCCACGCTGTTGGGGCCGGACGGGATCATGGACAGCTTCACCAAGAACGAGATAGCCAATTACATCGATGATCGCACCTGGACCTGGCGACCGGGCATCACGCGCGATCCCGCCCCCCTCGATGCGCTCCGCAAGGCGCGCGAGATCCGGAACGCGCTGTGGTCAGGGGGCGCGGGGCCGGGTCCGATCATGCGCTTCAGCCTGCAACCCGTGGACATGTCGCCCAATGCCGCCTCCATGACCCTGTCGATCGACGGCGAGCCGCTGATCTACCGCCACGCCTTCATCGAGCCCAAGCCCTTCACCTGGCCCGGTCTCAACCGCTCGGACGTGGTCTCCGTGGCCTTCACATCGCTCGACGGCTTCCAGCAGGAGGACGAGACCCTCACCGGCGACTGGTCCTTCCTGCGCTTGCTGCGCGGGGGCCTCACGCCGACGACCCGCCAACTCGTCTACCGCCTGCGGCTTAGCACGCCGTCGCACTGGGCCATTCTGGAGTTACGGGCCCAAAGCCTCATCAACCCTTTCGATCTCACGGTGTTTGACGGTTTTGCCTGCCCCGACGCGTTTTGAGCGCCCCGTTGCGGTCTTTGGTAAATTGCCGGCCCACGGCGACTTCGTGGCGCGCGGCATGGGTCCCCGCGCCCGCGACCTGTGGGACCGGTGGCTCGTGGCCCATCTACCGCTCGACCTGCCCACCGGGGGCCTGCACCTCAGCGAAGTGGCGCTGCGCCCCTGGTGCGCGCTGATCCTGCCCAGCACCGATGCCGTGGGCCGGGCCTATCCCCTGACTTTTCGGATCGCGCTAGACGCGCCCTGGGACCTCGATGCGACCGAGACAGCGCTGACGATCCTTACGGCCGCTGTCCTCGCGCTGCATGCGCCCGACATCGACACGCTCTGTGCCGCATTGCCCCCCTGTTCCGCACCAGAGAACGGCACCCTAGCGCCCGGGTTCTATGCCTGGCAACCCCGCCAGGACCGGTACCACGCCGCCCCCGGCGTTGACCCTTCCCGGGCCATTTCCGCAGCCCTCAATTCAAGCTGATGGTGCTGCCGTTGCCGATGATGTCGCCCCCGGCATCGAGGCCGATCTTGCCCGAGGACTTCAGAATGATCTCCGAGCCATCGAGTGTGATCTTGCCCCCGCTCTCCAGCACGATCTTCGCGCTCCCACACTTCAGTTCCAGCTTGCCGGCGGCCTCGATCTTTCCATCGGCGTCCGTCTTCAGACCCATTTTCCCGGTCACCTGAAGGCCGTAGGTGCCGCCAACGCTCACCGACTTACTGCCGGTTACCGTAAATCCCTGATCGCCGCCAACGTTAAAGGTCTGGCCCCCGCCGATCCCCATAGTCTGCGCCCCACCAATATTGATCGTCTGCGCGCCCGACACTCCCCAGCCATCGGCGCCAGAGATCGTGTGCATCTCACCGCCCACCACCACCACCGACCGCCCGCCCAGCACGTTGATCGACTGTGCGGCGGCGACATTCACTGTCTCGGTGGCCGCCGCATTCACAATGCGCGGCCCGGTGGCCGTGATCGTCTGCGATCCGGTGACGGACTGGCTGTGGCTACCGCTGATCGTTTCGTTGGAGTTGCCGCTAACGCCGATCACCTCGTTGCCCCCGACCGTAAGGCTGCGGTCAGAGGCTACGGTCTCGCTGTCGTTCGAATTCAACACGACCGTCCTGTCGCCATCGACCGTCACATCCTTGGTGCCGTTCACCGTCTCCGACCGCACGCCCACTACAGTTTGCGTCGCGTTGTTCTCCACGGTCTCGGTAAAATCGTTCTGGATCGTCCTGCCTTCATTGTTCTTGATCAGCTCGTTGAGATCCTTCTGCGCCTGCATGTAGATCTCTTCATTGCCCGCCTTGTCTTCAAACCGCAGGATATTCTCGCCCCCGCCGCCGGGCGAACTTTTGGTCATCACGCCCGATTGCGTCTTGTTCCCCGGCAGGGGAAAGGGCGGCATCTGCGCCGCGTTATAGACCCGCCCGGTGATCAGCGGGCGGTCTGGATCGCCGTCAATGAAATCGACGATCACCTCCTCACCGATCCGCGGCACCTGCAAAAACCCCCATCCCGATCCCGCCCAGACCGAGGCCACGCGCACGAAACAGCTTGTCGTCTCGCCCGACGGGCCCAGCCGGTCCCAATGGAAATGCACCTTCACCCGGCTCCATTCATCGGTATAGATCTCCTCGCCGTCGGGACCGACCACAGTGGCCGTGTGGGGGCCCTTCATGACTGGGCGCGGCGTGCGCCGGGCCGGTCGGAACGCAAGTTCGGCGGGCTGCAATTCAAACACACCGAAATGGTCCTGCTCCGTGGTACCATCAGCGCTCAGGTTAAACTGCGCCGCAACTACGAAATAATCTCCGTTCTCCGCGGCGCGGGCATATTCGGCAAAGGCAAAAACCGCTCCGGCGTAAAGACCCCGCACCCGGCCCTTGGCCGTCACCCGGCGGTGGGGGGCCTGCAGTTCCTGTTGCCGGGTGGTGGCGATGGTCTCGCCGCGGCCCACATCGAGATGCGCTTCCGGATAGCGATAAACCTCCGGGTCGTCACCGTCATAGCCGAGGGGGTTGGCCTGCGTGGTCATCAGGTTCGTGCCGGGGTTCATGAAGTCATAATTCGTATGCGCCACGGCCCCCGACACTACCGCGCTTTGGCAATGCCAGTGCTGGATCGTGTCGACATCCTCCAACAACTCGGACCCCTCGGGGTTGTAATTCACCGTCTCATAACCCGGCGCGGGGTCCAGCGCGCCGATGTCATCGGACAAAACAAGGGTCGCCTCGCCCGAGCCCGTTTCAAAGAAGTAAAAGATTCCCTCATCCTCCAGCAGCCGCTTGGCGAAATCCAGATCACTTTCCCCGAACTGCACGGTGTAATCGCGTTCGGGATAGGTCGCGCTGGTGCGGTCGTCGATGGCCGCAGCAGGGTGCTCACCCAGCACCTCCTGCACGATGTCCAGCACGTTCTTGTGCTGAAAGATGCGGCAGTCGAACCGGTGCGACAAAAACCACGACCAGGGCCGGAACGTCAGCTTGTAATGTGCCTGACCGCGGGCGAAGTGCGACATGCAAAATCGCGAAACAAGACCGGTGAAATGCCGCTCGCCCTCTGGCGTGCCCAGGCTCACCGTGACCGGCAGGCCCAACAAATCGACGGCGGCGATATCCAAGTCCTGCGCCGTCAGGCCCAGGTCAAAACTGTACTCGTCGCTTACCGCTTCCCGGCCCGACAGCCATTCGAACTCAAAGACATCCGGCTCCAGCGGCGTGGTCACTTTCACATTGATCAAAACTGACATGTCACTCTCCCAAACCCAACACCTCGATGAAATATCGTAAGTATACGCGAAACCGGCGCCAGCGGGAAACGCCGGTTTACAGGCGCGTCGGGCAGCGGGCGCGCGACAGCGCCTGCGCAATCGTCAGCGCGTTTATCTCGTCCGCAAAAACCACCTCCATTAACAGGCGCGCCGGCGGGTCGCGGACATCCAGAAAATAGCTTCGCCCGCTTTCACGCGGCCGCAATCCATGCGCCAGCGCCAGCCGCGCCAACCCCCATGTGCCGCGCGCGGTAATCTCGGTACCCGCGCCGCGAAAACCGAGCGACAGGCCCGCCTCCGCCCGGGTGCCCGGCCAGCGAAACGCGATCTCGGTGCCGTCCTGTGGCAGATCCTGCCCCACCCCGCCCAGCGTGATTTCCACCGGTCCGCCCGCCGCACCAAACAGCGACAGGCGCACCTCCCGCGCGCGCTCCGGCGCGTCGAGAAGCGCGCTCAGGGCGGCGAGGCTCTGGAAAAAAGTGGCACTTTGAGGATCATAGCCGCGAAACTGCGCCTCCGGACGCCACTGCCACGGCTGGACGCCGGTGTCGATCAGCGGCAGGATGCGCCGCTCCATATAGCGGCGCATTGAGCTCTGCGGTCCCAGCGCCGCGGCAATGTCGGACAGATCCAGATCCGCCCCGGGTCCAAACGGGAACCGCGCCATCAGCGCCACGCACTCGGACCGCAGAACACCGCTCCAGAACGCGCTTACGGGATCTTTCGCGCCCTCAATCAACGCTTGCGAGGTCTGCACCAGCACGTCGCGCACAATCCGATTCACCACCCCTGGGGCGCGGTCCAGCGTGCTAATCGACTGCGCGCGGTCGCCATGGCTCATCAAGGCTTCGATATCGACCGCCCCATCCGCCTCCTGGCGGGCCAGCGCCAGCGTCAATAGGCCAAACAAATGCGCAATCTCCTCAAACCCGCCGTCATCAGCATAGGTCTTGAGCCGGTCAAAGGCAGTGCGCGCCATCAGTTGCGTGTCAAAGCTCCGGCCCCCGTCCGCCGCCCCGCTCTCGGCCCAAACCACCTGCGCCAACCGATACAGCGGGCTGTCGGAGCGCCCGAGGACTCCGAACATCTCCACCGCCGAGGCCTGACCCCGCAGAGGGTGCAACGTCAGGTCGTCGAGAAAGGCCCGCCATGCAGCGATGGTTTCACGCTGCAGGCGCACCGAGATATCCGCCCGCGCCTCCTCGGTAGGCAGGGGCAGCGACAGGTCCTGGCTGGCCGCCCGCGCCGCCAATTCCGCCGCCGGGATGGCCACGCGCACCGCATGGTCCCAGCCCGCCTGCGTGAACAGGCCCGGCACAGGCGCGTTCAACGCCCGCCCACTGGCCCGCTCGGCGACCCTCGCCAGATCCGGCAGGGACTCTCCCGCCCGCCACGAAGGCAAGGCCGCAACGCTCTCCAGCGCCCGCAACTCCACCCAGATCCGCGCGCTCAGGGGGGCCGTACCCGCGATCCGGCGCGCGTCTTCCACCCGCGCGGGGATCAACAGCACCAGTCGTTCCGGGGGGCTGTCCACCCGCGCCAGATGCGCCGCCGCGCCTGCCTGAGAAGGGTCTGCCTCCACCCGCGCGGCAAGCCACGCCCGGAAAACCGCGGGCTTCCATGCCCCCGCGCCCGCACCCATGTGCCAGATGCGCAGATGCGCGTAGTTCCCTTCCGCAGTACCGTCGCTGGCAAACGCCGACTCCAGCATGCCGGCCAGAAACGGCCCCGATGTCTCCGCCAAAACTTCGCCATAAACCACCGCCGCGGCCACCTGCCCCGGCATCGGCATCGCCCACGCGCCGACGGACTCCGACACCTCCGTACCTGCCCCGTGCAACGTGTCCATGACCAGGATCAGGGCCGCTGGATCGCCCCGCGCCGCCGCCACCTCGGCGCGAAAGTTTACCGCAGCCTCCGCGACCGCGCGGCCCTGCTCGGCCCGTGTCCAGAAAAACGATGCCCCCGCCGCCAACAGAACCAACAACACCGCCGCCCCAAGCGCGGGCCAGACCTTTGGCCCGGGCGCCGTTGCTGGATCCGCCTGTGCGCGGGCCAGACAGGTCTCGAGAAACCGCGCAAGATCATCGTATTCCGGCCCCAGCGTTCCGGCCTTTTCCGCCAGCGTCTCCAGCCGCTCCCGCGACAGCGGATCCCCGCCGCCGAGGGTGCCGTTCGTCAACGCACCCCAGGTGGCCAGAGAACACCCCGGCGCCCGGCGGACCACCGCATCGACAACCACGGCCAGACCATAGCGGGCGGCGTCTGCGGCGCCCGGCGGGGTCTGTGCGGCCTCCAGACGCTGGGCAAAGCCGTCGAGCAATCGCTCGGCGGCAACGGCAATCTGCGCCGCATCGTTCTGCTGGTCCTTGGAGACGGCGTCGATCAACATCATGACCTCGCTTGCCTCAATAGCGTAAAGGCTCACAGCGCACCCTCGGACACCCAGCGTTCGATCAGATCGCGGCTGGCCTCGAAATGCATCGAATCCTCGCGGCCATAGCCCCCACCCCAGAACCAGCCCGCATCGTTGAAGATAGTCGCGATGAGGACTAGGCCAGCGTGGGTCTCGCCATCGGCAAAGGGGTCCAGAACCCCCGCGATCTTCAGATCCACTGCAGTTCCGAAGGAATGGTTGGACACCGCGGTGTCACTGCCCCGGATCAACCTCGGACACAGTCCCCCCGCAGTTCCCAACTGGGAATATAGATCGGGGTCGGCTGCCTCGATCTGCGCCATCACAGCGCGAAAGGACTCCATCGCAGGGCGCACCAGCGTGACGCGAAAATCAACAAAGCGCTCGGTCACAAGGGCGCCGCGCAGCCGGGGGTTTTCCAGCGGGTCGCATTGGTCGCTGTAGCTTGACCGGGGCGGCCCAAGCGTCTGGATCATGAAGGCGCTGTTTGCATGTCTGAGGTCACGATTGAACCGAGCACGGGCGACGCGAATGGCCTCGGTCGGGGCCTCAGTGGTGGCGATGGCGCCGTGATCCTCCTCGCTCAGAACCACGTCGGGATCTGCGCGCAGGGCAGCACGCGCGGCAGCCACCTCGGTCCGCATTGCCTCCAAGTCCCGCTCCAGCGTCGAGATACGCGCGCCCTGCAGGCTCACCCGCCGCTCCAGCGAAGCGATGACGGCGACATCCGTGCCCGCGGGCATCAGCAGGTGATTGAGGCCCACGAACACCCCCGCCCCCAGCACCAGCCCCATGGCAAGAATCGTCGCCTCGATGATCCGCATTTCGCTCAGCCCGCCCTGACGTCGATCACGACAACCGACACGTTGTCCGGCGCCCCCGCCGCCAAGGCGGCTGCTATCAAAGCATCGACCGCCGCACCCGGGTCCCCTGCCTTTTCCAAATGTGCGGCAATCTCTGCCGCGCAAACCACGCCCGACAGGCCATCGCTGCATAGAAGATAACGATCGCTCGGCGCAGGCTCCACGCGCACCATCTCGGCGACCAGCGGCGACACCACACCGATGGCCTGGGTGACCACATGTGCCTCGGGGTGGGTTTCGGCTTCGACGGGTGTGATCAGACCGCGATCCAGCAGGGATTGGACCACGGAGTGATCCTTCGTGAGTTGCTGCAAATAGCCCGCACGCAGGACATAACCGCGACTGTCGCCGGCCCACACCACCGCCGCATGGCCCCGGTACTGCGCAAAGGCCACCACGGTTGCGCCCATCCCCTCCGAGCCCTCGGCCCGTGCTATCTCCAGAACGCTCGTATTGGCGACCTCCAGAGCCGCCCATAGGTCCTCGGCCGGGTCACCGGACAGAATGGTTTTGGCCAGGGCCTCGGTGGTGATCTCGGCAGCCAGATCGCCTCGGCGCATCCCGCCCATACCATCCACCACGGCCCAGATCGCCCCGGAAGGGTCTAGCAGGATGGCGTCCTCGTTCAGGTCCCTTACATACCCGCGATGGGTGGCGCCGGTGCCATCAAACCTGAGGGGCTGAGCCGTCTGGCCCGGTATCCGCGTTGTCGGTGTTCGCATCACTCCTCCCCTGCCGCATCGGCAGTGTGCCAAATTTCCGAGTGAAATGATATTGCCGTGTTCGGGCCACGGTTTTTATTGCCGGATCTGCGTCATCTTTGTATCATTCTCTTATGCGTTACACGCACCGGAGATGCCCCATGCTGAGACCATTGATCCTGTCCGCCCTCCTTGCCCTGCCCACGGGTGCACTTGCCCAGGACATGACCGCAGAAGAGATTCTTGCGCGCCTTGAACGGCAGGCCTTGGGCCTTGCCAAGGGGGTCGAGTTTTACCCCACCGAGACCGCCGACGACGGCTATCGTACCATGCCTGTCGAGGATCAGGTCCAGTTGCGTATCCAGTTCGCCTTTGATTCGGCCGATATCCTTGAGAGTGAAATCGCCGATCTGGCTGAACTCTGCACCGCGATCAATGCGACCAGCGGCGCCAATATCAACATCATCGGTCACACCGACGCCGCCGGGGCCGAGGCTTACAACAAAGCCCTCTCCGAGCAGCGCGCGTCTGCCGTGGTGGCCCATCTAACGGGAGAATGCGGGGTTGAGGAAACCCAGCTTCAGGCCGTCGGCGTGGGCGAACGCCACCTGCTGGAGCCGGAAAACCCCCGCGGCGACCGCAACCGCCGGGTCGAGATCCAGATGGCGCTCTGACGGCCCAAGGGCCTCACGCCTCAGCCGACAGCCGTTTCAACTGCGCCTCCAACGCTGGGTCGCTCAGAGCCGCAGCCGCTGTGCACCACTGGCTCTGTTGCGTTAGCCTGCGTAGAGCCGGATAGGCCAAGCTTGTTGCATATTATGCGGCCGCATCGAACAGGTTTGCCACGAAGGCGATCTCATTCAAGACACCAGCCTTATTGTTCGCGAAGTGGCCTTTCTTGATAGCGCGATGGGTCTCGATGCCTTTCAGCGTGTTCTTGGCCGCGGTGAGTTTTCGAAAACTTCGTTTCGGCCTCAGGAGCTGTTTCAGCGCAGCATGGTCTGCTTCGATCCGGTTGTTGAGATATTTTCGGTCGACGTGCCGAATCCTGTCGCCTGGCCCATTGCCGAAATTCATTTCCTCTATCACCTTTGCATAGCTGTGTGCCTTGTCCGTGACGATTGTCAGGGGGTCGTAGCACCGTGCCGTCTCTCTTGCCTGGCGCATGAACGCCCTTGCTGCGCTGGCGTTTCGGCGGGCGGTAAGTCGAAAATCGATCAACTGGCCGCGCTGAGCGACTGCGCGCCACAAATAGCACCAACGGCCGTTCACTCGCAACTAGGCTTCATCCACGTGCCATTGCAGCCCGAGCCACGAGCGATGTCGCCCGAAAGCGCGCTTGCGAATTTCAGGCCCAAACTTCTGGACCCACCGATAGATCGTCGCCGCATCAACTGTGATCCCTCGTTCGGCCAAAAGATCTCGCACGCCACGATAGGACAACGGGTATCGACAGTACCAGCGGACAGCCAACAGGATCACATCTTTCGGAAAACGGTGTTGTTTGAACGGATCTGGACGCTGCACGTGAATTCCCCTGTCAAAGCTACGAGCAACGTCGTACTTCAAGAACGTAACGCAACAGAGCCGTTTTAGGTTTCAGGTCTCGCAAACCGAACCTTTTCCGAAGATCGGCGGTGACCGCCAGCGTCACCCGCGGCCGCGGGCTGCGCTACGCCGGAGGCTCCGCGCGCTTCCTCCTACACCACCATTGGGGACACTGCCCATCTGCTTGTTTGGAGATCAGAAGATGTCTTCGTGCGACCAAGATATCCGCGGGCCAGAGGCCAAGAAAGGTGATGGTGGATATCGTCGATGCCGAGGCCCGCTCCCGCATGATGGCCGGGATTAAAGGAAAGAATACGTCCTGAGCTAGGGCGTGTTGACGTTCACAGAAATCGCGCGCTTTGGCGCCTATGCAGGGCTAAGCGTTGAGGGATGCGGTGCCACGGGGTGGTATGCCCAAGGGTCACGCTCGCCAAGCCTCCGAAAACAGTTGGACGCAGCACGTGAACGTACGATTGAAAGAAGAACATGAGCTGCACACGTAGGCACGCAAGTCACTGAAACTCATACTGAATCACTTCCATCCATCATTGATGGCATAGACCACGACGCCGATGGTGCACCCATGTAACTGCGAAGCCACTTGGGTTTTACCCGCAATGTGGTTTCTCGCAGTTGGATTGCATCAATTGGTAAACCCTGTTTCCGAACACCACACCGCCGTTTCCCTGTCTTTCCACGCCAAGGCACTTCTACACCCTTGAAGCTGTTGCGAAACATCCCTTTCCAGTCTTCTTGATCGTCCCCACAACCCGGGCCGTCATGTGTCGCCCCGCAGAAAAGGGACGCTCATGACCGCGGCACATCAACACTCAGAGGCAGTTTCACGCGGCAGCCGCATGCTGCGCACTGCGCTTGGACCTTCTATCGCAGGATATCTTGATGATGCACAAGTCGTCGAGGTCATGCTCAATCCTGATGGACGGCTCTGGATTGATCGTTTGTCCGAAGGTCTTCGCCCGACCGATCACTGCGTTTCCCATGCGGATGGAGAACGCATCATTCGCTTGGTCGCCCATCATGTCAGCGTCGAAGTTCATACGGGTGCGCCACGCGTGTCCGCCGAGCTACCCGAGACAGGAGAACGGTTCGAGGGGCTGCTCCCGCCAGTTGTTGCAGCACCCACCTTCGCAATACGCAAGCCGGCCGTGGCTGTCTTCACGCTTGGAGATTACGTGACCGCAGGCATAATGACCCAAGCACAGGCAGAAACCCTGAGCGTCGCGGTCGCCGACCGTCGCAACATTCTTGTCGCAGGCGGCACCTCCACCGGTAAGACAACGCTCACCAATGCACTCCTCGCCGAAGTTGCCAAAACGGAAGACCGCGTCGTCCTAATTGAGGACACACGCGAGTTGCAATGTGCTGCGCCAAACCTCGTGGCGCTGCGCACCAAGGACAATGTGGCTTCGCTCTCCGATCTCGTCCGCTCATCTTTGCGCCTACGACCTGACCGCATCCCCATTGGCGAGGTCCGTGGCCCAGAGGCGCTCGATCTCCTCAAGGCCTGGGGCACGGGTCACCCCGGCGGTATCGGCACAATCCATGCCGGGACCGCTCTTGGCGCGCTGCGTCGCATGGAGCAACTCATCCAGGAAGCCGTGGTCACCGTCCCGCGCGCACTGATCGCCGAAACGATTGACCTCGTCGCAGTCATATCGGGGCGCGGTTTCGTGCGCCGCCTCACTGAACTGGCGAACGTCGAAAGGATCGATTCGACCGGTGACTATCGTCTCTCCCCCGCAACCGACACCAGCAAAGGATCCCTTTGATGTCCAACAGCTTTCTAACAAGCCGCCGGGCGGTCGACGCCCTTTGCATTTCCGCTTTCGTCTCGCTGAGCATGGCCACCCCCGCCCGCGCAGCAGGCTCGTCGATGCCTTGGGAGGCGCCGCTACAGGCAATCCTTGAGTCCATCGAAGGTCCAGTCGCCAAGATCATCGCGGTGATGATCATCATCATCACCGGGCTGACCCTCGCCTTCGGCGACAGCTCGGGTGGCGCGCGGCGGCTGATCCAAATCGTCTTCGGCATCTCCATCGCCTTTGCGGCATCGAGCTTCTTCCTTTCATTCTTCTCCTTCGGTGGCGGGGCGGTGATCTGATGTTCGATCCTGACACCATCCCCGGCTTCGTCATCCCGGTCCATCAGGCGCTGACCGAACCCATCTTGCTGGCTGGCGCGCCGCGCTCGATCGCCATTCTAATTGGCACACTTGCGGCCGCCATCGGGCTTGGGCTGCAACTCTGGCTGGTCGGTCTGCTGATCTGGATCGCGGGCCATCTCGCCGCGGTCTGGGCGGCGAAACGCGATCCTCTCTTCGTCGACGTGGTGCGCCGCCATCTGCGCATTCCCGGCCATCTCGGAGTGTGAGCGATGATGAACCTCGCCGAATATCGCCGCAAATCTTCCCATCTGGCCGATTTTCTGCCTTGGGCGGCGCTTGTCGGCCAAGGCGTGATCCTGAACAAGGATGGCTCCCTCCAACGCACCGCACGCTTTCGTGGTCCGGATCTCGACAGTGCCGTGCCTGCTGAACTGGTCGCCGTCGCGGGCCGGATCAACAATGCGTTGCGACGGCTCGGCTCTGGCTGGGCAGTCTTCGTCGAAGCGCAGCGCGTGCCCGCCCTCTCCTATCCCGACAGCCAGTTTCCAGACGCGGCGTCGGCTTTGGTCGACGCCGAGCGCAAGGCGCAGTTCGAAGAGGAAGGCGCGCATTTCGAGTCGCGGTATTTCCTGTCGCTGCTGTATCTACCGCCCGCCGAGGAGGCCGCACGTGCGGAACGGTTCTTGTACGAAGGACGCGATCGCGAGAGCGGGGCCAACGCCCGCGAGACGCTGGCCGGCTTTGTCGACCGGACCGATCGCGTGCTGCAACTTCTTGAGGGGTTCATGCCGGAGAGTATCTGGCTCGATGATGCCGATACTCTGACCTACCTACATGCGACGATCTCGACCAAAGTGCAGCGCGTCCGCGTGCCCGAAGTACCGATGCATCTCGATGCGCTGCTCGCCGATCAGCCACTGACGGCGGGACTTGAGCCGATGATGGGGAACGCACATCTGCGCATCCTCACGATCACCGGCTTCCCGAGTGCGACCACGCCCGGCATTCTCGACGATCTCAACCGGCTCGCCTTTCCCTATCGCTGGTCAACGCGGGCGATCATGCTCGACAAGACCGATGCGACGCGGCTCCTCGCCAAGATACGTCGGCAATGGTTTGCCAAGCGCAAATCCATCGCGGCCGTCCTCAAGGAGATTATGACGAATGAGACGTCAGCCCTTCTCGATACGGATGCCCACAACAAGGCAATGGATGCCGATGCCGCTTTGCAGGAGCTTGGATCCGATCTGATCGGCGAAGCCTATGTCACCGCGACCGTAGCAGTCTGGGACACGGATGCCCACATTGCCAACGAAAAACTGCGACTTGCCGAGAAGGTCATTCAAGGCCGGGATTTCACCTGCATCGCTGAGACCACCAATGCCGTCGAAGCATGGCTCGGCTCTCTCCCCGGCCATGTCTACGCCAATGTCCGCCAGCCGCCAGTCTCGACACTCAACCTCGCCCATATGATTCCACTATCAGCCGTCTGGGCGGGACCGGAACAAGATGATCATTTCGCGGCCCCTCCGCTGCTCTTCGGCCAGACCGAAGGCTCGACCCCGTTCCGGTTGTCCCTGCATGTCGGCGATGTTGGGCACACATTGGTCATCGGGCCAACTGGCGCTGGAAAGTCCGTGCTGCTGGCCCTGATGGCCTTGCAATTTCGGCGCTACGCGGGTGCACAGGTCTTCACCTTCGATTTCGGCGGATCGATCCGGGCCGCAGCGCTTGCCATGGGCGGTGACTGGCACGATCTGGGCGGTGCGTTGTCCGACGATGCGTCGGACCCCGTGGCCCTACAGCCCCTCGCCCGCATTCATGAATCCGCAACCCGCAACTGGGCTGCTGATTGGATCGGCAGCATCCTTGCGCGTGAAGGCGTAACCGTCACGCCGGATGTCAAAGATCACCTTTGGTCTGCACTATCGTCTCTGGCCTCCGCGCCGATGGTCGAGCGGACCCTGACGGGTCTTTCAGTGCTACTGCAATCCCAAGACCTCAAACGCGCCCTGCAGCCCTATTGTATTGGCGGCCCCTTCGGTCATTTGCTGGATGCCGAGGTCGAGCGGCTCGGCACCGCCACTGTCCAAGCTTTCGAGACGGAAGGGCTGATCGGCACAGGCGCTGCCCCTGCCGTGCTGGCCTATCTCTTCCACCGGATCGAAGCCCGCCTCGACGGCTCGCCAACTCTGCTGATCATCGACGAAGGCTGGCTAGCGTTGGATGACACAGGTTTCGCCGGGCAGTTGCGCGAATGGTTGAAGACCCTGCGCAAAAAGAACGCCAGCGTCGTGTTCGCGACCCAGTCATTGGCGGATATCGACGGCTCGGCCATCGCGCCCGCGATCATCGAGAGCTGCCCGACCCGGCTGTTCTTGCCGAACGAACGCGCCCTCGAGCCACAGATCGCCGATATCTATCGCCGCTTCGGCTTGAACGACCGGCAGATCGACATCCTCGCCCGGGCCACGCCCAAGCGCGACTATTATTGCCAGTCGCGCCGAGGCAACCGGCTTTTCGACCTCGGTCTGGGCGAGATTGCCCTCGCCTTCACCGCCACCTCGTCCAAATCCGACCAGACTGCGATCTCCCGCATTCTCGCCGAATACGGGCGCGACGGTTTCGTCTCGGCTTGGCTACGCGAACGCGGCGCGGATTGGGCGGTCGATCTGCTTCCCAGCCTGACCAATCTGTCACCCGTGCTACCAGCTTCGAATACCGAAGAAACAAACGCCAATGACCCACAGCTGAGTCCCACACCCCTCACCCAACAGGAGACTTCCCCATGACCACCAAGAACCTCACGCTCCGCATCGCAACAGCGCTGCTGCTCGCAGTTCCCGCAACAGCGACACTCACCGCCACACCTGCCCATGCATTCTTCGGCGGCTTTGGGCGCATCGTCTACGATCCGCAGAATCATGCCGAGAATATCGTCTCCGCCGCCCGCGCGCTCGAACAGATCAACAACCAAATCACCTCGCTGCAGAACGAAGCGCAGATGCTGATCAATCAGGCACGCAACCTCACAAGCCTGCCCTATTCGGCGCTGCAGGACCTGCAGCAATCAGTGCAGCGCACGCAACAGCTTCTGGGCGAAGCACAGCGCATCGCCTATGACGTGCAGGCGATCGATCAGGCATTTCAGACCGATTACGGCCCGGCCTCGCTCACGGCCAGTGATCAAGCGCTCGTCGACGGGGCCCGTGAGCGTTGGCAGACCACTGTTGGTGGATTGCAGGACGCGATGCGGGTGCAGGCCGGTGTTGTCGGCAATCTGGACACCAACCGCGCCCAGATGTCGGCACTGATTGGCGAAAGCCAGGGCGCGACCGGCGCGTTGCAGGCGACACAAGCTGGCAATCAGTTGCTCGCCCTGCAATCACAGCAGATTTCGGACCTGACAGCACTGATGGCGGCACAGGGTCGTGCGCAGAACCTGGAAGCGGCGCAAATGGCCGCGGCACAGGAGCAAGCACGAGAGCAACGGCGGCGGTTTCTGGAACCCGGCACCGGCTATCAGCCGGGTAATGCCCAGATGTTTCAGAACTGAGACGGGAGATGAAAGGCGCGTTCCTCCTCAGATTAGGCATTGGCGTTATCGCTTTCATGGCGGTCCTCGGCGCATTGCTTGAGATCGCCCGTGAGGACGTGATCGACGTCCGATCTGTGCCCAACTTCACGGACAGCTCTGATCCCCTGACGGTAGAACTGCGCCGATGTCAGTCGCTTGGTGATGCCGCTTTAGAAGACGAAGATTGCGCCGCCACTTGGTCCGAGACTCGCCGCCGTTTCCTGAACCCGGCACTTTCCCCAGACCCGGAGGAGTGAACCAATGGGTGGCACCGGCGTCATCGACCGCTTCCTCGAGGTCTTCACCAGCTACATCGACAGTGGGTTCGGCCTTCTGGGCGGCGAGGTTGCCTTCCTTGCCACAACGCTGATCGTCATCGACGTCACGTTGGCCGCCCTCTTCTGGGCCTGGGGTGCGGATGACGACATCCTCGCGCGGCTGATCAAGAAGACCCTCTTTGTGGGTGCCTTCGCCTATATCATCTCAAACTGGAACGCGCTGGCCCGCATCGTTTTTGAGAGCTTCGCCGGGCTCGGCCTGCAGGCCAGTGGCACCGGGTTCAGCGCCACCGATCTTATGCGCCCCGGGCGCGTCGCCCAGGTTGGGCTTGATGCCGGGCGCCCGATCCTCGCTTCGATCTCCGACCTGATGGGCTATGTCAGCTTCTTCGAGAACTTCATTCAGATCATCGTGCTGATGTTTGCCTGGGCGATGGTGCTTCTGGCCTTCTTCATCCTCTCGGTCCAGCTTTTCATCACCCTGATCGAGTTCAAGCTGACAACCCTTGCCGGTTTCGTGCTGATCCCTTTCGGCCTTTTCGGCAAGACGGCGTTTCTGGCCGAGCGCGTTCTCGGCAATGTCGTCTCCTCCGGCGTCAAGGTGCTGGTGCTCGCTGTCATCATCGGGATTGGATCGAGCCTTTTCGGTGAGTTCACCGCCGGGTTCGGCGGCGATCAGCCCAATATCGAAGAGGCTATGGCCATCGTGCTGGCGGCTCTCTCGCTGCTCGGCCTCGGCATCTTTGGGCCCGGCATCGCCAACGGGCTGATCTCGGGCGGGCCTCAACTCAGCATGGGAGCAGCCGTGGGCACTGGCCTCGTCGCAGGCGGCGTCACCGCCGTCGGGATGGCCGGAACGGGCATGGCGGCCAGTGCTGCTGGACGTGGTGTCGTTGCCGGAGCACGCGGCGGAGCTGCAACGGTCGGCGGGGCCTCTGCCGCCTACAGTCTCGGGTCAGCCGGACGAACCGGAGCTGCAGGCGTTGCGTCTGGGGTCGGTGGTATCGCGCGGGCTGGAGCCGGTGTCGCCGCCAGCCCCTTGCGCCGGGCCGCGTCAGCCTTGAGCGACAGCGCCCAAGGCGGGGCACGGGCGGCGGTTGCGGCCAGCGGCGGTGCGATCACCGGCGGCGGTAGTCCCACCGCCCCAGCACCTGCGTCCAGCCCGCCCGCTTGGGCAGCCCGCATGGGTCGCGCACAAACCCTTCACCATGGCGCGACCGCCGCCACCCATGCCCTGCGCTCCGGCGACAGCCCCGGCGGCGGCACCTCTGTCAGCCTTTCGGAAAGGGATCCCTGATGTTCAAACGCCCCTCACTCAATTACGGCAAGACCCCGGAACCCGAGACGCCTTATCAAAGAGCGGCACAGGTCTGGGATGACCGCATCGGATCGGCCCGCGTGCAGGCGAAAAACTGGCGTCTAATGGCTTTCGGGTCGCTGTTCCTGTCCGCCGGACTGGCCTTCGGCCTCGTCTGGCAATCGACCCAGGGCACCGTCGTGCCTTGGGTCGTCGAGGTCGATCAGCTGGGCGAGGCCCGCAGCATCGCCCCCGCCAGTGCTGATTACCTGGCGAGTGATCCGCAGATCGCCTATCACCTCGCGCAGTTCATCGAACGGGTCAGGGCAATCCCGGCCGACCCCATCGTCGTCCGGCAAAACTGGCTGCGCGCTTATGAGTTCACCACGGATCGCGGCGCAATGGCGCTGAACGATCATGCCCGGTCCAACGATCCCTTTGCGCAGGTCGGCGAGGTTCAGATCTCGGTCGATGTCTCCAGCGTCATTCGCGCCTCGCCCGACAGTTTCCGCATCGCGTGGACCGAGCGGCGCTATCAGGACGGCAGCCTGGCCGCAACCGAGCGCTGGACGGCGATCCTGACCATCTCGGTCCAGCCACCCCGCAGCGCCGAACGGCTCCGTCAGAACCCCCTCGGCATCTACGTCCACGCCATCAACTGGTCTCGGGAGCTTCAGCAATGACACGCGTAAACCTCACCTTCCCCATCACCCTGACCGCGTGCCTTTTGCTCACCGCTTGCGCAACCTATACACCCCCTGAAATCGACTATGACAGTGACGTTCCGTCCTTGCCCGCCGCGCCGCCACCGGTCGTCGAAGAACCCATTCGGGCGATCCACACCCCACCGCCCTGGACCCCGTCGCGGGGCGGTGATGCGGATGCCGCCACGGCAGAGGCCCGCGTCATAAATGCCAATGCAGCCGCCCGCGTCGAACCGCGCCGCGAGGGGTACTACAACGCGATCCAGGTCTTCCCATACAGCGAAGGCGCACTTTACCAAATCTATGCCGCGCCCGGTCAGATCACCAATATCGCGCTGGAACCTGGCGAGCAATTAACCGGCGCGGGGCCGATTGCAGCCGGGGACACGACGCGCTGGATCATCGGGGACACCGAAAGCGGCAACGGTCGGACGGCCCGCGTCCATATCCTCGTCAAACCGACCCGGCCCGACATCTCCACAAATCTCGTCATCAACACCGACCGACGCACTTATCTGCTGGAGCTGCGCGCGAATGAAGATTCCTACATGCCGTCGGTCGCCTGGGGCTATCCGCCGGGGCGCGTCCAGCCGCGTCCACCGGCGGTTCAAGCGCCCGTGATCCCTCCGGCCAGCCACCGCAACTATCGCTATGGGCTGCAAGTCGAGGGTGACACCCCGCCTTGGCGGCCGGACAGTGTCTTCGACGATGGCCGTCGCGTCTATGTCGTGTTCCCACGCGGTATCGTGCAAGGCGAGATGCCGCCCCTCTTCGTTCTCGGGGCCGATGGCAGCGCCGAACTCGTCAACACGCGCGTGATCCGCAACATCCTGATCGTGGACCGGCTCTTTGCCGCCGCTGAATTGCGCCTCGGGGGTAACGATCAGCAGATGGTCAGGATCGTGCGGACAGATGGGAGGCAGCGCCCATGACCTCGTCAGCTCAAGATCCCGAGGCACCGTTGCCCGGCTCTGCAGACCCCTTCCGGCTGCGGCCAGAACCGGCCCGCGTCGTGCGCCTGTCCCGCAAGGTCCTCGGTGGCCTCGCCGTGATCACCGCCGTCGGCATCGGTGGCGCGTTAATCTTTGCCTTGCAGGACCGCCCGGCCCGAGATCGCCCCGGTGAGCTCTTCACGACCGAAAACCGCCCCACCGCCGACGAATTGCGCCGCCTGCCTTCAGATTATAGCGGCATCCCGCAACTCGGACCCGCGCTGCCCGGAGACCTCGGGCGCCCTATCCTGCGAACCCAAGACGCAGGACAACCCGTCCCCGCCTCGCCGATGCCGGGACCCGATCCGGCCGAGCAGCGCCGTCTGGCCGAAGAAGAGGCAGCCCGTACCAGTGAAGTGTTCTTTGCAACGCAATCACCGACCGCACCTTCTGGCTTCGCGGCACCCGGTGCCACACCACCGAACAGTTTCCCCGCATCGCAACCAGGTAGCGCAGCTCAGACGGATCAGGATCGGCAACTGGCCTTCCTCAATGCCCCCGTCGACCGTCGCATCGTTGCCCCCGACAGGGTGACACCGCCCGCCTCACCTTACATCCTTCAGGCAGGGTCCGTCATTCCCGCCGCCCTCGTCTCAGGCATTCGTTCCGACCTCCCCGGCCAAGTTGTCGCCCAAGTGACCCAACACGTCTATGACAGCCCGTCAGGCCGCTACCTCCTGCTGCCGCAAGGATCGCGACTCATCGGCGAATACGACAATGTTGTCGGCTTCGGACAACGCCGCATCCTGCTTCTGTGGACCCGGATCATCTTGCCCGATGGCCATTCCATCGTTCTGGAACGGCAACCCGGGGCCGATAGCGCGGGATATGCAGGCCTTGAGGACGGTGTCGATCACCATTGGGATGGACTGTTCAGGGCCGCGGCGCTTTCGACCCTGCTCAACATCGGCACCGAGTTGGGTGCAGACGATGAAGACCCCATCGCCAGTGCCATCCGCGACGGCGCACAGGACACCATCGGAGATGCTGGCCGCGAGATTGTCCGTCGTCAGATCGATGTGCCACCGACCCTGACGATCCGACCGGGGTTTCCGGTGCGTGTGATCGTGACCCGCGATCTGATCCTCGAACCACAAGGAGGCCACTGATGACGAAATTAAAACTGGGCGCTTTGTCGGATGACAAACCGGTCAAGCTGACGGTCGAACTGCCCGCACCCGTCCATCGCGATCTGATCGCGTATGCAACGGTGCTGGAGAAGGAGACCGGACAAACCATCCAGGACCCCGCAAAATTGATCGCACCGATGGTCGAACGCTTCATGGCGACGGATCGCGGCTTTGCAAAGCTGAGGCGCGAAACGCAAGAATCGGCTGCCCAACAGCTGTCTGGGGCGCGTCCCAAGTAACGGACAAGATATGGGCAATTGGTTTGTGATGGTTAAGTCAGATAGCAAACGGCCCAGAAGCAGTTGGGCAGGCGCCAAGAGGCACCGAAATGAGCAAGTATTTGCACTACGGCATATTGCGCTGTTTTTCGCCAGCGTAACAAAACATCGCCACAAGCGCTTATTGGCACGCCAGACTTCGCTCTCTGCAAAGTTGCTCCAACTGCTCATGTCCGCGATTGTGGCAATGGAGTTATCTTCCATTTGAGTCGGACAGCGGTATAATGACCAAGCCGAAGGCACATCGAAAAGGCAAAGACGATCCCGGTCGTCTCTTGAGCCTTACGAGTTCCGCCGGAAGCCATGACCCGCGCTTGGCCGAGTTGGTTCGCCTTCTAGCGCGTCGTGCTGCACGAGAATGGTATGACCAGCAGTCGGGAGCACGTCGACAGCCGCGCTCCTGATGTTTCAGGAGATCGAATTGTGAAAATCGCCCTGTACGCCAGATATTCAAGCGACAACCAAAGGGATGCGTCGATCGCAGACCAGTTCAGGGTGTGCCGATTACATGCTGAGAAGCAGGGCTGGACTATCGTTGAAGAATACTCTGACCACGCCGTGTCCGGCGCATCTCTTCTGAGGCCAGGTATCCAGGCCTTGATCGAAGATGCCCTTCGCGGACGCTTCAGCTTGGTCTTGTCGGAGGCAATGGATCGACTGTCCCGCGATCAGGAAGATATCGCGGGCCTTCACAAGCGAATGGCATATGCGGACGTAAAGATTGTCACGCTGTCCGAAGGCGAAATCACGCACCTCCATGTCGGGCTCAAGGGAACGATGAACGCCCTCTTTCTGAAGGACTTGGCCGACAAAACGCGCCGGGGCCTTCGTGGACGCGTTGAGATGGGAAAATCAGGAGGCGGTAACGCCTATGGATATGACGTCGTGAAGAAGTTCTCGTCGGAAGGGGAGCCCATAAGGGGTGACCGAACGATCAACGAGTACGAAGCAGGTGTGATCCGCCGAATCCTGACGGACTACGTCTCTGGGAAATCACCCAAGCGCATCGCGACCGAATTGAACAAGGACGGTATCCGAGCACCCAGCGGTGGCGATTGGGGGTTCAGCACCATCAACGGCAACGCCAAGCGTGGCACCGGCATTTTGAACAATGAGATATACATCGGGCGGCTGATCTGGAACCGACAACGTTTCCTGAAGGATCCAGATACGGGCCGTCGGCAAGCGCGGATGAACCCCGAAGATGAGTGGATCATCCATGAAGTCCCGGAACTTCGTATTGTCGATGATGACCTGTGGGCGTCTGTAAAAGAACGGCAATCGCAACTTAAGCACAAGCGTGGTGGCGAACCGACATCGGAAAATCATTTCCGCGACCGCCGCCGCCCCAAATATCTGTTCTCTGGGCTAACCAAATGCGCGTGCTGCGGTGGTGGCTACACCATGATCTCGGCTGATCTTGTCGGGTGTGCGACAGCCCGGAACAAGGGGACGTGCGACAATCGCAAAAACATACGCCGTGATCATCTGGAAGATCGTGTGTTGGGTGCCTTACGTCATCACCTAATGGAACCGGTCTTGTTCAAAGAATTCTGCGATGAGTTTACAGGCGAAATGAACCGCCTTCGGATTGAAGAGCGATCAACGATCGAGGCTGGGCGAACTGAGCTGGCAAAAATTGATCGAGAGTTAGACAAGATACTTCAACTCTTTCTCAACGATGTTCTACCGGTGGAAATGGTGAAGGAAAAGAGCAAGCTGCTGGAAAGCAGGAAGCTGGAACTCGAAATTTTGCTCGCCAACGCCGATGAGCCGCCCCCGCTGCTACATCCCGAAATGGCGGGATTCTACCGCCTGCAGGTCGAGAAACTGCATTCCTCCCTGCAGGACGAAATCGAGGCCAAACGACTGGAGGCCACGGAGATTTTGCGCTCACTCGTCGATGAGATAATTTTGACGCCGACCGACGACGAAATGCTCATCGATGTGAGGGGCGATCTTGCTGGAATCCTTGGCATTTCCCTAAAACGCAAAAAACCCACCACAAGGGCGGGTCAATCGCAATTTGAGTTGGTTGCGGGAGGGCGCAACAGACGATCTCTGTGCGCTGGGCCCCAAAAAGCAAAAACCTCCGCGGCAGGGTCAGCGGAGGATTCGCAATTATCGTTGGTTGCGGGGACTCGCAATTCACGATTTCTGCGGTTGGTGGAGGGCGTGGTGCCTCAGCTTGCGGCGTAGAATCGGCAAGCGCGGCGTGAAAAGGTGCGGACGGCGCGACTTCAGCCTTCGCACCTCAAAAGGAGCGCGCCGATACGCCCTATGCACACGATCCGCAGGTGCATAAGGCCCAAGTGTCTCACGCCACTTGAGTTTCGGTCCGATCCTCCATGAGCGGAAGTGGCACCTCAATCATCATCTTTCTTCGAAATCACTGCGCGGTTTGATTGCGACGAACAACGAGGCCAAGACCAGGCTCCGGACTCATTGACGTTCATAGCCAGAATATGATGGCTGCGGCGAGGGTGACGGCGGACAGGAACACCTTCGGGCTTATGTCATAGCGGGTTACGACCCAACGCCAGTCCTTCAGCCGACCGAACATTATCTCGATGCGGTTGCGCCGCTTGTATCGGCGCTTGTTATACCGGATGGCCTTGTCGCGGGATGTTCAGCCTGGAATGCAGGAGGGTATCTGTTTGTCCTGCAGGGCAATTGGGGTGCCCGCATGCCGATGATCCGCTTGCCGAAGGCAAACTAACTTGACAGGATCATCGTGCAACAGGGTTAATCCTGTGCTAGAGATTATGGAATGGGATCATGAGCAAAAAAGCAAGCGACAAGCCAACCGCCGACAAGAAGGACACCAAAGACAAAGCCAGCAAGGAGGCCGCCAAAGAGAAGATTCGCAAGATCAAGATTGATGAATTGGAAGCTGAGGAAGAAAACGGCGACAACGCCTCGCTTCCTAATCTGTGCGCCGGAGTTCGCGGTTGAAGCCTGTTTTCCCAAATGGGAAGGCTTGAAAAGCGTTTGGCAGTGTAGGCTTTCCGTTGACACTATTTGCCGTGTCGCTAAGCGTATTTGTATCATCAGATGGCAGTACAGTCGATTTCGTTGAGCAAGCTAGTCGCCTTTTGCCCTATCGGGGAAAAGCACCTCATATTGTCCCATATTCTGGGCCGCAAACGCTTGGTTCTCGGACCGCCGCATGTCGGTGAATTCCGGCGCCAAAACTGGGAAAGCGCCACAGCGACGCAGCTCACTGAGGCTATGTCTGACGCGGGCTTGATCTGGTCCGCGGATGCCGGTTCTGGTGTCAGCGAAGCTGGGCAAATTCGCCAAGCTTATGCCGAAGCCGCCAGTTTAGCCGCACGTGAGATCGAGTTGTGCAGCCTCAGCACACTAGAGCCGTCCGAGCCTTCTCTCCCGACCGGGCGTCTCTATCTGTCGCGCGCTATCACTTCGCTCAGCCTGACAAACGGCAACTGGCTTGTTACACACGCTGCCGGCCCGGTGACCCAGCTGGATGCGGGCCTTTGGGCTTATCTACAAACATTCGCTGACGGCAGGAGCATCGATTCAACCGAGTGCCATATCTGGGCGTTTCTGTTCAGTCGGCTGCTGCTCTGCCAGTCCGCCGAGCAGGAGCAAGCCGCGGCGGCGCATCGGCTGAGGCTAGACTTGGAGATGCTTCCAAATCTACGATTAGTGACGCGGCCGGACGACCAATACCGCCAGATCCACCGCCCATTTACAGTCGCTCGCATCGATCGGCCGAGCGCCGCGCGCAGAATCGCGCTGATCGGGCCCTGCATCGCTCAGCAATTCGCCGAGTGCCTAGTGTTTCATGGATATGCGGCGGGTTATGCGATCGACATTCATAGCATCGTCGCGCCCGAAGATGACTTGGGGCCAAACCCACCTGATCTTATCGTCATAAGCGCCGGCCAGTTCGTTCCCTATGTCGTTCAATTCGCAGCACGCGGCGCATGGACTGATGCAGAAGCGCTGATGGCGCGGGTAGTTGAGACAATTGAGGGCTGGCTGCAACAGGTCCGCTCCAAGTCGCCGGCACCGATCGCCGTTGTCGCCGCACATCCGCCGGCGCTCGGCATCCATGCCCCGGGTTCTGCCGATGCCTTCCGGCTGCGCGATTTGTTCTGCAGGATCAACCTAGCCGTCTGCGAAGCATTGGAGACGGTTCCACCAGCGGTACTGATCGATGAAATCGATGCGCGCGAGCGGCTGGGAATTCCTCGATATTGGGATGATATGATAAATGCATCTGCCCATCGCGCGCCGATGAGCTCTTGGTCATGGGTCCCCCACCGACCCGATGCCGCTAGCCCACCGGAGCGCCCGCCGCCGCCTGGTGCGGGCCAGCCCGATCCAGCCCTTGGCGTTACGATGGAGATCTTGCGTATACTGCGCCGGCTCGATGCGCCAGGAGTCCATGCGATTGTTTTCGAGCCGCGCGGGCTGTTGTGGCCGCTGGACGCGGATGATCGTGGGCTCGCGCGCGCGTCAATGACTAATTTCTTGGCCGATGTTCAAGACTTCCGGTTCGCTGGGATATCGGAAGCACTCGGCACGCTCTGGCGCCGGGGCCATCGGTTGATCTGCCTCTCTGACATGGACAAAGCGGATCTACAAAAGGGCATGCCAGAAACCTCTGCCAGATTGGATTCGCTCTTCAGCCGCGACATGATCGCGTCGACCATTGTAAACCGGGACAAACGCGACCAGATTTCCAGAATCGCCACAGCGGCCGGTGCGCAAGCCGTTTTGTGGGCTGACATTACAGACGTACCTGACGCAGAGGCGTCGAATGTCGTCCGACTCGGCCGCCACGAGCTATGGCGGATGCGCGAGATCATTCTCCGCGCGCCCGAACTTGAACCAAAGTTGCCCAGGCCACGCGAAGACGGACCACGAAACCTAACATCGAAAGGGGAAAATCCTGGGGCCGACCCTGCGTCATATGGCAAGCAACAGCTCGCACAAGTGATCAACACCGTAATTTCAAAAGAAGCCGGCCAAGCGCCGCCGGATGATTTAGAACACATTGCGGATTTGGGAATCGACTCACTGGGACTGGCTCAAGTGATTGCCGCGATTGAGGAGGCTCTTGACGTCGAGCTTGAAAGTTGGGAGCGTGGAAGTGCCAATCTATTCGAGGTAACCAATTTGCAAGCTCTCTTTCAAAGGGCGCTGCAACGGAGCCAAGCGCAAAGCTCCCATGACGACGCTTCCGACTGCACTGGGCGAAGATAGCCTTGCCGACACTATTGCGCAGTTATTGTGGCCTGATTCCGATACGAAAGCCCGCCAACGCCGAACAAATGAGCCGAAAGGAGACCTCATTTGAAGTCCGATAAGCCGAATACCGCATTCGCCGCTGAAGTCGAGGCTGCGCTGTCTCATAACCCCAGCGCTCTAGCCTTGGCTCAGTACTATCGCGACGGAGAGCTTATCTGGCGCACACGCGGGGAAGTTCTGACGCAGGCCCGAACGGTCGCATACGGACTTGTCCATGCGGGGCTCATGGCAGCCGAGCCTGTGCTCATCATGCCGTTCGGCGATGGTGAAGTGGACGCCGCAATTTGTATCGTTGCCGCGGTGCTCGTGGGCTGTCCGCCATTGGTCCTACCTGCGCTTGATGGGGGCTTTTCAAACGCGACGGCCGTCTTGACCCACGCCCAAGCCATAACCGATGCTCGTGTCGTTCTCGTGGCAACGCGAAATCACTCTCAGATTGCTGCAGCGAGAGACTTAGTGGAAGCGTCTGGCGCACCCGTTATGTGTCTCCATCTCGCGGCGCTTGAAACTGCTACGGTGGTTATAGAATTACCAAGGCGTGCGAATCGCATTGCGCGTTGCCACGCATTGCAGCTGACATCGGGTACCACTGGAGCAAGCCGGGTTTGTATTTGGCATGCTCCGGCAATGCGAACGGCTATCGCCGGTGTCGCACATTCTATGGCCCTTGGCCCCGGCGACCGGTTCTTCTCGTGGTCGGGCCTGCACCACACCGTCGGACTGCTAAATTTCCTGTTCGTCTCGCTCTTGCATGGCATACCAGCAACATTTATGAGCCCGCAGGTCTTCGCCGGTAACCCGGCCATGTGGCTGAGAGGGTTGCACGCAAGCGGTGCCACTATTACCGCGGCACCGAACTTCGCACTGCGCCAGATCGCCGACCGTGTCGATCCGGATCTAATTGCTGGACTGTCGCTATCCGGGATCCGCGCAATCTGGAACGCGGGCGAGAGAGTACTACCGTCGAGCATTTCCGCGATGCTCGAGACACTATCCGGTACTGGGCTACGCCCTGAGACATTGCGGGCGAACTACGGTTTGGCCGAAAACACCGGCGGTGCAACTTTTTCCTCGACTGGTGACTCGCCGCTATTGGTCGATTCGCTTGATGCCGGGGCAATTGAGACGCGTAGAATTGCAGCCGACTGGAGCGCTGGCGCCCGACGTTCTGACGTCGCTACTGTGGGCGCACCATGGCCAGGATTGTCGGTATTGACTCGGGATGACTACGGCCGTGCTCTTTCTGAGCGCACGGTAGGGCAGATCGTGCTCGACAGCCCGTCGCGGTTCGAAGGGTATCTCTACGATCAGGCTGCCACGGATGCTATGTTCGAAGGTAAGCTACTGTTGACCGGAGACCTTGGATATCTCCGCCATGGTCAACTCTTTTGGATCGGCCGGTCACAAGACGCCATAAATATACGCGGCCGCAAGATCGACCCGGACGAGTTCACGGCGGTTTTAGAGGATATCGAAGGCGTCGATGCCGGGCGCTTCGCGGCCTTCGGAGCGGTCGACCCAGAGCGCGGGACAGAGCGGATCGTATTGATCGTTGAGCTAACCTCAAACGATGCCAAGACCCAGGCGCTGCGTGCCATCCGTCGCAGCGCGGCGGAGAAACTCGGGGTCGTGCCTGACGAAGTAGTAACGTTGGCCCCCAACACGCTTGCGACGACCATCAGTGGAAAGCGCCGACATCGTCATTATCGCCAGCTGTGGGAATCCGGTGGTGCCCAGTTCATGCACGCCACGGAAGACGGCAAAACGCTGCTTGGCTGAAATCATGCTGTACCATCAATATTCTAGCCCAAAAAGGAGCGCTCGGTCGACTCCCAAGTCAGACTGCGCGCGAATGCATGCGACCTGATAATGGCATGTCGCGCGCGCTGCTCGTACCAAGCCCGGTCGTTGGTCAGACGGTCGATAGCGGCGAGCCAGTCATCGAGAGGTTGCTCGGGCACGTGCTGGCGCACGTGACCTCCTGGATTTTTCCGGTCGTCCTCGAAAACGATTGGCACCGCAGTACAAAGCACTGCAGTTCCGAGGCCGGCCTCGGCTAAACCGCCATGTCGCGCACTTACAACGGGCAGGCCACGCAGCATCGCCTCAATCGAAACGAGGCCCAACGATTCATAGCAGAGCGACGGTACGAGGATGATCGACGCTTGATCATATACCGTTCCGCCGTCATGGGAGTGGTCCTCAATGATAACGTTGCCGCGCTGCGACAAGGCATCACGCTCGGTATGAAGAGTCCGCCAGCCGCACCGTACCAGAAACTGCAAATCCGGCCGCCGGTCGGCAAGTGCCAGCAAGATCGGCAGCCCCTTCCATGTGTTAGGATTGAATACGCCAACCGGCCCACCAAAGGGCTGCGGTCGCGGCGGCACTTCCGAAAGCGCAAACAACGGCGGCAGGTTAACGCGCGCCGCTATTCCCAAGTGCTGCCGAAGATAGGCCGCCAAGTACTGGCTCGGTACGACCACGCGGCAAAGGCGCATCGCCTTTGTGGCAGCAGGGTCAGCCTGAACCGCGAGCGGCCCGCCAGGCAAAAAGTGGACAGTTTGCGGTGCATACACCAACATTCCCGTGAACCGCTCGGCGATGACTGAGAGCAACGTGTGCGCGGGCCTGCCTCCGATATCCGACATAATAACGGTCTCCGCGCCCGTGCGCCGGAGTTCGGATAGAACGAACGGAAGGAACCGCCCGCCAGCATCGATGACGCCTGCGCCGCTGAGCGCCCCACTCTTGAATCGCACCACACCACTTGATGATCGCGAATACCTCAAACCGCTCGCGGCAAGGCCCGCGACTGTCTGATCGGTGAGATCGCTAGCATCTTCGTCGGCCAGTCGGATCAGGCAAGAAACATCGTGCCCGAGCTCTGCAAGTCCCTGAGCGATCATCTGCAGGACATGAGCCCCACCATGCGCTGGCGGGAAGAGGCCGTCTAGAGTGATAAGAGAGACCCGCATCAAATGCTTACGGGCCGCTGTTCGTGCACCGTTAGACCTACACAAAGACACCTATTCCATACTTCGCTTTGCGTTCTGCGACGGGAACTTTTCACGATATAGATCCTTATAGATCCTTCGCGGAGCTAAAAACACCAACGTCGTCCGGCGGGTGCCTTCAGTGCTTCAGTACTACGCGTCAGATATATCGCCGATGGATCATTACTGCCGGGCAGATCGAATCGGACCCAGCCCTTCTTCTCATACCACTGCGCTGCAGTTTCCGAGCGCACACCTTGATTGACACGCACGAATCCCATTTTGTGGCAAAGCGCGATCGATCCGACTTTCATGAACATGCATATTTCATTGTGCCGTTCCGATGACGGCACGAAACCGCCATCCAGCCAAGGACCTAGAGCCGGGTCCGCCCGCGATACAGTTCCGAGGACGAAGGTCGCTCCAACGGGCTCGCCATTCTGCAGCGCAACCAGCGCTATCGGTAACGTATCGCGGTTGGCACAGCCGCGGAAATCATCCTCCGGGTCACGTCCTGATTCCTTCTCTTCCGGACAGCTATTGCGATACCACTCACCGAGCGTAGGAATGAGATCGGGAAAGTCTGCTACCAGCGCAAGATCCATCTGTTCTGGCCACTCCTTTTTTTAACACCGGGAAGAATAGCAACGGGCGAATTCGCTGCCAAGTGGACTTTTCGTAACAGGTACGCCTTTACTGGGATTATTCCTTTACTTATAGACGATGTGCCTTTGCGAGACAGCCATGAACACCCAACTGGAAGAGTTCAACAGTCAATCCGACGTCGAGGATATGCTCGGCGCGCTAGAACGCGATGGCGTGGCGGCGATCCGCGATGTGATCGATCCGGCTCTGATCCAGCGGATCGACGATGATCTAGCGCCATATCTTGCGACGGATCGTGCGCGCCTGCGGCGCGAGCTCGCCGCTGGCGCGGCGCGGGTTGGCGCGGTTCTGGCCAAAACGCTGGCTATAGTTCCAATTCTGCAATCAGATTTGCTCCACAACATCGCTACGCGATTCTTGTTGCCACATTGCGCGTCCTACCAGCTTTCGGCGATTCACCTGATAGAGGTTCAGCCAGGCAGCGCGCAGGGTACAATTCACCGCGACGATGTGATCTGGCCGATGCCGTGGCCCCGACCGGTGGCGGTTATCAACTTCCTTATTCCAATGACCGATTTCACGACAGAAAATGGCGGCACACTGGTGGTGCCGGGCAGCCATCGCTGGGCGCGCGATCCCGACAAAATCGGACCTGGCCGGCTGGATCTGGATGCGGTCGATCCTGTTCGACCAGAACAGCTTGTAACAACGGACATGGCGTGCGGCGCAGTTCTGCCGTTGCTTGGCGGGGTGCTGCACTGTTCGGGCGCCAATCGCACCGACCAGCCGCGCCGGGCACTGTCGATCTCTTTGATGCTCGGCTGGCTGCGCCAGGAGGAAAACTTCTATCTGACTGTCCCCCGCGAGCGGCTCGATCGGCTTCCCCAAGATGTACTTCAACTGATCGGATACCGTATCCATCATCCATATCTGGGTCATACAGGGTTTGAATGACACTACAATAGGAGCACAGTAAATGTTGCTAAGCGATCGCCTCAGCGACACGGCCTTGAGCCGAGCGGTTACGGACTTTGAGACCGACGGCGTTGCATGTGTGCGCCAAATATTCACCCCCGACGAGATGAAGACACTCTGTGAGGTTTGCACACAGGCCGATGCGGCACCAGCCCCAACCCTTGAGACATGCGAAGACATTCTCGTCGATGGCGTCCGTCGGCGCTTCTACATCGATCAGGGTCTCGTCCGGTTTTCCGCATTCGAGCGGTTCGTCCTGGCTTCGCCAGCCGCCGAGCTCGCCGGGCGGCTGATGCGCGCTCGCTCGATCCGCTACTTCACCGATCAACTGATTGTGAAGGAAGCCGGGACAAGAAAGGAGACACCCTGGCACCAGGATATGCCGTACTGGCCCGTTGAGGGCCGACAGATGTGTTCGATTTGGGTGCCAGTGGATGCGGTTCCTCGGAGCGCAGGCATGACCTTTGCCGCTGGAAGCCACCGCTGGCAGGCGTACAGCCCGCGCGACTTCACCACCGGCGCCGAATTTGGCCCGCGCTACATGCCAGTTATGCAGGACCCAGAATCCGTTGGTGCGACAATTATCGGTTTCGAGATGCAACCCGGAGATTGCCTAGTGTTTCATGCAATGACCGCCCACGCTGCTCCGTGCAACGCCACGGCTTGGCGGCGGCGGGCCTTCTCCGTCCGCTGCGCGGGCGAGGACGTACGCCACCGTTGCCGTCCCGCAGCAACGCAGGAGCGCACTGTCGGCCGACCAGAGAATGACGGACAACTGCTGGAACCAGGCGAGTTCCCGGTTATCTGGAACTCAAAAGGATAGATGCAATCAATGGCGGCAACTTCAGATCTTCCCGGCCGGCTTCTCGATCAGCTTGTGCTCGCCATGCCCCCGGGCACCCTACAACGCGCAGCACGGCAGACCGCTCTTGCACAACTTGCCGATGCTATGGGCGTCATCTGCGATGGCGAGGCACTGCAGGCGGTAGCGGACCAGATGCGCCGACGTCATGGTTTGTTGTCCCGCGGCGCAACAATCTCGTGGCTGGCAGTTCGTGGGCTCACCATCGATTCTTGGGTCCAAACTCTCGAGTCAGACCTGCTAGAGCAAGCGTTTCTGGCGCATCCTGATGTGGCAACCGCGGGGCGGGCACTTTTCGACGCAGATCCGGATTCATACGCGCGGATCCACGCCGGGTACATCGCTGTTGAAGATGAGGGCATTGCCCAAGAGCTTTGCCACGTTCTGACGGAATGCGACACAAGCTTTGACACGTTGGCACGGCGCTACTCAGTTTTGTTTGCCGATGGAGTATCCGAGCATCCTTTGTCAAAGTTGACGATCTATGCTTGGGAGGCGCCTGGTGCGGTCCGCCAAAAGGCACTTTCCCCGGGATTTTCCGGACCTTTGGACACATCGCCGATCCCGGACCGAGGACTCTGGCTTGTATTTCGAGTCTATGCGGTCGAAGACAGCACCTATGACGAGGACACCCAGGCCCATTGCGCGCGGCGGGCGCTGGCTTCTATGCTAGGACCCCGAATTCAGCGTGCGTTCCGGGCGATACTCGATCAGCTTGGCTGCGATATTCCGGACGATGTCGCGTCGCTCGCCGTTCTCTCAGATCGCGAGATTTTCCTCGCCGGACTACGGCGCGACCGGCCGACGCGAGGCCCCGAGATACTGGACCTGGACAAAGCAGGACGAACTCCATGACGGCGCAGCACTCGGCACGACGCGCAAACCGCGGGGGAAAACTTCCGCAATACACCGCGATCCCAGAAAGCTTTGCGCCGTACTTCGACCGACTCGATTATGCAGCCCAGCGCCAGCGCAATCTCGCGTTGGTTTTCAAGATGCGGTCGCTTGGGCTCGCATTGCGTCAAGACCGAGGTCGCGACTGGGAGCATGTACATACCGCCCTACGTATCCAAGAGGATTTCGGTCGCGGATCTTCGGTGCTCGATGTCGGCGGCGGCGGCAGTCTCTTTTGTTATGAACTGGCCCTTTCTGGCTATCACGTCACAGTCGTAGATATCGATCCCCATGCGGTAACTGCCGTGCAGTCAAACGCGGCGGCACTGGGCATTGCGGACCGCCTCTGTGCCTTGGAGATTGCGCCGGAGTGCGGGTGGGATGTGAAATCCGGAGCCTTCGACGCTGCCGTTTCGATCTCAGTTTTTGAGGGTTTGATGAAACGCCAACGCCAATCATTCTTTACAGAGATCCACCGTGCATTAAGCCCCGACGGGCAGCTCTTTTTGACCTTTGACTTTGGCGCCGGTGCCCGCGCGCTGGGTGATCCCCCGGTCTCCATTATCGACCTGCAGACCGAGATTATCGCCCGTTCGGGACTGGCAGCACCTGATCCTTTGCCAACCGAACCCGCCCCGGGGTCGGCTCCGATGATCATGGTTCTGCCCGAGCTTGAGGGCACCGACTTCCGGATCGTACGATATCATTTCGGTGCGGTGCGCCTGGAGAAAAAGCAAGGTCTTGCGCCGCCAGCGACCGACGCCCCGTGCGAGATCGTAGCGCCCGGAGGCGCCCAAAGCCCCCAGGCGATGTTGAAAGCATCGAGCCGGGTCGGCGGGGCGCATCTTGCTGTCGCGGCGCATGTTTGCCTGGAGATTGTCGACGAAGATTCGCTAAAGAGAATCCACTGGATCTCCGACGGCGAAAGCGCCGAGGTTGCGACCGTCTCCAGCCGAATACCGGATGTAATCCTGACCGCGAATGAGGCGGATCTAGTCCAGCTACTCGGCACGCCGTCTTCATTCTGGGGGCTTTACTATGCAGACAGGATGCGGATGCGAGGCGATGTTTCGATGGCGCTGCGCCTGTTCGGTGAAATGCCTGCGGTTGTGCGTACCGTAGCGGTCTGCATGCGGACAAATCCATGACCTGCCCGTCGTTTCGGCGCCGGGTGATCACGATCGACGCGCCTAGGTACGAGTACCGCCCAGCCGTACTGCCACAAAAACTCTCGCCCTGCGCGCTCGGCAATTGGTCCGCAGCCAGATTGAGCACCAGGCTTGGCACCAGCAGGCTGTGGGTTGAGTACAGCTGCGATGGCATGTATCACCCCCGACCAAACGTTAACAACGGGCGATACTTCCGCAAGCGCATGGCGGCGTCTGACGCTCTGGAGCGCATCGTATTCTGTGATCACTACCCAGATGTGCACTATATCTCGGCAATCGATGCGGAGAGCTTGGACGGTGTCCTTTCCGCAGACCTGCCGTGCTTAAATGGTCCGGGCGGTCCTCCGGACAATCGGGTTTTGTTTGTCGGAAATAGACGCAGTGGAACGCACATGCACTATGATCTGCCAGACAACGTTGTGCTGGTGCTCGAGGGCTCCAAACGCTTTATTCTTTTCCCACCCGAGCAAACGGATGATCTGGCCCCCTATGCCACCCACCACTATTGCTCGAACTTCTCCAGCCTGACGGATCGCGATCTGGTGAGCCGCGCAACGGCTTGCGCAGACAGTATCACGCTGACGGTCCAGCGCGGCGAGATGATCTATATTCCAAGCTGCTGGTGGCACCGGGTAACGAACGATGGATTCTCGGTCAGCCTGACCAACCTTTGGCCGGTCAGCAAACGTCGGCGGGAAATGCCGAGTTATCGTCGCTATGCCGATGCGCTCGCGCGCCACGGAACTGGCGACCTGTAGGCCCAGCTTGCTCTAGGGTACGGCTGCTCGTGCGATGTCCCGTCGTCCTATGCTGTCGATGCTCAGCGATCTTGCGGACGAATTAGGGCATAGTCCTTCAATCGAAATTCGGCTGGAGCCCCGACCTGCCGCGTGCCGCGCTCGACAGCCAGAACATCGCGCTGCACGAACAGCGACGTGATCATCTTTGGGCCATCATCCGGCATCGACCCAGCCGCCCGCATCAGCGTCTCGGCCAACCGGCTGAGCGGCGCCCTATTCGACCATGGATGCTCGGCTGACTGAAAATTGTACCAATGCGGCCAGGACCAGTCCTCGATGAAGTAGAGGCCACCTGGCGCCAGCAAGGGGAACAAGATCTCAAAGCTTGCCTTTGTCGCGGAAAGATCGTGCGAGGCATCGTCGATCACCATATCCAGCCGCCCGCCTAAGTCGCGGTTAAATATCTCGCCCAAAGCCGTTCGATCGGATTGATCGGTCGCCCACCGCGTGACCAGGCGCGCGCCATGGCCGCGAGTTCTACGGAATTTCTCAAAGTAGGCGCTATCGTTGCGCCGAGCCAGATCGACAGCGACCAAGCGCTCGGGTGCCAGAAGCTCCGCCCACAGCGCAGCGCTGGCGCCGTCCCAGATACCCAACTCAAGAACATGGAGAGGGTGGAACTCGGGTGCCAAAGCACCGTGCGCTCGCCAGAACCGGTGATACTGATCAATAACGTCGCGGGTTTTGAATAAACGAAAGTACTCGATGCTTTCTGGCCAATTGTCGCCGGGCGTGTGTTCTAGCCGGAAGGTCCAGCCGTCCAAAACCATCCTGTCATCGTGCCAGATCAAATCTTCAAAATCCGCCATTCGTCCCTGTCCCCTAATCGCACGCCTGGCCTTTCGGCCGGCCAGCGCTCCTTGATGGCGGAGTACTGGCGAAACAATATCGGCTTGCTTTTAGAACAGCGAGGCTTTTCTGCTAGGTGCGGGGCCTAGTCCACAATCGCGGACCAAGCGCGGTCATGGCACTGCCTCACGAAGCATCTTTTTTGCATTTTGCCCTTTCACGCATACTTCGCTGGAACCTTGCGGCCTGTTTCGAAGACTACCACCCATCTGGTCAGCAGTTCCGCGTGTTTGATGGCATCATTGGCCGGTCGGTGTACCTGCCTTGCCCTAAGAGCGGCAGCCTGTGAACACTTTCGCGAAATAGCACGGGACAAACTAATTCGAGGATTAGCGCATTCTCCGAAAAGGAAGGATGGTTGTTATTTGGGGGTTAGCCTTTGTATCCGAGTTTGGTTACAAATGCCGACAAAGTCCCCGACTTTTGAATTGTGCTTTCTTTTTTGCTGTACGCTCGACGGATGCCGTCGGAACACGCGGGCGGATCAACTGGAATGCGCACCCGTCCCCTGACCGACATGCACGCGACGCAGCGCGAAGTCATACGATCAGAACATGAACATTAGCTGCGCACGACCACACGCAAGCCACTGTAATTTAATCATAATCATCACCATCCGTCACGAGATCGACGCCCGCTATTCGCTAGAGTGCTCCGACGCAATTGGTTGCGGGGTGATTTGCACCTATAGGGCTAAGTTATAGATACTACATGGGTCGCGTGAGCTGCAACTCTTAGCCGCCCGCCAAGTCACTGAAATATCTTTGGTTTTCCGATGGCATTGGTTGCGGGGGCTCGCAACTTACGTTTCCTGCGATTTACGAAAAATGGCGTTCGGCAGCTTGCCGCGTTATAAAGGTCAACGATACTGCAAATAACAATGATCTCGGTCGTGGCGTCGGTTTCAATTAGGCACGATCCTTAGCGTGTGTCTAACCCACACCTCACAACCTTCGGCAACCGCAATAAGCTAAGGATCATCGTCAAACTGCTACCGCAAAGCTTCAAGCGTTAGATCAACACATGCACTTCGTCGCTTTCTTGTGAAGAATTCTCAACAACTTAGAGGCCTGTCCAAAAGGTTCCTCAAAATCAACCTGCGGAGAAGATTGCAGACGACGAATGTCATTATCCAGGACGGAGCATTTAGCCTTGCCGAAAAAGAAAGTTAGAAAAAAGTGTAACTACAAGTCCCAAAAACAAAACACTCAAGACCCATGCCACGCTCTCCAAAGTTGGAAGCAAAGCAAGACTTGAGCGATCTCCATAGCCTACAACAAGAGAGAAATACATCCAAAACAGACTCACAAATTCTGATAAAGAAGCAGGATTTTCAATATCGACAAATGGGCCAAATTCTTGGACATAAATCACATGGAGTACGCTAAGAAGGGTCGCAGGCAGCAAAGCAAAGCAAAGCAAACGCGCGGGACTTCTTCCATGCCCTGTGGTCAATCCGACAATTCGATGCAACACAAATGTTGCGACAGATATTGATTTTTCTTGCTCTAAGCTGGCAAGCGCCTGTGACCGCGAGATATTTCGCCTCACAGTCTCGGACAGGCCCATAACGTCATCAACAGGTTCTGCCAACAAATTATCGGGTGGTACGAACCGACCGATCCAATTGGTTTTGCCGTCCTGATTGGGCCAGTTTCCATTGATAATGGAACACCCCGGCAACGTACTGGCAATTAGATCTACCTTTTCGAGATCAGGCCCAAAAATAAGTGAGTTGTAAGCATGCAATACTAATCCCTTACTTGGACCTCCAAAATCAGCAGTCAGGACTTCACAGTCTCGCAATCTAATTGATGGGCCAAGATAATTACGAATCGAAATTTCTTTGAACGATGAAGTTGATGCTGAAATGTTTGGAACACCTCCGTTGGCCGACAGTTCAACGTTGCGGCATTGTTCGAAACTGATAGCAAGGAAAGTTCCTTCGAAATCAAACCGGACGGCATTCGCCTCCTCGAATGTAGTGTCGAATTTTGTAACATTCTTGCCAATAATTTCCAAAAAGTTGCAACAACACACGCGACCTCGAACAAAAGATCCTCCCTGCAAGCTAATACTTTCGGCACTGCAAGTGCTGAATTCGACTTGGGCGCATCGTGTTTCAAGAAAGTCCAAATTACCAAATTCGCAATTGACAAACTTACAATCATCAAACGTACAGCTAGAAAATTCTGAATTCGAGAAATCGCAATTGTGAAATGAACACTTCGTGAAATAGGAGTTCTTGAAAGTACACCCTCGCGCCAGCAAAGCATCAAAATAATGATTCAGGAAGTTCGCACCTTCGAAAATCTCATGTCCTAAATCAATCGGTGATTCCTTGAACTCAAAATTCTTCCACTTTTCCTGCTTAAGAAAAGCCTGCGCTAATGGCTTCATTGCTTTGCCTCGTAAGAATACATTTTGACCTTTGGTTCACTATCAACAAGTTCGCGAAATCTTCGGAGTTCGGAATAGTCATTGAACCTAGTGTCGTTCAGGCTGCTGATTTTGCGCAGTTCTGGATCAAATAGCGATGGATGCGTCACGATCTCTAGCGTTGTAGGACCTTCTACTGAAAATACATGAAGGACTTTCTCCATCAATTTTTCTGAGCTTTGTCCTCGTCCGGTCCAGTCACTTGTACAAATAGCGGTTGAGCGACAGCCTAACATCGAAATTTGCTTGCCTAGCGCCAAGGTACCGCCACGGACAGGCACACCGAACTCAGAGGCCAATTTCAGATATATGGGGAGGAGATGGCTAAGTCTGTGCGGTCCGTGATGCGAATCCAAGTGGGAAGGTGGGTGCCCAATGACACGGCAGAAGAGATCAATTTGTGCTCGCCACTCTCTTTCCACTTCATCCGCCCGAGTATTACTTAAATTTTCCTTGGGAGCAAAGCTTTGTGTTTTTCTGTCAATAAGACTTAGAACATCTTTCAGTATTGGCTTTCCAGAAGTGAGTTGCAGGTGCACACCAATTTTATAGGTATTTATACTATATTTCAATTCACTCAAACTTTGCACGCTTTGGGGCAAGCACATCATGGCTGTTGTATTCGATATCGCGCCTTCCTTAAAAAGCTGTATGATGGCATGGTCCACGCTTCCTGCAAGAAGGAAATCATCGGCGTTAACCAGGACTCTAATTCCTTCAAAGTTTTCTAGCATCTATTGCCCCGTATATTGTATTGTTGGGCGAGTTTTGCGATCTAACTATTGTTGTGCTGTTCCAACCGTCAACGTAAGTGTACTTTTTAATTGCATGCACAGTATGCTCAAAATACCCTTGTACGTTGTGGATCACACCACCATCCAAGACTACTAGATGAGGATTAAGCGCGACTATTATATGCGAAATTGCCAAGCCAAGATAATCAGTAGCGTCATGAAGTGCTGAGAGCGCCAAATTATCTTTTGTATCAACTCCAACATTTATTAAGTCTATGGAAAGAGAGTATTTTTTATCTAGAGTAATTTCTTCCAATGCCCGCCTTAAAGATGAGTTGGAAATATCAAGATCTTCCTCCTGGGATTTGTGTCGTTCTGTGAAGAACCGGTTTACGATGTTAGCGCTGATCCACGGTCTTGATGAATACGTTTCTAGTGCTCCACGCGCTCTAAAGTCGTCAAAATACTGTCCTTTAGGCTCGACAATTGCATGGCCAAGTGGCCCTGCAAAGCCTGCGCCACTTATAGGGGCCGAATTTGCAACGATAAGAGAACCAATGCCTTCATTTACATAAATGAATAAGATGACTTTGCTTTCCCAGTCTTGGGTTAGTTCTTGGTCAAGTGAATAACCAATATGCCCCATTGCGCTTGCTAATACATCGTTCACGAGCGTGTAGCGCGCAGAGTGTTCCGAAAGACAGCTTGTTACGTTGCATTCTTGTCGTATATTGAGCCTCGAAACTCTAACGACTGTATCGGGCGGGCGGAGTGAACCAGGCATTACGAACGATACATTGACGTTATGGACGTCCATGCCTGGCGCGATCTTGCTCACAGCTTTAGACACTTCGACGTCCACGCCTCGAAACAACGCCTTGCCTGTTGGATCTGAGAGATCGGGCGCAAATTGAGTTTCAAATAAAATCTTAGGTTTACCAGCCTCACTTCGTATGCAAGCTAGATCAACAGTTTCGGTTTCCAGCTGAACTACTACTTCCATTTCCACTTCCTAAATGTCGTTATTTTCCGGCTCAGGCAAGTAGCCCAGCCCCAACCATTCCACCATCGTTGTCAAAGACACCATAGTGGAGATTTGTTGAGGCTGCAGTCCTGGAGAACGCCACTCTATTTACTTCCTGATTAATGACATCAAGAAAAAAATCTGGCGTCGATGTGACTCTAAGTGCGTCCTGAAGTCCCAAAACCACACCACCGCCAAAGGTTATGTTCTTGGGGTTGAATGAATTCGCTAAGATTGCCGAAATCAATCCTAGGCCCTTACAAGCTCTTTCGAGTACTTGAAATGCTTCAGGGTCACCTTCGCTAAGCAGTCGCGTGAACTGTGCAAAGTCTTCGACATCTGATGATTTGATCTTTGAAAGTTCAGCGGCTAGCCCTGGCGCAGACGCGATTGTCTCAATGCATCCCGTTCGCTCACAGCTACAAAGGATTGTTGGCTCAGATGTTACCACGGTGTGGCCAAGGAAGCCTGCCTCTCCACTATCTCCATGCATGAGTTCGCCACGAACAATTGTTGAGCTGCCAACGCCAGTTCCGAGTACGAAATGTACGTGGCTCTCATCAACCCCTCCAAAATGTTTGTACTCTGCCCAAGCTGAAGCTTTCCCATCATTCTCGGTCGCCACTGTTTTGATTGCTGAGAACTCAGAACGTATCAGCTTGGACCAGTCAATGTTTTCGTAGCCTTCAAAATGCCCGGCGCTCTTTACAACACCATTTGGCCATACCGATCCAGTGGTGCTAATTCCGACTGAAGTGATGGCCTCAGTTTGCAGTCCTACCTTAACTGCATAAATCACAGCCTCCTTCACATCCGAAAATTTGTGCCCTGTTATCGAGATCGGGTCGAGGCGGACATCCAATGGGTCCTGCAAGGTGTAGGTTTTCTTGTCAAAAAGCCCACTTTTTACAGAAGATCCGCCTATGTCTAGTACAAGAGACTTCATATCACATTCCTTTCCGCTTATTCTGCCACAAAACTAAGCCAAATGCATCCAACTCGGTTGAGTTGAATCCATTGCTAAAGATCACTTCTCCATCAGTGTCGACTTCAACGTTACTATCTGAGAAGTTTACAGTCGCCGACAAACCTAGAGCCTCATTTTCGATTCTTAGAAGAGCACCTTCAGCCCACACTTTGTAGGCCTTTCGGCCTCCAACAACATCGAAGTGTGTTTCGAGAGTTGATAAAAGCTCACCCAAAATACCCTGTGTGTCGTCAAAACATCCCTCGAGTTGCTTTGGGTCAATCGAGCGCCGTTGTAATTCTCTTGGGTCACTCTCGAATTTTCTTTCGCGTTCGGGTTCGTCTCCGACTAACGCATTCAAGTAGATGTAGCTGTAGGTTGCTGTAAGTTCGGCAATGATAATCCCTGCCGCTAATTTTCTATTGAAAAGTGATCGATCTTGTTGAACTCCAAGAAGATGAGGAAGTGAGTTGTTACTCTCATAGATTATGCCGTTCGTAGCGCGTTTTTGAAAATTCATTTTATCCAAATAGAATTCATACCGAGATCGGTCCAAATCACTCGAGTTTCGTGATCGAAAAAGTATACCATCATGGGTTCGCAACGGCCTTACAATCAAGTAATCGTCACCTTCCCGGATAACGTCCAAATGGCTTGCAATTCGACTAGGGTCTTGAAAAAGAATCGAAAAAACGAAATGCGCTGTAAAGGAATAGTCAATTACCGCTGGCAGATGTTTGAAAGTATCCTTATACAAATCTACCTTCTCATCACTGTCAATTTGAAGCAGGCATTTTAGACCGACCCCAGCTGCATGACCAATGAGACCCTCCGAGATCTCAATTCCGTCGGGGTTATGCACTTCAACACCGCCTGGGTTGCGGGTGTGGTCTACGTTTTGGGCTGTCTTGCCAAAATAACCCAGTGCGTCCAGCCGTAATCCCCAAACCCCAATACTTGCATAGAGTTCTATCGCAGCTTCTACCTGTGCGCGCACTTGATCGTTTGAAAGATTGATATCGACAGCTTGCTCACCAAAGGTGTGCCAGATATACCAATTGGCGCCATCAATTTGGCTTTCCAAATATACTGAGCCTCCTCGGGGCGCATATGGTGCCTCTGGCTCAACATCTGATTTTACCGCGTGAAGCATATCTGCATTCTGTTCTGGGTCTAGCAGAAACTGTTGAGCAATCGGATGGCCCCATGCAACGTGATTGAATATGCCGTCAATTATTGTGCGCCAGGAACGGGTTATATCTTCAAGTTCACTAAGGCTTCCAAAACGTGGATCAATGTCAGACCAAGAGGAGACTGCAAAACCGCCATCGCCTTCCGACTTCCACATTGGTAACAAGTGAAGGATTACTTTTGGCGGGATCGAGGATCTCAGCCTAAAAAAGGTCTCAGCCAGAGGAGTTTCTCGTGCTCCAGGATGAAATTGCTGCGGGTAAAGACCTACTATTAACAAAAGGTATCTCTCAACGACATTGTTGGATTACGTCGTCTGATGCTATTTTGAGTTCAAGTTTTTTCATGAGTTACCCCCAACTACCCTGCCCGAAGCGCTTTCGCTCCCATAACCACAAAAGTTCTAGCGATTGATCAAGCCTCTCACTTCGCCGATTGGCTACAATAGCTCCACCATCTACCAAGTGCCTCTCGAAATGTTCCTTCAGCTCAAATGGTGAATTTTTCAGGAATTTCCCAAGTAGGCTGCCCATTGGGAGTAAGATCGCTCAAGTGTGGCCACTGAGCAAGTTTTTTTGTACGAGCGGTGTCTGCAATTGTGGGCACGCCATGTGTCGGTTCGATCGGGCGGTGAACCCCAATGGTTAACGACGGGGGCCCCGATCTTGATTTGCTTGAGTTGCTGGCTCGTCAGCGAACCGCTCGAGCTTCGTCACAATCAGCCAGATGCACACCGGCAATAATGTCAGTTTTCATTTCTAAACCTGTTGTAATTCAATAGCGTAGAGGTAGTTTAGGGTTTGAAGTAGGGGTTATTGCGGGTGTCCATCTAAGAGCAATCGATTCCTGCCCTGCTTCGCGACTAAGGATCTCGTCAGAGGCAATAGGATCGCGATGCAGGCTCACCGCCAGTTTCACAGCTTACTTCAGCGGTTTGTCGTCGGGCATGGACACAGTTTCAACTTGGTTATGTCACTCTCTGAAACGCTCAAACACTAGGTCTCGCGTCACAATAACGCGGACTAGAAAGCCGGGGCGAATTGTGAGGGTCGGCGGCACTTCGAGCTGTCGTTCGATGATCCGCTGTCCTACCTCGTTGATAGTGTTCAGAGCTCCGTCGCGGAGCGCGCGGGCGAGGCGGTCGTCTTCGTCGGTGGCAAGTTCCGCGCCGATGGCCAGTAGGGTCGAGAGACCCGCGGCGCGCAGGACGCTGGCCCAGTGATTGTCGACGCGGTCTTCGAGACCGGCATAGCCCGTCGCATCCGCCCCGGACTGGCGTTCGAGGACGAGAGAACGCCCATCGGGGAAGATCAGCCGCGTCCAGACCAGGAGCACGCGGCGCTGACCGAAGGTTACGCCGTTGTCGTATTCGCCGATCAAGCGCGTCCCTTGTGGGATCAGAAGCAAGCTGCCGGTTGGGCTGTCATAGACATTCTGGGTGACCTGCGCCGTGATCTGGCCGGGAAGGTCGGAGCGAATGCCAGTGATCAGGGCGGCTGGGATGACGGAACCCGCTTGCAAAAGGTAGGGCGAGGCGGGCGGCTGGACGCGGTCGGGCGCAACTGTCCGACGGTCGACGGGTGCATTCAGAAAGGCTTGCCGGGGATCGGCTTCTGCGGGAACGCCCAGCCCGGCCCTAGGCGCGCCGGACGGCATTTGGGATCCGAGTGAAATGGCCGATGCGCCAGGTCGTGTCTGAAAAAACAACTCACTGACGCGGGCGGCCTCCAGTTCAGCCAGACGTTGTTGCTCTGCCGGGTCCATGGTGGGCGGTGTTAGGCTGGGTGCCGCAACAGGTTGGCCGCGCTGCTGCGCATCGAGAATGCCACCACCGAGATCGCCCGGCAGAGGTGGGCCGAGCTGCGGGATCGCGTCGTAGCTGCCAGGCAGATCGCGCAAGCCATCAGCGGGCTGCCGACGGTCGGTGGTGATCAGCTCGTCCGGTGCAGCGGTGCGGTCCGGGCGCTGCAGCCCAAAAATCAGCGCCGCACCGATCCCGAGGCCAGCAACAACACCGAGGCTGATAATTACCTTGCGCGAAATCCGTGTCACGCGGGGCGGATCAGCGCGCAACCGCATGGCCGACGCGGTGTCATGAGGTGTCTCCGTCATGTCGGCCGCTCCGCAGGTCCTTGGGCGGCAGCTGCGTCGGTCTGCTGTTCGATCCGCAGGATGCGCACGACCTCCTGTCGAGGACCGCGTCCGAGGCGGAGTTCGGCCGCGCCAAACAGGCGATCGATGATCAAAACGTTGCCATGGATGCGGCTGTTGACGATCTCAAGTTCGCCATCCGATCCGAGAACGAAGAGTGGCGGCATCTCGCCCTGTCCGATCCCGCGGGGGAAGACGACATAGACCCGGCGGCCATCGTCGAATACCGAAACCGGACGCCAAGGAGGAACGTCGCCTTGCACCTGCAGCCCGTAGCGATGGTTGCGCGCATGGGGCGGCGGGATCCTTGGCGTCGCAGCAGCAACGCGCGGCGTCTCAGGCGCTGGTGGATAGGCCCAGGAAATGCCGGGCATCCAGGTCTCTTCGCTGGCATTGAGCTCGATCATATAGGTGCGCCTGTCTGTCGAGATGACGAGATTGGTGGTGATGTCGGGGCGCGTGGGTTTCACAAGGACGAGGACACGGGTATCCCGGCCTGAGCCGCTTTCGGTGTCGCCGATGATCCAGCGGGCGGTGTCACCCGCCGCAATGGGACCGGTGCCGGTCAGGCGCTCGCCAGGTTCAAGCGCGATCGTCGTAATCTGCCCAGGGGCGGCATAGACCTGATAGAGCGCGCCTTCGGACCAGGGATAGATCTGGATCGCGTTGAAATACCCCGCGCGCCGGGGCTCCACCCGGGCTGCGTCATTTGCATTGCCCACCTGTGCGACCGGCGTCGGTGCCGTCTCTCCACCTCGGCTTGGTGTCCAGGCGGGCGGGACATGGAGCGGACGCGGGCGCTCGTCCGTCGCGGCGCTTGGGGGCGCGGGCAAGGGCGGAACTGCGTCGTCATAGGCGAATTGCGGCGGGCGGTCGCTGGCACATCCAGTCATGATTATAGCGGCGAGCAAGGCGACGGGCAGTATAGGACGGTTTAGGGTCATTGGCTCATCTCCCGCGACCAGCTGATCGCGTTGACATAAATTCCGAGGGGATTGGCGCGCAGACGTTCTGCCGTGCGCGGCGGGTCGATCACGAGGGTCAGGATCGCGGTCCAGCGTTCGGTCCGGGCGAGTTGGCCGTTGTCATAATGCCGCTCCGTCCAGGCGATCCGGAAACTGTCTGGCGACGCGCGGATGACGCTCGAGACGTCGACAGAAACCTGCTGCTCGCCCACACGGGTGAAGGGGTCATCGGCGCGGGCGTGGTCGTTCAGCGCAAGTGCCCCGCGGTCGGTGGCGAATTCATAGGCGCGCAGCCAGTTCTGCCGGACCACCACTGGATCAGCCGGCAGGCCCCGCACCTCTTCGATGAATCGGGCCAGATGCCAGGCGATCTGAGGATCGGTCGGACTATACCCCGCTGTCGCCGCCTCGACAGCACGGGCCTCGCCGTGGCGGTCGATTTCGACGACGTAAGGAACCACTGTGCCGCGCGCCGACTGCCAGACCAGCGCCGTGGCGAACCCGGACGAGAGGATCAGGCAGCCGAAGGCCATGAGACGCCAGTTCTTCGCCTGCACCCGGGTCGTACCCATGCGCTCGTCCCAGACCTGGGCGGCCTTCTGATAGGGGGTCTCGGGTTCGGGCGTTTTGCCGTAATGGGTAGCGGAGCGTTTGAAAAAGGTCATGTGCGATCACTTTCGGACAGGGAAACAGAGGCACCGCCGCCCGGGCTGTCGCCCGCGCGTAGCGCATGGGTGGCGGCAGAGACGCCGTGGCTCATCGCCTGATTGCGGCGCATGGATTGGGCCCAGGCGGGCGGGCCGCCTGCAGGTCCGGTGGCAGCTGGATTGGCAGCAATGGCAATCGAGCCTGAGGATGAGGTGCCGCCCGTGGCGGCGAACCCGGCACGCGCGCCGTCGGCATGGCTTGTACGTAGGCTTTCCGTGGCTGACGCCGCGGCATTGCGCAGGGGGGAGACCGCGGCAGAGCCTGCAGAGCGCGCGACACCGCCCAAACCGGAGGCGACAGCTGCGGCACCGGTCTGGCCCATCGACCCGAGGCTGTAAGCGGTCGAGGCCGCGCCGGTTGCTGCGGCCGCACCGCGCGTGGCGGCGGTGCCACGGGAAGCCAAAGCGCCTGCCCCGCGCGCCGCGAGCATAGCGCCCCCGCCAGTCGCGAATGCGGCACCGCCGACAGCAAGACCAGTGCCCACGGCAGCCCCTGCACCCAGCTGCGGACCGCCCGAGACGAGGCCGGTGGCAATGCCCGGGCCGAAGATGCCCAGACCCAGAAGCGAAAGTGCGGCCAGCACGATCGCCATGGCCTCGTCGATGGTGGGCGTCACGCCGCCGAACCCCGCGGTGAACTGACCAAAGAGCGTAGAGCCGATGCCGATGATGACGGCCAGCACCAGCACCTTGATACCGGAGGAAACCACATTGCCCAGCACCCGCTCGGCCATGAAGGCAGTCTTGCCAAAGAGGCCGAAGGGGATCAGCACGAAGCCCGCCAGCGTCGTCAGCTTGAACTCAATCAGCGTCACGAAAAGCTGAACGGCCAGCAGGAAGAAGGCCAGCAGCACCAGCGCCCAGGCGAAAAGCAGGCAGGCAATCTGGATGAAGTTCTCGAAGAAGGCGACAAAGCCCATAAGATCGGCGGTTGCTTCCAGAAGGGGCCGCCCGGCGTCGAGCCCGGTTTGCGCCACCCGGCCAGGGCGCAACAGATCGGCAGGCGAAAACCCGGTGCCGGAAGCAAGCAATCCCAGCCCCGCGAAACTGTCGAAGACGATAGCCGCCAAACTGTTCCAGTTGGAGATGAGCCAAGCGAAAACGCCGACGAAGAGGGTCTTTTTGACAAGGCGGGCAATGATGTCATCATCGGCGCCCCAGGCCCAGAAGAGTGCTGCGAGCGTCACGTCGATCACAATCAGCGTGCTGGCGACGAAGGCGACCTCGCCGCCCAGAAGGCCGAAGCCGGAATCGATATAGGAGGTGAAGACGCCTAGGAAGGTGTCGATGACGCCGGTGCCGCCCATGGCCTATTCGCCCCCGGCTGGATTTGAGCCGGTGTCGCGCCCGAGGAATCGGTCGCGGGTCTCGGCCCAGACGGCGAGACAGTCGGGATTGGAGGCCGCGGCCTCCCCCAACTCCTGGCACCGCCGTTGTTCGGCGCGCAGCGGATCGGCCAAGGGTGCGGCGACCGGTCCCGGGCGCACTACCTGCCCCTCGTCCTCCCGGCTCATCTGCACCACCGCCACCGTGATGGCCACGGCGACAAAGATGATGGCGGCGATGCGGGCAAGGACCGATCCGTCCATGGGTCTGCTCCTTGCCGGTCAGTTGTTGAACATCTGGGCATTGCCAGGCTGGTAACCTGCACCCGGGGTGAGGAAGCGCTCGCGCTGGACGCGGCCCTGTTCGGCGGCTGCGGCGCGTTCGGCCTCCACAAGCGCCGTCGCACGACCATTGGCGGCGGTGACCGCGACGAGATCGGCGATTTGCTGGGACTGGAGTGCCAGAAGCTGATTGCCCGCCTGTGTCGCCTGCAAGGCCCCCACGGCGGACTGGCTCTGGCCGACAAGCGCGGAGAGTTCTGCCCGCTGGTTGTCGATATTGCCAACCACGCCCGCCTGAACCCGGAGCGCGTCCTGCAACCCGCCCACGGTGTTTTCCCAACGGGATCGCGCATCGGCCAGAAGCTGTGCCTCGGGTGCCGCGAGTGGAATGTTGGCATAGTCCTGCTGGAAGATCTGGTCGATCTGGTTCACGTCGAAGGCAATGTTCTGTGCCTGAGAGAGAAGCTGGCGTGTCTGGTCCACATTCTGCTGCAACGTTTGGAGCGCGGAATAAGGCAGGCTCGCAAGATTGCTGGCCTGGTTGATGAGCATTTGCGCTTCATTCTGCAGCTGGGTGATCTGGTTGTTGATTTGCTCCATGGCGCGGGCCGCCGAGAGGATGTTCTCTGCGTGATTGCGCGGGTCGTAAACGATGCGACCGAAGCCGCCGAAGAAGGCATGGGCCGGGCTGGCGAAGATCGGCGCCAGACCAAGGGGTGCGGCGAGTGTCAAAGCGAGTGCAGACGCGCTAACGCATTTGCGAAGGCTATGGGGTGTGCGGGTCATGATGTTGTCTCCTGTTCGGTTTGGGGGTCTGGGAAGGTTTCTGGATCATCTGCGTCCCTGTCGGGCGCGAGATTGGTGAGGTCCGGGATCAGGTCGGCGGCCCAGCCGACACCCCGGGCCTGCAGCCAGGCGGCGAGAAACCCCTCTCGGCCATGCTCGGCCATGATGTCGATGATGCGCGACTGATCAGATTTCGAGGAGGTCGCGCAAAGCGCGAGGCCGACCTCTGAAAGGCCAAGCTCAAAAAGCCGGTTGCCGCGCCGTGACTGGCAGTAGTAATCGCGCTTCGGCGTAGCGCGGGCGAGGATCTCGATCTGCCGGTCGTTCAGCCCGAAGCGGCGGTAGATCGCGGTAATCTGCGGCTCGATGGCGCGCTCGTTGGGCAGAAGAAGCCGCGTCGGGCAGCTTTCGATGATCGCAGGCGCGATGGCGGACGCGTCGATATCGGAGAGTGACTGGGTCGCGAAGATCACAGAGGCATTCTTCTTCCTCAGTGTTTTCAACCATTCGCGCAACTGGCCCGCGAAGCCCTCGTCATCAAGCGCGAGCCAGCCCTCGTCGATGATCAGAAGCGTTGGTCGCCCGTCCAGCCGGTCGCCAATGCGGTGGAAGAGATGGGAGAGGACGGCAGGCGCTGCCGAAGTACCAACCAGCCCCTCGATCTCGAAGGCCTGGACTGAAGCCGCGCCAAGCTCCTCGATCTCCGCATCAAGCAACCGCCCATGGGCCCCACCCAGGCAATAGGGCCGCAAGGCCTGTTTCAGATCGGTTGATTGCAACAGGACCGCGAGGCCGGTGATGGTGCGCTCGCCAACCGGGGCCGAGGCGAGCGAGGTCAGCGCGGTCCAGAGGTGTTCTTTCACATCGGGCGTGATCGCGATGCCTTCGCGGGCCAGGATCGCGCTGATCCAGCCTGCGGCCCAGGATCGCTCGGCGGGGTCATCGATGCGGGCCAGCGGCTGAAGAAACACCGCCGTCTCGGCCTCGTCGGTCAGCTCGCCGCCCAGGTCATGCCAGTCTCCGCCCATGGCGAGGATTGCCGCCCGGATGGACCCCCCGAAATCAAAGGCGAAGACCTGCGCGCCCGGGTAGCGGCGAAACTGCAACGCCATCAGCGCAAGCAAAACGGACTTGCCCGCCCCGGTCGGCCCGATGACCAGCGTGTGGCCGACATCTCCCACATGGAGCGACAGGCGGAAGGGCGTCGCGCCTTCGGTTTTGCCGTAGAGCAGCGGCGGCCCGTTGAAATGTGTGTCCCGCTCTTCGCCCGCCCAGACCGCAGACAGCGGGATGATATGGGCGAGGTTCAGGGTCGAGATCGGCGGTTGGCGCACATTGGCGTAAGCATGCCCCGGCAAAGAGCCAAGCCAGGCATCGACAGCGTTAACCGTCTCGACCATCGCGGTGAAGTCGCGCCCCTGCACGACTTTTTCGATCAGGCGCAGCTTTTCATCGGCGCGGCGGGGATCCTCATCCCAGACGATCAGGCTCGCGGTGACATAAGCCTCGCCTGCGACATCGGCACCAAGCTCCTGCAGGGCCATGTCGGCGTCGGCAGCCTTGTTAGCCGCATCAGTATCGACCAGTGACGACTGTTCGTTGGTCATCACCTCCTTCAGGATGGCCGCGATGGACTTGCGCTTTGCAAACCACTGGCGACGGATGCGGGTCACCATCCGGGTTGCCTCGGTCTTGTCCATCAGGATTGCGCGGGTGGCCCAGCGATAGGGAAAGGCCAGCCGGTTGAGCTCATCGAGGATCCCGGGCGTGGTCGCGTTGGGGAAGCCGGAGAGGGTCAGAACCCGCAGATGCGCCACGCCCAGCCGGGGTTCAAGCCCGCCGGTGAGGGGCTGATCGGCTAGAAGCGCATCGAGAAAGACCGGGGTCTCTGGCACACGGATCCGGTGGCGGTGGGTCGAGACGGTCGAATGCAGATAGCTCAGCGTCTCACCATCATCGAGCCAGCGGCACTCCGGCATGAAACCGTCGAAGAGCGCCAGCACCCGGTCGGTGCGGTCGATAAAGCCGCGCAGGACCTCGCCCGTGTCGATCCCGGTCTTCTCGCGTCCCTCGTAGAGCCAGGTCTCGGCACGCGCGGCTTCTTCGGCTGGCGGCAGATAGAGGAGGGTCAGGAAGTATTCCGACTGGAAATGCACCCCCTGCTCCGCGAAGGCGGCGCGGCGTTCGGCATCCACGAGGGCCGAGGCAGGATCGGGAAAGCGGCTGTCGGGATAGTCGGCGGCAGCGATCCGTTGCGCTTCGACAAAGATCGCCCAGCCCGACCCGAGGCGGCGGAAGGCATTGTTGAGCCGCCCCGCCACTGCCACAAGTTCGGCCGCGACGGCGCTGTCGAGATCGGGGCCACGGAAGCGCGCCGAGCGCTGGAGGCTGCCATCCTTGTTCAGCACCACCCCGGGCGCTACCAGCGCCGCCCAAGGCAGGTAATCCGCCAGCCGCGTCCCTTTCCGGCGATATTCTGCGAGGTTCATCATCGCTCTTCCCTCAAACCTCGAAATGACCAGGCAGCCGCAGATGCCGTCGCCCGACTTCGACGAAGAGCGGATCGCGCCGTGCGGCCCAGACGGCCAGGACATGCCCAAGGACCCCGATGGCGATCCCGGCGGCCCAGAGTTGCAGACCGAGGCCGATGGCTCCGGCAAGCGTGCCGTTCAGGATCGCGAAGGCCCGGGGTGCGCCTGCCAGCAGGATCGGCTCGGTCAAGGCCCGGTGGACGGGAACGGTGAAGCCCGGGACCTCATTGAGGTGTTCAAGGTCGACTGTCATCAGATCAGGGCTCCGCCGCCGAAGCTGAAGAAACTCAGGAAGAAGGAACTCGCCGCGAAGGCGATGGAGATGCCGAAGACGATCTGGATCAGGCGACGAAAACCCCCGGAACTGTCCCCGAAGGCCAGCGTCAGGCCGGTGACGATAATGATGATCACCGCGATGATCTTGGCGACCGGCCCCTCGATCGACTCGAGGATCGATTGCAGCGGCGCTTCCCAGGGCATGGACGAGCCTGCGGCCCGGGCAGGACTGGCCAGCATCAGGCTGACGCAAGCAAAGATGGCGGCATGGCGAGCCTGCGCGCGCAAGCGGTGAATGTGTCGGATCATGGGGTTTCTCCTGTGACAAGGGGGCCATCCGGCGGCAGTTCCGCCGGGAAAATGCGGTAGTCGCCGTCGGGCCCGAGCCCATCGACGCGGGCCAGCTCGACCAAGCGGCGACTGGCTCCGCGCCCCGACAGGACAGCGATCAGATTGATGGTTTCGGCGATGAGGGCGCGCGGCACGGTCACCACCGCCTCCTGAATGAGTTGCTCCATCCGGCGCAGCGCCCCGAGGGCGGAGCCTGCATGGATGGTGCCGATGCCGCCCGGATGGCCGGTGCCCCAGGCTTTGAGCAGATCAAGTGCCTCGGCCCCGCGCACCTCGCCGATGGGGATGCGGTCGGGCCGCAAACGCAGCGAGGAGCGGACCAGATCGGCCAGCGACGCCACCCCGTCCTTGGTGCGCAGGGCCACGAGATTGGGTGCGGCACATTGCAGCTCGCGCGTATCCTCGATGAGCACGACGCGGTCGTCGGTTTTCGCGACCTCGGCCAGCAAGGCATTGGTGAGTGTCGTCTTGCCGGTTGAGGTTCCACCGGCAACAAGGATATTGGCCCGCGTGGTCACACCTGAACGCAACGCCTCAGCCTGCGCCTCGGTCATGATCCCGGCCGCGACATAGTCGGCCAGCGTGAAGACGGCCACAGCGGGCTTCCGGATGGCAAAGCACGGGGCGGTGACGACCGGCGGCAGAAGTCCTTCGAAGCGTTCACCGGTCTCTGGCAGTTCCGCGGAGACTCGTGGGCGCATGGCATGCACCTCGGCGCCTACGTGGTGGGCAACAAGCCGCACGATCCGCTCGCCGTCGGCAGGCGACAGCGTGGCACCCGTGTCGGAGAGGCCTTCTGACAGTCGGTCGATCCAGAGCCGCCCGTCGGGGTTGAGCATGACCTCGACGGTCATGGGGTCTCCCAGAAATCCTGCGATGGCGGGCCCGAGCGCAGTGCGCAGCATCCGCGCACCCCGCTCGATCGCCTCCGGTCTCTGAACTGCCTCTGCCATGTTGTCCCCGTTCCGTGGTTTGGCTGCCGAAAGGCGGCCCTGGATCGGGTTCATCAAGAAGACCGGAAACCGGCTTCGCTCAACAGTTATTCAAGAGGCGTAGGGCGCTGGCGTGCAAAGACAGGGAAAAATGCTGGACTTAGAGCGAAAGCGCATTTGCCTTGCCCAACGTTTCACTGCGAACGGAAACCAATAGGTTTTCGAAAAGACTGACCGGGTTCGAAGTTATTCATGGGTGCTCAGGCCATAGCCCGTTCCAGCCTCTGCTTTCGACGCTCCCAATCGGGCATCACCTTCTCTAAGAGGTCGAAGAACGCCACGCCGTGATGAGGCTCAGCCACGTGACAGAGCTCATGGGTGATAACATAATCAATCGCGTCGACCGGTGCTTGGACGAGGCGACGGTTAAGGAGCAGTCGACCAGCCGGTGACATGGATCCCCACCGCTGTCGGGTCTGGCGGACGATGAGACCCTTGGGACGGAATGCCTCCGGGTTCGGGAAAAAACCGAGACAGAGTTCGATCCGCTCCGGAAACTTGATATGGGCTCGGGCCCGGTACCACTCGTCCACCAATTCACGCGTCACCTCGGGTCTGTTTGGCCGGTGCGTTCGTACGACGATGAAGCCACGGATCAGCTTCACGCTTTCTTGGACGTGTGGGACAACCATCAGTCGGTATTGGCGCCCGAGGTAAAGATGCGTCTCGCCAGCGACGAACCGGCGCTCAGGCGTCCGTGGCAGGAACTGGGAGAAGTACCGCTGCTGCCTTGTGACCCATGCTGCCCGTTTGCGCAGTTTGGCTTCGATGGCGTCGAGCGTCGCATCCTCCGGGGCTGCGATTACCACCGACGCATCCGGCTCGACGGCGATTTCCAGTGTCTTCCTCGGCCGCCGGACAATTTCGTAGCGGATCTCCCGCTCGCCGTATTTCAGGCAGTGCAGTTCGCGCGTCATGCCGCAAACCGAGCCCGAGCAAGGTCCATGATCTTCAGCTCCAGCTCGTCAAGCACCTCTACGGGCAGGTCGACGCCTTTCTGGTCCCGCAAGACGTCGAAGAAGTAGTCATCGATGGCGTTGCGCAGATCGTTTTGTGCCACCTCGTTCGACCAGATGTCGACGATCAGGTGCGTCTTGATGATGCCGATGATCTCGAGAGCTATGGATGCGGCTTCGTCGCCGGCAACTTGCTGCTCTTCCTTGGTCTTGAGCTGACCGTCCAGGATGCCGAAGAACGCCTGCGCATCCTCATCGCCGCGGATACTGTCCGGAACATCCCGGCCACGATCCTTGCGCGCCACCTTGCTCGCCAAGTCCACAACGCTTTTCAAGTATTCGCGTTCGGACAGCCGCTTCTCGCGATAGGCGCGGATGGTCTCTTCGAGCAGCTCCGAGAACTGTTTGTAGAAGGTAGGATCCTCATCAATCTTCTCGGTAATGGCCCGACGGGTTGCACTGGCAATTCGGTCAGCCCTCGACGCCTCGGAAACCCCCGTCTCCTCGATGACTGCCTTCAAAGCGTCGGGATCGTTGATGTTCACCAACTCGATAATGGTTTCAGCTGGCATGGCAACAACATGGTCATCGAGAAGCTTCTGGATCTTCGGCTCGAACTCGCGGACATCGACTGTTTCCTGGTAGCGGAGCTGGACCGAGCGCTTGAGTTCAGAGAACTGCTTCCAGTCACGCTTTATGGCGTCGACCTTCGCCTCGTCGAAGACATCAAACAGTTTATCCGACGACAGCGAGATGTGCAGGCAGCGGCTGAAGGCCTTCAGGCGGGCGTAGAATTCATGCCGCAGCGCCTCGTCGGCGAGATGCTGCTCGAACTGCTCCATGTCCTTTTTGTTGCGGACGGATTTGAAGAGATCCCAAAGCTGGTCGTGGAGCTGGGGCAGCTTTCGTATTTCCTCCTTGACGTCGTGCACTGTTCCGGAAAGGTCGGCGGCCTCGTATCCTTCAAAGGCGCTATAGGTCGTCAGTGCGCTGTCGAGTTCGCCGAGCAAGCCTTCATAGTCGACAACGAAACCGAACTGTTTCTCCGTGCCCCCGTCTTCGTAAAGCCGATTCACGCGTGCGATCGCCTGCAGGAGATTGTGCTCCTTCAGAGACTTGCAGACATAGAGCACCGTGTTGCGAGGTGCGTCGAAGCCAGTGAGAAGCTTCGAGACGACGATGAGGACCTCCGGATCTCCGGAGCCCTTGAAGGCATCTATAGTCTTGCGGTTGTACTCTTCCTCCGTCTTGTACCGCGCCATCATCTTTGACCAGAAGCCGCGCACGAGGTCCTTCGACTCCTGATCAACCTCCTCGTTGCCCTCGTTTTCATCTGGCGGCGAGATGATGATCGCGCTCGAGATATGGCCAATTTCGTCGAGGATTTCCTTGAAGCGGACAGCCGCAGCTTTCGACGGAGCGACGAGCTGCGCCTTGAAGCCAGTCCCCTGCCAGTGCTGGCGATAGTGCTCGGAGATGTCGAAGGCCTTGGCGCGGATGGCCTGATCGGTCTTGGCCAGAGCATCCATCCGGGAGAACTTCCGCTTCAGGTCGGCTTTCTGGCTGTCGGTTAGCCCCTCGCTGATCTTGTCAAACCAACGGTTGATCACGTTGCCGGAGACCTCTTGTTCGACAAATCGTCCTTCGTAAAGCAGCGGCACGACGGCGCCGTCGGCGACCGCCTCGTCAATGGCATAGCGATGGATCAGCCTGCCGAAGGTCGACAGCGTGTTCTTCTCTTTTTTCAGCAGGGGCGTGCCTGTGAAGCCGAGGTAACAGGCCATCGGAAGAAGCCTGCGCATCTTGGCGGCGAACTGGCTATGGCCACCGTAGCGCCCCGTCTGCGTCCGATGACTTTCGTCGACCAGCACGAAGATATTCTGATCGTCATCCGCTAACTGGCTGTTTTTCAGCGCCGTATCGAACTTATTGATGATCGTTGTGACCAGCGGCGTCTTGTTCCTGACAAGCTCAAGAAGGTGGGCGCCGCTCGTCGACCGGACCGGTTCGAGATCGCAGGACTTGAACGTATCCTTGATCTGCTTGTCGAGATCATCGCGATCGGTGACTATTATGATGCGCGGGTTCTCGATGCTGCGCTCGAGGGCAAGCGAACGACCCAGCATTACCATTGTGAGCGACTTGCCCGAGCCCTGCGTATGCCAGATCACACCGCCTTTGCGAGCCCCGTTGACGTCGTGCTGCTTTACCGTCTCGACCGCCCGTCGAATCCCGAAGAATTGCTGATGACGCGCAATCTTGCGAATGCCACCATCGAACACGGTGAAGCGGCGGATGAGATCGAGCAGCCGCTCCGGCCGACACAGCGCATACAACGTCCGGTCTTGTACCGTGACCGCGCGGTCGCCCTCGGCGGCCATCGCGTCGAAGTAGGCGCGCGCGCCCATGAAGTCGCCCGAAAAAACGGCCTTCTTTTCTTCGGTGTTTAGGACGCGGTTCGCGCGGGGCAATATGGCTTCATCCGTGTCTTCCTCATCGCGCCACTCGGCCCAAAATTTCGACTTGGTCATCACGGTGGCATACCGCGCGCCTGTGCGGTTAGTGCTGATGAGAAGCTGCGCGAAGTGGAAGAGCTGCGGGATATTGTCCTCGTTTTGGTAGCCGATTAACTGGCTGTCGGCCTTCTTCAGGCTCTCGGTTGGCCGCTTGTTCTCAATAACGAGGATCGGGATTCCATTCACGAAGGCGACGATGTCACAGCGCTTCGTCTGGCTGGACGCTGTCCTTTCAACCGAGAACTCGGCTGTCACGTGGAAAACGTTGTTGTCTGGGTTCTCCCAGTCGATATAGCGGAATGAATAGCTCTTTGAATCGCCATCGATGGACTTTGTGATAGTCGTGCCGAGAACGAGCGTGTCGTAGATGTCCTGGTTCGTCCCGCGAAGTCCCTTCAACCGGTCCGGCGTGGGCTTGAGCCGCCGCATGGCCTCGTGGGCGTCTTCCAGGTCGAAGGCGTACTCGCGCGCCCGATGCGTGAAGCGGTTGATACGCATCAGCTGCTCGGCGAGAACATCGTCCAGCACGACGTTGCGGAGCCGTCCACCGCGCAGGCGAAGGGCGTCCTCCTGCGAGAGTGGGGTGAACCCGAGCGCCACCATTAGCTGAAGCGCCGGGACCTGGGACTGGTGCTTCTCGCTTGAATTGAAGTACTCTGAGCTCATAGCGTCCATTCCGGGTGCTTGGCAGCCCTGTAGAACGTCACGCAGGGCGCCTCGGGAGCCTGACCGAGCTTCTCGCGCTGCGGCTCGAGGATATGGACAAGGCTCTGGTAGTACGCAGCCTCTCCAGGGTAGGCTTCGCCCGAAAACTTCATCTCGAGATGACGGCGATACACGTAGCAGATGGCATCTGCGACCTGCACCAATGAGGAATGGTGCGACTTGATCGCAAAGGCCGTGTTAATGATGTGATCGAACCGATCCGGCTTGCTGCGCGGCAGCCAGATCTTCTTGCCGCGTTTGGTGCCCCGGAGCTGGTACAGCCCGTCATACCAGGCATCCGCGTCGTACAGGCCGTCTGAGAGCTGAGGCATCTCGACCTTGTTGTCGTCCATGATGACGACGGTCAGGCCCTTGCTGTTCTTGACGCTCTGCATCTTCTTCTGAACGAGGGCGCAGGTGAACATGCCTCCGGCAAGCCAATAGCTATCACTGAAAGGATGACCGTGCCCAGCGGCACGCGCCGCCTCTAGCGCGGCGAACGACAACCCGATGCCAAAGAGCTTTCCACCATTAGCGACCGCAAGTTTGCAAATCTCGGTGAGAAAAGCCTTGCGCTCGTCAGGGGCGATCTTGCTCCAACCTCCCTTGCCATTGATGAACCTGCTGGTCTTCAGCTCGGTGCTCGACCCCGGATGCATGGCTAGGAATTCCGCAAGCATCTTATCGAAATCAGCGGTCTTCTTGCGCAGCTTGTAGGCATCCACCATCAAGCCACACATGACGAAGACGTCGCTATCACCCGCGGCACCACTTTCATCAAAATACACGAACTTCAAGATGCGTCCTCCGTCTTTGCCGCGCGAAGAAAAGTGCCTAGTTGCTTCAGTTTCTCCAGGAGTTCGTCAAAGGTGACGATCTCGACATCCTTGGAATTTCTGCGGAACAGCTCGAACGACTTTTGCCGGTCCTCGCCTTCGGGCGTCGTCCCCACAACCAGACAGCAGTGAACCGCGTAGGACTCGATGTCGTAAAGTCGGGAATTTTCCTTGATTTGGGCGATTTGCTTTTGGAACTGATACTTCTGGTCGAGCGTCTGATTGATCGACCCCGAAAGATCTGCCGACGGGGTATAGACCCCTTCTCGGAACGGCGTCTTATACAGCACCGCCGTCTGGGGTGTTTTGATCTCGAAGATGGCGGTGTTGTTGGTCAGGCTGTTCTTGACGAGAAAGTCCGTAATCTTTTCTCCGCCGCCAGACAGCTTCCTGCCGCCGACTGATGCCTGGTCCCGGACTTTGATAACCGGGTAGCCGAACGCCATGTTCAGAATGAACGGATTCTCGTTGAAGAATTCCTGCCACTTTGCTTCGTCCAGCTTCTTCCCAAGCATGTCTTCAAAACGGGCAATTAGCGCGTCGAGAGTCACGAGTTCGATATCGCTCTGCAACTTGGCAAGGCGATCTGTCTGAACCGGCCCAAGGGACTTAGCCGTCTTTGCAAGAGCGTGGATCACCGCGTCCTGCGCGTCTTCCGGCAGGACTTCCTCGCCCATTGCTTTCGCCGTAATCATACGGCGCACCGGCGACCGCCCTGCAGTCACCTCCACTTGCGGCTTGCCGATCTTTTCCGCAAGATAGTTGTGGGTCGTCGCATCTTTCACCGAGCGCCCAGCCGATTGACTGGCGGTCGCAATCGAGTTGATCTTGCGGCGTATTTCGTCGAAATCCGCACTCGAAATATAGAAGATTGCCTCAGCCTCGTTTGCATGGGTCATCTCTTTTGGCGAGATCACAATCGAGCTGCATGAAGACAACGCTTCAACGGCATCAACGATGAAACGATATTCCTTCGCCAATCCGAGCCCGTAGTCAGGGTCCTTCGTGAAAGCCGACGGAAAGTCGTGCAGGATTTCTACGATGTCGTCGCGTGTTTTTGGCAGCTCATCATCGAGCCGCACGTTCCAAAGATCGGTCTCCGCGATGGTGATCTCGCGAACCTGGCTGTATTTCGGCTTCAGGAACTTCGGGTTGCGCGGCAACGTATTGACCGGGAACACCGAGATATAGTGATCCTGGGCCGACATCTCGAGAAGCCTCACGCGATGCTTTTTCCGATCCTTCTTGTCAATGCCCGCAGCGCGCAGCCGATCATTTTCCGGAGTGAACCAAACCTCGATACACCGCGGATGGACCTCTTCGATCTGGAGTTCACCTTTCGGATCTGGAGCGGGAATGTAGTAGGCCATCTATTCTGCGGCCTCCGTGGAACCTTTTTCGGCGGTTTGCACTCGCCACTCGCCCGTCAGCAGCTTCTGCATCAAGCCGCGCTTCTGAAGCTTCACCGCTTCGATTTCACGTTCGGTCGCATACAGGTCATCGCGGGCGGTGGTCAGGACGGCGGCGATGGCTTTTTGCTCGTCGAGTTCGGGCAACGGCAGTTTCAGTGCGGCGAGGTCATCGTAGTAGGTCCGCTGGCGCACGCTGCCCGAGCCGCCACTGTTGATGTAATGGGCCCACCAGGACGTCTTGCGCAGGTGGTCAAGGTAGTCGGGGTCGAGGCCGTCGGCGTTGCAGGCGAATACGACGTAGTCGGGGCTCACCAGCACCTCCTCATCGCGTTCGTTCATCGCGATGGAACCAACATTGATACGCATCGGGTTGTAGGCGAACGCGCGCGGCGGAAGGCGTTTGTAGCGGCTGATGTCACCGGCAACCGTCTGTTCGCGCATGGGCACGACGCCTTGGGCCTTGGTGACCCCCATGACATAGTCTCGGCCAAGGCCCTTTGCCCCGTTGCGTCCGGTCAGCTCATGGGTCACGGCGGCAAGACGCGTCGGCACCCAGTTGCGGCGCTGTCCATTTAGCCGCAATTCGCCGAAGAGCAGTGCTGCGCGAAGGGCACCCAAACGCTTGTCCTTGGCCGCGCGCAGGCCGCTGAGCTTTTCGTGCGCTTCGTCCCAAGTCTGCAGGATCGCAGCGATCTCGCTCTGGTCGCGAAGCGAGGGGACGTGAACCTTGAAAGGTTCAATTTTTTTAAGACTGAGGTTCGCTTGAGCATTCTGCGTGGAAAGCGCCGAAAGTTCTTTCTTTGAGAATTTGAGCGTCTGAAACAGCCATTCGTGATCAACGTCATCACGGGGCTTCACGGCAACCACGCTGTCTGGGCAAGCCGCATCGAAACCTGAAATGGCAACGTCCCCGATGTTCGCCGCAATTGACATGAAGATAGTATCGCGAGGAAACAGCTTACTGACGCCAAGGCCAAGTTCATTGAGTGTCTGCGTCCAATTCGTAATGACGCGACCTGCTCTCGCTATGTCGCCCGTCTGTAAGAACGGTGTCTCGCCACCGTAATACATCGGGTCGTTGCGAGGCCGAGCGGAAAACTTGCCCCGCTCGATCCTTGCTACCTTTGAAAGCGGCAACTTGGCGTAAGGTTCAAGCTTCAACACCAAGCTCCTTCAGATGCCCGGCCATCTTGGCTCGAATCTGAGCCAGTTCGGCCTCGATCCGCTCGATGTCTTTCTGGACACCGGCGACGTCGATTTCTTCCTCTGGCTCGAAGGTATCGACATAGCGGGGGATGTTGAGGTTGTAGCTGTTCTCGGCGATCTCCTCGGGGCTGGCCAGATGAGAGTACTTGTCTACCTCAGTGCGAACACGGAAGGTCTCCAGCACCTTGCTGAGATGCGCTTCCTCCATCACGTTCTGGGTCTTGCCTGGCGTGAACTCCTTGCTGGCGTCGATGAACAACACATCGCGCCGGCCCTCATTAGCGCCGCTTTCCTCGCGGGACCGGTCGAAGATCAGGATGGCGACCGGGATTGTCGTCGTGGTGAACAGGTTGGCAGGCAGGCCGACTACGGCGTCGAGCAGGTTTTCATCGATCAGCTGCTGACGGATGCGCCCTTCGGCACCGGCCCGGAACAAAACGCCATGCGGCACGATCACCGCCACGCGGCCCGACTGGCGTTTGGCGATCTCGATCATATGCGTGATGAAAGCATAGTCGCCCTTGGACTTGGGCGGCACGCCGCGCCAAAAACGGTTGTACTGATCGGTGTCAGCATCCTCCGCGCCCCACTTGTCGAGCGAGAACGGCGGATTGGCGAGCACCACGTCGAAGCGCATGAGGTGGTCGCCTTCGACCAGCGTCGGGCTGTTCAGCGTATCGCACCATTCGATGCGGGCCGCGTCCTTGGCATGCAGAAACATGTTCATGCGCGCAAGCGCCCAGGTTGCCCCGTTCACTTCCTGCCCGTAAAGGGCGAAGTTTTCGGACCCGACCTCTTGCGAGGCCTGAATGAGTAGTGAGCCAGACCCGCAGGCCGGATCGCAAATCGTATCGCCAGGCTGCGGCGCGGCAAGCTTTGCCAGCAGGCCGGAAACTGCGGTGGGCGTGTAGAACTCGCCTGCCTTCTTCCCGGCATCCGACGCAAAGCGGGAGATGAGGTAGATGTAACACTCGCCGATGATATCCTCGGTCACCCGTGACGGGCGCAGGTCAAGCGCGGGCTTGGCGAAGTCCTCAAGCATGTTCTTGAGGCGGCGGTTGCGGTCTTTCGGACGGCCAAGATTGGCTTCTGAGTTGAAGTCGATATTACGGAAGACACCCTCAAGCTTGGCGCGGTTCGCGTCCTCAATGTTCTCAAGCGCGATATTGATCCGCTCGCCGATATTGGGTTCGTTCCGCTGAGAATAAAGGTCGTAGAAGCTCGCCCCTTCTGGAAGGATGAAACGCTCACGCTCCAGCCGCCTCCGTATGCGCGCGTCATCGTCGCCATACTGTTTGCGGTAGGTCTCGATATGGTCGTTCCATTGGTCCGAGATGTACTTCAGGAATAACATCACGAGGATGTAGTCCTTGTACTGCCCTGCATCGACTGCGCCCCGGAAGGTGTCGCACGCGGCCCAGGCGGTTTGATTGATCTGCTGCTGTGTAACCTGGTTTGTCATTGGTGAAGTTCCTGTTGATGGGCGGCGCGCGCGCGCTCTGCCAAAATGATGGAGGAAAGCTGTTCGCGGCGGTCAGCGAGATTGCGGAGCAATGATCCTTCAATCCTTGCCAGCTTGTGTATTGAAACGATGCGAGCTTGGGTTTCTAAGTCTGGTAGCGGAACCTCTAACTGCTCAAGCACCGTCTTTGGGATCATCCGCATACTGGTGCCCTGCGCTTCGGAATCGAAGTACCGCTGTGCTTGCGGCTGGTTGATCACCCAAGCGAGGTAATCAGGAAGGACCAGCTCTTTCTTTGAACGAAGGATGACGAGAGGAAGGATAATGGCGACCGGCTCTGTCAGCTGTGAACTCACAACGGCAGCAGTGTTCGGTGCGCCACGCGATCGGAAGATGACCTCACCCCCACGCACCATATAGCGTTCCGGCAGGTCATCGAATTCGTACCTTTGCAGATGGCCAGCTTCGAGATCGGCGTCAGCCTGAACATCGCGCAACTGAACGGCAGGCTGCCCGCCTTGCTCTGCAAGCTCTAATCGCCCCCTGGCTGTATATCCTGTGCTTAGGTTGCAAACCTTGCCGAGCTTCACAGGCTGATTCCTCTGTATGAACATTACAGAGAAATAGATGAGGCCTCATCCAGAGTCAATAGTCTTTATTGCAGTATTGCGAATACAGAGCATTCATTGAATGGCTCACCGCATCTCATCGGCATGCGAAACCAAGTGCTTCGAACGCATTGAACGACCTCTGACGGCCGAAGCCGTGAGGCGATCAACACATCAAGGCATCAGCAAGGGTGGCAATGACTTCATTGGTTCTGGCTCTCAGTCGGGCGGTCTAGTTTTAGTTGGCGCTACTTCATCCCTTGCAATCTCATCAGCAAACCATCGCCCCCTTTGAATCCGCTTCCCCAACGTCTCGACGAACCCATCGAACCGCTCCCGCCCTTTGGCTTGGGCAGACACCTGTTCCTCAGCCGGTATTGGCGGCGTGATAGTGAGCCAAAACCGGACGAACAACGCCAAAGTCTCGGTGGTGATCCGCTGGTCTCGTTCGACCCGCGCGATCTGGCGCGAGAGGCGGTCCAAGCGCCGCGTCAGAGCGGCCTCCTGCATGTCGGCATGATCCGGAGATAGAAAAGACTCTACCGCCGCCTCGACGACCGCAGACCTGGTCAGCCGTTTTCGGTCGGCCAAATCGTTGATGCGTCCGATCAGATCGGCTGGCAAAGACAGGTTGAGACGGTCACGCATAGGTTAGCCCTCAAAGATCGATGCCATCATTCCGGTCAAGCGAGGCTTGTCGGGCCACCTGTCCCATTTGTCGGCGGAGTGCCTGTCGTTGTCGAACTGCTTCCTCAGGCTCATCGTCCAGCATCATTTCAAACTCGCGTGCTGGCTCTGGCAGGATCTCCGGCGCAATCGCAACATGATCAGGCAATTCCGGCTCTCGGCGCAGTCCCGCATTGGCTTCGTCATCATCGGACTTTGTCTGAGTAGCCAACCCGGGATCTGCAGAAGATGAAGGTGTCAATGAAGACCAAAGATCATTTTTCGGAACGGGTTCAGTTTTCTTCGACTCTGGTGGCCTCAGCACGCGCTCCGCGAACCGTCGATCTTCGAAATACCGTGCCTTTTTCGCTCGGATCGGTGGCGAGCCGGCCACCATGACGATCTCGTCGTCGGGCGGTAGTTGCATGATCTCACCTGGGGTCAAAAGCTGGCGGGCGGTCTCGGAGCGGGACACCATCAAATGGCCGAGCCAAGGTGCCAGTCGGTGCCCGGCATAGTTGCGCATTGCTTTCATCTCGGTCGCCGTGCCGAGGGCGTCTGAAACCCGCTTGGCGGTGCGTTCGTCATTGGTCGCAAAGCTCACCCGGACATGGCAGTTGTCGAGGATGGCATTGTTCTGGCCATAGGCCTTCTCTATCTGGTTCAGAGATTGAGCAATCAGGAAGCTTTTGATCCCGTAACCCGCCATGAAAGCCAATGCGCTTTCGAAGAAGTCGAGCCGCCCTAGGGCCGGGAACTCATCGAGCATCATCAGAATGCGGTGCCGTCGTTTGGTATCGTTCAAATCCTCCGTCAGGCGGCGGCCGATCTGGTTCAACACCAGCCGGATCAGCGGCTTGGTGCGTGAGATGTCCGAGGGTGGCACCACGAGGTAAAGCGTCGAGGGTTGCTCGCCGCCGATCAGGTCGGAAATCCGCCAGTCGCAGCGGCGGGTCACATGGGCGACGACCGGGTCGCGATAGAGCCCGAGAAAAGACATGGCCGTCGAAAGCACGCCTGAGCGTTCATTGTCGGACTTGTTCAATAATTCTCGTGCAGTCGAGGCGATGACAGGATGTGGCCCGGCATCGCCCAGATGGTGGGTCGCCATCATCGCCTCTAGCGTCTCCTCGATCGGGCGGCGCGGGTCTGAGAGGAAGGCCGCCACCCCAGCCAGCGTCTTTTCTTTCTCCGCGTAGAGAACATGTAGGATTGCCCCCACCAGCAGTGAATGCGACGTCTTTTCCCAGTGGTTGCGTTTCTCCAGTGATCCTTCAGGATCGACCAGGACGTCCGCCACGTTCTGGACGTCGCGCACCTCCCTTTCGCCGCGACGCACTTCGAGCAGCGGGTTGTAGGCGGCGGAGGTCATGCTGGTCGGGTCGAAACGAAGCACCCGGCCATGTTTCGCGCGAAAGCCTGCCGTCAGATCCCAGTTCTCGCCCTTGATGTCGTGGACGATGGCGGAGCCCGGCCAAGTCAGAAGCGTCGGGATCACCAGACCCACGCCTTTGCCGGATCGGGTCGGCGCAAAGCAGAGGACGTGCTCCGGACCACCATGGCGGAGGTAGGTCTGATCGAGCTTGCCCAACACGACGCCATCTGAACCGAGCAGCCCAGCGGCCTCGACCTCCGCGCGTGTTGCCCAGCGGGCCGAGCCATAGGTATCCACATCTGCGGCCTCCCTGGCGCGCAAAACCGACATGGTAATGGCGACAGCGATGGAGATGAAACCGCCAGAGGCTGCGATGGCTCCCCCCTCCCAGAACACGGTGCGGGCATAGGCGTCGTAGAAGTACCACCACCAGAAGAAAGCTGGCGGCGGATAGATCGGCACGCTGAAAGCCTCGAACCACGGGTTGCCAAGCTGCGCCTGAAACCCCAATCGCCACGCCACCCATTGGGTCGCGCTCCAAGTGGTCGTGAGCACGATCAGGAAGACGACCAGAATCTGGCCCCAGAGGATTTTGGTGGCGGTCATGATCAGGGTCCTTTCATCATATGTTGAGTCCGCGTTTTCGCCCAAGGCTCCAGTCGATGCCGCCTCCACTGCGCGCGATACCTGCGACACGCTGGCCAAGTCGCGGTTCGATCTCGCGTGACCAGGGGACGAGTTGGAAGCTGCGGCCGCCGTCGGGGCTGATCCCTTCGATCATTGCATAGCGACCCGAGGACAGGCGCAGCTGGCGGCTGTAGGTGCCGGAGACATGTTCGCCCGACTCCGAGGGTCGGTGCGACAAACCGGTCTCGGTCGAAAGCTTCTCGCCCACTTTATCAAGCTCCCGCCGCCGAAGGGTGGTGAGCAGATTGCGCTGCAAGAGAATCCGTTGCGCCTGTCGGTCGGCAAGTCCCTCGCGTGCCAAGTGTTCGGTGCGGGCCTCGAGCGCGCTGCGGACTTCGCTCCCAAAGCCGCCCTTGGCGAGCGGCATCTGGGCACGCTCGACCAGTCGATGATCCAGCCAGGTCGCACCGGGCGCGGTGATCTGGCTTTGCAGATCGAGATCTGACCGCGTGGCGAGAACCAGAGTGGGCCGTGGGTCGTCTGGTCCACCGAAGCGGCGGACTTCGACGATGCCACCCGGATGCGGCGCATGCTCAAAGGCCTCTAGCCCGCGGAAGCGGACATGATGGGCGCGCCCATCGCTGCCGTCTATCACGGCATAGGCCATGCCAGTCTGTTCGTCATGCAGCCCGGTCGCGACCAGCCGCCCGATGATCGGGTCGCCGGCCCCGCCGTGGTCGACGACGAAATCTGTGAAGCCACGGTCCTGTCCCTTCGCAGCGAAGGCGCGGTGCATGGTCTTGATGATGTCGCCACGCTCGCCAAGATCCCGGAGCGTGCGCTCGGCCTCTGTCCCAAGCATCCATTCGCCGGGGCGGCCCTCCGAGGCAAGGCCAAGCTTTTTCAGGTGCTGCAAGCGGCCGATCATCAACCGCCTGATCTGGGGATCCTCGGGACCGCGCGTCTCGGGGCGCAGGTCGATCAGTGCGAGGTCGTCGGCGCGATAACGGATTTCGCGGTCGAGGCTGGTCCAGCGTTCCGCAGTGACCTCTTGTTCGAGCGCATGTCGGATCTCATGTTCAGGCTTGGGTCCGAGTTCGAGCGCAACCAGATCCTCGGCGCGGGACCGCAATCCGCTGCTGATGTAGTCACGCGCGATGACCAGATCGCCACCGCGATCATCGACGCCCCGGACGATCAGATGCACGTGCGGATTGTCGGTATTCCAGTGATCCACCGCGACCCAATCCAGTCGCGTGCCGAGATCGGCCTCCATCCGGCGTGCGACATCCCGAGTGAAACCGCGCAGGTCTTCCATCTCGGCTGCATCCTCGGGCGAAATAATGAACCGGAAATGGTGGCGGTCATCTTCGCAGCGCTCTGCAAAATCCAACCCGTCGAGATTGTCGGTTTCGGCATCGAAGAGCAGCCCTTTCTCGCCCTCGCGACTGACGCCTTCGCGACGCAGATAAGCAAGATGGGTTTTGAGCGGGGCGGCGCGATAAGCACGGCCCTTGTAACGCGCAATCCTTGCCTTCACGACCACGCGGCGGGTTGGCGAGAAAAGTCGGCTGCGCCCAAATCGGTTTTGTCCGCGCCCAAATGTCGAGCGGCCAGGCCCACGGCTCGTGCGAGATGGCGACGTGTGGCCCGCCTTCTGAGCCGCGCGCAGCACCTGATCAATGAAGCCCTTGGTCCGCGGCACAGGAGTGCTTCGGGGCCTACCTGGTTTGATCCGGAAGTCGCGTTCAGATTCTCTCACAACACACTCCCTCCGAACTGCAACCCGGCACTGTGCATGTCGGACCATGGAAATCGCTTGAGAAAACTAAAACTCCTGCACACGACCGACCCGTATGCACGCGAAAACGCCAGTCCCTTCAGGGACTTGCGGCATTCTTGGCATGCGCTTTTATCTCGCCCTTTTCTCTTCCCGCCCTTCCTCCAGGCACGCCCTTCCGACCAGATCATCCGGAAGCACGCCAGAACACGCAGGGGTGCGATCACTCTCATGGCTGACTGCCCTCGCTTTGCCGTGCGACGAAAAGCTCTGATGTGGGCGTTGGCGCAGGATCGTCGAGCGTCGAGCGCGCTGTCGCCGGTTCGCTCTCAGACGGCAGTTCGCTTGCAGCTGATCTGTCCGCAAAGAGCGCTGCTTCGCGCCAATCGGTCGCGGAGGACCGGTGCGGAAGTGCCCCGTCACGGTCAAGAAGTGGCGCCAGGGTCGCGACATAGGCGCGAGTTTCGGCGGGCAGTGGACGCTCTGTGGACAGGAATTCGTCATATCGCCCCGGTCCCGCGTTGTAGGCGGCAAGCATGGCACCAACTGTTCCGTAGCGGTCAAGCATCGCGCGCAGATAGGCAGTCCCCGCAATGATGTTTTCGCGCGGGTCGAAGGGATCTTGTCCCAAGCCGTAGTGTTGTCGCAACTCGACCCAGGTCCCAGGCATCACCTGCATGAGCCCCATGGCCCCCGCCCGCGATATGGCCTGCGGATTGCCTGCGCTTTCGACGCGCATCACGGCGAGGATCCAGTGTTCTGGAATGGCGAAGCGTACCGATGCTTCAGAGATGGCAGCGGCATGGGTATCCCGCGCCACAGTGAGGGCTGGAAGCACAGTTTCTGCTAGTGCAACTCTGTTCGCTGGTAACGCAGCGGCGAAGCCGGAAAGAAGGAGAATGGCAACGCGACGTGTTGCGCGGGGTATCTGCACCGTCACTGGAACATCACTGCGGGATGGGGATCGGCGCATGGGCTAATCCTTCCCACTGCGCTTCGGTGGACGGCTCCACTGCAATGCCCAGACCGATGCCTCGCCATTTCGGAAGAGGTTCGCGCGGATCGGTTGCGCGAGCATAGGGTCGTCGATCAGAACCGAAAGGTATTCACCGGCCTTCTCGCCGGTGCGCGTCCAGGCCGCGCCGATTTCGCGGGCCATCTCACCGTCGCCGTGAAACAGACGGTAGTCTGGCCCGTTCTCAGCTTCGGTCGTATCGGCTTGGCTTAGGGTGACGTCGAGGTCTAGCGTCAGCGTTCGAATATGCCCGGCAAAGCCGGATTTCGTGCGGGTGAATTCACCGATCTGGGGCATGGAAGGACTCCTTTCTGTTGCGGTGGTTTGGTAAATTGGCGGTCATGATCCCGCGGTGCGCGCTGCCGGAATGAACCCAGACAGGCACCAGTCGCCCGGTGATCGCGGTGCTCGGCAAGGCACCAAAATATCGCCCGTCGAGGCTGTCAGGCGCTTCTGGGTTCATGAGAAAGATCTCGCCGTCGATGAGGTGTCGGCATCCCTCCCAGCGCGGAAGACGACGGCCGAGACTGTCCAGCAAATGGGCAAACCCAATGACGCTTTGATCGACAATGATGGTGTTACTGGCGCGGCAGATGATAGCACCCGGGAGCGCCACGACATGCTTGAGCAGCGGCACATGCGTCGGCAGGTAGCCCCGCTCGTCCAGGAAAGCAGAAAGTTCCGGTGGTGGCTGAACGGCAACCAGGTCGCCGACGGCGACCTGGTCGGCGGGGCGCAGATGGTAGAGCCCGATCGGCACGCTCGCACTGGCATTCCAGAGAAGCCGAGGTGTCCAAGGAAAGAACGACGGCACGACAACCAGCGCGGCGGCGAGGGCCGTAGCCCAGACGATTTTGCCTCGTCTGTTCATTGCCCGAGGCTCCGCCGCTTGAGCCAGGCCCGATGCTGCAGCCGCGTATAGGCGTGAGCCGCTTGTCCTGCGGCCAGTCGATTGTGGACGTGTCGCCAATAGTCGGGGGCAACATCGGCAGTGTCGATGCCGAGTGCTTCGATGGCATCGATTGTTTGGAGAACCCGCTCAACCTTTGGCCAGCCATGGGTCGACAGCAGAAGCGCACCACCGGGATGCAGAAAGGGCAGCGTCTGGATGGTCTCTCCGGCATGGGCGGCGCACAGAATGTCAAACCGCGACAGGACCGTTCCGAAATCGTTCGAGGCCCAGCGATTGACCCCGAAGACCGAACCCGGCGCGAAGCCAAACCGGCGGCGGTACTGATCGATACGGTGTTCACAGGTCGGCTTGCCGAAGCGGACCCATTGCTCGACCTGGCCCTCCTTCCAGGTCAGTTCCACGAATGTCAGATCGGTGTCGAACCCATCGGGTCGCGTATTCGCTGCGCGTTTTGAGGAACCCTGCTCGGTCATGGCTTGGCCTCGCTAGTCGGACCGATCGGCAGATCCTGCGTGCTCCCATCTCGGCCGGTTTTCGGAGGCCTGGAACGAGCCAGATTTGGGTTTTCCCCAGCGTGCCGAGTACTACAAGAGTTAGATTCTTTGTTAGATTCTAAGTTAAGGACGCGATTTCTGTCGCTGCCAGAAGAATTTAAGGCGCGTTCGGGTTCCCGATAGCACGAGAGTCCGGTTCCTGATGGCACGATACCGTAGGTTCCCGATAGCACGAGGCCATTCACAGGTTGTCCACAAGGCTCGAACGCGAGCAAGCGGCGCCCTTGTGGCTCTATCTCGAGCGCAAGGCGATATCCCGGCAACGGCTGGCGTCGGATGATCTCTCGCAGATCAAAAGCAAACCGCTTGAATGGCGAGAGGCTGCCGGATTTGAGGAAAAAAAAAAAAAAAAAAAAAAAAAAAAACACACACACACACACACACACACACACACACACACACACACACACACACACACACACACACACACACACACACACACACACACACACACACACACACACACATGCAATGGCGGAATTCGAACCGCCATCCTGCGCGTTGACGACCGCCGTGCTTACGCACGAGGCGATAGAGCCAACGATCCAAGCCACCAGTCAGGTCGAAATAGTCAGGGTCGATGGTGAGGATCAGCGTGTTGTCCAGCACCGCTTGATAGAACCAGTCCGGGACGATCAGTTCGATTCCATCGGGTCGGCCCAGTGCATCGGAGCGCACTTGCCATTCGTTGATCCAAGAAAACCGGTGCCGCCGTCCCTCAACGGGTTGGCGGATCGATGTACAGATCGTCGTGGATTGTAGCCGGTCAAGTCCGGCCTTCAGCCGGTGATAATCACGCGCCGAGGTGCCGCGACCGATGAAATTGAGGATTTGGTAAGGCGTCGCTGCCATCAGGCGTGATGTTCTGAGACCGGCGTCGCGAGCCTCGACGATCTGGCTCGCGGCCCAGATCAGGATATCGGCATCCCAGATCGTGGCCATCCCATGGTCAGCTACCGCCTCGACACGGATTTCGACATTTCCGGAGGTAAATTCGATGGGCCGGATGCGGCGGCTCTTTGCGAGCGAAAAGAACGGATAGGCCATGAGGTCTTGCGCGTCACGCGGCGCGAATTCACCGGGCAACGCATGGAAAAGATCGAGCTGGCCGCGTTCGGTAGGGGTTTTTGACATCGGGCGCGCCTCGACCGGCTCAGCGAAAGGCCCGACCCGCGGGCGAGGTCGCGGTGAGCACATGGCGCTTGGCGGGCAAGACCTGACCTCCGCGTGGGTCGGTCGTCGAGGTGACGGAACCGAGTTTCACCCAAGCCTCCAGCTCCTCAATCGAATAGACAACGCGCCCCCCGAGCTTGTGATAGGCGGGGCCGGTGCCGTAGGTACGGTGTTTCTCAAGGGTGCGCGCAGATAGGCTGAGGAACTGCGCGGCTTCCTTGGTGCGAAGATAGCGTGGCGGAAATGGAGCGTGATCGGGTTGCATGAAAAGCCTCCGTGGGGTCCGTGAGGCCGCCGGACATTGGCGGCTGATTGGGACAACGATGGCGAAGTGCACTGGGCGAGATGGAGTGCGAAGATGGGCATACGGAAATCACACACCGCAGGGTGTGGGCGGTGCCCTAGCCGACGTGAAGAATTACGGCGTTCGACGAAGGTTGTCAGGTCACGGGAATTGTGGCGACATTCCTTAAGTTATTATGGTTTGGGCTTGCAAATGCGACAAATTCGACGCGGAGGTCGGAAAGTCGGCTTTCGCTGCAAGCGCAAACACCGCGCTGTTCGATATCAAGAGCTGAACTTCATCTGCTGACCGCCGGGTCCAATGGGTTCATGATATTTCAGCAGCTTGTTCTTCGAACTTGGCCGAACGACATTGTCCAAGTCAGATGATCATACCATGACGGAATTTGAGACGACATTTCCCATGACTGCGAAATTGTTTATCGATGGTTTGATACGTAAACATATGAAAGGCTTCAAATGTGACTACGCGCAAGCAACCTGTTGCGACTCTGAGGTCAACGAGTGGCGCGGGTTTCGATTTCGAGGACCAAATCAGCGCTTGGCTTCAGGTGAAGATGCTCGCCGGGGAACCTGCCCCAGCTATTGGTGGTCAAATATCCCAAATCCAAGCGCAAGTTTCCGCGCTCGGGTGGCTGATCGACGACCTGCTAGTGACGGCGATGGATGACTCTGGCTCAGAAATTCGGCTAGCGATTTCAGCCAAAGGAAACCAACAGGTGACACCATCGGGGTTACCGCCGGACTTCGTCGAACTTGCTTGGAGACACTGGCGAGACACGGCTGGTCCACTGAAGCAGCGCAAAGATGGTCTCGCACTAGTAAAAAGGGGTGCTCACCCGGTTTTCGATCCGAACTGGCAGGAAGTGAAGAACGCGTGCTCAGGTAGCGATCCCAAGTTGGCGCTGAGGAGGATCCGAAATGCGCCAAAGCAATCAGCGATCTTCGACAGCTTGCGCAAAGCCGCCGGAACACCGAGTGATGCAACGGACGAAGAAACGGTTGAACTTATTCGCCACCTTCATGTGTTATCAGCGGACTTCCAGCTTAGTCAGTCAGAACTGAAGAGCGGTTCCATTAGTCAGTGTCGGCAGTTGCTTTCAAGCCCAAGCCCATCGGAAGCTGAAGAACTCTGGAATGACCTCATTGGTATTGCCAGCAAGGTCCGAATGCAGTTCGGTACTCTGACGCTAGCGGAGCTATGGTGCGAAGTGCGCAAGCAGCACCAGCTTCGCGACCATCCGGACTTCGCGCAAGACTGGCAGACGCTCGCCGATTTGACCTCGGACTACAAGGCGCGGATTCAGACCGCGTTCTCGACAGGTTATAGCGTCTCATTGCCGGACGTGAAGAAAGAGCTCGGCACGGCAATAAGGGCGAACCTCGTCACAATAGTGGTCGGCGAGTCAGGCACAGGCAAGTCTGCCATCGTAAAATGTACCCTCGACGACGATTTCAGGGGCTGGACGCAAGTCTGGCTGGGACCGGAAGAGCTTCGGGTCGCGCTAAGCGCAGCGCGGCGACGGTCGCTCCCGCTGAATCACGAACTTGGGCGCGTGCTCAGCGCCAGCAGCAACGCCCGGAATCTGCTCATCCTCGACTCCGCAGAGCGGATTGACCCAGTAGAGTTCAGTATTGTCCGCCAGCTCTTGGAGGCTATCCTACCTGAGACTGCCGATGCGGCTGACGCAGTATGGCGCGTTGTCTTTGTTACACAGAACCAAGGCTGGTCTGAGGCAAGCGAGGTAATTTCCGTTTCTCGTACGACTGATGTCTGTGCCTTGGAGATCAAGCCGCTGAAGGAATCAATAGTCAAAAATACCCTCTGGGCGACGCCTTCGCTCAGCTGGCTGACCGCTCATGATGAGACGGTCGCCGTACTCACCAATCTCCGAATTCTGGCGTGGGTGGCCAAAGCGGGCACTTCTCTAGGTTCGTGCGAGGGCGGCATAGCGTCACATAATGATGTCGCTGATCGTCTTTGGGACTACTGGACCAACGGAGCAGCTGACGTACAGTCAATGATGATGCGGTTCGCAGAACGCGAGGCGCAATTTGAACGCAGCTTCGCTCTTTCTGAACTTAACCCATCGGAAGCGAACTTATTCGCGAACCGCCCAAAGACACTTCCGCTTCGCCTCAACGTGCGAACTAACCGGATTGAGTTCGAGCACGACCTCGCGGCGGATTGGGCCCGTTTCCAGTACCTAAAGCAAGTCGCTGACAATACGGAAAAGTGGGCAACGCTGGCAACGAACCCACTCTGGATGAATGCGCTGCGGATGCTAGGCCAGTTTCTGCTAAGGCAAACCGTGAGTGGGTCGACGGCTTGGGATCAGGCGCTAAGGGAGGCAGAAACTTCAGGGAATATTCTGGCGTCAGATGTTTTGTTAGATGCTCTTTGCCTAGACCCGGATGCCGAGCGGTTCCTGAATGAACGTGCCGACAAACTTTTCTCAGACAGGGCGAAGCGGTTAGATCGACTCCTGTCGCGCTTCCGACACATCGGAACGGTCCCAAATGCGAGAGTCGCCGGTGCGGACGCCTCGCTCGGCCTCTACATGGAGGCCCAGTTCAGGACCGTTATTGTAGGGCGCTGGCCTTCGGTGCTGCGCTTCCTGATCGCACATCGCGAGACAATTGAAAGTTTTGCATCGGTGGCAACCGCGAAGCTTCTTGAGACTTGGCTGAACGGCACCCCAAGGGAGCTTTCCGACGGCACGACAGTGCCGTTCAGAAAGGAAGCCGCCGAGATTACCCTCGCAATAGCGCGAACGGTCCAAGTCGAAAAAGGCTATGGAGTCATGTACCTCATGGACGATCTGAGCTTGTACACCGCACCACTCGCAGGTGCTGCCGATTTGACCGCTGAGATCTCAGCCTGGGCGCTCGAACTAACAGGACGCCGCCAGGCCGACCTTATCGTGGAGCAGCGGATTTCGGATGAGCGTTCGGCAAAAGCAAAGCGTTATGCCGAACGGCTAAAGAAGGACGCCGCTTTCAAAGAGAAGGAAGAGAGCAGGAAGCAGACATCACGCTCCATACTAGGTACCAGCCGTGAGCGGTTGCCGCCTTGGCCTCTCGGCGCAAAGCGACGCGTCGATCATGACTTCCGCAAGGCCGCCTTCAAAAGCAACGGCCTATTGCCGCTGATGCGGGCTGCGCCCGCGGTCGCTGCTGAAGTGCTCCTCGCACTCATCATCGAGGACGAGCCTGAATTCGAGTACGGCAGAAGCCGGTACGAAATAGATTTGGGTCTCGAATTCGCGAGCGACGGCTATCCGACGATGTATTGGAAGAGTCCGTTTTTCTCGTTTTTGCAGGTCGCGGAAAGGGAGGCGCTGGACGCACTAATCGCACTAGTAGATTTTTGCACGCAGCGGTGGTTTGAAGAGGCTGGCAAAGGCCATGAAGGCTCGCCGCTAGGTTTGAAGCTGCAAATGAATGACGGGACGATGAAGCTGTTCACGGGGACGTCGGAAGTGTTCGGCTGGGTTCATAGCAGTTCTAATCGTAATGGAAATCTGTTCTGCGCCCTCGATGCGCTCGAACGCTGGATGATCCTCCAGCTCGACGCTGGCGTCAACATTCTGCCGATTATCGACCGGTTACTAGCCGAAGGCTCGTCGTCCGCCTTCATCGGTCTGCTGAACAACATCGGCAAATATCGGCCGGAGCTCTTGGCCGGTCCACTTGCGCCGATCCTTACGGACCCACGTGTCTTCTATTGGGATTATGGGCGGGTGGCAAACTCTGCGAACAGGTTTGACGCGTTGACGTGGGCGCGCTCGGGCGATGTCGTGTTTGAGATGGCGAAGAACTGGGGGCTGGCAACGCATCGGACCGTTCAGCTCCTCTCTCTCGTAGTCGAATTAATCAATTCGAACGAGGAGATCGCGGATTTTCTGACTAAATCCATTCCGACCTGGCACGTGCCAACTGACCCCAAGCTTGCTCTGGAGTTCAAAATCATCTTCGCGCAGCTCGACCACTCGAATTATCGAACGCAATTGAATGCAGCAACTGACACCGAGGCGCCCTTTTTTGAGGTGCCCGACCAACTTGATCGAGAGCTGGCAGATTGGAACGAAAAGCATGAAAAGCCGCGACAGTATTTGCTTGTTCCTACGATTTGCGAGGAACTCTTGAACAAGCAGGTCACGCTGTCTCAAGTCGATGCGATCAAGCTCTACGACCAACTGAACGAAATCGAACATGCCGAAGATATTGAGGCCGAACAAAAGTTTAACTTTCGCGTCGCCCTTGCCGCAGCCCTGATTGTCTCCGGCGAATCCTTGCTGACCACAAACCAGGATGCGCGCAAGCGCACCCAAACAATCGTCATGGAAGCAATAGCCGAAGTCGGCGACACGGTGGAAGGGATTCGCAGCGCAAGAGTGCGCTACGGAAATGAACACCTGAAGTACGCTGCCTTCGCCGTGATGCACCTTTGGATGAAGAATGACTCAGCAGGCGAACGTTGGGAGCGGCATGTCCTCACCCTACTAACGAGCGGCGACAATCGGGTGCTCGGAACCATCATCGAAATTGCCTACTTCTACCGAGAACGACTTGGAGATGCTTGGTGGCGCTTGCTTTATGCCGGTCTTCTATGGTCGGCGCTCGTCCTATTGAAACCTCAATTTGGGGAAGACGATGACGGAAAGCTTTGGGCGACCTGGCTAAAGCGCTTGCGCCGATTTCGGCTTCGCGAGATCGCGGCCAGCGCCGAAAACCTCGATGTCATGCGCATAGCGAATGGTTATGAACGGCTGGATTATGCACGGCAGATGCGCGCCTACGAGGCAGGTGAAACACGCTGGGGCGGCGTACCCAAACGCAGCTGGAGTACGGGTCTCGCTTGGGATGTATTGGGGCAACTCTTCAGCTGGCTCACCAACGGGGACGGCGCAGGGGACTTGGCAGAAGACAGATTGCTTACCGGGCGTCTTTGGGAACATGAAGCAGAACGACAGAAAGCGCGCGGCAAAGACGAAACAGGCGGCGAGTATGACCTCCCAAGCCAGAACTTCGGCTATGACCTTTTGTCTAAACTGGCCGAACTGTCGTTGTCAGCACCAGAAAACTCTACGCGAACCGTTTGGATGCCAGTACTATCTCATGGGCCGGCTGCTCACTATGCGATCGGCCAGTTTACCCGGGGTCTATTCCAGCAGCTTCAAAATGGGTGCGACGGTATCGCTTTCGAGCGGGTTTGGCGGGAGATTGTCGAGTATGCTCTCGATTCCGATTGGCATAAGCGTGAACGTCTGTGGTACCGCGGCGAAAATCTGATCTGTGACTTCCTTGGCTTCGGTCATGAGAACGCTCTGGGTCAGCTACCCGCCGATGTCCTAGCACGAATGCATGACGTTTATGAACGCTGGGCAAAAAACCATCTTATCCACGATGAAGACTGTGTGTCTCGGTTTTGTAATTTTCTCACTACACCGTTCGGCGCTCCTCTGCGACGTGATGGGCTGCGTTGGATCGCGGCTGCGTTCAAACAAGGATCACCGAGCACCCGTTGGTTTAGGGACAGAACTGATGATGCATTAGTCGAGCTTCTGAACACCTCGATCTATGAAGAGGATCGTGAATTGGCAACTGATGCATCGGCGCGCCTGGCTCTCGTTGAGATTGCCGGACTACTTGCTCAACGCAACAACCCAGCCGCAATGGCTCTGCAGGAACGCATCAAACTTCTGGGGCATTAACAAGTGGCTAGAGTCTGGGATCCTGAGGTTAGCCTATTCACTGAGAAGTTTCCTTTTTTGAAGTATTTCGATGGGAGGCCGGGAGCGCGTCGTCGCCGATTATTGTGAGGTTTAGAGCGACTACTTTTTGAAGACCCCACCCTCTCAAAGGATGACTCGTTTGCAGTCATTCTAGCTCGCCTCGCGAACGCAGTCGCGTCGTGATCGCATCGCCGATTGCACTTAGCAGGTTGTTAAGTCCGGCTGCGTTTGTGAGGTCTGGCACAAAGTCAGGATGCGACACGAACTCAGATTTTGATCCTGCGATTAGCGTTGCGGAAATCCGCCTGGCAAGCGCCTCGTCTGCAAGAAGGAAATAAGGCACGACCCGTTTTTCTACCTCTCTGTCGAGCAATGTCACAAAGCAAGCTTTAGGCGTTAGAGGGACAATCGTGCGCAAGCCATCACCAAGATCTTCCTGAAGACTAAATCTGTCCGGAAGCACGAAGATTGGAGTGTTTGATTTAACAATCGCCCACCGGCTTTGAATAATTGGCTGAGCAAAGCGGTTGTAGAGCTCATTGTTTTGAAACAGCGTTTCATATACCTGGCGCGCCGTTTTGGGAACGTTGTCGTGCCCACCCTCGGCAATCATGAGTGCAATGTCTTTTTCAATGGTTTCAATGAAATGTGGGTTTCGCAGCATCTGAATGATCAGAAAGCCGACGAACGCCTCTCTTTGCGGTCCATTGAGGGGGCGCGTATCCAACAGCATTTCTACTGGTCTCTTGGCATCCCCTTCCAGCAGTGCGAAATATGCCTCAAGCTGATCGCTATACAGTGCATGGCGAAATCCCCATTTTCCAAAGTTGCGCGGCGATGAGGTCCAACCTTTTTTGGTGCATTGCCATCGACGAAGAAGGTCATCGGTGGCCCAATTGTCTTTCAAGAACCACCTAGGGATGAAGTGATTTTTTGCGACGGGTTTGACGGCAAGCTTCGCTTTTCGAGGATTCTTTGCCCGCTTAAGAGCATTTGTCGACTTGGGTTTCCAGCGTTCGTCTGTGATTTTTTTCCAGACATGGTCATAGGCCATGCGTGCTGTCCTGGAAATGGTATCCGCGCCTTTCGGACCCAGACAGGCTTCTCGTTCCACTTCAGGATTTATAGTATTAGGTGGCCTGTTGTTGATGCGCTGTTCAACCACGCGTTCCCCAAGCCAAATTTGCAGGCGCGCAAGCTCTAGAATCATTTCTTCGCGCAAATCAATGTGGAGCTCTGCGTCATCGTCGGTCACCAACCCCATCAGCTCTGAAATGATCCGATGGACAACCTCATCCCAAATCGTCGCAAGCGGACGCACAATATGCTCCGCGTCCAATGGCGCATGTTTTCTGACCGCGCTCAGACAGTGCGGTATCTTCGCAGGGATGAAGGGCAGCGTGTCTCGTTCAAGATGGGATTTTTTCGAACTTGTCATGTCTTTTGAATGACCTTCATCTTGGTGCCAAACAGATTTTCCGAACTAGCAAACGATAGCCCAAGCCGGGAGACGGTCCTAGGAACATGTCGCAGATGAAGGGCCCGCTGGAAAGTTTCAACGACTTAAGCTGTCCGCTTTGGTTTGAAAATCACAATCACCAAAGCCTGTGCAGCGGTGCATCGTTAACTTTTGTGATGGAAGGCAGCTTTGGGCCATCATTGCCTACTGCTGTTTGAGCGTGCATCCTTGACCGCACGATCACCGGATAACTAAGTATTGGAAATATGGATTTGGACCGCAAGCAGCTCGATCAATTGATGAGAGAATGCCTACAAGAACTCTACGATCAAGATGGTCAGATCTTAGCTCAAGACATCGGTGAGCGTGCAATATGCGGACGACTGGCTATGCTGATGGGCCCGAAGTTTCCCCGATACAAAGTGGATATTGAGTACAATCGCAAGGGTCCCGGGTTGGAACCGAAGGACATCGAAATGCCGGATCAAGACGGTGTTTTGACGACAAGTCGAGTTTTTCCGGATATCATAGTGCATGAGCGTGGGCACAATCTTCGCAACCTCTTGGTTGTTGAGGTGAAGAAAGCCACCAATGCCGTCGGTGATGAGCATGATCACGCTAAGCTGCAGGCGTTCTGTTGGCAGTTGCGATACCAAAACGGATTATTCTTGCGTTTGTCGACAGGGCCTGAAGCCGACTTGGGACGGGTTCAACACCGATGGTTTGAAGGGCCTGGTAATTGATGAACTTTGAACGACTTCTCTTGAGAAGCTGCAGTACAGAGAAAGCGACTGTGACGAATGTCCGCTTGGGTCGAAGAAGGAACAAAATTTGGGATGACAGAGCTGAGTATTAAGCAGGCAAATACTACCGCATTCAAGACCTTTAGTAATTCACATGAAGAACTTGGGAATGTCCTAAAGATAGTCAGCGTCGGCCTTTCGCTGACAATAGAGGAAATTCAAAGTGGAACCCCGGCTAAATCACTTTGGTCGCGAGTTGGGGCGCTTTCTGAGGATTGGGGGACAGTACCCATTTTCACTCGAGAGATTGCGGAAACAGCATATGCCGAAGTTGCGAACCTTGGACTTGCCAGGAGTTTTTCAGCGTTTGATAGATATTTGGCGGACATTGGAGGCGAACTTGATAGCTTTGACCATTATCACTCTTCTGGGTCCGTAGCATTGAAGAGCATAACGGATGACGACAGTGTCGGTCTCGATAATCCAGGGATGGCGCTTGAGAGGTTTTGTGAACGCCAAAGCTTCAGCAGGTCGAATGTTGAATTTGCAGCACCTGTTTTTGACTACTATCGTGCGGCTCGCAATTGCATAATTCACCGCAGTGGGGTGGCAAGTCGAGAGCTTGAGACGAAGGTGGTTTCGGCCAGCCTTTCTGAGTCTTTGGCCAACTGGGAGGAGCTAACGGACGAGCACGGACCGCTGAAGTTGAAGAGCTTTGAGGAAGGTGAAACGATCAAACTCGACTATTTTGATGCAATTTTGTGCTCCTCAATCTTAAGACGCCTAGCCTTGGATATCGACGCCCAAGCGGTAAGGCGCATTGGGATCGAAGGCCTAACTTTATTGGCTGCAAAACGTTGCATGAAACGATGGCAGATTAGCACAACCAACCTCGAACACTCTACCGCGCCAAAGGCCATCGCTTCGTATCTATCACGGGTTAACCGTGTTGTTGGGGTTGGCTGGAAAACTGTCGAGCCCCAACTCAATAGACTTGGTATCCTTAAAGAATGTAATCGAGTATTCGAGGCCAAGAATTAGGGGCTGACCTGATCATACAAAGTTCTGTAGCTCGACACCAATGTCCTGTTTTGAGAAGTTGCACTACAGCGTCCGTGGTGCGGTCCAAAGTCGTGCTTGGGCCGTTCTTAAGTCCTTATCGCTGAAACGGAATGACGTTTTCGTCACCGCTTGCAAAGGCGACCGGGCCTTCTTTCTTGATGGTCGCAAGCGCTTCCTCAAATGCGGCCTTATCATCGTCGTACAGATCGTCCCATACGATGGATGTGCCGTCTTCGGTCACCACTTCCAGGGACCATCCATGTCCGCCTTCGAGCTTGTAGATGTCCACTTTGAAAGGGACGCCTTCCACAACGATCTGCTGTGAAGCGCTGGAAATGACCATACTGGGTTCAGTTTCTATTGGCAGGCCTCATAATGTTTTGCAGACAACCCTAAACATCTCGTGGATGGTTGCCAACGTCATCAATGCTCGTCCTGCGCTTTCGCATTCATTCGCGAGGGTCGAGTGCGCCCTCGGCCGACTAAGTCAACGCAATTGAAGGCCTGACCAGTTTGGCGCTGCGGGTGGCTGATCTCTGCGGGTGCCGCCGAACGGGGCATCACCCATGTTTTCTCGGTCGCAGCAGTGTCAGGTACCCGCCGTCAACCATCCGTCCGGCATCGCGCAAGAGCGCCATAACGGCAAAGCGTTGCGACGCGCTTTGCCACTCGTCCCGGCTGATCGCTGGCAACTTGAAGACCACCTCTGCAATCTCACGCTGAGAGGCCCCGGCAAGCCGCCCATCATGGGCCTGCAGCATGCGTTTGGCGCGCAGGCGCTTCTGGCGTGTCAGACGTTTGTCGGCAGGAATAGCCCGTCCATGAAGCTGTGCAAGAAGCCGATATACCGCATCCAGCCGAGCGAACCCCTCGTGGCCGAGCGGTACAACCGCGACCAACGCGGTACTGTCGGGTTCGCATTGAAGGATCTGGACACGGCGTTCATCCCCGGCATCATTGAGATGATGGAGGCCGTCCCGGTCGGAAATGGTGGTCGTGTTGGGGAGTGGGGTCAGCGGACTCGCATCCTCCAGTACCGCGGGCGCTGGCTGCAAAACGATAACTGCCGGGTCGATCCCAGGGTCCCAAAAGATGCGGGCCTTTGGTGCTGGCAGGGAGGGATCGACCGCGAAATCGCAACCTCCATTTGTCGAGAAGCGCCGCTTTCAAGGCCGCAGAATCCGTGGCGGCCTTTGACAAGGTCGCGTAGTCCTTTGAATAGCGTTTGTTTCGGCGCAGCCATTCCCAGGCAAGATCGGACGCACTCAGGTATTCGACGTAGTCGTACTCTGCCGTGGAACGCCAGCCGGACTGGTCCGACGGCATGACAAATCCTGTTCAAAAACATCTCGCAAGCTTCAGGATTTTACACGCAATGATTGATTTTCGGGAGTCTCGCCCCGTTCACTTCGGCAGGTTTCGGCGTGAGTCAGCCGCTTGGGCCGTCGCCGCCTCCCTGGAGGAGCTCGCGATACCCCTGCTCGGTCATCCAGCGCGCCCGCGCAAGGTGACTATCATAGACGCGTCTGCAGCGCTCGGGTGCCTTCACCGGATCAAGGCCAAACAGGATCTTGACCACCTCGCGCCAGTCAGCGCCTTCCTCTGCGGCGTCGAAGAGGCGGAGGTAGAGGACCATATGCGCGTGGTCGTATTCGGTAAGTGTCTCGCTTGCCGGTGGCGCGTCGAGAAATGCTGTGTCGGTCTGTGCCATGAACGTGCAGGATCGCAGAAAGGACCCCCCTCCCATAGTTGTCGTTTTGTACAGACCCCAAGCTGGGGGTCTTCTCAACTCTTTACGACGACTTGGCCTTTTTCACCTGCTGCGATGTCAGCAACACGCCCTCACCGTCGTCCGTTCGCAACAAAACAATGCCTGCGGCCTCAAACGTCCGACGCACCTGATCGTCTGTCGTCTCGTAGACCCGAAGTCCTTTTTGAGACTCAAGCCTTTTGAGAGCGGTCAGTGATACCAGGGCCTTATCGGCAAGCGTTTGCTGCGTCCATCCCAGCAAAGCGCGCGCGGCCCGTGATTGTCGGGCGGTGATCATGATGATCACCTCCCACCCAGCCAGTCACTCATGCCAGAACTACGACTATTTTAGTCGTAGTTCCCTTGGCTTGCCAGAGATCACCAATGTTGCGGCGCGGTATTGAGGTGATCCGCCACTATGGCCTGCCAGGTCCGAATCGCATCAGCGATGGATTGTGCATGCAGCAGGTTTTCGCCGAATGATACCAAATGTGATCGGGGCAGAATGGCCAAACACGCGAAACCCGGCGACTTGCGCCGCCGGGTCCGGGGTGTCGCTTGCTCAGGACTGGACGTCCTCTTCGTCGATGAAGGTCTCGTCTTCGTCGTCGGTCGTCTTTGCCCGGTTCAGGAAGTCGACAGTTTCGGCGATGATCTCGCAGCCGTAGCGGTCGACCCCGGCGGCATCGGTCCACTTGGTGTAGTGGATGCGGCCGCGCACGAGAAGCTTCATCCCTTTCTCGCAATACTGCTGAACCGTCTTGCCGAGGCCGTTGAAGCAGGTGATGCGGTGCCATTCGGTGTCCTGAACGCGAAAGCCGTTGTCGTCGCGGAGGACCCGACCTTCGGCATAGCGCGGGCGGGAGGTGGCGAGGGTGAAGTTCGTGATCGAGGTGCCGCCTTGTGTGGTGCGGGTCTCGGGGGTCTGGCCGATGTTGCCAGCGAGGATGACGATGTTTTGCATGATTTGGTCTCCGTTGCTTCATCCGAAGGGACCGTCCCTCCGATGAGGCCCGTCAAAGACCGCTGGACGAGGCCTGCACTGACGCCATCGGCGTCTGCTTGACCCCCAAAGGCGGGACGTGGTGCGGGCAGGCGCGGCACGCGCCAACACGGGTTCCGCCGTGCGGGGTTGCTGGCCTCGGACGGACGGGATTAGGGAATCAATCAGGAGGAGGGACAGGTCTTTCTGAAGAAGCGCCAACGGAGACGCGGCGCAGAACCAGCATCCGAACGCAGGTTTAACGTCGGACATCCCCAAGGCGCAATGACGCCGAGGCTCCTCTTATCATCCTCGCCACCTCGCGCAGCACGGCCGCCACAAATCCGAAGCGGGACAGAATCCGCATGAACGGCACACGCTCAAGACAACCAGCACCGTGTCGGCTGCCATAGCCTCGGTGGGACGTTTGTTCAGCGGCGGGAAAGGGAAGCTGCATTCACCCGGCCTTACGGGCAACAAGCAAACCGAGAACAGCGGGTCGAGTGCGTTTGCGCTTGAGAGAATCCGTCTTTGTCAGACTGCTGTGAGGAAATGGCGGGCGACGTCGTCGAGGTATTCTAAGGCCGCGACGATGTTCCTCAATGAGGCACACCCGAGGCTTTGCGGCCCAAGTCGACCGGAGTGTGTTCAAACGAAGCCGAGCTCAGACCATGCCGATTGCGTCACGGCTCGAGGACGCCGTCGCCAAGCGCGTTTAGATTGATGATTGCCGCTATCGCGACCACGGCACCACAGGTCCCACTCAGAACCGTCAGCATAACACCCGGATCAAGGGCATGTTTTGCGATCCCATGAGCCAGCGCATACCCCGCCACCGATGCAGGCGCAGCGAACAGGCCGAGCGCTGCAAGGCGAAGGAAAGGGTTCCGCGCAAATCCCAGAATGGCGATGACGAGCCCGATGGAAACAACTGCCCCAAGCACACCAGCAAGGAAGGCAACTCCGAAACTGGAACCCCCGCTCTGAACCTGCATGAAAGCGGCAATACCGGCCATGACCGGAAGGGCGAAGATCGCAAAGCGAAAGGCTAGAACTCCGAGGGCGACGGATAGCGAGATGGCAAGAAGAATTAGCGACATGGAAGCCTCCATAGGTCAGTGACACGAATGATCACGACAGGCTGCCCGAATGAACGCTCCGCCTGCGACTGCGCTGCTACGCCGGTTCTGCTGGTCCGATTATGGCCCAAACCCGCTTTTGGCCGAAGAAAAATGTGACGATGCGGCGAACCTTCGCGCATTGCGCTTCGTTCGACCCCATCGCAGATAAAGTGACCGCAGAACGGTCGTGGGTGCTGACTTGAATTCCGGGCGTGTGCGGTATATATCTTCCCCAACGAGGAAAGGATTTAGACATGGCCGCCGAACTGACGATCAACGAAGTCGCGCACATCGCCGATGTCCCGCCACGCAGTGTGGAGAAGGCAATCGAGACCGGTATCATGACGCCGGTAAAGCGCCGTGGGATGTTCACCAAGACCCGCGCCCGGTTCCTCAATGTGGATGCCGTCTGCTACTTCGCGACTGTCGGACACATGAGGTTTCTCAAGGAGATTCCGGTGAGCCGCAAAAAGATCCTGATGAAGGCCATCCGAGGGATGGCCGGTACAAACCTCGCGCCGCTCGATCTCGAACCCGGGCTCCACCTCGATCTGCCAATGATCGCGGGGACAAAACTCGAAGCCGCGCGCGCCTATATGGTGAACAAAAAGCGTCATATCACCAGTGATCCGGAGATATTCGGCGGTGTTCCGATCATCAAGGGCACAAGAATTCCAGTCTATGCGGTAAGCGGGCGGCTGGCCGACGGCGATACGATCGATGATCTGTTGGAAGACTACCCCGAAATCCCGCGGGAAGCCTTCGTCGCGGCCGACATCTACGCACGCACCCATCCGGAACGCGGACGCCCCGTGGCGGCTGGCCGTCCTTGGGAGGCGGCCGCGTAGTCCCGCATGAACCTTTTCTTCGACGAATGCGTCTCGGCAGGTGCAGCGGTTCATTTTCGCGACACGACCGCCCATGCGACCTGTCACACGCGCGATATCAACATGTCGGGTGCGACGGACACGGATGTGTTGGCCTATTGCATTGCTTACGATCACACGCTGATCACTGTAAACGGCAAGGATTTTCGGAAGCTCTGCGGAAAACCAGACCAAATGCATCCGGGTCTGATCATAATTCCATCGGTCTCAAAGGCGCGTCAGATCCTGTCCATCGAGGCCGCACTCGCGTTGATCAATGAAGAAGCACCGCCAGAGACACCGCAGGATTGGATGGTCAACCGCGTCGTGGAGGTCAATTTCCAAGGTCTTGTGACGCATGCGGAATTGCCGAAGGACGGCACGTAGTTCTAACTTGGACAGCCGGGGCTGCGTCGGTGAAGCCCAATCATACCGGCGCTTTCGGTCGTTGCGGCAGTTTTTCGGTTGAGACGCCTGCAGTGGGGTCAGGCGGCGCTTACGCGCCGCCCTCGTGTTTCAGAACCGGGATGCCCAGCTTGCGGGCTTTGTCGGCCAGGTTCTCCTGAATGCCCGTGCCGGGGAAGACCAGGACGCCAATCGGCAGAACATCCAGCATCGCGTCATTGCGCTTGAACGGCGCTGAGCGGCCATGTTTCGCCCAGTCGGGGCGGAAGGCGACCTGCGGCACTTTGCGGTGATCCGCCCAGCGTGAGGCGATGAGTTCTGTGCCCTTGGGCGAGCCGCCATGCAACAGCACCATATCCGAGTGCTTGGCATGGACCCGGTCGAGGCGTGCCCAGATCAGGTGGTGGTCGTTGAAGTCAGCGCCGCCTGTGACAGCCACCTTGGGCCCCTCGGGCAGAAGCAGTTGCGCCTCGGCCCGGCGGCGCGCGGCAAGGAAATCTCGGCTGTCGATCATCGCTGCGGTCAGATTGCGATGGCTGACGCGCGAGCCGCTCCGGGGATGCCAGGGCTTAGCGAGGTGATGCTCGAACCCTTCGGCGGCGAGGTCGCGGAAAAGTTCCAGTGCTGCGCGGCGTTCGAGCATGCTTTGCCCTTCGGTCAAAAGGCGCTCGAGTTCGAGGGACTTCACCTCGGAGCCGTCCTGTTCCCGTTGCAGGCGACGCTGCGCCTGTTCGTTGTCGTCGAGTTGCCGCTCGGTACGAGCCAGCGCGCGATGGAACAGGTTGACCGTCCCCCAAAGCAGTTCGTCGAGTTCGGGTTCAAGTCGGGTATCGCCCAGCGTGGCGACCAATGCGTCGATGATATCTGTGACAGCAGCGGCGACCTGGTTGCCCTCAGGCAGTGGGCGGGGATCGGGTTCATCCTCGAATGGACGCCAGCCATAAAGCTGGAGTTCGGTGAGGACGTGGTCTGTTGGTGACGAGCTGTGATGCGGCTCTATCGCTGTGCTTTCGTGTTCCAAGGTCATCTCAGGGCTCCTTTCTCGGGTGAGCCGCGCGACACACGCGGCCTTCGTGGCAGGAACGCGCCCACGGGCGGGAGGGACGGGCAGCCCGAGCCCTTTGCGAGGGCCTTGATGGCCAAGCCCGGCTATTTTGTTTCGCGATGCAAAGCGCCCCATCGGGGCGCGGCGGAAAATAACCGGAGCGCGGCCATTGCCGGACCATCCCGTTTGTGGGTCCCCTGCCCTCTGAGAAGGCCGTGCGCGCCGGCCAGTCCACGAGGAAGGGGCCGCAGGGAACCAGCACGAAAGGTCATGCGATGAGCGGTACAGCGATTACCGACCCGTTCCTCCTCTGACCGCCAAAAACCGTGCAGCGTCCTCGGGATGCAGATGAAGCCGTAAACGCTCTTGCAGGGCGACCACGCCGTAGCGTAGCAGATCATCGTTGAAGTCACCCAGCCGCGGGGTGAGGGTCAGCGCTTCGATCCCGGCGCCCTCTGCGCGAGAGCATAGGGTGTCCCTCGCAGCCGCGCCCGCCGGATCGCGGTCACGCAAAACATAGAGCCGCCTGAGGCCTTCGGGGAACTGGATGGCAGCGAGGTGTGCCGCCGACAACCCCGCGAGTGTGGCCATTGCAGGCAGGGCAGTGCGAACGGACAGAACGGTCTCTATGCCCTCGCCTGCGACGAGAACATCATCAAACGAGCCGAACCGGACCCCATGGCCAAGCATCGTGCCCATGGCCCGCCTCGGTGTCTCGACATCCGCCTTGTCGGTCCCATCCGGTCGCAGCCAGGTGCGATGTGTCCCCGTCTGGTGGCCATCCAGATCGGTGATCGCAGCGAGCATCGCCGGAAGCCGGAGCGCGGGCTCGCCGTTCTCGCACCGATAGTAGCACGTTGGATGGAACCGCAAGTTCGGCACCGGATTGAATAGACTGATCCTGCGGCTACGCAGATAGGACTCGGCTGGAGTGCCGCAGATCGGACTGCCCATCGCGAACAAGCGTCGTGCAGCTTCCGTTGATCCGACGTGCACCGGTGTCTGCAATCGGGCTACAGTCGGCAATGACGGCTCCGGTGGTGGCAGGCTCAAAAACCGCCGCGCTTCTGCAGCGACATCCTTGAAGTCGTACAAGCCGCAGCTTTCGCGGATGATGTCCAGCAGATCCCCGTGCAGGCCGGATTGCGCATCGGTCCACTTGCCTGCAGCTCCTTTGCCATTCGCAGGTCCGGAAAGAAGGACATACATGGACCGCCCTGGAGCATTCTGAACATCACCGACAATCCAGTAGTGCCCCTGCCTCCTGCCGTTTGAAAGGTAATGGCGGCACACGGCCTCGGCGTTCTCGGCAAGGCGACGGGACAGTTCTGCGGCGGGGCTGTGCATATGGACCTCCTTCAGCAATAGACAAAAGAAGGGGCCCGCCACTGCTGGCGGACCCCTGTGGCCAGACCTCTTGGATGGGCCTCGACCTGCTCGAAAGTCACTCGGCGGCTGTCTTGGCGAAGGCGTCCGTGGTGACGGGATCATCTTCGTCCGACACATCGGAATCTCCGATAGCCGGTTCGCCGCCGTCTTCCACCGATTGCCCTTCGCCCGCGTCGGTATTGTCGTCCGAAGCCGGTTCATCGACGTTGTCGACCAGTTCGAACTCCGCGACATCCTCCTCCGGCAGCGGCGGCGTGCGCAGCTGTTCCGGCAGCCAGCCGGTGCCCGCAAGCAGGTCCTCTGCGGCCGTGACCATCTCCAGCTTCTTGAGGCCAGAGATGCGGTCGGCAGCGTCCGCGCCCTTCGCCTCGTGAACGGCCTCAAGGATGCGCGCCTTGGTCACGCGACCGAGATAGCTGTCGCCGGTTACCACCCAGCCCGTCTTGGCCATGTTGAGCCCGACGGTCCCGGCCAGTACATCCGCATGCGCGATCGCACGGGGGCGGCGCTGGTAGTGATCGTGGACGGCATTCACGCTCATCGCCACGCAATGGGCGAACAGCGTCTCGCGGCTGCAACTGTCGAACTCGGTCAGCGCTTCCCATAGGTCTTCCGACGCCTTGGGCAGGTTGCGCGCCCAGGTCTCGTGCCGCTGGTCGATGGCCTGCGCATAGGCCGTGTCGCCAAGGCCCGGCACCTGCGACCCGAACGCCGCGTTGCGCGGTTCGATCTCGATGCAGCTGTCGAGGCCATAGCGGTAGAACAGCCGAAGCGTCATCGCATGGAGCGCCGCGAGGTAAGCGACCTGCGGATCCTGCGCCAATGCATTGCGGAGCGCCAACGTGCGATGCGCCGTCAGTTCCATGACGAGGCGGTCGGAGAGCGGCTTCAGGCCGTCTTCTTCCTCCTCGTCTTCGACGGTGGGCGAGACGGTGTCATCCGCATCTTCGTCAATCAGCGCTTCAGCATCGACATCAGCAGACTCGTCCTGTTCCTCGACTGGCTCGTCTTCGGACCGGACATGGCCGCGCTCGACGCGCATCCGCCCGGAGCTGTCGATGCTGACGAAGGCACCCGCCATTGCAAGGTCTTCCGCCTCGAACCGGATCGGACGCTCCTGGAGTGCCTCCATCGCCGTTTCGATCTCCCCGAGACGCGCGTCGACTTCCTCGGGCAACTCATCTGCTTCGGCATGCTCGGCCTCTAGCGTCTCGTATTCGGCCTTCAGCGCCTGATAGTCTGCGGCCTCAGCGTCGCTCATCGGTTCCGCTTCGCCATGGATGCGCCGCATGCCAAAGGTGTGGCCATAGGGATAGTCCGTGTCGACCTCTACCCACTTCCAGCCTTCGGCCCGGATCGCTTCGGCCTCCTCGGCCAGTTTCTCGCTCACCATGACATCGAGCAGGGCGGCATCCTGCAGCCAGCCGCCGTCGTCCTGCTCGAACAGGTCGCGCAGGATCTCGCCACCGGCGTCGACGTAGTCCTCGAGCCCGACGAACTGAGCCCGCTTGTCCGAGGCCCGCACCGCAGCCTCGGTCAACATGCGGCGGATCTCGTAGGGCTGCCGCGAATAGTGCCGCTGCAGTGCCTCCCAGATCTGCTCCTGCCGCGCGTGATCGGGATTGACCGTGAAGGCCATGAGCTGGTCGAGCGTCATCTCCTCCTCGGCATAGGCGTCGAGCAGCGAGGGCGCTACGGCGGCGAGCTTCAACCGCTGCTTGACCACGCTGGCCGAGACGAAGAAGGCCGCGGCGATCTCCTCCTCGGTGCGGCCTTTCTCGCGCATCGCCTGAAATGCGCGGAACTGGTCGAGCGGATGCAGCGGCGCGCGCTGGACGTTCTCGGCCAGGCTGTCCTCCTCGGCGAGCCCATCGGTGCGCACGATGCAGGGCACAAGGGCGGTCTTGTTCATGCGCTTCTGCTTGACGAGCAGTTCCAGCGCCCGGAACCGCCGCCCACCCGCCGGGATCGTGTACGTGCCGGTCTCGGCGCCGCTGTCGTCCAGCACGGGCCGCACAGTGATGGAACTGAGCAGCGTCCGCCGCGCGATGTCCTCGGCCAGTTCCTCGATCGACACGCCCGCCTTGACGTGGCGCACGTTCGACTGGCTGAGCATCAGCTTGTTGAAGGGAATGTCGCGCGAGGCGCTGAGGGTGATTTTCTGTTGCTTGGTCATCGGGATATCTCCAGACGGGCCAGCCGGGAGCCTCTCTCCCGACCTCCAAACCCGTCACGGAAAACCCGGCCCACCTCTCACTCTAGGTGGAATTGGGTAGCATCATGCGTCAGGCGCGGTAGATTTCGTCAACTTTGCGTGGTACATGTAGGACCGTTTCGCTGCTTGAAGGTTTTAACAATGCCTACCCGTAAAGAGCTTCTTGAAGACCTTAACGCCAACGTTGAAGGGCTGTCCGGAGAAATTCTTGACGGCGTTGAGGCTTACACTGCAAGCGCTGACCGGATATCGGAAGCCTCAGAGACGTTCGAATTGACAGTAAACGGCATGCGAGTGGCGCTTGACGATGCGGCTGAAAAACACGGACGGAGCCTCGAGCGCGCCGCTAACGATGTGGCGGGCGGTCTAATTGTCAGCTCGGTCATCAACGTGGCAGGAGCCGCCATTGGCGGTCTGTTCAAACTTGCATTGGATCGCCAGAAGGAAGCGGTCCAACGGATCCAGATAATAGATTCTGTGGTCAAGCTGCATGACACTCACGGGCCTATGGATTACGATTTCCTCGTCCAACGCTCCTACGCCCAAGATACTGGCAAGAAAAAGCGTCGCACTTTGATCAATGGCCTCATTTTCGAAGGCATCCTCTATGAAGAAGAGGTCGATGGCGTGATGAAGGTTCTTGTCGACGACGACAGCGACGCGCTCGAAGCACATTGGGACTGGATCGATGCGCTGGCAGACATGCACGCCGAGCTTGAAAACAACAGCTGAACACCGAGACTCGCGCGTAGTAGAACACAGAAACACCGAACGAACTAAACGGGATTGAAAGCGCCGCAATTCTAATTCCCAGACGGCTGCGCGCCAGCTCTTTGAACGGCTGTCTGGTAGATTGAGACAAAAGAGCCGGCGGGCATTCACAAAGGGCCTCTGCCCAACAATGACAACCGAACCTGAACAGCTTGCATACCGACTAGGAAGCTCTCTCCAATAGCACCTTCGCCTTGCCCTCCATCACCAGCCGGGCATCCTGCTGCGGCTTCGACCGGGCGACCGCCGTGATCCCCTGCACGAAGTCGAACACGCTTTCGGGCGGGCGACCTTCCTCGGCCAGCACCGTCTCGACGATCCGCCCCGTCTCCGCCTTCGAGAAACCGCGCTTGCGGAGGAAGTCCTGACGGTCGTCGTCGGACCGCGCGACGATCTTCTCGCGCGCCGCGCGGATGCCGTCGATGAAGGGCGCGGGCGAAGACTCGGCGAAGCGGCTCAGCGCAGGCGCGGCCTCATGGGCGAAGCGGGAGGCGGCGTATTTCGAATGCCGGATGGTGATCTCCTGGAAGTCCTCGACGCCCCAGAGGTTGCGGTTCTGGCAGACCGCCCGCAGGTAGAAGCTGGCGATGCCGAGCGTCTTGGCGCCCACCTCGGAATTCCAGCAGTAGAACCCCCGGAAATAGAGGTCGGGCGAGCCATCGGGCAGCAGCCCCGCCTCAATGGGGTTCAGATCATCGACCAGAAAGAGGAAGACGTCGCGGTCTGAAGCATAAAGTGTGGTGGTGTCTTTGGTGATATCGACCCGGGGATTGTAGATGCCAGTCGACCAGTCAAGTACGCCGGGCACCTTCCAACGCGTGTCGCCAGTGCCATTGCCCGCGATACGCTGGACGGCAGAGACCAGCTCGTGATCGTAGATGCGGCCATAGTCGGGCCCGGTCACGGCACGCAGTTCGGTGCGCCCGTCGCCGGTTTCCAGCGTCTTGATTTGTTCGGCGCGGTGGTTGGTCAGGCCGTATTGTAAGTTGATGCCTGCGAGTGGTGCGGGCAACTGGCGCAAATAGGCGGCAGGCGCGCCGACGAGGCTGGACAGTTGACCAAAGCTCCAATGCGTTGGCGCAATCGGCTCATCTGTTCCGGGCAAGACCAACCCCAACTTCTCAGGATTGTCGCGATGCGCCTCGACCCGGATCGCAGCGCTCTCCACCGTGCGCGTCCGACTGCGCTCTGCGCGACCTTTGACTGAGGCGAAAAGGTCGTCGAGTGACAGGTAGCGCTCATCGTCGGGCCGCGAAAACCATTCGGACGACACGCGGTCCACGTTCGAGCCGCGTGACACATCCACCTTGTAGCCGCCGCTCGCATCGGGGCGCGCATTGAAATTCTGTTCCTGAATCATGGGAAAATCTCCACGACAGGCGCCGGAGGCCACTCCTCCAGCCCTAGCCCGTCACGGCTCCCCAAACCCATCTCTCACTCTCCCGCCGGAGTAGCCGCGCGTGCAAACGGCGAAATCTCGCAACCCCAATTCAATGCCGTTTTGCGATTCGGGCGGGTTGTGGCATTCTTTATGAATGGGGCGATTGCGCTGGCAATTCGTCCGCCGAGGACCTCGCCATGGACAGAATTCGGACTGACACGCATTCGAACTACGGCCTTTACGGTGCCTATATGTGCGACGCCAGGCTTTCCCATACTGCGACAGCCTACGCCAAAGCACGCCAGCGCATGCGGCAACTCGCTGTTTTCCCATATGGTTTTTTCTTGAGACTCAGCGACCGTCGGTCATGCTGGGCTTTATGGAACGCATCGGTCAAAAAACATGCAGCGGCCAGACCGCAAGCGATACCTCGACAGGGCATTACTCCATTGGAGCCGAGAACGCAGATCGTGAAGTCGTGCGCGTGGGGCGTGCAAGCGATGACCCACGTCTGGTCGACTTGGTTCGCCTGCTGGCACGGCAAGCTGCAAGGGATTTTGTCGAAGCGGAAACCGCGCGTCATGGACAGACTCGCCCCCGCGATTAGGGAGGTGAGCATATGAAAGCAGCACTTTACGCGAGGTATTCATCGGACAATCAGCGCGATGCCTCCATCGAGGATCAGTTGCGCATCTGCCGTGCGCGTGCGGAACGCGAAGGCTGGACGATTATCGACAGCTATACGGATCGCGCGATCTCCGGGGCCTCGCTCCTCCGTCCAGGCGTTCAGGAACTGATCGCCGACGGACTCAAGCGGCGGTTCGACGTTATTCTCACGGAATCGCTGGATCGGCTGTCACGTGATCAGGAAGATATCGCCGGGCTCTACAAGCGGATGCGCTTTGCAGATGTGAGCATCGTGACACTCTCCGAAGGCGAGGTTAGCGAACTGCATATCGGCCTGAAAGGCACGATGGGCGCGCTCTTTCTGAAGGACCTTGCGGACAAGACCCGACGCGGCCTGCGCGGTCGGGTGGAAATGGGGAGGTCAGGCGGTGGTCTCTGTTTTGGCTATGACGTCATTCGGACGCCTGATCCGGACGACCGCGGTGAGCGCGAGATAAATCCGGAAGAGGCCGCCGTCGTGCGGCGCATTTTTCGCGATTATCTTGCCGGGCAATCATCTCGCACGATTGCAATGACCCTGAACAAGGAAGGCGTTGCTGGACCGCAAGGCAAGGAGTGGGGGCCCTCGACGATCCACGGGAACCCGAAAAGAGGAACCGGCATTCTCAACAATGAACTCTACATCGGTCGGTTGGTCTGGAACCGGCTGCGCTACATGAAGGATCCCGACACGGGAAGGCGGGTATCGCGCCCGAACCCGGAAAGCGAATGGGTGGTGCACGAGGTGCCTGACCTGCGGGTTGTAGACCAGTCGCTCTGGGACGACGTGAAGGTGCGGCAAGCCAGCCTCGCGTTCGACACATCCGGGGGCGAGGGTGGCAATCCGATGAACGATCGGAGGCGGGCGAAGCACCTGTTGGGGGGCCTCATTAAATGCGGATGCTGTGGCGGAGGCTATTCGCTGATCTCAAAAGACCTGCTGGGCTGTTCGACGGCCCGGAACAAAGGAACATGCAGCAATCGGATGAATATCCGGCGCGATGCTCTGGAAGCCTCGATCCTGAACGGCCTGCGCAAGCATTTGATGGAGCCGGAGCTCTTCAAGGAGTTCTGCGCGGAATTCACGCGCGAGGTGAACCGTCTTAGGATCGAGCGCGGCGCGGATTTGGTTGGATGGCAAAAGGAGTTTGAACGGGCTGATCGCGAGCTGGACAAGATGGTCGACGCCATCCTTCGAGGCTTTCCACCTGAGAAGCTGAAGGACAAGGCCGAGAAGCTGGAAGCACGCAAGGTCGAACTGGCCGAGCTGCTGGCGAATGCCGATGAACCACCGCCCTTGCTGCATCCGAACATGGCGTATGTCTATCAGGATCGGGTTGGCAAGCTGTGCGAGAACCTGCAGCGCGAGGAGGACCGCGGACCAGCGGTCGAGGTTCTGCGGTCGTTGATCGAGCAAGTAACGCTCATGCCTGACAACGAGGAATTGGCGATCATCCTGCGCGGCGATCTGGGTGCAATCCTGCGCTTTGCGGCAGGAAAGAAAAACCCCGACTTCCTTTCGGAGGCCGAGGCGCTAGACAACTTGCTATCGCAAGGATCGTTGGTTGCGGGAGTAGGATTTGAACCTACGACCTTCAGGTTATGAGCCTGACGAGCTACCGGGCTGCTCCATCCCGCGCCAAATCGAGCAAGGCTTGTCTATGTCTGACCCAGGCGGAGCACAAGTAGAATCCGCCATGGATTACGGTTTTTCTGACTTTTTTCTTCAGTTGAGTATAAACGCAATATTCGAAATCCCTGATTGATCGCCGGAACCGGACAAATGCCCATCTTTGCGCATGTTTTAAGACTGGCACCGCGTTTCTCTTCAGCATGCTTATTCGGTCAAAACACTGGCGGGAGACTGCGCCATGCAAGCACAAATCAAAAAAATCGAATATTTAGGTCGTCTTGCAAACTGCGTTCGCGCTATTGGCAGTATGGCACTGCTGAGGAAAAGTAGCTTGGACATTGTGAAACAGACCTCAACGAGGCGTTCAGTGTATTTGATCGACACATATTGGCTGCCGCGATCCGAATGATGGATGAGCTTTTCAGCTGGCCTGCGCGCATGGATCGCCTGTTCGAGCGCATCCAGAACAAATTGCGTGTCCTGCGCTGTCGATGCCTTCCCGCCGACGATGCGGTTCGCGAAGGTGTCGATGACAAAAGCAACATAAACGAACCCACGCCAGGTGGACACAAATGTGAAGTCGGACACCCATAGCTCGTTTGGCATTGAAGCCCTGAACTGGCGATTGACCTTGTCTATCGGGCATTGATCCACAGGCTGTCCGTGCGTGGTTTTGATCTTTTTGCCACGCCGGACGTCTTGAATGCCAAGTTGGCGCATCAATGGCTCGACGGTGCAGCGGGCAACATCAAACTTCTCACGGTTCATCGCGTGCCAAAGTTTGCGTGCGCCAGAGACAGACCGGTTCTTTGCCCAGATGTCGGCTATCTCCTTGCGCAGAGACGTATCTCGCTTGGCACGGTCCGAAGCCCGGTCAGGATCACGCTCGACGGCAAGGCGTTCATAGAATGTCCCCTCTCGGGACATTGCTGCGCAATGCCCTGCCGGGCAGTGGATGGGGCGATTTGCAGAACCCGGCAGATCGGCTCGACCCCATGCTCCCCGCGAAAGTCTTTGATGAAGGCAATCATTTGCAAGCGTTGCATCTGACCCCCTATTTGATACCTTCTCGCGGGCCTAAACTGGGGTTACATTGGCGCTACGCGCCAATGCAGGAACTCAAATTTGCGCATTTCCGGCCCAAACCTGCCATTCACCGACCGGCCAGCATGCTGCAGTCACAGCCCGCTTTGCGGTCATTCGCTGCAAGCGCAATCTCCGGGCTTCATTGAGCTCACACATCGCGGACTTTACCGACATTGAAGATTCTGCCTTCGCTTGCGCGGCATCGGTTTGCGGGCGCAGGGCGCGTTTCGCTGCGTTGCAGCCTACGTCGAAAAACCGGTCATTCAAATCCACCACGCACCCAGTTCCCAAACTGCCCCTTCGCAACAATGTTGCTCGACTATCTAGACGCGGACAAAGATGCCATTAAGGCCAACGAACTGAATAGCTGCTTGTTCGAGCCTTACGCGATCGAACAAGATCTCGAATGCGGCATCGCGCTCGAAGGGTCCGAGGTCAAATCGCTGCGGGCAGGCGGTGCCAACATCGCCGAGAGCTACGCGCAGGTGGACGAGGGCGAATTGTGGCTGATCAATAGCTATACATTGCTCCCTACGAGCAGGCCAAGAGCTTCCGCCACGAAGAACACCGCCGTCGGAAGCTTCTGGTCAGCCGCAAGGACCTCTGGAACGCTACCCCGCGGCAAGGCATGACGCTGGTGCCCATCGTGCTTTATTTCAATCACAAGGGCATGGCGAAGCTGAAGATCGGCATCGCCAAGAGCAAAAAGCTGCACGACAAGCGCGACACCTCCGCCGAGCGCAACTGGAATGACCAGAAACAGCGCTTGCTCAAAGAGCGGGGCTGATCAAGCCCATCAACACTTGACCCAACCACCTGCAGTTGTCACAGTCCCGGTCGGAAATTTGGGTATGCCGCATTAAAACAGCTTGGGATTTGTTAGCTACAAACGGGGGGGCCGGTGCCGATGAATGGTTCGGTACGTCCAAGGCAAGCGTCGAGATGTATCTCAAGCAGACATTCGGTGCCGATAACCGCGAAGTGTTCTTTGACAGACACTTGGTTATACTTGGGGCCAATTGGCGCAGCGAATTGCGCGATGGGCTGGACCGCGCCCCGATCCTAATCCCTTTCTTCTCACCTGGGTATTTCAATTCGGACTATTGCGTTGCTGAGCTAAAGACATTCATGACGCGCGAAGATCACCTTGATCTGGAACGCGGCACTCTAATCCATGCGGCCCGCACCCACGACAAAAACCATTTTCCGTCTTGGGCACGGGACATCCAAGCAAGGGATTTTTGCGAGTTCTTTCTGCTCGGACCAACATTTGAGGTGTCCGAAGTCCGGCACGGATTCGACGAAGCGCTCAAGGAATTTACCACTGGCGCTGGAGACAAGATAAAGCATGTTGCCAATAATGTGCCCCACCAACCGGACTTTCCGAAACTGCCCAATGTTCCTGATCCAGTTGAGTAAAACCCGACACTTGCTGCCTTGTTCGGTCCGCAAGCGCCAGTACAACAACCTTTTCGGGGGCAGTTCGTTTGATGGAAGACGTCACGCTTAAGGGATTTGACTTGCGCCCGGCCCAAGAGGTCAAGCGGCAACCGGAAAAGCCGCAGGTCAAGCCAGGAAAAATTTACACCTTCTATTCGTTCAAGGGAGGCGTTGGTCGGTCCATGGCCATGGCGAACGTCGCCGTTTCGCTGGCCGTGCAGGGAAATAAGGTCTTGATGATCGGTTTTGACCTCGAGGCGCCGGGGCTAGAGCATTTCTTTTTTTCTCATGATCCGACATTGCAGGATCGGTTGCGATCCGGCTCAGGTCTCATTGATTTGCTGACACCCAAATCGATGGATTTGCGATCGGTTGTCACCAAAGTCAATCTCGATCTTGAAGCACTGTCTTTTGCTGTCAACGAACCGAATGATGGCGCACGGTTGGACATCATTCAGTCGGGGCGTGCATCCCGTGCGGCTAACGACTACACCCAGTTGGTACAGAACCTGAATTTGGACGACCTTTACACCAAACACGACATCGGCAATCGATTTGGTGCGTATCGCGGCGAGTGGCTGGCCAAATATGACTACGTACTGATCGACAGCCGCAGCGGTATGACTGATAGCGGGGACCTTTGCACGGTAGTACTAGTGTATGTAAGGACTGCGCTCAGGAGGCCTTGACCGCAAACAAATCGACAGAAAGTAACAGAAATGGATTGTAAACCTGATCTGCCCGGATCAGGGGGCGGGGTCATGGTTGAACAGGGGGCGGATGAAACGCTTACAACACCAAGATGTATTAGCTTCCTACTGGTTTGACGTTTGCAGGAACGACATGTTTTGCGGATGCTTAGCCCACACGGACGCAAAACTGCCCGCGCTGCGTTTCAATTTTCTATCTGCTGTGAGTTGGGGAGTATCGTTAGAGAGATACTGACAAAGGTTTTACTAGGTTTGGCGGTGACCTACTCTCCCACGCCTTAAGACGCAGTACCATCGGCGCGGCGGCACTTAACTGCCGAGTTCGGGATGGGATCGGGTGTTTTGCTCGCGCTATGACCACCAAACCATGAAAAACCTCTGTCGTCCAAGTCATGCACTCTAATGTGCTGTGTATGCTTTTGAATATCCTTCGAAGTCTTGCTTCTACTGGATCAAATCAAGCCTATCGGGCAATTAGTACCAGTCAACTGAACACATTGCTGTGCTTACATCTCTGGCCTATCGACGAGGTGGTCTACCTCGGCCCTCAGGGATACCTTGTTTTGAGGGGGGCTTCCCGCTTAGATGCCTTCAGCGGTTATCCTTTCCGATCATAGCTACCCTGCACTGCTGCTGGCGCAACAACAGGTCCACCAGTGGATCGTTCACCCCGGTCCTCTCGTACTAGGGGCAACTCCTCTCAAGTATCCTACACCCACGGAAGATAGGGACCGAACTGTCTCACGACGTTCTAAACCCAGCTCACGTACCTCTTTAAACGGCGAACAGCCGTACCCTTGGGACCTGCTCCAGCCCCAGGATGAGATGAGCCGACATCGAGGTGCCAAACACTGCCGTCGATATGGACTCTTGGGCAGTATCAGCCTGTTATCCCCGGCGTACCTTTTATCCGTTGAGCGATGGCCCTTCCACTCGGGACCACCGGATCACTATGGCCGTCTTTCGACTCTGCTCGACTTGTCAGTCTCGCAGTCAGGCTGGCTTCTGCCATTGCACTCAACGAGCGATTTCCGACCGCTCTGAGCCAACCTTCGCGCGCCTCCGTTACGCTTTAGGAGGCGACCGCCCCAGTCAAACTACCCACCACACAGGGTCCCGGATCCGGATAACGGACCGCGGTTAGACATCAAGCAGAACAAGGGTGGTATCTCAAGGGTGGCTCCACGCAAACTAGCGTTCACGCTTCAAAGCCCACCACCTATCCTGCACATGTTCGGCCTAATGCCAGTGTGAAGTTGTAGTAAAGGTGCACGGGGTCTTTCCGTCTAACCGCGGGAAACCTGCATCTTGACAGGTAATTCAATTTCGCTGAGTCTATGTTGGAGACAGCGGGGAAGTCGTTACGCCATTCGTGCAGGTCGGAACTTACCCGACAAGGAATTTCGCTACCTTAGGACCGTTATAGTTACGGCCGCCGTTTACCTGGGCTTCAATTCAGAGCTCTCACCCCTCCTTTTAACCTTCAGGCACCGGGCAGGCGTCAGACCCTATACGTCGTCTTGCGACTTCGCAGAGCCCTGTGTTTTTAATAAACAGTCGCCACCCCCTGGTTTGTGCCCCCAGCCAATACTTGCGTAGAAACTGGGCCTCCTTCTCGCGAACTTACGGAGGTATTTTGCCGAGTTCCTTCAACATAGTTCTCTCAAGCGCCTTGGTATTCTCTACCAGTCCACCTGTGTCGGTTTAGGGTACGATCTAGCGATGGAGCTATTTCCAGGAACCTCTAAGCAGCCCATTCAATCCAATAAGGATGAACTACCCTCGAGATCCGTCACTTCCATCTGGCCCAGGAATATTAACCTGGTTCCCATCGACTACGCCTTTCGGCCTCGCCTTAGGGGTCGGCTTACCCTGCTCAGATTAGCTTTAAGCAGGAACCCTTGGACTTTCGGCGACAGTGTCTCTCACACTGTTTGTCGCTACTCATGTCATCATTCTCACTAGTGATCTCTCCACCGGATCGCTCACGCGCCGGCTTCACAGAAAACTCCGCGTGTCCAATATCCCCGAAGGGAGTAAGGACACATGGAGTTATGTCACACTACGCTCTGCTACCATGCAATAAATGCATCCTCAGCTTCGGCTCATGGCTTGAGCCCCGTTACATCTTCGCCGCAAGACAACTTATTTAGACCAGTGAGCTGTTACGCTATCTTTAAAGGATGGCTGCTTCTAAGCCAACCTCCTGGTTGTTTTGGTCGTCTCACCTGCTTTCCCACTTAGCCATGAATTAGGGGCCTTAGCTGGAGGTCAGGGTTGTTTCCCTCTTCACGACGGACGTTAGCATTCGCCGTGTGTCTGCCATCTAGTACTCCTCGGTATTCGGAGTTTGGTTAGGATCAGTAAGCCGGTAAGGCCCCATTACCCATCCAGTGCTCTACCCCCGAGGGTATTCGGATGACGCTCTACCTAAATAGATTTCGCAGAGAACCAGCTATCTCCGAGTTTGATTGGCCTTTCACCCCTAGGCACAACTCATCCCGATCTTTTTCAACAGATGTGGGTTCGGTCCTCCAGTTAGTGTTACCTAACCTTCAACCTGGTCATGCCTAGATCACTCGGTTTCGGGTCTGATCCCACGAACTCAACGCCCTATTAAGACTCGCTTTCGCTACGCCTACACCTAACGGCTTAAGCTTGCTCGTGAGACCAAGTCGATGACCCATTATACAAAAGGTACGCCGTCACAAGACTGGAGATCAATTTGGACATCAGAAAGTGAAGGTGTACCGCACCGCCAGCGTTTCACTGCCGGGGTTAGTATCCTCAATATCTGCGTTGGATTTGTGGTCAAATGCGATTGAGATCCGACTGCTGTCTGTCAGCTTGTAGCCAACACCCAGAAGGGTTCTGAATTGCAAGTTTCCATCCAATGGACTGCCACCGCTTCCTTGATCATAATAACCAGGCATAAAACTGCCTTCTATGAACCAAGGACCTTCTCCTAAAGACCAAATGGCATAAACACCAAGACCGAGGAAGATATCGCTATCTCCATCAACTTGGCCAGCTGCTGCAAACGAATACGCTGCCTTTCGACCCGCAAAAAACGGATCAGCATGATATTCAATGATGAGCGCACCGGTTGTTGTGTCAGTTTGGTCCAAGACATCATCTACACCGAGGCCGATGACGAATTCGTCAGCGAATACGGTTGATGCACTCAGGATGAAGGTCAGTATGGAAGCTATAATTTTCATAGTTCCCAATGACATCCAAATTGAACTCCAGTCAAGCTCCGACTGATTGTAGGCGTTCGGTTTCAGGTACTGTTTCACTCCCCTCGTCGGGGTGCTTTTCACCTTTCCCTCACGGTACTGGTTCACTATCGGTCAGTAAGGAGTACTTAGCCTTCGAAGGTGGTCCTCCGATCTTCAGACAGAATTTCACGTGTTCCGCCCTACTTAATACGTCCAATCATGCTTCTTATACGGGACTATCACCCACTCTGGTTGCGCATTCCAACGCATTCTAACCACACTCATGGCTCGGCTGGTCCCCGTTCGCTCGCCGCTACTAGGGGAGTATCAATTGATTTCCTTTCCTCCGGGTACTTAGATGTTTCAGTTCCCCGGGTTTGCTTTTATAAACCTATGTATTCAGTCTATAAATACCTGTTTTACCTCATTATTAGCTGCTCCGGAGAGCAATAATAACAAAGTATCAGGTGGGTTGCCCCATTCAGAAATCCATGGATCAAAGGTTATTCTCACCTCCCCATGGCTTATCGCAGAGTATCACGTCTTTCATCGCCTCTTACTGCCAAGGCATTCACCAAACGCCCTTTTCGCGCTTGATTTGATCCAGAAAAAGAAAGACTTGCGTCAATCGCGGGCCTCTCAGCTGGTAACTAAAAGAAACCCTTTATTCTGAACCAAAAGCATACTTTTTCCCGCCTAGCTCCGTAGAGCTAGACAATGAACAATGCGTATAGCTGATCGTCCGTGCAGGAGATCAGCGTCATTGTTCGGGTTAGTGTACTTGACTTGGACAACTCTGTTCATTTCAGGCTGCATACGAAGGATTGGCCGAGGAAACAGCCGCACAATCGCTTGCCTCACCCCGAAGGGATCGGCACAAACCTGAGATCGTCGCCTTACTCGGCGGGATCAAACAGTGTTGTAATTGTATCTCTCTATACGATGTCAATGCTGCGACTTCCGAAGAAGCATACAGCGCGTCTGTAGAACAGACGTTCAAACATTCATTGAATGCTTGAAGATGTGTTCCACTTGGTAATGGTGGAGCCTAGCGGGATCGAACCGCTGACCTCCTGAATGCAAATCAGGCGCTCTCCCATCTGAGCTAAGGCCCCAATTAATCCCGAAGGATATGGTGGGTCGAGGAGGACTTGAACCTCCGACCTCACGCTTATCAGGCGTGCGCTCTAACCACCTGAGCTACCGACCCAGCTGATCACGCTATGCGGGATCGGCATCGCTCGGCATTCGATTTGCAAGCAAATCTGCCGAGAGGGCCAGTTGCACTTAGCAAGATCGGCAATTTTCATAACCCCGATGGGTTACTTTTTTCTGAAGAGATATGAGGACGGCTCGGTCCGATGTTTTGACCAGCTTTGTTTGCTGATCTTGCTAAGTGTTCCATGATTGATGCGAACATCAATGGCTAGGAACATCCTTAGAAAGGAGGTGATCCAGCCGCAGGTTCCCCTACGGCTACCTTGTTACGACTTCACCCCAGTCGCTGATCCTACCGTGGCCGCCTGCCCCCCGAAGGTTAGCGCAGCGTCGTCGGGTAGAACCAACTCCCATGGTGTGACGGGCGGTGTGTACAAGGCCCGGGAACGTATTCACCGCGTCATGCTGTTACGCGATTACTAGCGATTCCGACTTCATGGGGTCGAGTTGCAGACCCCAATCCGAACTGAGACAGCTTTTGGGGATTAACCCATTGTCACTGCCATTGTAGCACGTGTGTAGCCCAACCCGTAAGGGCCATGAGGACTTGACGTCATCCACACCTTCCTCCCGCTTATCACGGGCAGTTTCTTTAGAGTGCCCAGCCGAACTGCTGGCAACTAAAGATGTGGGTTGCGCTCGTTGCCGGACTTAACCGAACATCTCACGACACGAGCTGACGACAGCCATGCAGCACCTGTCACTGCGTCACCGAAGTGAACGCCCGATCTCTCGGGTTAGCACAGGATGTCAAGGGTTGGTAAGGTTCTGCGCGTTGCTTCGAATTAAACCACATGCTCCACCGCTTGTGCGGGCCCCCGTCAATTCCTTTGAGTTTTAATCTTGCGACCGTACTCCCCAGGCGGAATGCTTAATCCGTTAGGTGTGTCACCGAACAGTATACTGCCCGACGACTGGCATTCATCGTTTACGGTGTGGACTACCAGGGTATCTAATCCTGTTTGCTCCCCACACTTTCGCACCTCAGCGTCAGTATCGAGCCAGTGAGCCGCCTTCGCCACTGGTGTTCCTCCAAATATCTACGAATTTCACCTCTACACTTGGAATTCCACTCACCTCTCTCGAACTCAAGACCAGGAGTTTATAAGGCAGTTCCAGGGTTGAGCCCTGGGATTTCACCCTATACTTTCTGATCCGCCTACGTGCGCTTTACGCCCAGTAATTCCGAACAACGCTAACCCCCTCCGTATTACCGCGGCTGCTGGCACGGAGTTAGCCGGGGTTTCTTTACCAGGTACTGTCATTATCATCCCTGGCGAAAGAGCTTTACGACCCTAGGGCCTTCATCACTCACGCGGCATGGCTAGATCAGGCTTTCGCCCATTGTCTAAGATTCCCCACTGCTGCCTCCCGTAGGAGTCTGGGCCGTGTCTCAGTCCCAGTGTTGCTGATCGTCCTCTAAAACCAGCTATAGATCGTAGACTTGGTAGGCCATTACCCCACCAACTATCTAATCTAACGCGGGCCAATCCATCTCCGATAAATCTTTCCCCCGAAGGGCGTATACGGTATTACTCTCAGTTTCCCGAGGCTATTCCGTAGAGAAGGGTATGTTCCCACGCGTTACTAACCCGTCCGCCGCTCACCCGAAGGTGCGCTCGACTTGCATGTGTTAGGCCTGCCGCCAGCGTTCGTTCTGAGCCAGGATCAAACTCTCAAGTTGAAAAGCATTTACATGCTTGTCCTTGACGTTCGAACCTCTGCACATCGACCTGCACCCCTTACTGAAAGGTACAGGCGTCTTTTCTGTTTGTTGTGCTTCAGTTATCAAAGATAACTGGAAGCCGTCCAAACAGTGAAGCTGACACTCTATAATCGGGCGAACCCTAAGAGCGCGATATGAAGAGGTTGATCCATCGAATGAACCAAACCGCCCACATATCTCTTCAGATATTCATCAATTTCAAAGAGCGTAGAGACAAATGTGACTGGATGCGCCCTAACTTCTTTGGCGCGCCCCGCCTCGTTTACCTCTGATTTTATCGTTCCGCCTCGTTTCCGTCTGGTTCGTTTCCGTTCCGTCTGGCCCGTCTGGCGCCCCGTTAGAGCATCGCTGCCCTTTCGGTAAGGGGGGTTCTAGAGTTAGTGGCTGAGACCCGCAACCCCTTTTTTAAGGAAACATCATTTTTTTTACATCTTTCTGCTTTTCTCTTTAAAAACAGCCTGTTGCTTGTCAAATATTTCAGAAATCCGGTGGTTTCAGCAGCTTTCTTTCGTTTACTGGAGATAAACCACGGGCCGCCAAACCCTATATATAGCGTTATCCACAGAGCTATCCCCAAGACTCCCCGAGTCATCCGGCAAATCAGACACGAGTCGCGGGTGGAATCTGGTGAATCGGGGCTGATTCACTCCCGGCCAGCGTTAGATTCGTCCAGATGGTCAAAAAAAACCGCAGGAATCGCGAGGATTCCTCATGCGCTCGCGACTCACACTCTTCGCACTTTGCCCGTTTTTAGAGCAATTGATCTTCAGACCGCCTGTTTGCGGCGCGCTTTGGGAAGTCTGAGCGCGAGAAGCGCCAAAATCACTGCCAAATAGGCCATTGGCTCCATCGCCCAGACTTTAGTGAGCATGACATAATGCAGGCCGCCCAGAATCGCGGCCATATATGCAAGCTTGTGAAGCTTGTGCCATTTCATCCCCAATTTGCGCAGGGACCAATTGTTGGACGTTGCCGCCAGAGGTATCAGCAGGACAAAAGCCGCCATGCCAATGGTGATGTAGGGTCGCTTTATAATGTCTGCCCAGATCTGGCTCAGGATGCCCACATCAAGCACCAGCCAGACCAGCAAATGCAGAGCTACATATATAAAGGCAAGCAGACCAATCGCGCGGCGGAATTTCAGCAGGTTCAGACCGGCGTAGCGGCGCAGGGGTGTAACGGCCAGTCCGGCGATCAAAAGCTGCAAGGCGATCTCGCCCAGCTCATGTTCCAGCGCCTTGATAGGTTCGCGTCCCAACCCCCCGGTTTGCGCCAGATAGAGCAGATAGGGCACCGGCAGAAGACACAGTATATATAGTACCCATGTCGGCACCCCGCGCAGCGCATTGTTGACACGTTCAACCAGGGTCTTTTTAGCTGTCGACGTCATAGGGGCGTTTTGCTCTTGCTGCAGTCTAAGGAAGTATCCCATTTCATTCGCTCCACTCTATCAGTCCGGGCTCATCGTAACAGCACATGCTTTTGCGGCTCTTGCCGCGTTGGGCTTGGGCGCGGCACAGCTTCTATTGGCAAAGGGCACTACTGGTCACCGGGTTGTAGGGTATATATGGGTATCGCTCCTCGGTTTGGTTGCGCTGTCCAGCTTCTGGATCCACGACATACGCCAGTTCGGGCCGTTCAGCCTGATCCACGCATTATCTGTGTATACACTTTTCGGCCTCGTTTTCGGGATCCGCGCGGCGCAACGTGGAGATATACCCCAACACCGCAGCACCATGCGGCAGATCTTTTATATTGCCCTCATCGGGGCCGGGGCCTTCACTTTACTGCCCGGCCGCGACATGCATCTGGTGGTTTTCGGTCCCTGAGCGCCCGCTCAATAGAACCGTGTCAGGTCCATACCTTCATAAAGGCTCGCGACCTCTTCCTCATAGCCATTGAACATCAAGGTCGGGATGCGCTTTGAAAACAGCCCGCCGCCGATCTTGCGTTCTGTGGCTTGCGTCCAGCGCGGGTGATCAACCGTCGGGTTCACATTTGCAAAGAACCCGTATTCGCTCGCCTGCAAGGCTTTCCATGTATTGACGGGCTGTTCATCGGTCAGGGTAATTTTCACGATGGATTTGATCGACTTGAAACCATACTTCCAAGGCACGACTAACCGCATCGGCGCGCCGTTCTGGTTAGGGATCGTCTTGCCATATATCCCGGTCGCCATGATCGTCAGCGGATGCAAGGCCTCATCCAGCCGCAGCCCCTCGATATACGGCCAGTCAATCGAGCGGGATTTCTGCCCGCGCATCTCCTCAGGCCGGTACAACGTTTCAAAGCGAACGTATTTCGCATCAGGCTTCACACCTGCCATGGCCAACAGATCTGCCAACTCAAACCCGTTCCACGGAATCACCATCGACCAGGCCTCCACACAGCGGAAGCGGTAGATGCGTTCCTCAACGGTCATCTCAGCCATGATGTCTTTGAAATCATAATCCCCGGGTCTGTCGACCAAACCATCAATCGTCACCGTCCATGGATCCGTGGTCAGCGCATCGGCGTATGTCACAGGATCGGTTTTCCCAGTGCCGAATTCATAGAAGTTATTATATTGTGTGATGTCTTCCCAGGAATTGGGTTCCAGGGCCTCTTCTGCGCTGAGCCCGGTGCCCATGCCCGCAAGTCCCATGCCCGCGGCAGCACCCATCATCAACTGGCGCCGGCTCAGAAAAGCCGCTTCCGGCGTCACATCTTCATGCGTCAAGGTATTGTTCCAACGATAGGCCATCAATTGCTCCAGTTCTCTGCGTCGTGCCCTATGTAGGAGACAGTCCGCAGGCCTCCAAACGATTTCCTCTCACGATTGGGACAACAAACTGTAACCTTTTGCCTGCAATCGGCGGATCAATCCGAGAGATTTCGCCCCATTTTCTGACATTTTTGTGAGTGGAAACCAACAAACCCAGTGGCTTAGTCCGTTTGGCTGTTAGTCAAATCGCATCGGCAAAAAACCCCGATGATCCAAATCCTCACCCACCGCGTTTATCCCACAGTTATCACCGTGGGCATTCTGCACACTGAACCTAAGGAGACCAATATGTTTCGTCGTCATTTTTTGAGCCTCACCGCAGCCACCGCCTTGCTGAGCACCACTGCTTTTGCGGGCGATCCATCAATGGACATCGTCGACACCGCTGTTGATGCGGGCTCCTTCACAACCTTGGTGGCTGCCGTTCAGGCCGCCGGTCTGGTCGATACGCTGAAAGGGGATGGGCCCTTCACCGTGTTTGCGCCAACAGATGAGGCCTTTGCAGCACTGCCCGAAGGCACTGTCGAATCTCTGTTGCTTGAAGAGAACAAGGAGCAACTCGTTGCCATTCTGACTTATCACGTCGTGCCGGGCAAAGTCATGTCCACGGACCTTTCCGATGGGATGACAGCCACAACCGTGCAGGGCGGAGATCTGACCGTGGATCTGGGTGAAGGCGTGAAAATCAATACCGCCAGCGTCACAGCTGCTGATGTCGAGACATCAAATGGCGTCATTCATGTTGTCGACACTGTAATCCTTCCTGAGTAACCCTCCGTTTTCCAGCGGATTACAGTCAGGCCCGGTTGGACCCCCCTGCCGGGCCGTTTTTTGCCTATTCTATATTTGCAACAAAGGCGGCAAATCTTCCATCGCGTCAAACAATGCGTCGCAAATGGGGGCAAGCCGCTCAGGGCCGCTTTCAGCCGTATACCCACAGGTAAACATGCCGGCCGCCTTGCCCGCGCGCGCGCCGCTGACACTATCCTCCACCACAACACAACGCTCGGGCGAAATGCCTGCTTCGCGCGCCGCCTTCAGATAAACGTCCGGGGCCGGTTTAGGATTGGGCACGTCTTCGCGCGAAAAGATCCGACCCTGCAGGCGGTCAATCAGGCCCGTGCGCCCCAGCGTGATTTCCATCTTGCGATGTGGCCCGTTGGAACCAACCGCATAGGGAATCTCAGCTGCGTCAAGTGCATCCAGCACGCTCACCACGCCGGGAATCAATTCAACCTCGCGACCAAGCACGTCAAAGATATCGTCATAAATACTGTCGAGCCAATCTTCGGGCAGCACAGCTCCCATGTCACGCGCCGTACGCATCACACCCGCCATCGTGCCACCCACAAACAAATCCACAATCTGATCGAGTGACAGGTCTAGGCCGTGGTGCGCCAGATTGTCCCGAATGACCAGATTGCTCAACGGCTCGCTGTCCACCAGCACGCCGTCGCAGTCGAAAATCACCAGTTCGGGTGGGAATATCATGAAAAAGGCCGGGTCATATGCCCGGCCTTTGTGATCCTATATTTGGGGCGGCGTCAATTGATGAAGCGACTCGGCGTTCTTCAATTGACGCTTTTCAGGGCCCGCAGCCAATGCAAGGCTCCACGGCACTCCCATACTTTAATGCACGACCGCATCATCCGGTTTGGGTCGATTGGTGGCCGCAACGCGGTCCCCGATGATCAACCCTTCAGCGCCCGCAGAGATGCTCAGCACATCACCGTCTTTCACGTCGCCGGCCAAAAGCATTTCCGCCAGCGGGTCCTGCAACGCACGTTGGATCACACGCTTTAGGGGCCGCGCGCCGAAGACGGGGTCATACCCTTCGTCAGCGAGCCATTTATGCGCCCCGGCATCCAGATCCAGCGTGATCTTGCGTGCCGCCAACCGTTTCAGCAAACGCGCCATCTGAATATCGACGATCCCGCCCATATCCTCGCGCCCCAACCGGTCAAAGATGATCGTCTCATCCAGACGGTTCAGGAACTCAGGACGGAAATGTGCGCGCACCGCGTCCATCACATCACGTTTGGCGTCGCTTGCATCGGCCCCGTCAGGCAATTGGCTCAACGCCTGCGCCCCAAGGTTCGACGTCAGAATGATCAGCGTCTGTTTGAAATCGACCGTCCGGCCCTGACCATCGGTCAGCACCCCGTCATCGAGCACCTGCAAAAGCACGTTGAACACATCCGGATGCGCCTTTTCGACCTCGTCAAACAGCACAACCTGATAGGGTCTGCGCCGCACCGCTTCGGTCAAAACGCCGCCTTCGTCATATCCGACATATCCGGGAGGGGCGCCGATCAGACGCGCAACCGCGTGTTTTTCCATGAATTCCGACATGTCGATACGCACCATGGCGTTGTCGTCATCAAATAGGAACTCCGCGACGGCCTTGGTCAGTTCGGTTTTACCCACGCCGGTCGGCCCCAGAAACAGGAATGACCCCAGCGGACGGTTTTCATCGTTTAGGCCCGCACGCGCACGACGCACCGCATTGGACAACGCTTTGACGGCAGCGTTTTGTCCTATCACCCTGTTGTGCAGCTGGTCTTCCATGCGCAACAACTTGTCGCGCTCCCCTTCGAGCATTTTGCCCGCCGGGATCCCAGTCCAACGCTCAACCACACTGGCGATCTGTTCGGGGCGCACAGCTTCTTCGACCAGCATATCGCCCTCATCGCGCCCCTCGGCATCGCCCAATTGTTTTTCCAATTGCGGGATCACACCATAGGATAGCTCCCCGGCTTTGGCGAGATTGCCCTCGCGTTTGGCGATCTCCAACTCGGCACGCGCCTGTTCCAGCTTCTCCTTGATGTCGCGCGCGCCCGATAGCTTGTCGCGCTCCGCTTGCCATTGCGCGGTCAACTCATCGCTACGCTCCTGCAAGTCGGCCAGGTCTTTCTCAAGCGTTTCCAACCGATCCTTGCTTGCCGCATCATCTTCCGCGCGCAAAGCTTCTGCTTCGATCTGCATCTGCAAAATCGACCGGTCCAGCGCGTCCAGCTCTTCGGGTTTGCTGTCCACTTCCATGCGCAACCGGCTTGCCGCCTCGTCCATCAAATCGATCGCCTTATCGGGCAAAAACCGATCCGTGATGTAGCGATGGCTCAGCGTGGAGGCCGCCACCAACGCACTATCGGAAATCCGCACACCGTGGTGCAGCTCGTATTTCTCTTTGATGCCGCGCAGAATGGAGACCGTGTCCTCCACCGTTGGCTCCAGAATCATCACAGGCTGGAAACGGCGCGCAAGGGCTGCGTCTTTCTCCACATACTTGCGGTATTCATCGAGCGTCGTCGCCCCGACACAATGCAATTCACCCCGTGCAAGGGCAGGTTTGATCAGGTTGGCCGCATCCATCGCGCCATCCGCCTTGCCCGCGCCTACCAGCGTGTGCATCTCGTCAATGAACAGAATGATTTCGCCCGCGGCCTCGGTGACCTCAGTCAGAACAGCCTTCAGGCGCTCCTCAAACTCACCGCGATACTTTGCACCGGCAATCAACGCGCCCATGTCCAGTGCCAGCAGTTTCTTGTTGCGCAAAGACTCAGGCACATCACCATTCACGATCCGCAGCGCGAGGCCTTCGGCAATCGCGGTTTTACCCACGCCGGGTTCACCGATCAGAACCGGGTTGTTTTTGGTCCGGCGGCTCAGCACCTGCATGGCGCGGCGGATTTCCTCATCACGGCCAATGATCGGATCGATTTTGCCCGCCTCGGCGCGCTCCGTCAGATCCAGCGCGTATTTCTTCAGCGCGTCATAACCCTCTTCGGCATTCGCCGTGTCGGCTGTGCGCCCTTTGCGGATGTCATTGATCGCCGTATTCAGCCCCTGCGCTGTGACGCCACCGGCATCCAACGCAGCCTTGGCCGCAGATTTCACCATGCAAAGCGCCATCAATATGCGCTCGACCGGGACAAAACTGTCCCCGGCTTTCTTGGCCAGCGCTTCAGCTTCGGCCAGCACTTTCTGCGTGGTGTTGTCCAGATACACTTGCGCGGCATCGCCGCTGACCTTTGGCATTTTTGACAAGGCCAATTCCAGTGACTGTACAACCTGCGCGGGATCACCCCCCGCCGCAGAGATGAGGTTGCTGGCCAACCCCTGATCGTCATCCATAAGTGATTTCAGAATATGTTCAGGCGCAAGCCGCTGATGGCTTTCGCGTGTCGCAATGGTCTGTGCAGCCTGAATAAAACCGCGCGACCGCTCCGTGAACTTGCTCAAGTCCATGGGTATTCTCCTTTTTCTAAAGCGTCCCGGATTGCTGCGCCCGACTTGGCGGCACGACAGCGTGGTAGGACCTTGTCTTTCATTTGGGGCCCGCGGGTGTCACCTTCAAGTGGTCCGCACGCTCCGTCGAAAGGATATACAAAAAACCATGCGTTTTGCCCTGACATGGATCAAATGACCGCGGATGGGAATGCCGCGGATAATTTCCCCGTTAACCCGGGACCGAACATCCCTATTTAAACGTTCAGACAAGGGCAAGAAAACGGTTCGCCCCGTATTCTGCCAGTCACTGAGTATCGTAAAAAGTTGGCATGTTCTGCCAGTTCCAGTTGTTCCGCCTGACCTCACAACTCCACTGCCTCAGGCGGGACAACGGTTTTTCGGGTGAAATGCTCGCGGACCGCTCCACTCCCCCGGAGCCCGGCCACGCGACACAGCCCGAAAAACGACGTAACGCACCTGGCCCGGAACGCATGAAGACCGCGTTTTCCGGGCCTTTTTGTGTAATTGCGCCGGTCCGATAGACAGCAGCGGTTTCACAGCATATGGAAACGCGACATCAAAAGGGAGCGGACCAAGATGGATGACCGGTTGATTGTGGCGCTGGATGTGCCGAACGCCCTGGCGGGCGAACAACTTGCCACCCAACTGGGTGATGCGGTGAATTTCTACAAAATCGGACTGGGGATGCTGACCGGGGGCGGTTTGGCGCTGGCAAATGAGCTCAAGCAGGAACGCGGCAAGCGCATTTTCCTCGACATGAAGCTCTTTGACATCAGCGCCACGATCGAGGCTGCGGTACGCGGATTGGCGCAATTTGATCTCGATTTCTTGACTGTGCACGGCGATCCGCATGTGGTTGCCGCCGCCAAGGAAGGCGCCGGTGGGTCGAACATGAAAATCCTCGCAGTCACGATCTTGACCTCGCTGGATCGCAGCGATCTGGATGGGTGCCAGATCCGCGAGGGCGATATCGCCGAACTTGTCGCCGCCCGTGCCACCCGTGCGTTTGAAGCGGGGGCAGACGGGGTGATCGCCTCACCCAAGGAGGCGGCCATGATCCGGGCTCTGCCCACGGCACCAGGTCGCTTGATCGTGACCCCCGGCGTGCGCCCTGCAGGGGCAGATCTGGGGGACCAGAAACGTGTGGCAACGCCAGCCCGCGCCATTGCAGATGGTGCAGATCACATTGTTGTCGGACGTCCGGTGTGGAAATCGCCAAATCCCAAAATCGCTGCGGAGGCGATTCTGGCGGAACTGAACGCCTGACAGACTCACAGGTCAAATTACTGATAATTATCGCAAAAGGTTAATTATCCACAGGTTACTTTGGTGGCTCTTGCGTCGATGAGCAACGCAAGAGACTGTGGCTAATGCACAACATACTACTCTATCTGGTGAAAATCGGTCATCGCGGGTTAGGTGTATTCTCCCATAGGTGGTAAGTTGACCCTAGGTGATACTCCCCGACGAACCGCGTCTTCCTGAGGTTCGTTACCTCCCCCCGCTCACAACAGCGGGGGGTTTTTCGTTTCCGACCTCTCCTTCAGGAATATCTTCAGGCGGTTCTGAAACTGCGGCACGGCTTTGGGATGGCGCAGAAATTGCGTCACATCCATGGTGCTCCAGCGCTGGCCTTCGTCCCCAAAAACGATCTGCTGCTCGAACCCTGTCGGCACATAGGCCACGAAAAACCAGTTCACCTGATCCGGGGCACAGAACCGCCGCCCCCAGACAATGGACCCGGGCGGCACGGTCAGGCCCAACTCCTCGCGCGTCTCACGCAGCGCACAGTGCAATGGTGTTTCCCGCCCTTCACGCCCGCCACCGGGCAAATCCCAATGGTTTGGATAGGGGATATCAGGGCGATCATCGCGCAGGATCGTGATCAGCTGATCCCCCATCAAAAGCACGATTTTCGCGCCGGTAAAGGGCATGTTCATTTCGACCGTGCTGGCATAGGGTTGCTGCATGTGTCCATTATAGACGAACGACCTGCAAATGCCCGCTCTTTGCCGCGATTGCCTGACCGAATTTGACGCCGGACGCCGCTGCCCGACCTGCGGCAGCCCGCGCATTGTCGCACATCCGGAACTGTTTGCGCTCTCCATCGCGCATATGGATTGCGACGCGTTTTATGCCTCGGTGGAAAAACGCGACGACCCGAGCCTGCAGGACAAGCCTGTGATCATTGGCGGCGGGCGGCGCGGTGTGGTCTCAACCGCGTGTTATGTCGCGCGCATTCGCGGCGTGCGCTCTGCCATGCCGATGTTTCAGGCGCTCAAACTGTGCCCCGAAGCGGTGATCATCAAACCGCGCATGGACGCCTATGTGGAGGCCTCCCGCGCGATCCGGGACATGATGTCGGAAATGACGCCCGATATCGAACCCCTGTCGCTGGATGAGGCCTTCATGGATCTGTCGGGCACCGCGCGCCTGCATGGACGTCCCCCGGCGGTGATGCTGGCGCGCCTCATCAAACGCATGCGCACGGAACTGGGGCTGACAGGATCCATAGGTCTCAGCCACAACAAATTTCTGGCCAAGGTGGCGTCTGATCTCAACAAACCACACGGGTTTTCCATCATTGGCGCGGCGGAAACGGATGACTTTCTGCGTGATAAACCCGTGCGGATGATCTGGGGCGTGGGGCCAGCGGCGCAGGCCGCGTTTGACAAGGCGGGCATTCGCACCTTTTCGGATCTGCTCCGGTGGGAGCGCACCGAATTGATCGCGCGTTTCGGCTCCATGGGGGATCGCTTGTGGCATCTGGCGCGCGGGCAGGACGCGCGGCGCATATCGGCCCACACGCCGATGAAATCCATATCGAACGAAACCACGTTTCACGAGGACACCAATGATCCTGATCTGCTGGATGGGCATCTGTGGCGCATGGCGGAAAAGGTTTCGGACCGGGCCAAGGCCAAGGATCTCGCGGGACGTGTGGTCACGCTCAAACTGAAACGCTCGGATCACTCGCTCCTGTCCAAACGGATCAGCCTGCGCGATTCGACGCAAATGGCCGATACAATATATCGTACCGCGCGCGCGCTGTTTGATCAGGTAGGCGAACAAGGCCCCTATCGCCTGTTGGGTTGCGGTATATCCGACTTGATGGATGCCACCGGCGCAGACCGCTCAGGGGATCTATTAGACCCGCAGGCCAAGAAACGGGGCGATGCGGAACGTGCGACCGATGAGATTCGCGCACGTTTCGGCACGGATGCTATCCTGAAAGGCCGCGCATTGCGCTAAGGGTCACTCCGCCGCGAGCGGTATGCTTTGCTGACCGATCTGGGCAATTTCGGCAATCACCCCGCGCAGGGTGCGTTGCACGTCAGCGAAATCAGATGACGGCTTGATTGCTTTTTCGTCCATATAGATGGCGCGGTCGATTTCGACCTGAACCGTATGTTGCCCACGCGTCGGGCGACCATAGGCCTGCGTCACGTAAGCCCCGGCAAACGGCGCATTGCGCGATACCACAAAGCCGGCGGAGGAGAATGCCGCCTCGATCCGGTCAACGACTTCTGCGGCGGCTGCCGCGCCAAACCGGTCGCCCAGAACGATTTGCGGGCGTTTTGCGCCGCGCCGTGCGATGCCCTCGACCGCTTCATGCGGCATCGAGTGACAGTCAACCAAAACGGCCTGCCCGTGACATTGCACCGCGTCATCCAGCAGGGCCTGCAGCTGATTGTGATAGGGATGCCAATAGCTGTTCAGGCGTTGGCGCGCTTCAATCATGGTCAGCTTGCCGCGATAAATCGCGCGTCCATTGGCGACCACGCGGGGAATCACACCAAGGCCCGAAGCCACACGCGGGTTATGACCCTGACGACGCACGCCCTCGATCAAGGCCGGGTCAAGCTCTTCGGGGCTGCGGTTGAGGTCGACAAACGCGCGGGGCGCACCCGCTTTGATGAAGGTCGCACCAAATTCCGTCGCACAGTCAAACAACTGATCCACAAAGGCGTCTTCGGAGGAACGGATCGCGTGATCATCCAGCACAGTCGTGCGCAACAGCGACCACGGGTAGTCACGCCCGCTATGGGGCGAGGCAAAAACCACGCAGGATTTGTTGCGATCAGGGTAACAGACTTCAAACGCCGACTTGTTCATGGACAATCCTCTTGGCGCGACCATAGCGCAGAAAAAGCAAAAACCAAAAGCCCTTGATCCCTCTGACGACTCCTTTTATAGACCCGCCTACCAGCGCGTGTTTTCGCGCCCCATTTTTGTTTGGGGTTAAGGAATTCGCGTTACATAGGGGGTGATTAGCTCAGCGGTAGAGCACTTCGTTGACATCGAAGGGGTCACTGGTTCGATCCCAGTATCGCCCACCACCTGTTTCACTGGTCCGGATACCCCGGATCGCCCGCAACCCCGGCGCTGGTCCGCGCGCCGACTGAGAAGAAGATTAGAGGAGAGAGACCATGAAGGTTCGCAATTCGCTCCGCTCGCTCAAGAATCGGCACCGCGACTGCCGTGTTGTGCGACGCAAAGGCCGCGTTTACGTCATCAATAAAACCCAGCGTCGCTTCAAAGCCCGTCAGGGCTGAGACGCGACAGCATCACGATCTTAAAGGGCCGCTCTCTTTCCGGGGCGGCTTTTTTCATGCCAGCAGAGCTCAACAAAGGCTCGCGCGCACCTCATATTCGGGTTGGGAAAAATACGGCGCATAGCGGGTGGGAAAAGTGGGTTCATCACCGCTGTCCAACAGGCGCTCCTCGGAAAAACGCGATGGGAAGCGCATCAACTCGCCCTCATCGGGAATGCGATACCGAAACGAATCCACATCATCAAACGACGGCTGCAATCGGGGAATGGCCGTCAGGCGCATACCCTGACAGAGATACTGCGCCGTCACCGTAATCTGTGCTCCTTCGGTCGGGCCGGAGAAGGCGACGTCGATCAGATGACCCGCCTTTGTGCTGAAATCCCGGATCGCAAAGGTGAGCGGTTCCGCGATCTCGAAATTCTGCGTTTTATCCCCCGCACCAAACAACTCTTCTTCACTGATCCAAGTGTCACCATGGGCAAAATGTACATCATAGGTGCCCGGCGGCACCAGAACCTTGAAAAACGCGCCCCCCTCGATGAAGGCCGCCAGCGCGCCATCACCCGTTTTCGCATCCGTCAGCGTCAGAAGGTAATTCTGACCAACCGGGGTTTTCACCTGCAGCGGAAACACGGCGGGCAATCCCGTGCGGTTCCACATCAGCCCGGATGGGGTATCCGCTGCGTCTGGGCCGGCGGCAAACCCCGCCAGCGGCACCCACCAAAAGAACATCCACCATATCCTGACAACCATCACAGGCGTCTCCGCTTTACACCACTGAGAGCAGATCATAACACGAATCCGCCCGAAAAGGGCCGTTATACCCATCCCTGCGTTTCAATTCGGATCACTTCTCCGCAATGTTTGCAGTGGACCGCATCATGGTCGTGTTTCATCAGACCACAGGAGCCGCATTTATGGCTGACTTTCGAGGGCTGAATGATCGCGCGGGCCAATTGCACAAACAGCGCCACACCGACCACCATGATCACAACCGCCAACAGTTTGCCGCCCGTCGTCGTGGGGGTGATGTCACCATACCCCGTGGTCGTCAGGGTTGTGACCGTAAAGTAGAGCGCATCGATATAGCCACGGACGCCGGCTGAGCGCTCGGCAAACAGCGCAAACACAATGGACGTGGTGAAAAAGATGAAGACAAAGAGATTGACCGCCGCAATCACCGCATCTTCATGCTTGGCGAAAAACGCGCTTGTATGGCGCAAATCGCGCAGCAGGTGGTAGGAATGGATGATCCGCAGCCCTCTCAAAACACGCAGGAAGGCCAGATTGGCGTGAATGAAGGGGGATATCAGCAGGGACAAGATCACCACAATATCCGCAAGCGTATATATTTTGAGCAACATCGCCCGTCGATCCTGCGCGATCCACAGACGCGCAGAGAAATCCATCAAAATGACCAATCCGATCCCGAACCCAAACAGTTCCATGCGCGGTGAAGGCTCAAAGGGTGCAAGGGCAATGAACAGGATGATGGTGATGGCATCAAACGCAATCAGGCCCAGGCGGAACCTTTGGGAGCGTTTTTGCGATCCGGTGTAGAGTTCGGTCAGGGTCGTCTTCAAGGAGTGCGCCATGTCACATAATCAACTCAAAGTATCGCATGGAATGCAAGTCTTTATGCCCTGCAGCCCGCAAAGAAAGAAATTGGACAGGAAAAACACCCTGTCCGGGATGAAAGTGTCGATCAGACCGCCGTGTTTCGTTATCAGCACTTGTGTCAGAGCCGCCGGATCATAGATTCAACTTTCATGCCGCGTAAAAGAGAGATCACCATGACCGACACGTCCGCCTATACCCCGCCTTCCGTCTGGACATGGGAGTCCGAAAGCGGTGGCCAGTTTGCAAACATCAACCGGCCCATAGCCGGGCCGACCCACGACAAGGATCTGCCGGTTGGCAAGCATCCCTTTCAGCTATATTCGCTCGCGACGCCCAATGGTGTGAAGGTGACAGTCCTGTTGGAGGAGCTGCTGGCTCTCGGCATCAAGGAAGCCGAATATGATGCCTGGCTGATCAAAATTGGCGATGGCGATCAGTTTGGCAGCGGCTTTGTCAAAGCCAATCCAAACTCGAAAATTCCGGCACTGATGGATCACTCGGGAGAAGAGCCCGTGCGCGTCTTTGAATCCGGTGCGATTTTGCTGCATCTGGCCGAGCGGTTCGGGAAGTTCATCCCCACAGATCCATCCGCGCGGGCGGAGATGTTGTCCTGGTTGTTCTGGCAGATGGGGTCTGCGCCATATCTCGGGGGTGGATTTGGTCATTTCTATGCCTATGCCCCGGAGAAATTCGAATATCCCATCAATCGGTTTTCGATGGAGGCCAAGCGCCAATTGGACGTGTTGGACCGTCAATTGGCGGATCACGCCTATATTGCAGGGGACGCCTACACGATTGCGGATATCGCGATCTGGTCGTGGTACGGGCAACTTGTGCTGGGGCGCCTTTACAGCGCGGCAGAATTTTTGGATGTGGACAGCTATGAAAACGTCATGCGATGGGCCAAGACCATTGATGCGCGCCCCGCCGTACAACGCGGACGCATGGTGAACCGTACGTTTGGGGAACCGGAGATGCAGTTGCATGAGCGTCATGATGCGGGCGATTTTGAGACGCAAACGCAGGATAAAATCGGCGAAGAGGTCTAAGTGCACGGGCCGCCGTGGCACCAGCGGTGGCCCAAGGCCCACCCTACGGGCTGCGTCGCCCGACTTGACGACAGATCAGGATCACCGGCAGAAGACCAATGGCGACGATGACCAGGCTCGGCACAGCCGCGCCTTCCAGCCGCTCATCTGAGGCGAGGCGGTAGGCCTGCACCGCAAGCGTGTCGTAGTTGAAGGGCCGCATGATCAGGGTCGCGGGTAATTCTTTCATGACATCGACAAAAACGATGAGCAGAGCTGTCAGCAGGCTCGGGGCAAGGATCGGCAGATGCACGCGGCGCAGAGTCCCCGTGGGCGTCTGGCCCAGAGACCGCGCGGCGGCGTCCATATTGGCCGGTACCATCGCCTGTCCACCTTCATAAGCGCCCAGCGCTGCGGCGAGAAACCGGACAACGTAAGCTGTCACCAGCAACCAGATGGAACCGGTGATCAACAAGCCGGTGGAGACATCAAACCGGGCGCGCATGAAACCGTCCAGCGCATTGTCGAAGGCCGCGAAAGGCACCAGCAGGCCAACGGCGATCACGCCGCCGGGCACCGCATATCCCAGGCGTGCGATATAGGCCGCGCCATGGGAGGTGCGACCGGGGCGCAGGCGTTGGAAAAAGCCGACAGCCACGGCGGCTCCGACGGTACACACGGCGGCCACCGAGGCCAGTGTGACCGAGTTCTGGATAAAGCCCAGATAGCGCGCGCTCAGCAGGTTTTGTTCAGATCCCAGCCCCATCGAGAACAGCACCAGCACCGGCAACACCGCGCCCAACAGCACCGGCACACAACACAGCGCAAAGGCAATGAACGCGCGGTACCCGCTGAGCTGCGCAGGCTCCATGCGCTGCTGGCGCCGCGACGGGTCATGGTATTTTGCCCCGCCGCGCTGGGCGCGTTCCAGCATGGCCAACAGCAATGCAAAGCTCAGCAGGCACAGCGCCAGTTGCGCCGCCCCGGCCCGATCCGCCAGTGAAAACCAACTGGTGTAAATCCCCGTGGCGAAAGTCTGGACGCCGAAATAGGCAACGGTGCCGAAATCCGCGATGGTTTCCATGACGGCGAGCAAGACGCCCCCTGCAATCGCCGGTCTGGCCAGCGGCAGGCTGATCTTGAAGAACGCGGACCACGCGGAGGCACCCAAAGCGCGGGCGGCCAGAAAGGTCGTCGCGCTTTGTTGCAAAAACGCGGCGCGGGCCAGCAGGTAAACATAGGGGTAAAGCACAAGGATCAGCATGCTCGCTGCGCCCCCGACGGATCGGATTTCCGGGAACCAGTAATCACGCGGCCCCCAGCCCGTCAGGGCCCGCAACAGGGTCTGCACCACGCCCGGATGGTCCAGCACATGGGTATAGGCATAGGCCAATACGTAGGCTGGAAAAGCCAATGGCAGCACCAGCGCGATCTCAAAAAACCGCACGCCGGGAAATCGGGTCATGGTAACCAGCCAGGCGGCCCCGACACCCAGGGCAAAGGTGCCGACGGAGACCAGCAGGACCAACCAGAGCGTTGTTGCGCCGTAGCGTGGCAAGACCGTCTGCATCAGATGGGCTATCGTGTCGGTGCCACCGCTCAGAGCCGCCAGAGCGACTGCCAGCATCGGCAGCGCGCAGGTACAGGCCACAAAAACCGAGAGGCCCGACAGCACACGCGACCCATCGCGCACATGGGGCGATGCGCGGTCGGAATCATGGGCGGACAGAGGCGGCGCATCAGACATGGGCCCTATTCTCGACGCTTTTTGTCGGAATGACCAGAGGGATACCCGCCGCTTTTCAACGGATTACCGTGCCCACGCTGCGGTGAGAACAGAATGCTACACCGCCGGGATCCGCAAACCCCTATGCCGCTATGAACCCCGGGGCTTTCGCTGTGAGCAGCCACGCTACCAAGCTCTGACATGCGGGGGTTGGCCGGTGCCTGCACTATCGTGTCCCCCGGATGCACACCCGTCTAGTCGTAAGTCCGTTGATCCTCGATCACCATCCCATCCTTGGGCAAGCTGCCCGGCGCGACAATCTCGATGGCGCCTTTCAGCTTGAGGGTCGCAATCACCGAACCCGCCAGATCATCGGGTGAAACGCCTGTGGCCTCGACCTGCACCGTCATCGCGTCCTGCGCACCCTCCCGGCTGGCAATCACCCGCGCCTTGTGGATCGCATCGTGATGCGCGACAAGCGCTGCCACCTGTTCAGGACGCACGAACATGCCTTTGATCTTGGTGGTCTGATCCGCACGCCCCATCCAGCCCTTGATGCGCATGTTGCTGCGCCCGCAGGGGCTTTGCCCAGCCATCACCGCGCTCAGATCGCCCGTGGCGAACCGCACCAGCGGATAATCCGGGTTCAGCGATGTCACGATCACCTCGCCCACCTCACCTTCGGCCACGGGATCGCCGGTGCCGGGGGTGACGATCTCCACGATCACACCCTCATCAACGATCATGCCTTCCATGGCCGGGCTTTCGTAAGCGATATTGCCCAGATCGGCCGTCGCATAGCATTGCAGGCATGAAATGCCGCGATCCGCGTATTCCTGGCGCAGCGCGGGAAACAAGGCCCCGCCGCCCACAGCCGCCCGTGTGATCCCCAACGCCACACCCATCTCGGCCGCCTTGTCGAGGATCACCTTCAGGTAATCCGGCGTGCCCGCATAGGCGGTGGATCCCACAGCCTGCGCCGCCTGCACCTGTAATTCGGTCTGGCCTGTGCCTGCGGGCAAAACCGTCGCCCCGACCGCCCGCGCGCCGCTTTCGAAAATCATGCCCGCCGGGGTCAGGTGATAGCCGAAACAATTATGCACCACATCCGACGCGCCAATACCCGCCGCATGTAGAAAACGCCCCATGCGCCACCAATCATGGGTCACGCCACCGGGTTCATAGATCGGCCCCGGCGACTGGAACACATGCGCCACATTGCTAACGGGGATGCCGCCAAAGGGCGGTTTATCAGCCTGCCACTGCGCCAGATCAGATTTGCGCAAAACCGGCAAACGCGCCAGATCGCCGATGTCCTGCACCGCGCCTGCCTCGATACGACAGGCCTCCGGTGCGGTCGCAATCCGGTCGATATTGGCCTGCAATGCAGCCAATTGCGCCGCCTCGCGCGCATCTGCGCTGCGCGTCTCCAGATCGTCGAAATGCATTGTCATCTTATTCCGCCGCGGTCTGAAACGGCGCATCCGCCTCGACGATATGAGTGGTCATGATCACGATGGGCGCATCACCCAGGTTGGTCACGCCGCCATGCACCTGCCCAGCCGGGAAAAACATCGGCGTGCCATCGGCAAACTGCACCTCTTTGCCGTTCGGCATCAACGCGAGCCCCCCTGTCAGGATCACTGCATGCTCATCACCGGGATGTGTGTGCAGAGGGATGCGCCCGCCCGGCATGACCTTGAGGTTTGAGACCAGAACAATGGTCCCCTCCGCACCGCTCAAGGGTTGTTCATTCAATACCGTGCGTTGCACCAATTCCTCTGCCCACAGAGGGGTCGCCAACGTGGCAGCTACAAAAGCCAGGACCAGACGTCTCATCGTATTTCCTCCAGTTTTCAAGACAGCCACCTTTTACGGCGACGATAGCTGCGCACGTCGCGAAAGGACTTGCGGCCCTCCTCAGACATGCCCAGATAGAATTCCTTGACGTCCGGGTTTTCGCGCAGTTCTGCCGCCGGGCCGTCCATCACGACGCGCCCGGACTCCAGAATATAGCCGTAATGCGCAAAACGCAGCGCCACATTGGTGTTCTGCTCAGCCAGCAGGATCGTCACGCCCTGCTCCTCGTTGATCGATTTCACGATCTCGAAAATCTGTTCCACCAGTTGCGGCGCGAGACCCATGGAGGGTTCATCCAGCAGGATGGTCTCGGGCTTGGACATCAGCGCGCGGCCAATCGCCGTCATTTGCTGTTCACCGCCCGAAGTATAGCCGGCCTGAGATTTGCGGCGCTCCTTCAGACGTGGGAAATAATTGTAGACCAGTTCCAGATCCGCAGCGATGGCCCCCTTGCCGTCGCGCCGGGTATAGGCCCCCGTGAGCAGATTCTCCTCAACGGTCAGATGTTCAAAGCAGTGACGCCCTTCCATCACCTGCACCACGCCCTGTTTCACCGTTTCGGCTGGATCCTGATGTTGGATCACCGCGCCATGATAGCGGATCGAGCCTTTGGTGACCTCGCCGCGTTCCGAGGCCAAAAGCCCCGAGATCGCCTTGAGCGTTGTCGTCTTGCCCGCCCCGTTGCCGCCCAGAAGTGCCGTGATCCCGCCCTTGGGCACATTCAGGCTCACCCCTTTCAGCACAAGGATCACGTGGTTGTAGATCACCTCGATATTGTTGACCTCGAGCACCGTATCGGCACTTGTGTCCTGTTCTTTGGCGGCGTCCAGCATGGGGCGATAACCTCAATTTAGTCGAAAAATACCCCGGCGGTCTGTCCCGCCGGGGCAAAGTATCTTAGTTGCAGTTGGACGGAATGTTGTTTTCCGCCTTATATGCGGCGGAATCCTCGTCAATCAGGGGCTGAATAACGCTCATATCCGTCGAAGCGAAATCCGCGATCTTCACGAACTCGCCTGCGCTGGCATTCCACTGCGTCACCGCAACCATACCTTCGCCACCGTGGTTCTGGCACGAGACCGAGAACGACGGGCCAAAGCCCGGCAAGCCATTGGCGGTCATCACCTCTTCGGTGATTTCCAGCGCTTCCATTCCATCGCGCATCATGCCGGAGGTAATGTCGGCTGTACCGTGGATTTCCTGCGCCTTCTTCACGGCCTCGGCTGCAAGCATCGCCGCATAAATGCCGCGGTTGTAGGGCACCGTGCCGATCTGATCGCCCGCGCCCGCTGCTTTACCACCGTCCACGACGTATTTCTGGATGTCATCGAACAATGGGAAATCATCGCCCACAGCCGTCAACGCAAGCGCCTTGAACCCATCGGCCTTGTCTCCCGCTGGCTCCACGTCGATCTCAGCGCCAGACCACCAGATGCCGATGAAGTTTTCCATCGGGAAACGGATGTTGGCTGCTTCCTGAACCGCGACCTGATTCATCACGCCCCAGCCGTACATGATTACATTGTCGGGCTTTTCACGGCGGATCTGCAGCCACTGTGACTTTTGCTCCTGTCCGGGGTGATCAACCGCCAGCAGGCTCAACTCGAACCCATGCTTTTCGGCCAGCACTTCAAGCGTGCGGATAGGCTCCTTGCCATAAGCGGAGTTGTGATAAACCAGCGCGATTTTCTTGCCGGAAATGTCGCCACCGTTCTGTTCCAATATGTGGTTGACCGCAGCAGACGCACCGTTCCAGTAGTTGGCCGGATAGTTGAATACATGGCTGAACACATCGCCATTGGCGGCCGACGTCCGACCGTACCCCATGGAGTGGATCGGGATGTCATCTGCCGTGGCTTTGGGGATCAACTGATAGGTGATCCCGGTGGAGAGCGGTTGATAGACCAACGCGCCTTCTCCTTTTGTGCTCTCATAACACTCCACACCCTTTTCGGTGTTGTACCCGGTTTCACACTCCAACACGCGCGCGGCCACTCCGCCGATGCCGCCATCACGTTCGTTAAGCAAGGTGAAATAATCCGCGTACCCATCCGCAAATGGAATACCACCCGCCGCATAGGGACCCGTACGGTAGCTCAGCGATGGAAAGACAAGATCCGCCATCACAGGGCTTGCCGCCATCAGACCTGCCACGGCCATTGTTCCTAGTTTATACCTCATCGGTGATACCTCCCTTGGTTTTTGTCCGATGTCCCGGTTGCCCGGGTTTTGTCGGGCGGTTTTGCCCGCCGTTATTCTGTGACCCGCCCTAGTGTGGGAAAGGCCACAATCTCAATTTCTCCTTGGCCACGCGCCACAGTTGCGCCAGACCGTGGGGTTCGGCGATCAGGAAGACCACGATCAACCCACCGACGATCACCAGATTGAGGTGCGCCACGATATCCGTCGGCCATCCCAGCCAATCCACGCCGACAATCTTCAAAAGCACTGGCAGCAGCACCAGAAAGGCCGCGCCCGCAAAGGAGCCAAAGATCGACCCCAGCCCGCCGATGATGATCATGAAGAGCACGAGGAATGACTTGGTGATGCCGAAAACTTCGCCCACCTCGACCGCGCCCAGATAGACCGCAAAGAACAGCGCTCCGCTGATGCCGACGAAAAACGAACTTACCGCGAAGGCCGTGAGTTTGGCGCGCAGCGGGTTCACCCCGATGATTTCAGCCGCAATGTCCATATCGCGGATTGCCATCCATTGCCGGCCGACGGAGCCGCGCGTCAGGTTGCGCGCCATCACCGCCGAAAAGATCGTGAAGATCAGGCAGAACAGATAGGTCGCCCAGGCCTCGGTATTGGGTCCCGTGATCAGGATGCCGAATGTGTCGCGTTCCGGCGCATTGATTTGTCCGCTCGCAGAATAGTTGTAAAACCACGACACGCGGTTGAACAACCAGACCAGAAAGAACTGCGCGGCCAGCGTCGCCACGGCCAGATAGAATCCCTTGATCCGCAAACTGGGAAGCCCAAACAGCACGCCCACCATGGCCGTAATGCCCCCCGCCAGCAGCACGTGGATGAACATGCTGACCTCGGGAAAAGACGTCATGAGTTTATAGCAGGCATAGGCCCCGACGGCCATGAAACCGCCCGTGCCCAAAGACACCTGACCACAATAGCCCACCAGAATGTTCAACCCGATCGCCGCAATGGCATAGATCAGAAACGGCATGAAAATCGAGTTCACCCAATAATCATTCACCAGAAACGGGATGATAAAGATCGCCACAAACAGCACCGCATAGTACCGCCAGCGATCAAATTTGATCGGGAACGTCTGGCTGTCCTGCGGATATGTGGTGCTGAAATCACCGGCTTCACGGTAAAGCATCTAGACGCTCCCTTGTTTCACGGGGTTGTAGTTAACGCCATCCAACCAAGGCACCGGATCAATATCGCGCGGATTGACACCTTCCAATCCCCCGACATTGACTCCGAACTCGGAGGTGTTCGATCTGCGTCGATGATGCGTATAACAGCCGCAAATGCGACAGAAGTAATGCTCCGCACCAAAGGTGCCAAATTGGTAGAGCGACAAGGCATCCCCCTTCAGAACCTGCAAATCACCGTCATTTACGGTCACGTTCATGGCCCCCCTGCGCCGGCAGAATGAACAATCACAGCGCCGCGCCGCTGTTAAGGGCTCGCCAAGGCGCACCCGCATTTCGCAGGCGCCACAATGGCAGGACAACCGCATGCTTTCAGAGAGCGCCATCTGCACCGTCCCCCTTTGTGCGGCGACTTGCGGAGCCGTTTTTAACCATGCCACAATTTTTCCCAATTTCGCCCCATTCTGCCCCAATTGATCCGGCACCTTGCCTGCCATGAGTAGGAGTGGAGCTAATGACGGCAATCCTCAGGGAGCTGCGCACTTTGGACGAAAGATTGGCGCGGGAAGATATTTCCGATGCCGAATACCAGGCACAGCGCGCTGCCTTGATTGACAGCGTCGACGTTGTTGAACCCGAATTTGTCGGAACGCCGACCCGCGGCCAGCACGTCACGCCACAGAAAACCGGATTCATGTCCTGGACCCTGGGCATTGTCATCTGTCTGGGCGTTGTTGGCGTGTGCCTGTGCCTCGCCATGCTGACATTTGCAGACTTCAATCTGGCACTGACACTTGGTGTGACGGTGTTGGCCGCCCTGAGCATTGCATTGCTGCGCAGTCTTGAAGAATAATCAAAGCGCTGCGGCATGGCCTCGACCGACCCGTTCAAAAGATCCACCTGACCCTTTGCAAAACGCCGCCATCCGGGGCTCCGCCCTTTAAGCAGATCAAACGGTCCCGCGGACCGTTTCAAGATGATCTGCTCAAACCCGTTCAATGATCTTCTCCCCGAACAGACCTTGCGGGCGGAACACCAGAAACAGCAGCGCCAGCATATAGGCGAACCAATTCTCTGTCGCGCCGCCAAGGAAGGGCGCGCCAATCAGGAATTCGAACAGTTTCTCGCCGACCCCGATGATCAACCCGCCCACAATGGCGCCCGGAATGGAGGTAAAGCCGCCCAGCATCAGCACGGGCAACGCCTTGAGCGCGATCAGAGACAGGGAAAACTGCACGCCCGATTTTGCGCCCCACATGATGCCCGCCACGAGGGCAACAAACCCCGCCAGCGACCACACCAATATCCAGATGAAATTCAGCGACACACCGACCGAAAGGGCGGCCTGATGATCATCCGCCACGGCGCGCATGGCGCGGCCCTGTTTGGTGTATTGCGCAAACATCACCAAGGCGGCGACCAGCACAATCGCCACGACCGAGGCCACGATATCCAGATTGTCGATGAAAAACCCATAACCGAACCACTCGAATGTGGTCACATCGATGGTCTCGTTGATGCCCTGTGGCAGACCCACGCTCAGCGTCTTGATGTCCGACCCCCACATGAGGTCCCCCACCCCTTCGAGGAAATAGGCAAGACCAATGGTGGCCATAAAGAGGATGATCGGCTCTTGCCCCACGAGGTAGCGAAAGATGAACCGCTGCACCAGATAGGCCAGCAGGATCATCACCCCGATGGTCAGAATGATCGCGGCAAAGGCTGGAATATTCCATCCAAAGTGATGCACATCCGTGCCGAAAATCGCGTTGATCAGGTGGGCAAAAGGCACCAACCCGTTCATGATCCCATAAAGCGTCATCGCCGCAAAAAGCGCCATGACCCCTTGGGCAAAGTTGAAGATCCCAGAGGCTTTGTAAATCAGCACAAAGCCCAGCGCGACCAGAGCGTAAAGCACCCCGGCCATAAGCCCGTTGAGGAAGACTTCGATGGTAAAGGCGAGTTGTTCAGGCATCTACATGCTCCTCAAAATCAGACCATCCAATTGTGACATTCACATAACTTCGATTCCCTTCTACCGGAGCGGTAAAAAGCGTCAGGAATTTCCCGTGGCCCGCGGAGGGGCGGAAAACGATCTGAAATGGAACTTCATTGGAGGACACGTCCAATCTGATGGCGTCTTGGCCTGACCACTCAGAGCCGAGGGTCATGGCGTATTGGACAACGCTTTCGATATCGGACCTGCCCCAAGCGGAGAATTCGTTGGAAACCGAACAGATCGGACCTTCTTGGGTTTTCTTGGGGTCGACAGTAATCTTGCCATCCAAAACGGTGTATCGTTCGATATGTTCATACCCAGAAAAGACCGGCGTAAGACCGCGTCCGTCAAAACGACGCGGTGGAAGAACAACCGTCTTCAGAAAGGGGAGGCAGCGGTCTTCGATCAAGGCGACCACAGCCTGCGGGATATTGGTGGGAATGACTGATGCCTGACCGGGCGCGTACAGCAACCCGCCCAGCGCCAGTCCCACAAAAGTGCCGCCACCCAAGAAAAAGGCCATACGTTTTTTGTCATCCATGGCAGGCCACCGATACCTTCCCGCCGATGCACGGGATCGGTGTACAGCCTGTGTACAGGTTGTGTACAGCTTGTGCACCGCGGTTTTCAATCATGGCTGACCCCCAGATAGGCGTCGATGACGGCTTGATTGTTGCGCACCTCGCTCGGTGTGCCGTCACCGATCTTCTTGCCGTAATCCATCACAACCACCCGGTCGGATAGGTCCATGACCACGCCCATGTCGTGCTCAATCAGGGCGATGGTCGTGCCAAATTCGTCATTCACATCGAGAATAAAGCGGCTCATGTCCTCTTTCTCCTCCACGTTCATGCCCGCCATCGGCTCATCCAGCAACAAAAGCGACGGTTCCGCCGCCAACGCCCGCGCCAGTTCCACGCGTTTCTTCAACCCATAAGGCAGGCGTGACACAGGGGTCTTGCGGATCGCCTGAATCTCTAGAAAATCAATAATCTTTTCAGCGACTTCACGGTTTTCTGTTTCCTCTTTCTCGGCCTTCCCCATCCAGAAGGATTGCGAAAACATGCCCGTTTTCATATGGGTCAGCCGCCCGGTCATGACGTTGTCCAGCACTGACATACCCTCAAAAAGCGCGATGTTCTGGAACGTCCGCGCAATCCCTTGCCGCGCGACCTGATAGGGTTTCATGGAGGGACGCGGCGCGCCTTTGTAAAAGACCTGGCCTTCCTGGGGTACGTAAAACCCGGAAATAACGTTCAACATCGAAGACTTACCGGCCCCGTTCGGCCCGATGATCGCGCGAATTTCGCCCTCGCGGATGTCAAAAGAGATGTCCTTGATCGCCTCCACACCGCCAAAGCGCAGAGTAATGTTCTTCATCTCCATCACCACCGGCCCAATCTGGCGGCCATCGGCGGTGGTGTATCCTTCTGCGATATCTTTCATTTCCAAGACCTTTTCCAGCCGAGACCGGCGACGAACAGAATTCCGGCGTAGACGCACATGACGATCGTTGAAGGCAAAAAATCATCGAGTTGAAAAAACTTTCTGAACGGGAAGCTTGCGACGACTACCAGCCCTGCAAACAAGCCCATAGTCAGATTTAATTGCGGTATCCTATGCATGACGGGATACGCGAGCAAAAGCGCTAACGCGCCAAAAAACAGAGTAGCCTGCGAGTACCTCAGCGAAAAAGTTAGTGCTAAAACAAGACTTAAAGCCACAGTTAATACGTAAATAGTAATCCACTTCATTCCGCCGCCATCCTTGTCCCCGCCGGGACGACGCTTGCCGCGCGCACTTCCAGCGTGGCCGCGATCGAGCCTTTGCGCCCATCTTCATAGGTGACTTCGGTCACAGTGCTCACCGACGTCGAGCCATCATAAAGTGCGGCGATGATATCCGCGTATTTCTCTTCAATGATCCGGCGGCGTACTTTGCGGGTGCGGGTCAACTCGCCGTCATCCGCATCGAGTTCTTTGTGCAGCACCACAAACCGGTGGATCTGACAGCCAGATAGCATCTCATCCTGCGCGACGGATTTATTGACCTCTTCGACGTGGCTCTGGATCGTGTCCATCACCTGCGGGTGGCGCGCCAGTTCTTGATAGGAGGCATAGCCGATGTTGTTGCGTTCCGCCCAGTTCCCTACGGCCGTGAGGTCAATGTTCACAAAAGCCGTACATTCATCGCGGCCATTGCCAAAAACGACAACCTCCAGAATATTCGGGAAAAACTTGAGCTTGTTCTCCACATATTTCGGCGCAAATAGTGCGCCACTCGCCATTTGACCCACGTCCTTGGCGCGGTCAATGATGCGCAGGTGCCCGGTGTTTTCCTCAATGAAACCCGCATCCCCTGTCGCCACCCACCCTTCGGCGTCCTTGGTATCCGCGGTGCTTTCCGGGTTCTTGTAGTATTCCACGAAGACGCCTGGTGAGCGGTAAAACACCTCGCCGTTCTCGGCAATTTTCAACTCCACACCCGGACAGCAAACGCCCACCGTGTCGCTGCGCACTTCGCCATCTGGCTGCGCGGTGATGAAGACCGTGGCCTCCGTCTGACCATAGAGCTGTTTCAAATTGATCCCGAGCGCGCGGTAAAAATCAAAGATTTCCGGCCCGATCGCCTCTCCCGCCGTATAGCCGACCCGGACACGGCTAAACCCAAGCGTGTTTTTTAGAGGGCCATAGATGAAAAGCTCACCCAGATTGTATTTGAATCGATCCCATTGGCTCACCGGTTGCCCGTCCAAAATGGCGGGGCCAACCTTGCGCGCGTGTGCCATACACAGGTCAAAAAGCCACTTTTTGAACCGCCCGGCATCTTCCATCCGGATCATCACATTGGTCAGCTGTGTTTCAAACACACGCGGTGGCGCAAAATAGTAGGTCGGCCCGATTTCGCGCAGGTCGGTGTGCATTGTATCCGCGCTTTCGGGGCAATTGGTGCAAAACCCCGTCCACATCGCCTGCCCGACGGAAAAGATAAAATCACCCACCCATGCCATTGGCAGATAGGCCAGAATATCATCCGTCTGACGCAGATCGTCGAATTCCGATGAAGACTTGGAGGTCTCGATCACATTGCGGTTGCTCAACACCACGCCTTTGGGCTTTCCCGTCGTGCCCGATGTATAAAGCATCACGCAGGTACTGTCGTAATCCAGCTTTTGCTGGCGTGCGTTCAGCTCGCCCATCAACTCTTCGCGTTTTGCACGCCCTACGTCCTGTACATGGGAATACTGGTGCAAATGCGCGTGGTCGTATTTGCGCAAACCCCTTGGATCCAGATAGATGATCTGCTCGCAACTGGGCAAATCTTCCTGAATTTCAATGACCTTATCGACCTGCTCCTGATCGCCGACGATCACGAAACGCGCCCCACAATGGCCCATCACATAAGCCATCTCTTCGGCCACCGCGTCCTGATAAAGCGGCACCGGGATCGCCCCGACCATTTCAGCAGCGACCATGGACCAATAGAGCTTGGGGCGATTGCGCCCGATCACCGCAACGAAATCCCCCTCGGCAACCCCAAGATCAAGCAGTCCAATCGCCAGCGCTTCGATCTCTTCAAGCGTTTCCTGCCAAGTCCAGGACTGCCAGATTCCGTATTCCTTTTCGCGATACGCAGGCGCGTCCGCAAATTCTGTCGCGTTACGATACAATAGCGCCGGAACGGATTGCTCTCCGCTGGCGCGCTCTATGCGATTGTTCAACCGTTGTCCTCCCAGACCTTGCCCATTTGCAGGCAAGCGCGGCTCTTTTTTGACCGTCGTACCAAATACAATGTTGTTTTTAGTCTTGAGGTCAACTTTTTCGTCATGATTTCTCAATCCTAACGAATTGTTACAAACTGCGCGGTGCCGGTATGAGCATACAAACCTGATTTTCGTCAGCGCAATTGATGATAAGATCGGACGTGGAAGCTAACATGATTTCGACGTCTGGAGCGCCCTGTGGCCCTGTCTCAAACCCATACACAAGACCTGACCGCTGCGGGTCTCAACCTGATCGGCCAGTCGCTGACCATTTATGATTCCGAACTTGAACTGGTCGTGTGCAATGTGCCGTTCAAGCGCATGTTTGATCTGCCCGAGGCTCTTGTCACGCCAGGTGCCGGTTTTGCCGATACGATCCGCCATCTTGCCTTGCGCGGGGAATACGGCGTTGTGGCGGACATCGAAACCTTTGTGGCAGAACGCGTGAAGCAAGCGCGCGCTTTTGAACCGCATTACATGGAACGCACCCGAGCCAATGGGCGGATCATCAGCGTTGAAGGCGCACCCTTGCCACAAGGCGGCGGGTGGGTGACCGTTTACACGGACATCACGCATGCCAAGAAACAGGAAGCGCTCTTGCAAAGCCGATCCGAGGAACTCTCTGATCAGCTTAACAGTTATGCCAAGGAACTCTCGATGACCAACCGCGAGCTCTCGGCCATGAACGCAGCACTTGAAGAGACCAAACGCGAGCTGACTGAAATCGAAGCGCGCACACGCCTGACGACGGAAATGATGCCAGCCCATATTGCACATGTGGATGCACGCGGGCGATATACGTATTCAAATCGTCAACTGAGCACAGTGATTCCCGGTCGCCCTTCCGAGATACTTGGCATGCATATTGCGGATGCTTTGGGACCCTCGGCATACATCCGCGTGGCGCCGCATCTTGAGACCGCCTATGCAGGTCGTCCATCGGTCTTTGAGTTTACGGATGATGGAAGCACCCGACGCATCCGCGCAGCCTTTACGCCGGACGGCCGCGGCGGGGTTTATATCCTATCCATGGATGTGACTCTTGAAATGCAGACCCGCGTCGCTTTGCAACAAACGCGGCGGCGCGCGTTGGCATCGCAGATGGTTTCCGGGCTGACACATGATTTTTCGAACTTGCTGACGATCATTCTGGGATTGCAATCGAAACTGATGCGTCTGGATGGGATGCCGAAGAATGCAGCAGGCCTTATTGACGGAACGCTGTCCGCAGCGCGGCGCGGCGGCAGTCTGCTGAGCAGCATCGCTGGCATGACGGCACAGCGCGCATTGAGACCGGAGGTAACTGACATTCATGCCTTGATGCGAAATTTTGAAACACTCGCCGCGCCTACTTTGCCAAAGGGGGTGGTGTTGAAAATTGAGACGGAAACGCCGGAAACGCCCGTGATGCTGGATGCAGGCATGGCCACAGACAGCCTGCTGAACCTCGTTCTGAACGCGCGTGATGCGTGCGGACGATCAGGTGAAATTTCCGTCAAGGTCGCGCTTGTGCATGATACCTGGATCGAATGGCAGATTGGCGATACCGGTTCCGGATTCTCCCAGACCGCTCTCAGCCGCGGATTTGATCCGTTTTTTACCACGAAAGGGGCGGAAGGGTCCGGACTGGGATTACCTATGGTATATGACATGACCAAGCTTGCCGGGGGCGATTTACGTCTGGAAAACCACCACGACGGAGCGCGGGTTACGTTACGCCTGCCCTACCGGCCTGCCGCGCAGGCAAACAGCGGGTTGGTTTTGTTGGTGGAAGATCGGGATGATCTGCGTACCCTCTATCGCGGGATGTTGACCGATCTGGGTCATTCAGTTGTTGAGGCTGTCAGTGCGGATGAAGCAAGCGCGTTGATGGCGGACGTTCCCGACATCGCGTTTGTTCTGTCAGACGTTCAACTGGCGGGTGAATGTAATGGCATAGACCTGGTCGGCAGAGTGAATGGCAATCTGCCCGTGGTCCTGATGACATCGTTGCCTGTCGATGATCCACTCTACCTGACAGCACAAAAAACTGCGCCTGTTTTGCAAAAACCTTTTGATCCTGGGGATCTCGCCGCGCTTTTTGCATCTGACCCCGCAACGGCCCCTGCAAAATGACCGCCCCACTAATTTCCATTCTGGATGACGAACCGGCCATTCGAGAAATGCTTCAGGAAGCGTTGGAAGAGGCCGGATTTCGCACCATTAGTTTTGGGCGTGCGCAGGCATTTACGGCGGCTTTGGCCCATCAGACACCTGACGTTTGTCTGGTCGATTTATCATTGCCCGACACGGACGGGTTGACCTTGGTGCACAAACTGGCTTTGGAAAAGGGCGCGATCGTGATCATTATTTCCGGACGCGCTCTGGTTCAGGACAGGGTGACCGGGCTGGAACTGGGTGCGGATGACTACATTATCAAGCCATTTGATCCCGCCGAAGTCGTGGCGCGCATCCGCGCACGGCTGCGCGCGGCAAAACCGGCAAAATCGACCAGCCAGGTTGCGGTTTTTGCGGGGAGGACGGTACATTTCAACCAGTATTTTATCGAGGATGCTTCTGGCGAGAATATCCCGTTTTCTCATGCAGAAGGAGAGGTGTTGCGTCTGTTTCTGGAAAACCCCAAACGGCTGATCAGCCGTGCCCAGATGCAAGACAGCCTTGGAGGCGCTGCAAGCGAGAGTTTTGATCGTGCGATGGATGTCCGCATTTCCCGTTTGCGCACCAAATTGCATGAAGACCCAAAGAATCCACAGTTGATCAAAACGATTTATGGTGCCGGATACATCTTCATGAGCGATGTGTCGTGGCAATGAGGCGGGCCTGAAGGTGGCCTGAAGCCCACCCTACGGCGTGTTTATTATCGCCTGAGATAAAACCTGCAAACCGCATAGCAGGTCCGCTTCGTCAGTGTCTTCCTCAAAGGCATGGCTGATCCCATTGATGGAGGGGACAAAAAGCATGGCGACGGACATCAGGGACGCCACGTTTGTTGCATCATGTAGCGCGCCAGAAGGCATTTTGCGCCATTGACCCGGTACCGTTTGTTGAGCTGCGTTGCATAGGGCAGACTGCAAGCTTGGATCCATCGCGACGGGTTCAAGTCCCAAAAGAGCACCAAAGGACAGAGTCATTCCAAGGTTTTCAGCAACTTCAGCGGCGGTTTCCCGAATGATCGTTTCCATTCGCGTTAGCCGATCCACATCGCTATCGCGCCATTGCATCGAAAAAACCGCGCGACCTGGCACGATAGAAGATGCGTTCGGATGCAGCGATAGATGCCCGATGGTCCAGACAGTTTGCGGCGTCACGACATTTTGCAAGCGGTCTTTCAACATCATGTTGAAGGTCGAAACCGCCTGAAATGCATCAAGGCGCAGGTGCATCGGTGTGGTACCAGCGTGGTTTTGTTGCCCTTCAAAGGTGATCTTCATATCGCGGATGCCAACAATATCCGTGACGACGCCAATCTTTTCACCTGCCTCAAACAAGGTCGGACCTTGTTCGATATGCATTTCGACAAAACCAGTGAATTGCGATGAACAGACGGGGCCAGTTGTCATTTCGGCCATACTTAAACGTGCATCAGCAAGAGTTACTCCAGCATGATCATATAACTTGTCCGCTTCCGCTTGTGTCATTTGCCCCGACCAGACAGCACTGCCAGTTGTGACGCCAAATCGCCCTTCTTCATCTTGAAAGGCAACAACAGAAACGGGCGGCCCCCCGGTTTCAACGGATGTCCGCGCAATTTCCAATGCAGCAATAACGCCGAGTGCACCATCTAGCCACCCGCCCTCGGGCTGGCTGTCGCTGTGCGACCCAAGTAGAATAGACGGCCCCTCGGCAAGTCCGAAAAGGTTACCCATGGGATCGATTTCCACCCGCAGGCCAGCGTCCCGCATTTGACCCGACAGCCATCGCCGTGCCGCAACATCGGCATCAGAATAGGCCGGTCGAATGACACCCTTGCCCACACCGGATGCGCCAAAACTGCGCAAATGGTGCAAGTCAGCTAAAAAGCGGTCAGGGTTTGTCATGAGGCTTTCCCGGTTTTGGTTCCGCCTTCATTATGACGCGCAGATTACGTTAAGAACAGTGTCAGTCGATCACACCCGTGGTGGGGAAACCGCATTGCTCTGCCATCTTACCATAAGCTGCGGTAAAACCGGCAAGAGATGCGGCATAGACGACAGCGCCGTCCAGTGTCACCCAAAGCGTACTTGCATGACGCATTGTTTGCAAAAGCCCCAAACTGTCTCCTGGATGCGCCCGCGCAGCAGCCTTGGCAAATCCCTCTTCGTCAAATCCAGCCGTGACAAAAGCTTCGGTGCGCCAATCAACGTCAAACTCAAAAAGAACCCGAGCGCCATCCTGCATGACGGTGCCATAACCACGTGGCGCATATTCATAGACCGTTGGTTCGGGGTAATAGTAGGGCGGTGCTGCATCGCCGTTCGATAGGGAAATCGACAGTATGGGATCGCCATCCCCACCCGTAGACGCGGTACAAACGACACGGAAATCTTGTCCGGTATCATAGCTTTGGACAAATACTGTCCAGTCACCGTAGTTCCAATATTGTTCTGCCGCTTGCGCCGATACCGGGTTCAAAAGCGCAATCGCGCACAACAAATATTTCACGCCGAATGGTCCTTTTGCCGATAATCTCCATTCGGCAATAAGGTGCATTGTTAAACAATTAGCTTACGTCGCGCGTGCGTTGTTACTCGGCCGCAACCCGCTCCGCTTTTTCCACCCTGACAGCCGAAAACTTGAACTCCGGGATTTTGCCATAGGGGTCCACCGCCGGGTTGGTCAGGATGTTTGCCGCCGCCTCAACATAGGCGAAGGGGACAAAAACCATGTCCGGCGATACAGCACGGTCTTCGCGGGCCATGATCGAGATCGTACCGCGTTTGGTAGTGAGTTGGACATGCTCCCCCGGGGCAACGCCCAGTTTGCGCAAAGTCGACGGGTGCAGCGAGCAATTGGCCTCAGGTTCCAAACCGTCAAGTACCATGGAACGCCGGGTCATCGACCCCGTATGCCAATGCTCCAATTGTCGACCGGTGGTCAGCACCATAGGGTATTCTTCATCCGGGACATCATCGGGTGCAATAACGCTGGCCGGGGTGAATTTCGCACGCCCATCCGGGCGCGGGAACCCTTCGCCGAACACAATCGCCTGACCGGGATCTTCGGGGCTCAGCGAGGGATAGGTGACCGCGTTCTGCTCTGCCAATCGATCCCATGTGATGTTTTCCAAAGAACGCATGTTCTGTTTCATCTCGGCGAATACATCTGCGGGACTTTCGTAAGTCCACCCGAGACCCAAACGTTTGGCCAGTTCGACCTCAATCCACCAATCCTCGCGCGCGTCACCGGGGGGTGCCACCGCTGGGCGCCCCATCTGGACCTGCCGGTTCGTGTTCGTCACAGTGCCGGACTTCTCGGCAAACGCGCTGGCAGGCAGGATCACATCAGCGTAGTTTGCAGTTTCGGTGATGAAAATATCCTGCACCACCAAATGATCAAGCTTGGCCAAAGCGTCCCGCGCATGTTCGACGTCCGGGTCCGACATGGCCGGATTTTCACCAAGCACATACATCCCTTTGATCTTGCCCTCATGCACCGCGTCCATGATTTCCGTGACCGTCAAACCGCGTTCATTGGAAAAATCAGCTGAGCCCCAGACTTTGGTAAAGGCCGAACGCACGCCATCATCGGTTACGGGTTGATAGTCCGGCAGGAACATCGGAATAAGCCCCGCATCAGACGCGCCCTGAACGTTGTTTTGCCCGCGCAGCGGGTGCAGACCAGAACCCGGGCGCCCTACTTGCCCCGTCATCAACGCAAGGCTGATCAGGCAGCGTGAATTATCGGTGCCGTGGATGTGCTGACTAATGCCCATGCCCCAGAAAATCATCGCAGACTTAGCGCCTGCAAAGGTCCGCGCGACGTCGCGCAATACATCCGGTTCAATACCGCAGATCGGCGCCATGGCTTCTGGTGAGAAATCAGCCAGATGGGCTTTTTCCGCTTCCCAGTTCTCGGTGTAGGCGTCGATATACTGTTGATCGTAGAGGCCTTCTTTGACGATCGTATGCATGATCGCGTTTAGCATGGACACATCGGCACCCGGACGGAATTGCAACATATGGCTGGCGAACCGTTTCAAGGCTTGTCCGCGCGGGTCCATCACGATCAATTTGCCACCGCGCTTGGTGAATTGCTTGAAAAATGTCGCAGCAACGGGGTGGTTTTCGATCGGGTTACAGCCAATCGCAATGGCCACATCGGCGTTTTCAATTTCATTGAACGTGGCCGTCACAGCGCCCGATCCGACATTTTCCATCAAGGCCGCGACAGAGGACGCATGGCACAGTCGCGTGCAGTGATCGACATTGTTGTGCCCAAATCCCTGACGGATCATCTTCTGGAACAAATAGGCTTCTTCATTGGTGCATTTGGCCGATCCAAAACCCGCGATTTCGCGACCACGACCCTTCATGCCCGCCGCTGCGAAATCCAGCGCCTCATCCCAGGTTGCCTCGCGGAAGTGGGCTTGCCAATTGCCCGGATCGACATTCAATCCTTTGGCAGGTGCATCTTCGCGGCGGATCAAGGGCTTGGTCAGGCGATGTGGATGATGAATATAATCAAACCCAAAGCGCCCTTTCACGCAAAGACGCCCCTCATTCGCCGGGCCGTTGATCCCGTCCACATATTTGACTTTGCCGTCCTTGACCTTGAGCGACACCTGACACCCAACCCCGCAGAATGGGCAGATGCTCTCGACTTCGCTGTCAAAATCCGCGCTGTCCCCCACCTGGTTTTCATCCACGACGGTGGCAGGCATCAAGGCGCCGGTCGGGCAGGCCTGAACGCACTCACCACAAGCCACGCAGGTGCTGTCGCCCATGGGATCGGCCATATCGAAGGTCGGGTATGAGTCATGTCCACGCCCGGACATTCCGATCACATCATTGACCTGCACTTCGCGACAGGCGCGCACGCACAGGCCGCATTGGATACAGGCATCGAGGTTGACACTCATCGCCACATGGCTGTCGTCTAAAAGCGGAATGCGCCCCTCTTCGAGTTTCGGAAAACGGCTTGCCTCCACGCCATTCAGCGCCGCCATATCCCACAGATGGCTGGATTTATCATGCGATACGTCTTGCCCCGGCTGATCCGACAGAAGCATTTCAACAACCATCTTGCGGGCATTTTCCGCACGGGCCGAATTGGTGGTAACAACCATACCTTCAGCGGGTTCGCGAATGCAGGAGGCTGCCAAGACACGCTCGCCCTCAATTTCCACCATGCAGGCGCGGCAATTCCCATCCGGGCGATACCCGGGAGCCGGCTTGTGACACAAATGCGGGATCACAAGACCACGGCCATTTGCGACTTCCCAGATCGTCATGCCAGCCTCGGCCTGAACGTCCTGACCGTCCATTGTAAAGGTAATTTTGTCAGACATGCCGCAGGCCTCCCCAGATTCTCGCATGACTATAGGGGCCAGAACGGTTTTGAAGGACCCCAATCCCGACATATCTGGCCGAATTTCCGCCAGATATGTTTCCCATGGGAACGCAGCGTCGCGCATCCGGGTCCTGCTTCATAAAGGTTTGGCCGTCGGAGCCTGACCTCTTCCAACCGACACGCGGCTGCCCTAATAAGGCATCAAGCAATCGAAAGCAGATATGTCTCACATCACCCTCATACGACACGGTCAGGCCAATTCGGGCGCACAAGACGAAGCCAGCTATGACAAGTTGAGCGCTTTGGGTCATCAGCAATCGGCTTGGCTCGGCGCGCATTTGAAGGTCCAGAATCAACATCACACGCGGCTGTACACCGGTACCCTGAAACGTCATGTCGAGACTGCCCAGTCCATGGAGACGGGGCTTGATCCAATACGCGACGCCCGCCTCAACGAGTTAGAATACCTGACTTTGGCGCGCGCGCTTGAAGCGGAACACAATATACCCTTTCCTCAAGGACAGGCCGCATTTACCACACATTTGCCACAGGTTTTTGCAGCCTGGCAGCGCGATGAAATCGCAGGTGCACCAGAACGGTTTGCCGATTTCGAAAAACGCGTCTGGGATGTGCTCTGCGAGATCGCGGCGGGTGATGGCCCTGCTCTTGTGGTCACTTCAGGTGGGTTGATTTCCATGGCAATGCGCCATGTGCTGAGGCTTGATATTGCCGCCATGGCGCAAATGGCTCTGGCAATCTACAACACCTCTCAGCATCGTTTGTTTCCGATCGGAGGGGCGCTTTCGCCCACGATGTTCAATGCTATTCCACATCTAGAAGATCCAGATCGTCACTACGCCCAGACCCATGTTTAAAAGGTCCCTTTCATGCGCCTCTACTATGCCCCCCGCACCATTTCCATCGCCGTTGTCATCGCACTTGAAGAGGCAGGATTGCCTTACGACCCGATCCGTGTCGATTTCGCGTCTGCAGAGCAGACGAAGCCTGCCTATCTGGCGCTAAATCCCAAGGGCCGAGTGCCTACGCTGGAAACAGACGATGGCGTATTGCTGACCGAAACCGGCGCAATCCTCGAGTATGTGGCCGGCCTCGCACCTGATGCAGAACTTGTGCCGGCTGATCCGGTGCAGGCCGCGCAAATGCGCAGCGTGATGTATTTTCTCGCCGCGACGATGCATGTGAACCACGCCCATAAAATGCGCGGTCATCGCTGGGCCGACCAGCAATCCAGTTTTGACGACATGACCGCCAAAGTAGCCCAGACCATGACCGAGAGTGCGCGATTTTTCACTAATGAGTGCCTCAGCGGAGACTTCGTGCTGGGTGATCAGCTTTCGGTGGCCGATGCGCACGCGTATATGCTGTGCAGTTGGCTCGAAGGGGACGGCGTCGTTCTGGACGGCTTCCCAGAGATTGAAGCGTATATGGCGCGGATGAAGGCGCGTGCTTCGGTCCAATCCGCCATTGCGCAGGGGATGCTCTGAAAGTGACCCATATCTGGCTCCGCGCGGAGCAGCGCGATAATGAAACCCGTGTGGGACTCACCCCCAAAGGCGCTGTTGAACTTCTAGCTTTGGGCATGCAGGTTAGCGTCGAAGCCTCCCCGACGCGCGTGATCCCTGATAGCGCCTATGCCGAAGCTGGATGCACCATGGTGCAAAGCCACTCCTGGCCTGACGCGCCCCGTGACGCGATTATTTTTGGGCTCAAGGAATTGCCAGAAGATGACACACCCCTGCCCCATCGACACATTATGTTTGGCCATGCCTTCAAGGGGCAACCTGCCGGCCTGCGTCTGTTGCATCGCTTCAAGGCCGGGTCAGGCGCGCTCCTTGATCTGGAATACCTCACAGATGACAGCGGGCGTAGATTGGCCGCCTTTGGGTATTGGGCGGGCTATGCCGGGGCCGCGGTTGCCCTGAAATGCTGGGCCGCGCAGCAAAAAAATAGGATTGTGGGGCCAATCAGCGCCTATGACAGTTCGCCCCATCTTCTGGCCGACTTACAAACCGACCTCGTTGCAACCGGCAGTCACCGCCCCAACGCGCTGATCATTGGGGCCTTGGGGCGTGTCGGCAATGGCGTTGCAGATCTGTGCACAGCGATGGGTGTTGCGACCACCAAATGGGACATGGCGGAAACCTCAAACGGGGGACCATTCCCACAGGTTTTGGCGCACGACCTCTTTTTCAACTGTGTCCTTGCACGGCCTGGAACGCCTGTTTTTGTTCCCGCCGATGCGCTCACAAGGGACCGTGGCCTCAGCGTCATCGCCGATATCGCCTGCGATCCGGACAGCGATTTCTCTCCGATCAAGGTGTATGACCGCACAACGACTTGGGCGACCCCAGCCTTGCGCGTGCACGAAAACCCAGTGCTTGATGTTACCGCAATTGACAACCTGCCTTCGATGCTTCCGCTGGAGAGCAGCGAGGACTATGCAGAACAACTCTTGCCTGTTTTGAAATCGCTCGCTGAACCAGACGCACCCGTATGGGTCCGCGCGGAAGCGATTTTTCGCGAACATGTCGACCGGCTTTAGGAGAAAATGCGGTAGTATAACCAGTCAGGCAGGAACTGACTGCCCCGGAAAACCCAGGAAAACACACGCGGGAAACTGACCTTGAAACGGTCAGTGTTCATTTGTTTGAACATCTGTTCCGCAGCCTCTTCCGGCGTCATGATGAAGGGCATTTTGAAATCGTTTTTGTCGGTCAGTTGAGTCTTGATGAACCCGGGGTTGGACACTTGCACCTGCACGCCCGTTTTGCGCAGGTCCGCATACATACATTCCGCCAATGACATCGTACCTGCTTTTGACGCCGTATAACCTATTGAACCGGGAAGACCGCGAAACCCGCTGAGACTGCCGGTGATGACAATGTGGCCCGCATCACGTCGCACCATGCTCGGCACCACGACCCCCATAATCCGCATCAGGCCTGTAAAATTGATATCGGCCATGGCATTGGCCTGCCCAAAATCCCATTCCTGCGCCGCAAAGGGCCAATAGACACCGGCCAGAAACACCACACCATCTACCGGCCCGATTGCCTCTTTGGCATCCTTGACGCTCTGATCATCCGATACATCAACCGTCTGAAAGGATGCTTCTCCGGGCAGGCTTTGAACCAAGTCTTTCAACTTGGCCTCGGATCGCGCGGATACAATCACATATGCGCCAGCCCGACTTAGTTTCTGCGCAAGTGCTGCGCCCAAACCATCGCTGGCCCCAACAAGCCAGTATCTTTTGCCCGTCCAATTCTTCATGCGGCATCTTTCGGTCGCATGGTCGCAACCAGTTCAGCCACTTTGAACCCGAATTTTCGAAACTGCGACCGGTTTATGATCGTGCCGTTTGGCGTCAAATACATCCAATCCACCGTGTCCAACACATGACCACCAGAGGCCTCTGGCAGCTTGATCCTGTATTTCAACTGTACGGTGGATCCGGTCTGACAACCGGTTCCTTGACCGACAACGTCATCTGCCATTGCAAGCAAAGAGCCATCCTCCCCCAAGGACAGATGCCATTCGCGATTTTGCGAACTGCCATCGTCATAGGTAAATGCTTCTTTCAACGAGCCGTTTTCGCCGTCCCATGATCCTTCAAAATCTGCCACAAACCGGCTGCTGACGCGGCCAAATGGACCGAAGATCACACCCTCACAGGTAATTGGGCCGTTCAAATGCTTACGCACATCAAATTCCGGCATCGCGTCTTCGTAATCTGATGGGTTTTGTGCGGTGAACCCCAGCTTTTTGCGCAGCATCCAAACCACAAAAAGCCCAATGGCAAATCCAACAAACAAAAATATCCAAGCACTCATCTCTTCAGACCTCTCTCAGATTTGTCACCGCAAGCAAGGCGATGGCCACAATTTTCAGCACACAAGGCACGGCAGCGTATAAAAAGGCCAGCAATGCCAAGGCTTCGGGCGCGTTTTCGCCAGCGGGACCGCTTACAAACCCTGCGCGCTCAAGGACAGGCAACAAACCCGCAGCGGCAAAGGCGAGCGTGAGCTTTGACACAAACGACCAAAGGCCAAAACCCTCTGCCGCCGAAGGCGAGATTTGCGCCATACGACTGGCGAACATCGCCGGCAGCAATGTCAGATCCGCGCCCAATGTCGCGCCTGACGCCAGACAGATCAGGGCGAATAACACCCAATCCCCCGGCCCCAGGGTTAAGGTAAGCCCGAATGCGCAAATGGCGAGCACCATGGCGACAATCAATACATCCTTGGCCCCAAATCGTTCGGCCATCTTGCTCCAGAAAGGCGCGGCCACTGCGGCTGAAAGAAAGAACAAAAGCAATAGAGGCCCTTCAAAACCTGGCGCTTCCAGGCGGCTCTCTACGAAAAACAGGAACAGTGTCGAGCTTACTGCCACCGGTGCAGCATTGATCAAGGCAATCAAAAGCAAGCGGCGGGCAAGCGGATCCTTGAACACGACTCCGAAGCCGGTGGCAGAGGCCAATCCCTTGGTGCCCCACTCATCACGCATCGCAAAAGCAGCCGCGAGTGACAGCAACACAAAACCGACGGCAAACCCGGCAAAAGGTGCAGACATCAGTGCGCCAAGCGCAACTGGCGCAACCGAAGCGACACAGACGCCCAGCAAGGCACCGCTTTCGCGCCACCGCGCCAAACGCAAGTGACCCTGACCGGAAAGCTGTGCACCCTTCATAACGCCTTGAGCGTAAAAGTTTATCGTCAGGAAGCTAAAAGCGGAAAATACCAGCGTCAGCGTTAAGGCGAACCAGATCAGCGGCGGCAACAGGGGGGGCACCGCAAAAAGGCCAAACATGGCGATGGCAATAACAGCGCATCCAATAGCGACTGCAACGGCGCGATGATTGCGCAGCCGTTCTGACAGTTTCCCCAACAAGGGATCCTGCACAACATCGATCAGGCGCAGCCCGAACAATACTGCTCCCAAGGCAGCTAGAGAAACGCCATATTCATCCAGATAAAATTTCGGCGCATGTATGTAGATCGGCAATCCGGCAGCGGCCAGCAGAGCCGCAAATAGAGAATAGGCGGGCAAACGCTCGCTTTTCAGTGTCACCGGGACACCTCTTCATTGGGCGGCGCGGGGCGCGCACGATAGCTGGCTCCCTTGAACCAGAGCTTCAAAGCTTGCCAGTGGATCAGCGCCAAGACCCGGCGCGCGCCAAACGGGCGCTTGAAGGCGAAACCAAGGATTGACCGATTGCTGAGCGGTCTGCGCTTACCCGTCAATGTCGCGATCAACCCGCCGTCAGCGCGTGTATAGTCTATCCAGATCCCGATACGCGCCTTACAAATATCAAAACGGAACCTATAGCCGCCGCCGACAGGCTGGAACGGCGATACATGAAAAATTTTGGCGGCGTCCAGAGTGTCGCTGGGCGCAATCGGGCGCAGGTCAGCGTGGTGGCACAGATAGCTGTGGCGATCACCAAACGTATTGCTCACCTCTGCGATCACGGCAATCAATTCGCCATCAGCGCAACGACACAGCCAGAAACTGACAGGGTTGAACACATGGCCCAGCATGCGGGGTTGGGCAAGGAGTTCGATCTTGTCAACGCCGGTAATCTGGTGCTGTTCCAGCACATCCCGCACCCATTTCGCGCCGCGTCCCTGTTTCGGTGCACCGCCGTGATCAACATCATGCAAGGATGTCAGGCCACGACCATTGCGCGCAAACAAGCGCGGAGCCTGCACGTCAGCTTCTGCATCGAGCAATACGTAATCCACAGAATAGCGAAATGCGTTTTCAACCGATCCCTTGCGACCATGAAAGGTCTGACCTGCGATATGATCCACGCCCACGCTCATTCGGCTGCGACCCGGTCCTGCTCTACACTCCGCATTGCCTGAACGACATCGACTGCACTGCTCAAACCGTCCTCGTGAAATCCATTCTTCATCCATGCACCACAAAACCATGTGTTCCGGGTCCCATTGAACGATTTGATCGTTTTCTGTGCATCCAGTGCCGGCAAGTCATAGACGGGATGCCGCAGCGTGACCGCATCATAGATGCATTCTTCGCGAATGGTTCGTTTTGTGTTCAACGTCACGAAATGCAGATCGTCCTGCGGGATCGGCTGAAGCGAATTCATCCAATACGTCAGATCAATACGGTCCGATTTGGCTGATTTATCTTCGGTGTAAACCCAGCTTGCCCATGTTTTGCGGCTTTTGGGCATAATGTTTGTATCGCAATGCAAAACGATGTCGTTCGGTTGATAGGCAATCGCGCCCAACGCCGTTTTTTCCTGCGGGGAAGCATCCGCCAACAAGCGCAGTGAAACATCGGAATGCGTTGCAAATACCACCTGATCGAATACCTCCGGCATGCCCCCATGAGCACGCACAACGACCTGACCCGGTTGCCGCTTGACCGATTGTACCGAAGTGCCCAATCTCAGATCGACACCGATCTGACGCAAAGCCGTTTCGAGCCGGTTTACGTATTGTCTTGAACCACCCTGAACGGTGTACCATTGGTGCTGGCCGTGAACGCCGAGCAAGGCATGGTTCTTGAAAAACTGGATCATGGCGTGAGCGGGAAAGTCCATGATCTTTTGCGTCGGTGTAGACCAGATCGCGCCGGACAGTGGCAACAGGTAGTAATCGCGGAACCAGTTTCCAGTGCCTAGCTTTTCCAAAAACGCACCCAGACTGAGATCGCGGTCCTGCGCCACCTGTAACGCGTTCTTATTGAAACGCAGAATATCGCGCACCATGCCCAGAAATGCCGGTGTAACCGCATTGCGCCTCTGTGCAAACAGGGCGTCCAGCGAGGTCAGCGCATATTCCAACCGGCCGCCATCAATGGATGCACCGAAACTCATGTTGGATTTGACCACGGGCACATCCAACTGCGCGAACAGGGCAGACATGAAGGGGTAGTTCTCGTGATTGAAAACGATAAACCCGGTATCCACCGGCTGATCACCATTTTTGCCGGCCATGACGGTTCTGGCGTGACCGCCCAATTGGGTTTCAGATTCAAACACAGTCACGCTATGCTCTTTGCTCAACATATATGCAGCGCCCATGCCTGATATGCCACCGCCAATAACGGCAATCTTTTGCGAGTGGGGGAGGGTTTTGCGAGATAAGGGTGAGCGTGTGGTCAACGCGTCGAAGGGCATAAATCGTATTCCGAACTTCTTGGTATTTGTGAAGTGTATACGGGTTACGATCTAAAGTGGATGTATCAGTGCCAAAACAATGTTTTTTTGATCCGATCGCGCCGCCACACCGTAACGGATGTATGATTACGCTGCTTGACCAAGACACACAGACCGCTGCACCCGTTGGTGTTGTTGGCCATTCTATGGCATCCAGGCAGCGTGCTGAAAGGGCTAGGCAATATTCAGTGAACTTAAAGAGTGACTCCAAAAGACTTTTGTGGATCGACCACGTCGTGCGGATCAGGGATCATAAGGATACCGAAGCCTTCGCCGAACTGTTCGCGCATTTCGCCCCGCGCGTGAAGGGTTTTCTGATCAAGTCGGGAGCCGATGCGTCACTGGCCGAAGAATGCTCACAGGACGTAATGGCGGCGTTGTGGCACAAAGCGCACCAGTTTGATCCGGCGCGCGCCTCAGTCGCGACATGGATTTTTACCATCGCTCGAAACCGCAAGATAGATATTCTGCGCAAACAGCGCAGACCAGAACCAGAAGACCTGACATGGGGTCCGGAAGAAGAACCAGATCAGGCGGATATTCTGACGCTGCAACAAGAAACGAAAATATTGGGAACTGCGCTCGCTGAATTGCCGCAAGCCCAGAGGGAGTTGATCGAAAAAGCGTATTTCGGGGATCTGACCCATAGCGAAATCGCCGCTCAAACCGGTCTGCCGCTCGGCACGATCAAATCTAGAATTCGGTTGGCGCTGGAACGCTTGCGCCACACAATGAAGTGAATAGTGAAATGACTGAGACAATTAAACATCATTTGAGTGACTCAATTCTGATGGGTTACTCCGCAGGAACACTGCCAGAGGCTTTCAACTTGATGGTCGCAACACATCTGTCCTTATGTGACACTTGCCGTGCGCAGGCTGAAAGCTTTGATGCGGTTGGCGGAGAGGTTCTGAACCAGATGCAGGCGGCAATGCCTGTAAACCCCAACAGCTTTGAGGCAACCCTTGCGTTGATCGCAGGTGGTGAGATTGAAAAACCGGCATCGGTTGAGAAAAAGTGCTCTGTATTGCCCAAGCCCCTGCGCGATTACGTCGGTGGTGATTTGGACGCGATCCGCTGGAAGCCAGTAGGTATGGGCGTGAAGCAGGCGATTCTTTCGACGTCAAAAGACGCTTCTGCGCGCCTGCTTTTTATCCCGGCGGGGGCGGCTATGCCTGACCACGGCCATCACGGTACGGAAATGACCATGGTGCTCAAGGGCGCTTTCCAGGACGAGGATGATTATTTCGCGCGTGGTGATGTAGACAGTGCAGACAGTGATACACACCATACCCCGGTCGCCGATATTCACGAAGACTGTATTTGCCTCGCGGTGACCGACGCGCCGCTGCAATTTGATGGATTGATCCCCAAGATAGCGCAACGCTTCCTGCGGATTTGAGCGCTCAAAACTGCTCTTCAAACGGTTCTATTTTTAACCAAACGAACTCAACTCCGATCCCAGGATCATCAGG